>DASUSN010000135.1:0-342167 GCA_036375075.1 Thermoanaerobaculia bacterium | reverse complement strand
CGCTCAAAGCCGAAACGGCGCGACCACCCGACCAGACGATGGAGCGTCAGCAGAGGCGCTTCGACGAATTCCGTCACACCTACAACCACGAACGTCCGCACGAGGCGCTCGGGCAGAAGCGGCCGGCGACGATCTATCGTCAGTCGCAGCGGTCTTATCCAGAGACGCTTCCGCCGGTCGAATACGCCGGCCATGTGGAGACCCGGAAGGTCGGACAGAACGGGATGATGCGCTGGAAGAACAGCCTGATCTTCACGAGCAAGACGCTGCGCGGCGAATGGGTCGGACTCGAGGAGATCGACGACGGGATCTGGTCGCTCTACTACGGACCGGTGCTGCTCGCTCGCTTCGATGAACGGGAAATGCGGTTCTATGGGTGATTCACGTGCGCGAGAGGGCGTCGGAGCACGACGCATCGAGAGTTGATCCCCCACGTGATCGAACAACCGGTCGTCGTGTCGACAGCGTCTATCGAGCGAATTGAATCCGTTGCTGACGCTCCGCGAGTAGGGTGTTTAGCGCCGAAAGATCGACCGTCGAGCGGTCGAACGACAGTCACAAGGTGTAACCTATGTGCCCGGTCTGATTTGTCACCCATGTTCCCGGCCGCACGCCAAAGTTAGGTGCCCGACCGGGACGCGACGCGATCAAGCTCACCGTCGTATGGAAGACCGCACATGCCGCGCATGACGGTGTAAACGACACCTCGAATCATGCTCAGCTTTGAATACAGCTCAGACGCGGTCAAACCGAGGCGGCCGGAGTGAACGAGCTTCGATCGGAGCGCGTGCAATGCTCGAATGTCCACCAGTCTGAGCACCTCGCCTTCCGAAAAGCCAGTTATCTTCGCGAGATACGGAGCAACATGCTTGTATTTCTGCGTGGCGCACATGGGGAAGACTTCAAGGCACGTCCATGCCCACAGAAAAGCCTCATCTGATGGCGCCATGCCTATGCTGCGATTGAAAAGGCGCGCTATGAGGTCGAATCGATCGCGCATGGTCGCATCTTGCGCCAATACTGACCGTGCGACCGAGATGCCCTTCTCAAGATTCGCGCCGTGGAGCTTTTCTGGTTTCGAGAACATGACCTGAGTGTTGACTGGCGCACTGGGTATAAGACCAACCCAACCCGTGTACATCGGCCGCGCAAATAATGTTGGTGCCGTCAGAATGCTGAAGATTCCTGTGATCCGATCGATAAGCCGTCCACATTCCGCCTCCGCCGAGGCGGGGTTCTCGCGCGTGTGCGTGGCCACCATGATGTAACGCTTGCCGGCCTCAAAGTCGATAGGCGGCGGCGACGGAATCTCAACCTCTTCGCCGAGCTCGCCATTCAGTGGCACCACCGCTTGGTGGTTCGATAAACGATACACGTGCGCAGGCCCGGTGAAGATCTCGACTTTGACAGGCGCAGCGACGATCGTCAGTTCTTCGTTTTCAACGAGGCGAGTTTCGTAAACGGCAGCGAAGTAGCTTCTTGGCGGCTGCATCGGGCAAATCATGACACCTTTCGATGGGACCATGACCTGCTTCGTGGGCTGGAACGTCATCAAGTGGATGGCGGCTCTCGCCACGTTCCTACGCCCGTGCAATCAACGAAACTCGTGATTCGGCGCACCTAACGGATCTCACGCTAAGCTGTGCGGCCGGTCTCGCGTGCCGAAGCCGGAGCGGCGCGCCGGTTGCCGCGATTAAGCTGAAGCAGCGCGACGCGATCTGCAACCGGCGTGACGCCACCGCGCTGGCGACGAGGCAGGCAGCTCGGCTGCCGGGCCGAAGGCGGGCCGCACCAGCTTCAGCGTGAAGTTAGGCGCCTCACGACTTCGACCGCTTCTGTTTTGCGATCGAGAGCCTTGTACGTGAAACGATTTCAATGTTTACGACACTATCTTAGCGGACAACCCATTTGATGAAAGGGCGTGCGACATGGCGGTCCGACAGATGGTGCACCTCGTCTTTCTCTGCGGCTTCATCTCCGTAACTTCTCAGGCAGCAGGCGATGTGAAGTTCAGGTGGTGCGGCGACACGCCATCGCTAAGCTGGGGTCTTGCCGCCAGCGATGGCAACTTAGCGTTCGGGCAGTACAGGTACGAGTTTTCTGTTGATCCTACCTTCAGCGACGCGATGCCTATTATCGTCCCCAGGGGCGCAACTCCGGCAATGTCTGGATATACGTTTCTGAAGTATGACATTTCATATTATGTTCGTGTCAGCGTACGCAACAGCGATAATGATACGTGGTCGGCGCCGGGTACAGTATGTTCCATCACTGCGCGAAATAGCTTGAAATTCAAGTGGTGCCCTGAGACGCCGACGCTTTCCTGGGGTCTCGCTGCTGATGACGGCAATTCCACCTTTGGGCAATATCAGTTCGAGTTCGCTACCGATCCAACCTTCACAAATGCGAACGTGGTTACTATTCCGAAAGGACAAACTCCCGCTTTGGCCGGATATCCGTTTCTGAGATATGACGTGGCATACTACGTCCGCGTCAGCGTGCGACACAGCGATAGCGACGCGTGGTCTAGGCCGGGGCCGACATGTCGGTTCATCGCTCGCAACGCCGTCAGTTTCAAATGGTGCGATAGCGTCGTGCCGCGGACCTACGGGTTGGTAGCGACCGATGGCAACGCCGGCGCAGCAAGCTACCGTTTCGAATTCTCAACCGTATCGGACTTTAAAACTATCGCCACGGTGATTGAGCTGCCGCGTGGCCAGCACCCTGCCCTTTCTTCATATCCTCAGTTACTCAGTAATCGAGTCTACTATGTTCGCGTATTCATTAGGCAACGCGATGCAGACCCTTGGTCTTTGCCGGGCCCAGTTTGCACGACTGCGCTGTCGTCCTGCTAGCTGTGACGCATTTTCCCAGTGCGCCTAACATGTATATCGACAGCGCCTCGATCGTGGGATTTGCAGTGTATCGCGGCGGATGGTGCGTAGGCTCGGCAGGGATATTCATCATGCCTGGTCCAACGCGCTGCGGATACCTCGAACGCCGGCAGCGAAGGATGTCGGTGCACATCATGGTCGCCGACATCTCGCGGCGGCCGGGGAACTGGCGTGGGCGGTCTGCGTGGCTCGCGGCGTTCTGACGTGATCTCCCGGGGTAATGTCGGCATGCTCTGTCGCATAACAATTATGCGACCGGCGGAGCCTAGGCATGTGGCATAACCTTTTATGCAGCAGGTGGACCGCTGGAGCAGGTCGAAAGTTCACATTGGGCCTGAAGCGCAGATGGTTCACGCGCAGCGCACCGATGCTCTCGCTGGTCTGACGCTCGGCTCCTACCTCCCCACAATCCCCCTCCGAGGGTGCCTCTCCGTGATCCGCACCTTCAACGCCGCATCGGCGACATGCGTGTAGATCTCCGTCGTCGAGATACTCCGGTGGCCCAGCAACCGTTGCACGTAGCGGATGTCCACGCCTTCTTCCAAGAGGTACGTCGCCACGGAGTGGCGGAACATGTGGGGGGTCACGCGGTCACGGACGGCGGAGCGTTCCCCGTGGAGGCGGATGAGGCGGCGGATCATCTGGGGGGAGGCGGCGGCGCCGCGGGAGTTGATAAGGAAGGTGGCGGCGGTGGTGGGCGCGCGGTCGCGGGCGGTGCGGTAGTCGTGGAGGACGGATTTGAGCTCGTCGGGGACGAAGACGCGGCGCTGGCGGTTGCCTTTGCCGATGATGGTGATGGTGCCGTCTTCGAGGTCGACGGCGTGGTCGAGGAGGCCGGCGAGCTCGCTGACGCGCATCCCTGTCGCGAACAGGAGCTCGGTGGCGACGTAGGCGGTGAGATCCGAGAATTGTAGCGGCGGGGTGTGGAGGAGGAGGCGCCTCAGGTCGGCTTTGGCGATGACGCGGGGGAGGCGCTTGGGCATGCGGATGCGGATGCGGGCGCCGCGGAAGGGGTCTTCGACGGCCTCGTGCTCTTCTTCGAGCCAGCGGAAGAAGGAGCGGAGGGTGGCCAGGTGGCGTTTGACGCTGGCTTCCTTGAGCGAGCGGACGTCGAAGAGGTGGCGGACGTAGTCGTGGATGACGGCCTTGTCGCAGGAGGCAACGGCTTTGCGCCTGCCGCGGAACTGGGTGAAGCGGGAGAGGTCGAGCTCGTAGGCGCGGATGGTGTGGGGGGAGAGCTTCCGGATCGACTGGCAGTGGCGGATGAATTCAGATGCCGCGTCTCGGATCAGCACGTTCGATGAGGACCTCCGAAATTGGTGAGTGGGACGGTATCGGAGGTGGGTGGGCGGTGGCGACCGGATTTCCGGATGGATGTCCGGAGGAAAGACACCTTGAGGGGACGTGTTCGTGGTTCAGCCGCGGATCGCCGCGCGGTTTACGCGGATTCGTTTTCGCTTTGCGAACATTTCCGGCCGGTTCGCGAGCATTCCTCGCCGGTTCTTGAACGTTCTTTCCCGGTTCTTGAACATTTCCCGCCGGTTCGTGAGCATTCCTCGCCGGTTCCCGAGCATTCTTTCCCGGTTCGTGAGCATTTCTCGCCGGTTCGCGAACATTCTTTCCCGGTTTGTGAGCATCTCTCGCCGGTTCGTGAGCATTTTCCGCCGCTTCGCGAGCATTTCTCGCCGGTTCGTGAGCATTCCGCGCCGGTTCCCGAGCATTTCTCGCCGGTTCCCGAGCATTTCTCGCAGGCTCGTCGTTCGAGGTGGAAGGTGTTACGGGAGCCGCCGGTGGGCGGGCTGCGCCGGGATTGGGTTCTCGCCGGAGGTCTCGCCAGGCGGGACGCTCGCGGTTCTGCGCGGGCGGCGGGGACGCCGCCCGGACAGCCGCCGGGACGGCGGCGCTCCGACGTTCGTATCGATCGCGCGCCGTCGCCGGGCTGGGTCGGCTGCCTGGACGTGACGGATTCGACATGGAGTGCGGAGGCAGTCGCCTCCGTTTTCGGATTCGCGCGTTCGCGCGCTGAGGCGACCGAATAGGAAAGCGGAGGCGGTTGGTTGCCTCCGCACTCCCCGTCCGGGGGGCGGGCTGAAGCCGCGCCCTACATGGGGCAGCGGGGTCCGGGGAGCTGATTTCAGCTCGTTTTGTGCTGATTTCAGCTCGTTTGTGCTGTTTTCAGCATCTGCGAGCTTCGGCGGAGCTCATTTGTGCTGGGGCGGAGCTCATTTTTGCTGGAATCAGCTCGTTCGTGCTGTTTTCAGCTCATTTGTGCTGGGTCGGAGCTCGTTGGTGCTGCGCGCAGCATTTTTGTGCTGGATTCAGCTCCAGGAGCTGGGTCGGAGCTCGTGGGAGCAAATTTCAGCGGCGGCGGGCTCCGGGGAGCGCGGTCCTGCTGCACCCGGCGGGGCCGCGTTAAACTATTGCGCGGCATGTCACGGAAAGAGCTGCTCGCGCGCGTTTACACGGAACAGATCGTCGGCGTGGTCCGGGAGGACAACGCGGAGGTCGCGGAGGCGGTGGCGGAGGCGTATGCACGCAACGGGATCCGGCTGGTGGAGATCACGTTGACCACGCCGGACGCGATCGAGCTGATCGCGTCGATGGCGGAAAAGTACGGGCCGCAGGTCGCGATCGCGGCGGGGACGGTGCGCAGCACGAACGACGCGGCGCTGGCGCGGCGGGCGGGGGCGGAGATCATCGTCTCGCCGCACACGGACCCGCACGTGATCGAGTACGCGAACGAGAACGACCTGCTGTGCATCGCCGGGGCGGCGACGCCGACGGAGATCATCCGGGCCTGGGAAACGGGCTGCGACGTGGTCAAGGTCTATCCCGCCCATCACCTCGGCGGCCCGGACTACATCCGCACCATCCGCGGGCCGATCCGGGACGTGCCGATGCTGGCGGGCGGCCCGGTGCCGCTGGACATGATCGACGCCTATCTCGACGCCGGCTGCATCGCCGTCAACCTGGGGCCCTCGCTGGCCGTGCCGGACCTGGTCCGCTCCGCGCAGTGGGAGGAGATCGGCCGCCGGGCGATGCTGGCCACGTCGATCATCCAGTCGCGCCGGAATGTGGAGCAGCCCGACGCCCCTTACATCCACTGATGGCTGCCGCAATCCTCGCCCTGCTCCTCGCGATCGCCGCGCCCAACACCGACTGGATGCGGCTCGACGCGTTCCATCTGACCATCGGCATGCGGCGCGCCGAGGCGTTGCACGCCCTCCAGGCGTGGAACCCGAAGCAGGGGAAGGACGCGAACGAGCTGGTCGTCGACTACGGCGGCGACAAGTCCCTCACCCTGGAGTTCAGGAAAGACCGGCTGACGTCCGTCCGCTTCGAGCTGTTCGTGCTCCTGCCGCACGTGCGCAAGGCGTTCGAGGAGCGGCGCGCCGCGATGGGCGAGCCGCGCAAGGCCACGCGCTCGATCCTGATCTACGACAACGCGCTGCCGAACGCGATGGTGGTCGTGAACGACGACCCGAAGTCGGAGCAGGGCAAGAAGGGGCTGGGTGTGCTGGCGGTGCGGTACTACGACCCCAGATGAGGGGACAGGGGACAGGGCGCAGGGGGCAGGAGAGAGAGAACGAACCCGGCTCTCCTGCGCCCTGCGCCCTGCGCCCTGTCCCCTGCCTTACTGGCCCCCACCCGTGACCTGGGCCCGGTTCTGGGGCTCGCGGGCGACGTAGCGCTGCATCTTGCCTTCGTAGACCCACACGCCCTCGCCGAGGGTGCCGAGGTAGTAGCGGTCGCGGCTGAAGGGGTCGGGGACGACGGACGTGATCTCCGTGCCGCGCAGCGGCAGGGTCAGCTCGCTCCACTCGGTCTCGGTCGGCTCGCCGACGAGCACCTCGCGCTGCTGGCGCGACGTGACGAACAGCATCTGGCCGTTGGTGCGGCTGCCGCCGTGGACGGAGGCGTATTGCGCGTCCGGCGCGGTCGTCGCGCGCCACTTCCGCTCGCCGTCGATCGTTCCGGCTTTGACGCCTGACGCGCCGGCGATGAACACGTGGTCCACGCCGCCGATGGTCCGGATGGCGATCGAGCGGCCTCTGGCCGGCGCGTCCGCGACGGTGAGCCACGCGGAGCCGTCGAACACCTCGAGGCCCGCCGCGGTCAGCGCGTACAGCGCCTTCCCGCCGGCCAGCGTGCCGATGGAGATGTCCACCGCGCGGCTGGTGGCGCCGGCCAGGCGGTACCAGTTCTTCCCGCCGTCCTTGGTCGTGAAGACGCCCTCGGCCGTCGCCGCGAAGGACCGGTTGCGGTTGAAGCGCACGAGCTTGTCCACGCGGATCGGGAACCCGGACGGCTCGGCCTGCGTCCACTGCTCGCCGTCGTTGCTCCAGAAGAAGCCCTTTTCCGTACCGGCCAGGAACTTCACTTCCGCATCCGTCTCCGACGCGATCGCCAGCGACAGCACCTCGGGCAGCGCGGTCTTGCTGGCGCGCTCCCAGGTCTTGCCGGCGTCGTTGGAGCGGTAGATGCCCGAGGCCGCGCCGCCGAAGACGACCGCGGCGTAGACCCGGTTGCGCTGGAACGGGTCCGGCGCGATGGTGGTGATGCGCAGGTTGTAGAGGCCCTCCGACGTGCGCCGGAACGTCTGCCCGCGATCCTCGGAGATGTAGACGCCGTCGCCTTCGATGCCGAGGATGATGCGCTCCGGGCGCTTCGGATGGAGGACGATGGAGTTGATCACCAGGCCCGTATCCGAGATCACGCCGAACTTCGTGCCGCCGTCATTCGAGCGGTAGAGCCCCGCGACGGAGCCCGCGTAGATCACGTTCGGATCGCTCGGGTCGATCTTCACGTCGTGGATGCGGCGGTTGTCGAAGCCGTCCTTGTAGCGCGTCCAGAGGTCGCCGGTGTTCTTCGAGTTGTAGACCCAGCCGCACGTCGCGACCCACACGTTGTCCGCGTTCGCGGGGTCGATGTAGATCGAGAACATGTCGGTGTCGAGCACCATCCCGTTGGCGATGTGCTTCCAGGTCTTGCCGCCGTCGTCCGTGCGCCAGCCCTGGCGCCACGTGCCGATGTACATGCGGTCGTTCGTGCGCGGGTCGATGGCCAGCGACTCGACGTTGATCTGGTCGGAGATCTGCGTCCACGACTTGCCGGCGTCCTTGCTGCGGTACACGCCGGTCAGGCCGCCGGCGATGACGAAGCTCGGATCGTTCGGATCGATGGCGATGGCACGGACGGAGAAGTCCTCGAGGCCCGCGTCGCGGCGCACCCAGGTCTTGCCGCCGTCGGCCGACATCGCGATCGCGCCGCCGCCCCACAGGCCCCACGCGGCCGCCCAGAGATGGCCTTTGGCGTCGAGGACGAGGTTGTCGACCACGTAGCCGGGGAAGGGGATGCCATTGCGCGGCGACGTCCAGCTCTTCGCGCCGTCGCGGGAGACGTACACCTCGCCGCCGCTCGTGCCCAGATAGAGGGTGTCCGGGTCGCCCGGATCGGCGATGAGGGCGCGGACGTCCGCGCCGTGCAGCCCGGCCCGGCGCCACTGCGCCGCTGCCGGAAGGGTGACCAGAAGGATGCCGAGGAGAATGAGAGATTTACGCATGTCGGGCCGTATCGATGATGTTGTACCACAGGCGGGCTAAGCAAACAGGCCGCCATGATTCAGGGGGCAGGGCGCAGGGCGCGGGGGACAGGAGAGAGAGGCGCTGTCATCCTGAGCCGCGTAGACGGCGAAGGACCCCGTGCGGTGAGCGCTTCACGTGCTCTCGGCAGGGGGTCCTTCGCCGCGCTACGCCGGCTCAGGATGACAGCCGGGTTGTTTCTCCTGCCCCCCGCGCCCTGTCCCCCGCCCCCTGAGATATCCTTCGCCCCCCATGAACAGCCTCCGCACGTGCGTCTTTCCCTGCGCGGGATTCGGGACCCGCTTCTTTCCGGCGACGAAGGTCATCCCCAAGGAGATGTTGCCGCTCGTCGACAAGCCGATCCTGCAGTACGGGATCGAGGAGGCGCGCGACTCGGGGCTGGACAAGCTGATCATCGTCACCTCGAAGGGGAAGGACACGATCCTGGACCACTTCGACCGCACCGCGGAGCTCGAGCGCTCGCTGCAGGAGCGGGGGAAGAACGACCTGCTGGCCGAGGTGGACAACGTCAGCCGGATGGTCGACCTCATCTCCGTCCGCCAGAAGGAAGCCCTCGGCCTCGGCCACGCCGTGCTGACGGCGAAGGACGCCGTCGGCGACCATCCGTTCGCCGTCGTGCTGCCGGACGACGTCATCCTGGCCGAGGAGCCGTGCCTGCTGCAGATGCGGCAGGTGTTCGAGGAGACCGGCAAGCCGGTCGTGGCGCTGATGGAAGTGTCCCGCGAGGAAACCTCGCGCTACGGCATCGTGGCCGGGGAGCTCGTCGGCGAGCGGCGGTTCAAGGTCACGGACATGGTCGAGAAGCCGAAGGTGAAGCCGCCGTCGCAGTACGCGATCATCGGGCGCTACATCCTGCCCCCGGAGATCTTCCCCCTGCTGGAGAAGACCGAGCGCGGCGCGGGCGGCGAGATCCAGCTCACGGACGCGCTGCGCGAGCTGGTGCGCACGGGCGATTTCTACGGCTACGTCTTCAAGGGCACGCGCTACGACGCCGGCGAGAAGCTCGGATATCTGAAGGCGACCGTGGACTACGCGCTGCGGCACCCGAAGCTCGGTGCGGATTTCCGCGCGTACCTCAAGACCGCCGTCTCGTGAAACGCCTGAACGTCCTCGACCTGCCCGAAGAGTCGCGCGACCTGATCCGCGAGTGCGAGGCGACGGGCGCGCGGACGGTCTTCGAGCGCAACGGGCGTCCGGTGGCGGTGCTGGTCTCGCACGACGAGTACATGGCGCTGCGGGAGACGATCGAGATCGCCAACGACTCGCTGCTGTTCGCGAAGCTGGCGGAGGCGGACGAGGAGGAGGTCGAGCAGCGCGGCAAGTACGAGCGCCTGCGCTTCGCCAGGTCGGTCCCTCCGATCTACGACGCCGCGCTGCGCCGGATCGAGCTCGACCCGATCGCCGGCGCCCCGCTGTTCGAGCCGCTCAAGGGACTGTGGAGCTACCGGACGGACGAGCTGCGGATCATCTACAAGATCGTGGCCGAGGCGAAGATCGTCGTGATTCTCTATGTGAACCGATCACTCAGTCCCAAGTCCTAACTCTTATAGACTTCGCGCCGTGAAATTCATCCTCGCCTCGGCGTCGCCGCGACGGCGTGAGCTGCTGGCCTCGATCGGGCTCGATTTCGAGGTCCGGCCGAGCCATGTGCCCGAGGTTCACCAGGACGGCGAGGCGCCGGAGGAGTACGTGGCGCGGCTGTCGCGGGACAAGGCGAGCGCGCTGGCGCGCGAGCATCCGGGCCGCTGGGTCATCGCCGCGGACACGACCGTGCTCCTGGGCGACGAGCTGCTCGAGAAGCCCGTGGACGCGGCCGACGCCGCGCGCATGCTCTCCACCATCGCGGGCAAGACGCACGTCGTCTACACCGGGGTCACGCTGCAGAACGTCGAGCGCGACCATCACGACACCCGGGTGGCGGAGTCCGAGGTGCGGATGCTGCCGCTGTCGGCGGACGAGATCGAGTGGTACGTCGCCACCGGCGAGCCGCTCGACAAAGCCGGCGCCTACGCCGTCCAGGGCATCGGCGCCATGTTCATCGATTCCATCCACGGCAGCTACACGAACGTAGTCGGACTGCCGCTTGCTACGCTTTTCCAGATGCTCAGAAGAGCGGGCATCGATCCACTCTCCAACCGACCGGAGCCTACAAAATGACGTCTGCAGCAAAAGTCGGCATCGTGATGCTGATCGCCCTGGCCGTTCTCGGATACTTCGTCCTCCGCATCGAGGACATCAGCTTGAGCCGGTCGAAGACCACGCACATCGTGAAGGCCGTCTTCGACGACGTGGCCGGCCTCGACGACGAGTCGGCCGTCCGCATCGCGGGTGTGCGCAAGGGCCACGTGACCGACATCAAGGTCCTCCCCGACGGCCGCGCGGTCGTGACGATGGAAGTCGACGACGACGTCCCGCTGCACACGAACGCGCAGGCGAAGGTCGCCAACCTCGGCCTCCTCGGCGAGAAGTACATCGAGCTCGATCCGGGCTCGACGCAGGCGCCGGTCCTGTCGACGAAGGGCGAGATCACGCTCCCGGGCACGCAGCCGGCGAGCTTCGACGACGTGACGGACCAGGTCAAAGCGATCGCCGACGACGTGAAGGCCATCACCGAGTCGCTGCGCGCCGTCACCGCCGGCCCCTCGGGCCAGCAGCGCCTCGACGAGATCGTCGCCAACGTGCACGCCATCACCGCCGAGACGCGCCTGCTCATCGCGGCGAACCGCGGCAACGTCGACGCGACTCTGGAGAACACGCGCATCATCACCGAGCACCTGCGCAGCGAGATCCCGCGCCTGGCGGACTCGATCGACCGCGTGGCGCAGCAGATGGGCGGGACGATCGGTGAGAACCGCGGGGACGTCCGTTCGGTCGTCCAGAACCTGCGCGGGCTCTCCGCGGACCTGCGCGTGACCGCCGACAACCTGAACGACATCACCGGCAAGGTGAAGAGCGGCGAAGGAACCGTGGGCAAGCTGTTCTACAGCGACGAGGCGCACGACAAGCTCACCAGCGCGCTGTCGTCCGTCGAAGGCGGTGTGAAATCGCTGCAGGAGACCCTCGGCCGCGCCACCCGCATCCAGATGGACCTCGGCATCCGCGCGGACTACTACGCGGGCCTGGCCGAGCAGCGGATCGAGGGGATCGAGCCGCGGCAGTACGGCTCGGGCAACTCGCGCAGCGAGGTCGGCCTGCGGCTGATCCCGAACCCGGACATCAACCGCTTCTACAACATCGCGCTGAGCGACGACCCGCGCGGCAAGCGCCGCGACAAGGTGAACGTGGAGACGCGCACCAACCCGGAGACGGGCGAGCGCGAGACGATCGTCACGGAGACGAGCCGCTACGAGCGCGACTTCCTGATCTCCGGCCAGGTGGGCTGGCAGCTCGACCCCTCGCTGGCGGTGCGCGTGGGCCTGTTCGACAACACCGGAGGCGTCGGCGCGGACTACCGCCTCAACGACCGGCTGGTGGTGACGGGCGAGGCGTTCGACTTCGGCCAGCGCCGCGACGACAACCCGCACCTCCGCCTCTACGGCGAGTACACGGTGCGCAAGGAGAAGCCGCGCACGCCGCGCCTGTTCGTCACCAGCGGCATCGACAACGCGCTCAACGACACGGCCTTCACCTTCGGCGGCGGCGTCAGGTGGCGGGACGAAGACCTGAAGTACTTGCTGGGAAGCATTCCCATCGGACGGTAGATGCTCAACGTCGTACTCCTTTTCGGCGGAAGGTCCGCCGAGCACGAAGTCTCGATTCTCTCGGCGCGGTCGGTGGTGAACGCGGCCCCGAAGGACCGCATCGCCTTCACGCCGGTGTGCATCGCGCGCGACGGGAGGTTCGTCGCGCCGGAACGGAGCGCGCGGATCCTCGCGGGCGAGGAGAAGAGCGCGGAGGGCGACGCGGATTTCTCGTTCGAGATCTGGTCGCGCACGGCGACGATGGACATCATCCTGCCGCTGACCCACGGCACGGGCGGCGAGGACGGCGCGCTGCAGGGCTACCTGGAGATCCTCGGCCTGCCGTACTGCGGCAGCAGTGTCACGGCGTCGGCGGTGGCCATGGACAAGGTGCACATGAAGCAGGCCTTCGCCGCGGCGAAGCTGCCGATGGTGGAGTTCGTCCCGGTGCAGGAGCACGACTGGCGCAACGAGCGGGAGCGCGTGATCCGCGCGGTGACGAACGCGCTGCGCCTCCCCTACTTCGTCAAGCCGGCGAACACCGGGTCGTCGGTAGGGGTGACGAAGGTGAAGAACGACGCGGACCTGGCCAAGGCCATGGACCACGCGTTCCGTTTCGACGAAAAAGTGCTGGTCGAGCGCGGCGTGGACGCGCGGGAGATCGAGGTCTCGATCCTCGGCAACGAGACGCCGCAGGCGTCGGTACCGGGCGAGATCGTGGTCGGCCGCGAGTTCTACGACTACACGGACAAATACGTCGAGAACAAGTCGTCGCTGGTGATCCCGGCGAAGCTGACGGGCGACCGGGCCGCGGAGATCCAGCGCATGGCGATCGCGGCGTTCAAAGCCGTGGGCGCTTCGGGCTTCGCGCGCGTGGACTTCTTTCTCGAGCGGGGCACGAACCGGCTGTACCTGAACGAGATCAACACCATCCCCGGCTTCACGAACATCTCGATGTACCCGAAGCTGTGGGAAGCGACGGAGCTGAAGTACGCCCGGCTGATCGAGCGGCTGCTCGTCCTCGGCGTGGAGAAGGCGAAGTCGCGCAAGGCGCGGGGGGAGTCGACGATGCGCTGGTTCGACGAGGTCGCGCCACTCACGTAGGGGCAACCGCTGTCATCCTGAGCCGCGTAGACGGCGAAGGACCCCCCTGATTGGCGCGCGACGCGTGCTATCGGCAGGGGATCCTTCGCCGCGCTTCGCCGGCTCAGGATGACAGCGGTGCGCTACCATTCCCTGTCCATGTCCATCAGCGTTGCCTACGTCGCCACGGGGAAGCTGCATCTGAAGTACGACGGCGCCGCGCCGCGGCCGGTCGAGTCGAAGTTCGCGCACGAGGTGCGCGAGCGGCTGATGCGCGTCGCGCAGCGCAACGCGTGGAAGACGCAGGGCAGCGGGGCGCAGTTCATGTACGGGCGGCTGATGAACAGCCGCGTGCTGTGGGGGCAGGACGCGGACGACGACGAGGGGATCGTGCTGTCGGTCCGCAGCCTCACCCGCGGGCCGGCGAAGGGCCACGTCCTCTACGCCCTCGGCGGACAGGGCGTCAACGGCCTGTTCTCGTTCGATCCGGAGACGCTGAACGAGACGCGCGTCGTGCATGGCGCGGATCATCTCTATGAAGACCTCGCCCTCGACCGGCGGCACAACCTCGTGGTCTGCTCCACGCCGAAGCGCGACGGCAGCTCGTCCATCGCGGTGATGAATCCCGACGCCACGGATTACGCGGAGCTGACCGAGGGAGACTCGCTCGATTTCAACCCGAGTTGGGTGCCGGGCGAGCGGCGCGAGATCGTGTACGCCTCCAGCGGCATCGCCCGCGACCAGCAGGGGATCGCGCGCTCGTTCGCCCCGACGGTCATCAACCGCCTGGACGCCGATACCGCCCAGCTCGACGTCGTCGCCGAGGAGAAGGGCGCGGACCTGATCCGCCCGGCCATGACCGCGGACGGCACGCTGTACTACATCCGCCGTCCGCACGTCGGGCCGGAGAAGCCGTCGTTCTGGCGCGCCAACCTCGACTTCCTGATGTTCCCCGTCCGCCTGCTCTTCGCGCTGATGCACTTCCTCAACTTCTTCACCACGCGCTACAGCGGCAAGCAGCTCACGACCGCCGGCACCGCGAACCAGAAGGGCGCGGACGTGAAGCAGATGATGATGTGGGACAACCTGATCCGGGCGCGGGAGAAGACGAAGGAACAGGATGCGGATCCCGAGTCGCTCGTGCCGTCGTCCTGGCACCTCGTGCGGCAGCGCGGCATGAAGACGGAGGTCGTGGCGAAGGGCGTCGGCTGCTACGACGTGGCGGAGGACGGCTCGATCGTGTACACGAACGGCGGAGCGGTGTACCACGTGGGCGCGGACGGCACGCGAACGAAGGTCTGCGACGGGCAGTACATCTCTCACGTGATCGCGCTCTGATCATGTGGCCGGTGCGCATCGCCGCCGCGCGGCTTCGTCCGTTCAACGCGTCCACGTTCGTCCGCACGGCGATCGTGCTGGCGGTCGTGGCGGTGTTCCTCGCCGGCGACTACGCGCTCTTCGCGCGGCTGTTCCGGGCGATCGCGAACGTCGAATCCGACACGCCGGTCTTTGCCCTCGGGCTGCTGCGCAATCTCCTCGGGCTGGTGTTCCTGGTGGCGACGGTGACGCTGTTCTCGTCCGCCATGGCCGCGGCGATCGCGTCGTATTTCACGGACCTCGACCTGGACATCTACCACGCCGGGCCGCGCGCGAAGCTGGGCATTGCCCTGTCGCGGTGGCTGAAGACGCTGGTGCAGAGTGCGACGGTGGTGTTCCTCTTCCTCGTGCCGCTGCTCGTGGCGTTCGCGCGGCAGTACGACAAGCCGTTCTCGTTCTATCCCGCGGTGCTGGCGAACCTGGCGCTGCTGCTGACGATCCCGGTGACGCTCGCCTCGATCGTGATCCTGCTGCTCGTGCGCTGGTTTCCGGTGCGGCGCGTGTATCAGATCGTGGCGTCGATCGCCGTGCTCGTGCTGACGCTGGTGGTCATCGCGTTCCGCATGAGCCGTCCGGAGCGGTTCTTCACCGAGCTGACGACGGTCGACGTGGCGGAGGTGCTGCGGGCCATCGAGCTGCCGTCGATGAGCATCTATCCGAGCACGGCGCTCGCGGAGCTGATGACGCGGAGCGACGCGCCGTGGCTGGCGCCGCGGATCGCGCTGACGGCGGCGATCGCGTTCGCGGCGTTCGTGCTGCTGGCGCGGGCGTGGTACTTCCGCGCGTTCGTGCGGGCGCGGGAGAGCATGGCCCCGACGGCGATCGGCGCGCCGTCCGCGACGCGGGTGCTGGACCGGCTTTTCGCGCGCGCGGACCCGCCGCTGCGGGCAATGATCGGCAAGGAGGTGCGCACGATCGGGCGGGACGTCGCGCAGTGGTCGCAGGTGTTCCTGATGGGTGCGCTGCTGTTCATCTATCTGTACAACATCCGCATGCTCCCCCTCGGCGGCGACGCGCGCGCGACGCTGGTGGCGTATGCGAACCTGGGCATGTCGGGGTTCGTGATCGCGGCGATCTGTCTGCGCTTCGCGTATCCGTCGGTGTCGGCGGAGGGGAAGGCGTTCTGGATCATCCAGAGCGCGCCGATCTCCTACCGCGACTTCCTGCTGGTGAAGGTGGCGGTGTACGCGGCGCCGCTGACGCTGCTCTCGCTGCTGCTCACGGCGTTCGCGAATTTCATCCTCGGCGCGAACCCGGTGGTGTGGACGTTCACGCTGGCGGGCGCGCTGCTGCTGGCGGTGACGCTGGTCAGTCTCGGCGTGGGGCTCGGCGCGCTGTCGCCCGACTTCAACGCGGAGAACCCGCTGCAGGTGGGGCTGTCGCTGGGCGGGTTCGCCTACATGGCCATCTCGCTGGCGTATGTCGCGGCGGTGATGGTGCTGATGGCGCGGCCGGTGATGAGCTACTTCCTGCGGGTGGTGGGCGTGGAGCACGGCGCGTTCTCCGCGACCATTCCGATCGTGATTGCGCTCACGCTGTCGGCGCTGCTATCGGTGATATCTCTGCTCGCTGCCGAACGCCGCCTGCGTCGCTTCAAAAGCGATTAGAATCCAAGGGTCTCAAGCAACCAGCAAGGAGAAGAAATGAGCGAGATTCCTCCGCCCACCGTCCCCCCTGCGACTCCTCCGCCGCCGGGAGGCGGGTCGTACACGCCTCCACCGCCACCGCCGCCGGGTGGCGTCAGCCCCAGCTCCGACCGGACGCTCATGGTCGTGCTCTCGTACCTCGGCCTGCTCGCTCTCATCCCGTATCTGACGAAGAAGGAAGACCCCGAGATCCACTGGCACGCCAAGAACGGCGTGGGCCTGCTGATCCTGGACGTCGTGATCTGGGTCGTGCTGTTCGTGCTCGGTATCGTGATCCGCAACGCCGGGATCGGCTGCGGTCTGGCGATCGTGAACTGCGTCGTGTGGATCGGCCTGCTGATCCTGCACATTTACTGCATCATCCAGGCAGTTGGCGGGAAGAAGCCGCGCATCCCCGTCGTCACCGACTTCGCCGAAAAATCGCTCTAAGGAGATTTCATGGCCAGCTTTCCTACTCCACCGCCGCCTTCCGGCGGTGGCCTTGTCCACCCGACCAACCCGCCGAAAGACCCGATCCTGGTGATGGTCCTGAACCTGCTCGTCGCCGGAGGCGTCGGGTACATCATCATGGGCCAGAAGACCAAAGGCATCGTTGCCATCGTGGTGTGGCTGGTGGGCCTCATCGCGTGCGGCATCCCGTCCGGCATCGTCGCCATCCTGGGCGCGATCGACGGCTACCTGCAGGCGCAGCAGCTCCAGCAGGGCCACCCGGTCGGCGAGTGGACGTTCTTCAGCGACCACAAGTAGTACGCATGCTTCCAGGGGCGCAGGGGCATCCTCCTGCGCCCTTCGTGTATGAAGCTCCCGATCAGAACGGGTAGAGCGGCGTGTTGCGCACGATCCAGTAGCCGGTCAGGACGAAGAACGCCGTCCAGGCGAACCACGGCTGCATGAGGAACCGCGGGGAGCGGCCGCGCAGGAGGCTGGGCAGCGCGAACAGCGCCACGGCCAGGAGCACGAAGAGCATGGGGTTGAAGCGGAAGGCTTCCTCCACGCGGCCGTGCAGCAGGTGGTGCAGCGCGCGCGTGGTGCCGCAGCCCGGGCATTCGAGGCCCGTCAGCAGCCGGAAGGGGCACTGGGGATAGAAGCCGTACGCCGTCGGCGCGAAGGTGTAGAGCACCCACGCGCCGGCGGCGGCCACGACTGCGAGACTAGCGATTCGCCTGAGCTTCACGGATGGCATTCATGAACACGGCGCCGTTGAAGATCATCGAGAGGATGATGATCACCAGGCCCACGCCGAAGCCGATGAGCGCGAACATCTTCGCCTTCTGCGAGGCCTCCTGCGCGCCGGCGACGTCGCCCTGGGCCAGCTTGGAGTTGACCTGCGCGGCGAAGATGATCGAGACGATGCCGAGAGGGAGGCAGCAGCAGAGCGTGACGACGATGGACTGCCAGAGATAGTTCGGGATGGTCGCGCCGGCCCCGACCGACGGGGGTGCCCCGAAGTTCGACGGCGGCGGGGGCGGCGTATACGACGATGGAGCGCCGGCACCGAGGGAGCGGCCGCAGTTGACGCACACCGCGGCGTTATCGAGGTTGGACGTACCGCAATTCGGACAGTTCACCATTCCTCCTTATTTCGACGTGGCGATCGTGTATGCCATGAACGCCGCGTAAGCGAGCCAGACCAGCACACCGGAGCCGAGGGCGATCCAGCACCACATCTTCGCGTTCTTCGATGCGGCCTGCGCGCCCGGGATGTCTCCGGCGTGAAGTTTCGAGTTTACCTGTGCGGCATAGATGATCGCCACGACTCCGAGGGGCATGCAGCAGCAGAACGCCGTCAGCACTGCCTGCACCAGGTAGTTCGGGACCTGCGGCAGCGGTGGAAAGCGGCGGATGCGCTCGCCGCAGTTGGTACAGACGGTGGCGTTGTCGGCGCGGGCGACCCCACAGCTCGTGCAGAACATTTAGTTTTGCACTCCTTCCGGAAACTGCACGAACGACCCGTTCGAGAAGAGGATGTCGTCGTTGAAATCGGTCGTCTTTGTCTCGTCGGTCCCGTACTCCATCGCCGATCCGTGCTCGAAGGCCCTGTCCGCGCCGGCGCTGCTGATCGCATAGTTGCTGCATACGCCCGAGGGCCAGCACTCGTAGCGGAGCTCCATCCCCCAGCCGTCGTGCGTCGGGAGCCTCTGGGCGTACTTCGGAACGAGCACGGACGACAGCTCGCTCATCGGCACCTCGGGGAAACGGTTCTCTTCCTGAGCGTACGCCTCGACCGCGGACGCAACGGCGCGGATCTCGGCCATCGTCCGCTTCTGCCGCGCGCGCTGCATGGCCGTCAGGAAGTTCGGGATGGCAATCGCGGCGAGGATGCCCAGGATGGCCACCAGGACCAGCCCACCGGCGAGGATGCCGATCACGATGCCCGCGCTCTTCGAGCCGGCGTTACCGCCGCCGCCGGCGACGACGCGCTGCGAGCCGTTGGTCGGATTGCCGCACTGCGGGCAGGCGGCGTACGAGACCTGGGGGACGGTATTGCCGCACCACGCGCAGAACGCCATCACACGCTCCATTCGGACGGGGGTTGGATGGCGGATTGTAACGTAGGACGCGGCCTCAGCCGGGCCGATGTAGGGCGTGGCTTCAGCCCGCCCCTCCCGTGGGCGGGGGGACCTCCCCCTCCCCGTCCGAGGGGCGGGCTGAAGCCGCGCCCTACATGGTCACCACATCATGCCGAGCTGGAGGCGGGCCGCCTCGGACATCATGCTGCGGTCCCAGACCGGGTCGAACACGACTTCGACGTCCGCGTTCTTCACGCCGGGCAGGTTCTCGAGCTTCATCTTCACGTCGCTCGCGAGCACCGGGCCCATGCCGCAGCCGGGCGCGGTGAGGGTCATCTTGATCTTCACGTTCTTCCCGCCCTCCTCGGTGGGCTCCAGCTCACAGAGGTAGACCAGGCCGAGGTCGACGATGTTCACCGGGATCTCGGGGTCGTAGCAGGTCTTGAGCGCGTCCCAGACCATCTCCTCGAGCTTCTCGGGAGTGAGCTCTTCCGGCTTCACGTCGGCCGCTTCCTGCGGCGCCTTGCCGATGGCCTCGACCTCGACTCCGGAGACGCGGACCATCAGGCCGCGGTCCGTGATCAGCGTGTACGTGCCGCCGAGGGACTGCGTGATCGTCGCCTGCGCGCCCTTCGGCACGAGGACTTTCTCCCCGCTGGGGATCATGATCGCTTCCGTGTTGCGGCTGAAGGTGATTTCTTCTCTCATTGCTTTCTCTCGCTCACTCGGTGCTCACCTTCTCGTCTCCCCCGTCCAGTGCACTTCGAAGCGTGTGCCACGCCAGCGTCGCGCACTTGACGCGGGCGGGAAACTCGCTCACCCCCGAGAAGGCGGCCAGGCGGCCGAGGTCGGATGCGCTGAGGCCGCTCGCGTCGCCGGTGACCAGCCGGTGAAACGTATCGAACAGGCGCTCCGCTTCCTCTTTCGACTTCCCCTTCACCGTCGAGCTCATCACCGAGGCCGACGCCTTCGAGATCGCGCAGCCGCTTCCGGTGAAGCTCACCTCGGCGATCTTCTCGCCGTCGGTCTTGAGGAAGATCGTGTAGTGGTCGCCGCAGAGCGGGTTGTAGCCGTCCACGCGCGAGGTGGCGTCTTCCATCTCGTGGAAGTTGCGCGGGTTCTTGTTGTGGTCGAGGATGACCTGCTGGTACAGCTCGCGTAAGTCGGACATTACCGGAAAACCTCGATGACTTTGTGGAGCGCGGCGACGAGCGCGTCCGCTTCTTCACGGGTGTTGTAGAGGCCGAACGAGGCGCGCCCCGTGGCCGGCACGTTGAAGCGCATCATCAGCGGCTGCGCGCAGTGGTGGCCGGTGCGGACGGCGACGCCTTCCTGGTCGAGGATCGTCCCGATGTCGTGCGGGTGCACGCCTTCGAGGACGAACGAGATCACCGCCGCCTTCTCCGCGGCCGTGCCGATGATGCGCAGGCCGTCGATCTCCAGCAACCGATCGGTCGCGTACACGAGCAGCTCGTGCTCGTACGCGGAGATCGCCTCGAGACCGATGGAGTCGACGTAGTCGAGCGCGGCGGCGAGACCGATCACGCCCTCGATGTTCGGCGTGCCCGCCTCGAACTTGTAAGGCAGCGCGTTGTAGGTGGTCTTCTCGTACGAGACGGACAGGATCATGTCCCCGCCGCCCTGCCACGGGGGCATGGCCTCGAGCAGCGCCTGGCGCCCGTAGAGCACGCCGACGCCGGTCGGACCGTAGACCTTGTGTCCGGAGAAGGCGTAGAAGTCGGCGTCGAGGTCCTGGACGTCCACGCGCATGTGCGGGACGCCCTGGGCGCCGTCGACCAGCAGCAGCGAGCCGTTCGCGTGCGCCAGCGCCGCGATGCGCTTGACCGGGTTGATCGTGCCGAGGGCGTTGGAGCCGTGGTTGACGGCAACGAGCTTGACGCGCGGATTGAGCATCCGCTCCAGCTCCTCGACCATCAGCTCGCCGGCATCGTTCACCGGGGCGACGCGCAGCTTCGCGCCCTTCTCGGCGCAGAGCATCTGCCACGGCACGATGTTCGAGTGATGCTCGATGGCCGTGATGACGATCTCGTCGCCCTCGCGGACGTTCGCCCGTCCCCACGTCTGCGCCACGAGGTTGATGGCCTCGGTCGTCCCGCGCGTGAAGACGATCTCCTTGATGTCTTTGGCGTTCAGGAACCGCTGCACGGTGCCGCGGGCGTTCTCGAACTCGATCGTGGAGATCTCGGAGAGGTAGTGCACGCCGCGATGGACGTTCGAGTTCTCCTGCGAGTAATAGCGGACGATCCGGTCGATCACCGCCTGAGGCTTCTGCGTCGTGGCGGCGTTGTCGAGATAGACCAGGCGCTTTCCTCGGGCGTTCCGATTGAGGATCGGAAAGTCGCGGCGGACGCGGTGGATGGGATAGGTGGTAACGGCTTCGGCAACGCTCATCGTGCTTCTCCTCTCCGCTCCGGCAGGCGCTGGGGGAGCGACTGGAAGAGCGAGCGGCGGATCTGCTCGCGCACGGGCTCGATCTTCATCCGGTCCACGAGCTCGCTGGCGAAGGCGTAGACGAGGAGGTTGCGCGCCTCGTCCTCCCCGATGCCGCGCGAGCGCAGGTAAAACAGTGGCTCGGCCTCGATCTGGCCGATGGTCGAGCCGTGGTTGCATTTCACGTCGTCGTTGTGGATCTCGAGGGTCGGCTTGGAGTCGACCACCGCGCTCTCGCTGAGCAGGAGGTTGCGGTTCACCTGGCGGGAGACGGTCTTCTGCGCGTCGGGACGGACGATGATCCGGCCGTCGAACACGCCGCGCGCGTCGTGGTCGAGGATGCCCTTGTACAGCTCGAAGCTCTCGCAGTGCGGCTTGATGTGGTCGATGACCGTGCGGTTGTCGAGATGCTGCCTGCCGCTGCCGACGAAGAGGCCATCCAGAGTGACGGACGAGCCTTCCCCCGCCAGCGCCACATGGATCTCGGTGCGCGCGAGCGCGGCGCCGATGGCGATGTTGCGGGAAGTCACGTTCGAGGCGCGCTCCTGGCGGATGAAGATGTTGCCGATGTGGAAGGCCTCGCGGGAGTCGCACTCGACCTTGTAGTGGTCGACGACCGCGCTCTCGTCCGCGACGATCTCGGTGACGGCATTCGTAAAGTACGCGCCGCTGCCGGTGTAAGACTCGACGATGGTCACCTGCGCGTTTTTGCCCACGGAGATCGTGTTGCGGGGATGCGACCAGATCCCGTCGCCGTTCCCGATGAAGAGCAGGTGAATGAATCCTTCGACGACCGTACCGTCCGGGATGACGATGTGCGCGCCGTCCTGCTGGTTGGCAAGGTTCAATGCGACCAGGGCGTTGCGCTCCCAGTCGGCGATGTGCACGTCGCGGTCGCCGCGGTAGAGGTTCTCCCCGGTAACGAGCCAGCCGTTGACGAAGACGAGCTCCATCACCGCATGCGGCCTGTACGTGAACGGCAGGTCGACGGCACCCGGCGCGTCGTCAGTCCGCCACGCGACTTTCTGCAGCGGCGCGAGGTTGGTGTAGCGCCACTCCTCGATGCGCGGCGTCGGCCACCCGAGCTGCGCGAAGCGCTCGGCGGCCTCGGACCGGAGATCGGCGACCACGGTCACGCCACTTCCTCCACCCAGTCGTAGCCCTTCTGCTCGAGCTCTTCGGCGAGCTCCTTGCCGCCGGACTTCACGATGCGGCCGTTCGCGAGGACGTGGACGAAGTCGGGGACGAGGTAGCGCAGCAGGCGCTGGTAGTGGGTGATGACCAGCACCGCGTGCTTCTCGCTCCGCAGCGCGTTCACGCCCTCGGCCACGATGCGCAACGCGTCGATGTCGAGGCCGGAGTCGGTCTCGTCGAGGATGGCCAGCTTCGGATCGAGCACGGCCATCTGGAAGATCTCGTTGCGCTTCTTCTCGCCGCCGGAGAAGCCTTCGTTCACACCGCGATTCATGAACTTCTCGTCGAGCTCGACGACCTTCATCTTCTCGCGCGCGAGCTGCAGGAACTCCATGGCGTCGAGCTCTTCCTCGCCGCGATGCTTCCTCACCGCGTTCACCGCGGCCTTGAGGAAGTAGATGTTGTTCACGCCGGGGATCTCGACGGGGTACTGCATCGCCAGGAACACGCCCTCGCGGGCCCGCTCCTCGGTGGCCATGTCGAGGAGGTTCTTCCCCTCGAACAGGACTTCGCCCGCCGTGACTTCGTAGCGCGGGCGCCCGGCGAGAACGTTGGCGAGCGTGGACTTGCCCGAGCCGTTCGGGCCCATGATGGCGTGGACTTCACCGGGATTGATGTCGAGGGTGAGGCCCTTGAGGATTTCCTTGCCGTCGATTCCGGCGTAAAGATCTCGAACTTGCAGCATTTGTTTCCTTTGGCTCCGTTGCTTCCGGTCAGCCGACCGATCCTTCGAGACTGACCCCGAGCAGCTTCTGCGCTTCCACGGCGAACTCCATGGGGAGCTCGCGGAAGACCTCGCGGCAGAAGCCGTTCACGATCATCGACACCGCATCCTCGGCCGACAGGCCGCGCTGCTGCGCGTAGAAGAGCTGGTCCTCGCCGATCTTCGACGTCGAGGCCTCGTGCTCCATCGTGGCCGTGGAGTTGCGCACCTCGATGTACGGGAACGTGTGCGCTCCGCACTTGTCGCCGAGGAGGAGGGAGTCGCACTGCGAGTAATTGCGGGCGTTCTCCGCGTTCTTGAGGATCTTCACCTCGCCGCGATACGTCTGCTGGCCGTGGCCCGCGGAGATGCCCTTCGACACGATGGTCGATCGGGTGTTCTTCCCGATGTGGATCATCTTCGTGCCGGTGTCGGCCTGCTGGTAGTTGTTCGTCAGCGCGACCGAGTAGAACTCGCCGACCGAGTCGTCGCCCTGCAGGATGCAGCTCGGATACTTCCAGGTGATCGCCGAGCCGGTCTCCACCTGCGTCCAGGAGATCTTCGCCTTCCGGAGCGCCTTGCCGCGCTTGGTGACGAAGTTGTAGATGCCGCCAACGCCGTTCTTGTCGCCGGGGTACCAGTTCTGGACCGTCGAATACTTGATGGTTCCGCCGTCGAGGGCGACCAGCTCGACCACCGCGGCGTGAAGCTGGTTCTCGTCGCGCATCGGCGCGGTGCAGCCTTCGAGGTAGCTCACGTAGGAGCCTTCGTCCGCGATGATCAGCGTCCGCTCGAACTGCCCCGTGCCGGCGCTGTTGATGCGGAAGTAGGTGGACAGCTCCATCGGGCAGCGGACACCCTTGGGGATGTAGCAGAACGAGCCGTCGGTGAAGACCGCGCTGTTCAGCGTGGCGAAGAAGTTGTCGGTATAGGGCACGACGGAGCCGAGGTACTTGCGCACCAGGTCCGGATGCTCGCGCACGGCCTCGGAGAACGAACAGAAGATGATGCCCAGCTTCGCCAGCTCGCCGCGGAAGGTGGTGGCGACCGAAACGGAGTCGAACACCGCGTCCACGGCCACGCCGGAGAGGCGCTTCTGCTCTTCGAGCGAGATGCCCAGCTTCTCGAACGTCTTGCGCAGCTCGGGATCGACTTCGTCGAGCGAGTTGAGGGTCTTCTTCTGCTTCGGCGCGGAGTAGTAGCGGATGGCCTGGTAGTCGATCGGCGGATAGTGGACGTTCGCCCACTCCGGCTCCTTCATCGTCAGCCAGTGGCGGAAAGCCTTGAGGCGCCACTCGAGCAGCCACTCGGGCTCCTCTTTCTTCGCCGAGATGAAGCGGATGATCTCCTCGGTCAGACCGGGAGGCGCCTGATCGGCTTCGATGTCGGTGACGAAGCCGTACTTGTACTCCTGGGATGCGATTTCCTGGATCTCGAGATTGCTCATGAGGCGACCACCAGTTGTTCCTTGTCGATCACGGGGATCGGCATTCCGCCACGCACGAGATCGTCGAGCGTGACCTGTTCAAAAGCTCCTTTGATTGCTCGGTTGATGCCGAACATGAAGCGGCGTGAAGGGCATGCGATACGGATGGCACAGGTCGCCTCGCCGTGGTCATCGAGGGTCTCGCACTCGGTGAGGTCCCACGGCCCCTCGAAGATCTCGATGAGCCGGCCGAGGGTGACGACCTCGGCGTTGCCATCGAAGGAGTACCCGCCCCCGACGCCCCGGTGCGAGCTGATCACCCCTCCGTGATTGAGGGTCTTCAGCACCTTGGTCACCGCCGGAAGGGGCAGATGGTAGAACTCCGCGATCTCCCGCGCGGACGTCACCTGACCGCCGCGGCGGGCGAGGTAAACGACGGCAAGAAGGCCGTAATCGGTGAGTCTGGAGATCTTCAGCATGCGGGCAATTCCGTCGAAGCGGCGAAACCGTACCATGTCGGTACGGTTTCTACAACTGCCCGCAGAGGCGGGGGATTCCGAGGGTCAACCTACATTGTCGATCTCGGGGTCGATCGGTGGCCGGTCCGGTCCGTCGTGCAGCGGGTGGATGAGGTAAGGCCATTTCACCTGCGAAGGAGGATTCGGGAACGTCAGTGTCCAGTTGTTGGCGGCGCTCGGTGCGGTAGCGCCCGGCACGGGTACCGGCACGTTCGTCGGCAGAAACGTGATGCTCTCGATGGTGACACCCTCCGGCACCCATTGGATGGTCGAGTCCCCCGACTGCCCAACGTCCCCGATCGTGAGGGTACTCGGATCGGCGCCTGAAGGTGTCACCACTACTCGTCCGTGAGCCATGATTCCTCCTTGTTTCACCTCGTACCGGCGGCATCCATTTGCCGCCCGGTCTCGTCATTCAGCAGCCCCTCGAGCTCGCCGGTCGCATAGCCGCTCCGCTTCAGTTGCGTGAGGGCGGCACGCGCTTCCGCATACCGGTGGCGATGGACGAGCAGACGGGCCCAGATCGCGAGCTCGTGGGGACCGGCCGGCGTCGCTCCGTCCGGGAGCGCCTGCTCGGCGCGCCGCCATGCGCTCGCCGCCGCATCGGCGTGGCGTTCCGCTTCGCCCAGGTAGAGCAGAACCCGGCAGAGCTGCCACCGCGCCGCCCGATCGCCGGGAAAACGCTCCAGGATGCGGACGGACTCTTCGAGGACGGCCACGCCACGCGACTCGCCGCGCCGCGCGAGGAAGCGTCCGTAGTCGGCGCCGATCATCCCGGCGTACATGCCGACGTACGCATGGGCCGGCGCCTGCCGCGCGGCCGCACGGCCCGCGTTCCAGGCCCGCTCCATGAGGCGCGCGGCCGCGGCGGCGTCCCCGCGAGCGGCTTCGAGCACTCCGAGGGAGCCCTGCGTCGCGGCAGCGGCGCGCTGCCATTCGACGTTCGCGGGGTCGAGCTCCGAGAGCTCGCGCTCGTGGTCCAGCTCACCGAGCCGCAGGCGGAGAGGGCCCTCGATCTCCCCCATCATCTCCAGACTGCGGGCCCTCAGCCCGAGACTCATGGCCAGCCGCTGCTTCCACTGCGTCTGCTTGCGGTCGCGGGCCAGGAGGTCTTCGTAGAGGGCGGCCTCGCGAGCGAGATAGCCGACCGAGCCGCGGAGATCGCCCTGGTTGAACAGGTTGACCCCGACCTTGTTGAACGCCCGCGCCACCTCGGCCTGCGCGGCGAGGTCGCCCGGGTTGCGCGCGGCGATCAACTGCTTCACCTGGAGGCTGATCTCGTAATGCCCGGTCGCCTCCCGAGGCCGGCCGAGGGCTTCCAGGATCACGCCCACTCCGCTGTGACCGTACGCCCGCTCGAGCTGGTACTTGTCGTTTTTCGGGTCGATCGCCGCCAGCGCGTCGCCGTCGCGCATGTATGCCAGCATGTGCTGGAGCGCCTGGTCGTACTTCGCCTGAAGGCGCATGGCGTTGCCGAGCCAGAACTGCGTCTCGCCGTGGACCAGCAGCACCTCGGGATTGCGCGGCTCGCGCTTCAGGCCTTCGTTCGTGAGCGCCAGGGAGCGGCGGAAAAGGGCCAGGGCCTCGGGCGATCTGCCTTGCCCCACCCGCACCTCTCCGAGCTGATTGACCGCCTTGGCGTTGCGTGCGAGCTCGGATCCGGTGAGCGTCGTGGGATCGAGCCCGTCGACGTACGCAAGGGTGCGGTTCGCGACGTCGTCGAGGATGTCGAGCCGTCCCACCGGCTCCAGCTTCCTGCGCAGATCGCCGATCATGAACTCGATCAGGCGCTCGGCCTGATCGCGGCGATGCTCCGCGTCGGCGCGCGCCCGCATGGCGGACGCGCGGGCCGCCAGCGCCGCGGCACGCTCGCGACGGAGATCGACCGTGTACCGCCAGGCGCCGAGCACGGCGAGCAGGGCGATTGCCGCGGCGAGACTCCGCTGGGCGATTCTCCGCGGCTTGTCCGCCAGCTCGCGCAGACGCTCCGCGGTCTCCACGGCCGTGGGACGGTCTGCCGCCGCGAAGCTCTTCAGGCGGGCGATCAGTTGCGTGATGTCCGCGGGCGCTCCGCGCACGGGCTCAGTCTCGCCGCGGGCGACGCGCAGCATGACCTCGCGCACGCTGCTTCCTTCCGGGTGCGGCTCGTGTCCCGTGAACAGCACCTGCAGCAGCAGTCCGAACGCGAACATGTCGCTGGCCGGCGAGAGCTCGTCGCCGCGCGCCTGCTCCGGACTCATGTAACGGGGCGTGCCCAGCGTGATGCCCGCTTCCGTGGCCAGGTACTCGCGCCGCCCGGAGGACGACAGCCCGAAGACATGCGTCTCGCCGTCGTCGGCACCCTCGTCGGGAACGACGTGGAGGCCGCGCGGCGGTGAGACGTGCCCGCCCTTCAGCCATCGCGCCAGCCCGAAGTCCAGCACTTTCACGTGGCCGGACGTCGTCAGCATCACGTTCTCGGGCTTGAGGTCGCGGTGAATGATGCCGGCGCGGTGCGCCGCGACCAGTACGTCGGCAATGCTGATGGCGATCCGCAGTTTGTCGGCCCGGGATATCTTCTCGCTCAGCGTATCCAGCAGGGTGCGCCCGTCGATGTACTCGAGCACGAGCAGATCGGCGTCACCGCTGTTGATGTAGTCGTGGATCCGGCAGATGTTCGGGTGGTCGAGACGGGAAAGGGCGCGCGCCTCGCGCAACAGCCGCTCGCGGGCCTGGTCGTCCAGGCGGTAGTCCTGGTGCAGGACCTTGAGGGCGACCTTGCGCTCCAGGGTCTCGTCGTACCCCGCGTACACCTCGCCCATGCCGCCTTCCCCGACGACTTCGGTGACACGGATGCGTCCAAACTGATGTCCGACGAGGCCGGCCATGGCAGTACCGCGCGAGTTGTGGATTTAAGACCCACCGGAAGTATACACGTAAGTGGTGCGCCGCGATCAGCGGCGCACGAGGCGGCTCGGTTATTGGAGTGCGGAGTGCTCAATAGGACCTATAGGACTCAAAAGGACGTCCTATGGGTCTTATTCGTCCTATAGGTCCTATTCACTGTCCGCACTGCTACCTCGGGGGCCAGGCCCGCGGCTGTCCCTTCTGGTCGACCACCAGCGCGGTCGTGCCGGGAGGGAGCACCTGGAGGGTCTTGAGGAACTCGATGAGGTCGTCCTGCTCGTCGGGTGGCAGCGCCTCGAATGCGCGGCGTTGCGCGAGGGCCTCGCCGGCGTGGGCGAGGATGGCCGAGCGCATGGTGGTGTGCATGCCGTTGTGAAGGTACGGTGGCTCGTTCGCGGCACCCCACAGGCGTTTGGTGAGAAAGCGCTGGTTGCCCTGGGAAAACTTCGCTGCCCACGTGCCGAAGTTCATGTCCAGCGGCTCGCGTGACGCGTCGCCGGGGCCGCTGGTGATGTCGTGCAGCTTGAAGTCCGTGTACGCCGGCACCCAGACGATACCGTCGTCGCCGGGCGTGAGACGCGGCTGCGGCAGCACGTCGCTGGTGAGGTCCACGGCGAGCGTCTTCGCTTCGCCGACGCGCAGGTTGGTCGGCGCGTTGTAGGGATTGGGCTCGGTGAAGATCCAGCCGCGGTCGTCGAGCGGCAATCGCGAGACGTGACACGAGCCGCAGCCGATGCGCTCGAATGCGCGCTCGCCGGACAGCACGGCCTCTTCCACCACCGGATCGTCCGGAATGACCCGTCCCGGCACCTGCAGCGTGGCCTGGTACACGCTGACGGCGGTGACGTCCGCGCGGGTCATCTCGTTGCGGAACGCGTCGCCGTCCGGATCCGTATCGAGACCGAACCGCTCGGTCGGCTGGATACCGTGATGGTGGTTGAACGCGTTGTTGGAGAACTCGCGCAGCGAGATCACGTTCCCCGCCTGATGCCACGGCCGGACGATCAGCGTCGGCCATTCGGTGGGCGTGGTGCCGAGGAGGCTGAGGCGCGAGAGGCCTTCGACCTTCGACGTGTCCCATAGACCGTCCGGCTTGCGCGTGAGCTGTCCGAAGCGGATGCCTTTCGACACGAGCTCGCGCGTCTCGCCGGGCTTCATCCGGTCGCGGATAGCCTGCAGGTCCGCGGTCATCTGCCGGGCCAGCATCTCGAGATAGCCGGCGCCGAACATGCCGGTCGTGGCGCGGAGGTTGGCCACGGTCTGCAGATCGACGGCGCGTCCGCGCTCGTCGATCGAGCCCTTCGTCGCGACGGCGTCCGCCGGATCGAACGTGACGAAATCGAAGCGCTGTCCGAGGACGAAAACGTTGGTGACGAAGTCGCCGCCGCCGCCGGAGAGGCCGTGCGGCGCATTGTGGCAGCCGGTGCAGGAGTTCGCGTCGGGGCCGGAGATGCGGTTGAACGCGCGCATGCCGATCAGCGGATCGCCCGGGTCGGCGAGCGCCTTGCCGGTGCCTTTCGTCAGCGGCCGCCCGGCGCCCTCCTGATGCGTCCAGTTCGCGTCGAAAAGCCGCTTTCCGTGTGCGACGAGCACGGCGAGCGAGACGCGATGCTCGTCCCCGTCCGCGAGGTGGGACGGGACCGCGACCTCGCGTCCGATGCCGGCCCGCTGGCGTCTCGTGTCCGCCGCCGCGAAGGCGACGGACACGATCAGAATGGAGGAGAGAAGCGCGGCGACTCGGGTCGTGCTCACTGGGCGTCCTCCTGCGGCGGCTTGGATGCCGTGGACGGGCTGACGATCTCGATGTGGAACGCATTCGGCCGTCCCGCCTCGGGGATGAGGACTCCCGAGCCGACGCCGACGATCTCGCCGCGGCGGCGCAGCACGACGTTCACGCCGCCCGCCGGCACCTTCTTCAGCTTGAAGACGCCGCGGTGGTCCGTGTTCCCGTGGCCTTTGTATTTCCCGTTGCGCGACGAGATCACCTCGACTTCCGCCTTCGCGAACACGTTCTCGGCGGTCGCCTCGATGCGGCCGCTCGCTGCGGACACGGACGTACCGGCCGGCGCGCCGCTCAGCTCCATCGTCAGAGGCGCGGGCGGAGCGACGGTCGTGCGGACCGTGTAGCCGCCGCCCGGCCGCGGCGCGAAGTGGATGTAGCCGAAGTCGAGGTCGAAGCGATTGTTCGCATTGAAGTACTCGTACACCGCGGTATTTGCCGCCACCTCGGCCTGGGGCGTGTTGCTGTAGTCGAGCTGCAGGAACGGCCGGTTCGGCCCGGGCGTCAGCCCCACGATCGCGCCGGTCTCCAGCGCCGTCATCCCGCGGTACGCGAACTGAATGCGGCCGTCGGCGAAGAGGATGATCTGCAGCGTGTTCGAGCCGTCGTACTCGTAGTGCGGGACGGTCTTGTGGGTGATGACGAAGCGGCCCGGGAGCGTGTCGTTGATGTACATCCCGCCCGACGTGTCGCCGTAGAGATCGTCGAAGAATGCCGAGATGCGCGGCAGCGTGTTGAATGCCGGCAGCGTCTCGGTGTAGGTCTGATCGCCAGCTCCGAACGTGACGTACCCGTTCGTGCCGACGTACACCTGGCTCCACGTCGTGCCGTAGAACGGGAACGGGAACGGGAGATTGCGCAGGAACGTGCAGTCGTCGCAGCTCGAGACGAACGTCCCGATGTTCTCCTCGAACACCGCTTCGGCGATGGTGATGGTGCCGGCGTTGGTCACGCCGGCGCGCACCGGCGCGACGGCGGGCGACGAGCCGGTGAGGATGGTGCCGTCGGGCTCGACGAACCGCGCGTTGGCGATCACGCCGCCGCGCACGGTCGACACGCCGAAGATCGAGAACGTCCCGCCCGGACCGGTCAGGGTCGAGAGGCCGTCGAGCGTCGTCACCGTTGCGCCGACGACCGGCACGCCGGCGGCGTCGACGACGATGCCGCTGACGGTGGTGAGCGGATCGGGAATCACCGGCAAGGTCATCTGCGCGGTGGCGAGGTTGTCGCCGAGGTCGGAAGCGACCACGCGCAGACTCAGGGTGCGGAGGCCCGCGGGGATCGCGAACGAGTACGCATACGGCGCGGAGGTGTCGACGAAGGCGAGCTCCCCGTTCACGTGGAACTGGACCTGGCTCACGGCGATGTCGTCCGTGGCCGCGGCTTCGACGCTGATCTGCGTCTCCTCGATGAGCGTCTCACCCGCGGCGGGAGAGGCGATCGTCACCTCCGGCGGCACGCCGGCGAGGTCTTCGAGCGGCAGGTACTGGCCGATGAACAGCCGCGTGTTGCCGGTGGCGCCGAAGTGGTTGTTCACGACGAAGAACTCGCCGGTCATGTAGACATACGGGCCGGAGACCGCGATGCCGGTGCCGGCGTAGTCGCCGAGGGGTGAGAAGTTGATGACGCCTTTGAGGGCGGGGGCGCTCGGCGTGAGCACGTCGACGAACGGCACGGCGTTCGGGAAGAGCTGCTCGGCGAAGATCGCGAAGCGGCCCGCCACCTCGACGTCGCGCGGAACGAACTGCGTCGGCAGGCTGCCGATCTGGATCGGCGCGGCCGGGTTGGTGAAGTCGATGATCCGGAAGCCGCCGGTGTACGCCGCGACATAGGCCAGGTTGCCCGCGATGCGCACGTCCTTCGGACCGCCGGGGATGGAAACGCTGCCGCGCACGACCGGCGCGCTGGGATTGGAGACGTCGATGACGCGGACCGCCGCGTCGTCCGCGACGACCGCGCGCGTACCGGCGACGTCGACGCCGCGCGTCGTCGCGCCGGTGGTGACGGAGCCGACGACGATCGGTGCGGCCGGATTCGCGGCGTTGACGATCACCAGGCCGTTGCCGTCGGCGATGTACACGAGGTTGTCGGCAACGGCGAGGTCCTGCGCCGTACCCGGCGTGTCGACGGAGCCGACGAGCACCGGGGTGGTGGGCGTGACCACGTCGAAGATCTGCAGCCCCGACGCGCCATCGGCGACGTACGCGTAGCGGCCGGAGAGGCGGACGTCGATGGCGGTGCCGGGCGTGTCTCGCGAGCCCACGATCGCCGGCGCGGCGGGATTCGCGACGTTGACGACCTGCAGTCCCGTCGCCCCCGCGGCCACGTACGCGAACGCGCCGGAGACCTCGACGTTGTTCGCGTAGCCGGGGATGTTGATCGCGGACAGCGTGCGCGGCGCGAAGGTGCGCACGACGCCGGTGGAGGTCCCGGTGAAGCCGCTGTTCGTCACGGTGATGACGCACGAGCCGTCGTTCGAGCCGAAGACGCGGCCGTCGACGCCGCCGAAGTTGCAGACGCCGAGGTTGGACGAAGCGTAGCTCGTCCCGCGCGACGCGGGCGTGAGATCGATGGTCGTGCCGTCGCGGAGCCGTCCGGTCACGCGCATCTGCGTGTAGGCCTCGCCGATGAGCGTGTTGACCAGGAGCGTGAACGCGGGAGGCTCGACCGTCATGCTCTCCAGGGCGGAGGCCAGGTTGACGCTGTTGCGGTTCGTCGGATCGCTGCCGGTCTGAATCTCCAGCGCGTCGCGCACGCCGTCGCCGTCGGTGTCGGCCGCCAGCGGGTTGGTGACGTAGGAGTCGGCGCCGGCCACGACTTCCTCGCCGTCGAGGATCGTGTCGTCGTCGGAGTCGGGATCGCGGGGCAACGTACCGCGCGCGATCTCGTCGCGGTTCGAGAGCGCGTCGCGATCCGCGTCTTCGAGCGCGTCGTTCGGATCGTTCGGATCGAAGCCCTCGCGGACCTCGACGTCGTCGGCAATCCCGTCGCCGTCGCTGTCGGCGGAGAGCACGACGTTGATGGCGATGAGACCCGACGCGCCCTCATTCGTCGCCTGCACGATCGCCGTCCCGCTCGAGACCGCCGTCACGCGCCCCTCGGCTGTGACGGTGGCGATGGCAGGATTGCTCGACTGGTACGTCGTGCCGGTGGAGGCGGCGGTGATGTTGCGGCTCTGGTTGCCCGCGTACACTCCGACGACGTTGAGCTGCGACGCCGCGCCGATGCTGGAGAGGGTCTGCAGCGTGGCGGTGACGGTCATGAGCTCCGGAATCGGCGTGGTCGCACCCAGCGGGATGGTGGCGTCGAAGCCGGTGACCGCGTTCGCCGGGATGAGGAACGAAGACGACTCGCCGGAGCGGGTCACGCCGTTCTCGACGCAGGTCGCGCGAGCGCGGACCAGTCCGAACCCGGCCGGGACGTTGTCGACGCGCCACGACCCGTCCGGACGGACCAGGCCGTTGCGATTGAGGATGCTGACGGTGCAGTTCTCGTGGAGCTGCGCCTGGAGAGACGTGAGACCAGTGCCGAGGCAGATCAGTGCCGCCACGAGCACGCGGGCGATGATCGGGATCATAGGAGAGCTCCTCATGAAATGGGCTTCAACGCACCGGCGTCGACACCCTGCTGACATTGCGAGGGAACGAGAACCCGCGTACCTGGATCGATGCCGCGTCGGCCGGCTGCATGGGGAACGTGGTGAGTGGCGCGTTTGCCGCCGGCGAGCCGGGCACTCCCTGAACCGAGATCCTGGAACCGGTATCGGTCCATCTGCCGGTGTCGCTCACGCTGCCAGAGATCTCGACGTCCCAACGGGCCGAGGCGACGGCGACGTAGTTGTGAATGAACTGCCTGGAAAAGCCGACGATGCCTTCGCGGAACCGGTGGCTGCCCGTCGTCGTCCCCCACCGGTTGCGAGTCGTCGGATGTCTGCGATCCCATCGGAACGCCGGAGTATCCCCGCCAGTCACACGACGTAGCTCGCCGTTGCCGCCCGGCCCGGTGCCGCGACTATCCTCACGGGACGACGCGCGGAGCGCCTGACTGCCGCCAGTCGGCTCGGTGTCTCGTGTCGGGACATTCGTCGTGTCGAGCATCGGAATGTCTCCGTTCTGAACCTCGTGCTGGAAGCCGACGACGTCTCCGGGAGGCGGGGGCGTAGGTGTGGGAACGGGGTAGCGAACGGCGAACGAGTCGTCCTCCCGAAGGTTGCCTACATTGCCGAGGGTGACCCTGTCGAGGCCGATCCGGCGCGTTGCGCCACCACCCTCGAGGAGGACATCCGCGCGGATGAGCATCGCGCCGTGGGTCTCGATGCGCTCCTCTTCGAGATCCGACCTACCGCTGAATTGCCCTTCCGTGGAAATGAAATGACCCGGCTGCACCGTGGCCCGGACGATCGCTACTTTGATCGTTCGCAGCTCTTCGCCCGCGTCCCATTCATCGTCGCCGTCGGTGTCGACATACAGAATCACGCGGAAGTGGCCCGGCTTGCTGGGAGTGAGCGTCACCTCGGCGCCGGACGTCCCCAGGTCCGGCGTTCCTGAGTCGACTGTGTCCGCAGGGTTTCGATCGATCTGCCAGAGCAGGTCGTCCGCGTCGGGCTTCGGATTCTTCGCCTTCAGCGTGATCTCTCCGGCGTTCATGAGGACGGTCATCATGTTCGTCTCGTCGAAGTTCGTGTCGCGGCCCGTCGAGGTGAACGTGCCGTCGGGCGGTTTGGCGCCGGTCGCGACGTTCCTCGTGGACGGCACGGTCGCTTCGATGGCGTCGGCGCTGACGACCTTGACCTCGACTTCCCGTTCGTCAGGTTGTCCGGACTTGCAGCGGTAGACGACCTTCACCTTCGTCGCGCCGCCGTCGATGCCGTCGATCCGTCCCTTGTTGGAATGGGTCTGGCTGGCGTTGCCCGGCGCGTATGCGACCGTAGCGATGGCGGTGTCCGCGCTGCTCCATCTGTAGCCGGGCGTGCCCGGCGGAGTGGGTGAGCCGGTCGCGGTCACGTCGACGTAGCCCCCCGCCGGAATGATCACGGAGTCCCTGTCGACGTCGACGCTCGTGTTCTCCACGCTGCCCGCGGGCGCGGGATTCCCGCCGCAGTGCCAGCCCGCTTTGAGGACGCCCACGCCGGGATCGGAGCGGAGTACCGCTCCGTCCGCGCTGACCGTGGCCGTGCCGATGGCGACGAACGCCGACAGGTCGTGGTCGTAGGAGTACATCTCCGTGACCTGCCGCGGCGCGAGACCGTCGACGTTCGGGAAGGAGATCTGGGCCGGCGGGTTGAAGTGCGTTCCCGCGGGCTGGATGGTGACGACGATGCGCGGCTGCTGTCCGAAGCCCGGCACCATCGGCACCTTGTCGCCGTGGACCGGCGTCACGGTGATGCATCCGGTGCGCGAGCCACCCGGAAAGACGGCCGATCCCGGCGCGATCGTGAACGAGAAACCGGGAACGCCCGGCAGCGTGAGCGTGCCGCCGGTGGAGCCGGTAACGCAGACGCGGTTCACCACATCCAGCTTCGGCAGGTAGATCGGCGAGCCGACCGTGTTGTCCTGTCCGGCGACGGTGACGATGTCGTATTCGACCGAGGGGTACGCGACCGAGGGTTGCTGCACCGTCGTGCCGTCGGCGACGAGCTTGTACGCGCCTACCGGTGCCGGATGGATGACGAACTGCCCTTCCGCGTCGGTCACGGCCGGCGTACCGATGGGAATGGGGATGTTGCTGTTGCTCGCCTGGTAGGCCTGGTACACCCGCACCGTCACGCCGACAATCGGGTGGTTGCTGTTGTCGAGCACGACCCCGCGAATGCGGGTATCGACGGCGTTCCCCGCGGTTTTCGCGGAAGCGCGGAAGATCACCGGATCGGTTCCGTCGCCCGCCGTCGCCTCGACGGCGTTGTTGTCGAAGCCGGGATTCGGCCCCAGCGTCAGGATCGCCGCAGCGCGGCCGTCGCTGTCGCTGACGGTGGTCAGACTGTCCGAGCCGCCGAGATTGCCGCCTCCCTCCCGCACCCGAAACGTGATCGGCACGTTGCCGAGGCGGTTGTTGCCGGAGTCGGTGACGACGACGATGAAGGGGAATGTGAGCGGACGTCCAACGGCACCGGTCTGGCCGGCGCCCGAATCGAAGTTGACCGCGCTCGCCGCTCCCGCCGTGGCGCTGACGACGAACGACGCCGTGCCCGCGAAGCCGGTGGCCGTCGCTTCGACGCGGTTGTTGCCGGCGCCCGCGCGGGTGCCTAGGCGGTAGCGCGCGCGGGCGACGCCGGCAGCGTCGGTGGTGGCGGCGACGGAGTTGCGGCCGGCGTTGCTGCCGGCGACGTCATCCAGTGTGCCGTCGCTCTGGACCACGCGGAAGACGACGTGCTGATTCGCCACCGGTTGCCCGAGCCCGTTCACCAGCCGCACGGCGAGCGGCTGCGGGAGCAGCGCGCCGATGGCGGCGGTCTGCGCGTCGCCGGAGACCGTCTCGATGCGCGCGCCCGCGGCGGTGTCGCGGCGCACGGTGATCTGCGCGGTATACGCGTTGCCGACGCGATCGCGCGCGGTCGCGCGGATCAGATTCTCGCCCGGCGACAGCGGCACGTTCGCGGCCACGAAGCTCCGGTTCGCGACGGACGCCGCGACGCCGTTGACCGTGACCTGCGCCTGCTGGTCGTTGACCGTGCCGACGACGATGTCGTTCACCAGACCGGAGATGGTGAGCCGGTCGTCCGTCGTCACCGCGCCGTCGGCCGGCGCATAGATCGCCACGTGCGGCGGCGTGGTGTCGAGCGTGACCTGCACGCTGCCCACGCCCGCCTCCCCCGTCGCGCTCAGCGCCACGGCCGTGACGTTGTTGTTTCCCTCGACGAGCGGGACCTGCACGGAGAACGTCCCGTTCGCGAGCGGCGTGGTGATACCGCCGACGGTGACGGTGGCGCTCCGGTCCGAGACCGTGCCGCGCACGGTGATCGGGCTGATGTTGACGAAGGCGAAGTTGGCGGGCTCGGTGATGCGAACGAGCGGCGCCGCGGAGACGTGGATCGTGCGCGACGCCGAACCGCCGTTGCCCGCCGCGTCAGTGGCGGCGAACGACAGCACGTTCTCGCCCGCCACAACCGTCACGGTGCAGGTGAACTGTCCGTTCGCGACCGGCGTCTGCGCGCCGTTGCACGAGACGCTCGCGACCCCCGACAGCGTGTCGAGCACCTGGCCGGTGACCGTCACCTGCAGTCCGCTGACGGTCGCGCCCTCCTGCGGGGAGAGGATCGTGATGCCGGGAGCGGTGCGGTCGATGTCGAGAGTCACCGAGGCCGCCGCCGTGTTGCCCGCCACGTCGACGGCGGTGCCGGAGACGGCCTGATCCGCGCCTTCGAGCGAGGCCACGACAGTCGCGGGGCACGTGGCGATACCGCTGGTCGCGTCGTCGCAGGTGAAGCTCACGGTGACGTCCCCGTTGTTCCAGCCCGCGGCGTTGGGCGGCGGCGCGGCGGTCGCGGCGATGGCCGGCAGGTCCTCGTCGAAGCCGACGACGCGGACGAGCAGCGATTCGTCCGGCTGGCCGCGCAGTTCGACGCCGAGGATGTTGTTCGCGGCGACGGAGACGTCCTTCGACATCGCCGCCGTGTGTTGACGAAAGTCGTCCGGGCCGAACACCGTCACGCCGTTGAGCGTGATGACCGCACTCGAGACCCCGTTGTTCTCGATCACCAGCGAGTAGCGCGCGGCGGGATTGCGCACCGCGAAATCCGCCGTGACGGCCGCGGGCGCACCCGCGGCCCGCGTGTATAGCCGCGGACCGAAAGCATTGAACGGAGCCGCCGCCGCTCCTGAGGCAATGCCGAGCAGGAGCAAGAGACACGACAGCACTTCCATGGCGCGCCTGCCCGGCGCGCGGTGAGTCCGACCGGCCATGAATGACCTCCGACAGTTGTGTGATGCGCCCAACATCGGCGCGGCCGGAGAGGAAGATCTTGGGATTTTCTTGGGAATTCATGGCTTTCCGAAAAGCAGGTGTACCCTGTCGGAAAACCGGGAGAGGGTTCCATGACCGCGAAGATTCAGCCGTCTCGCGAGGCTGCAGCATTTCGCTTCGGAGAGTTCACGTTCGACTGCGAGTCCCGCCAGTTGCTGCACAACGGGCTGCCTCGGCACCTCTCGCCGAAGGCGCAGCAGCTCCTGCAGTTGTTGCTGCTGGCGCGTCCGCGGGCGCTGTCGCACGAAGAGATCTACGACGCGCTGTGGCCGGAGACGTACGTCTGCGACACGAACCTCCCCAGCATCGTCAACGAAGTCCGCCGCGCCCTCGGCGACAACGCGCGCTCGCCGCGGTACATCCGCACCGCACACGGGTTCGGCTACGCCTTCTGCGAAGAAGCCGCGGCCGCGGCGCCGGTCGCGTCGGCCATCGCGATGCTGCGGTGCGAGGGATCGCCCCAGCGCGAGGCGTCGAGCTGGCTGCTGTATGAGGGTGAGAACGTGGTGGGACGTGCGCCGGACGTCCGCGTCGTCATCGTGGACGCGACGGTGTCACGCCGTCACGCGGTGCTCACGGTCGCCAACGGCGAGATCACGGTTGCCGATCTCGACAGCAAGAACGGCACGTACGTCGACGGACAGAAGATCGGGCAGACCCCGGTAAAGGTGACGCCCCGAACACGGATCATGTTCGGGGCGGTGGTTGCCTGGGTCATGCGGCGCAAGGTCTCGTCGACGCTGTCGCTGCAGTTGGACGAGGCCGAGCTGAGCCGTGCCACGGCGGAGATCGCCTCTTCGTCGTGATCAGCCGCGGGGCGCCTTGTCCGAGCCGTTGCGTCTGCCGATGCCGGGGCGGTCGCCCTTCACCGAGCGCTCCTTGAGCTCGTCGCGGCTCTGGGCGTGGCGGTGCTTGTCGGGATCGGGCTTCGGGGCGTCCTTCGGGTTGAAGGTCGGCCCACCCTGGTTCGTACGGTCTTTAGCCATTTTCGAGTCCTCCGAAGTGTCACATTCGCAAGATCAACGCCGGGTCGAAGTGGCACCCCGCTTGCGACGGAAAGGGGCAGGACGGCCATGAAAAACACACTGATGTTCCCGTTGGTTTTCGTTGCATTGGCAGGGGTGGCGTGTGGAGGCGACGAAGCTCGGCGCGGCGCACAGCAGGCGAGCTACGAGACTGTGCAGGAAGGCTCCGCGGCCGGCGTGACTTCGACGATTCAGGGTCCGGGAGAAGCGCTCCCGCCGATCACCGGCACGAACGCGGACACGACCACGGCGTTCTCCATCGACGCGAACGCGGTCGGAACCGCGCCCGCGCCGCTGCCGCCGAACGCGGCAGCCGGGGCCCCCGGAACCCTTCCGCCGGCAGCGCCGGTATCGACCGCACCGGCATACCCGCCGGCACAGACTTCCGCATCGTCAACACCGCAGCCGGCGCGTCCGCCCGTGTACGTACCGACGCCTGCGCGGCAAACGCAGCCACGGCCGGTGACGCCACAGCCCACGCCCCGGCCCGCGCCGGAGCCGCCGACGGACACGGCACCGCCGCCGGCCCAGACGGATACGACGCTGACGACGCCCGCGCAGACGGAGACGGAGCCGCCCGCGCAGGAGCAGCAGGCGCCCCAGGAAGAGCCGCAGGAGCAGGAGGAGGAGCAAGAGGAAGAGCCGGCTCCTCCGCCCCCGACCGCCACGGACACGCGCGGGCAGTAGGACAGAATAGGACGGATAGGACCGATAGGACGAATAGGAGCCACCACCCGGTTTCTCGCTATTCGTCCTATGGGTCCTATAGGTCCTATTCGTCCTATACTGCGCGCCCTATGTCGCGCATCACGTTCCAGTCCCTGATCCTCAAGCTCCAGAACTTCTGGGCCGACAGGGGCTGCATCATCGAGACGCCGCTGGATCTGGAGGTCGGCGCGGGCACGATGCACCCTGCCACTTTCCTGCGCGTCCTCGGCCCGGAACCGTGGAACGTGGGATACGTCCAGCCCTCCCGGCGGCCCGCCGACGGCAGGTACGGCGACAACCCGTTCCGCCTCGGCAAACACTATCAGTTTCAGGTCATCCTCAAGCCGTCGCCGCTGGAGGTGCAGGAGCTGTATCTCGACTCCCTCCGCGCCCTGGGCCTGGACCTCACCCGCCACGACATCCGCTTCGAGGAGGACAACTGGGAATCCCCCACCCTCGGCGCGTGGGGTGTGGGCTGGCAGATCCTCCTGGACGGCATGGAGATCACGCAGTTCACGTACTTCCAGCAGGCGGGCGGGATCGATCTCGCGCCCATCTCCGCGGAGATCACGTACGGGCTCGAGCGCCTGACGATGTTCCTCGCGCGCGAGTCCTCCGTGTTCGACATCCACTGGACGCCGGGCGTCCCGTACGGCGCCGTGCGCAAGCAGGACGAGTACGAGTTCTCGAAGTATTACTTCGAGATCGCGGACGTCGACGTCCACTGGAAGCTCCTCGACGTCTACGAAGGCGAGGCGCGCCGCTGCCTCGACGCGAAGCTCGTCCTCCCCGCGTACGACTGGACGCTCAAGTGCTCGCACGTGTTCAACACGCTCGACGCGCGCGGCGCGGTCTCCGTCACCGAGCGGGTGGGTGTGATCAAGCGCGTGCGAGATCTCGCGGTGCGCTGTGCGGAGCAGTACCTCGCCGCCCGCGAGGCCCTCGGCTTCCCGCTGTTGCAGGCATCCAATGGCTGATTACTTTTTCGAGCTCCTGACCGAAGAGATCCCCGCGTGGATGCACGACGCGGCCGCCGCGACGCTGCGCGAGCGCCTGAGCGCGTTGTCGGGCGACGTCACCGTCAATTCCACGCCACGCCGCATCATCTTCCTGCTGAAGAACCTCCCCGTCCGCGAGGAGGATCGCGAGCAGGAGGTCAAAGGCCCGCCGAAGAAGTCGCCCGAGGCGGCGCTGCAGGGGTTCCTGAAGAAGCAGAATGCCACGGCCGACGACATCGTCCCGTCGACCGACGACTACATCCGCATCCGCAAGAAGATCGCCGGCCGCGACACGCGGGAGATCCTCGCGGAGCGCATCCCCGAGATCGTCCAGTCGCTGCGCTGGCCGAAGATGATGCGCTGGGGTACGGGCGAGCACTCCTACATCCGGCCCGTGCACTCCGTGATCTCGATGTTCGAGGGCGAGCATCTGCCGGTCACGATCTTCGGGACGCAGTCCGGCACCACCACCGTCGGCCACCGCACACTCGCGCCGAAGCCGTTCAGCGTCGCGTCGTACAACGACTACGTGACGAAGCTCGAGGTGGCGCGGGTGTACATCGACGCCGACCGGCGCAGGCACGCGATGGCCGCGGCGGCGATCGCGCTCGCGAAAGAGGTGGAGGGCAAGCCCGCCGACGACGCCTCGATCTGGTCGCAGTGGCAGTACCTCACCGAGTACCCCGGCCTCGTCCGCGCGGAGTTCCGCCGCGAGTACCTGGCGCTGCCGGAGGAAGTGCTGGTGACGGTGATGCGCGTCCACCAGAAGCAGCTTCCGATCCGCGACCGCAACGAGCGCCTCACCAGCTTCTTCCTGGCCGTGCTGGACAACGACGGCGATCCCGACGGGAACGCCGCGTACGGCAACTCGTTCGTCACCAACGCTCGCTTCGCCGACGCCCAGTTCTTCTACGACACCGACCGGCGCAGGAAGCTCGAGGACCGCCTCGAGCAGCTCTCGCACCTGCAGTTCCAGGAGAAGCTCGGCAACTATCTCGACAAGACGAAGCGCGTCGAGCGCATCGCGCGCGGGATCATGGACGACCCCGACGTCGCGCTGGCCGCGCGTCTCTGCAAGACGGATCTCGTCACCGAGATGGTGAAGGAGTTCACGGACCTGCAGGGCCGCGTCGGCGGGATCTACGCGCGCGAGGAAGGGCTGCCGGACAACGTCTGGCAGGCGATCTACGATCACTACCAGCCGGTCAGCCTCGACGACGCGCTGCCGCGCAACGTCGCGGGGGCGGTGGTCTCGCTCGCCGACCGCATCGACACGCTGGTGGGCTTCTTCTCCATCGGCGCGAAGCCGACCGGCTCGAAGGACCCGTTCGGACTGCGGCGCGCGGCGCAGGGCGTCGTGCAGATCCTGCTGAACCGCGACAAGCGCGAGATCCGGATCGGCATCGACAAGCTGATCGACCTCGGCATCGAGGCGTACGGAGAACGGGCAGCCGGCAACGCGCAAGTGAAGGACGATCTCCTGGCGTTCTTCGCCGAGCGCGTCCGCACGATCCTCGAGGCGTCGGCGTGGAAGTTCGCGTACGACGAGATCGCGGCGGCGATGGAAGCGGGTTGGGCGCCGTCGCTCACCGATCTGGTCGACCGCATCAGCGCCGTCAAGGCCATCCGCAACGAGGCCGACTTCCTCTCGCTTCTGGACTCTGCCAAGCGCATCGCCAACATCACCGAAGGGCATGCGTCGATGCGCGTGGACGCGTCGCGGCTCGAGCACGCCACCGAGAAGCGCCTCAACGAGCTCGCCGACACGGTCGTGTCGCAGATCGGCGAGCTGAGCGCCGAGCGGCAGTATCGCGCAGCCCTGGAGTCGTTCGCGGCGCTGGCGCCGGAGCTGGAGACGTTCTTCAAAGACGTCATGGTCAACGTGGAGGACGCGGCGGTGCGCACCAACCGGCTCTCGCTCCTCCGCAAAGTCGGCGGCGCGGCCATGAAGATCGCCGACGTGACGAAGATCGTCGTCGACCGCCGCGACTATCGCGCGTGAGCCGCCCAGCCGTCGTCCTCCTCGTCTGCTGCGCGCTCGTCGCGTGCCGCGAGGACGCGCCCGCGCCGGCACCGGCCACGACGACCGAGGCTGCGCCCCCGACGCCGAGCCTGCCGGCTACTCCCGACAACGACGTCGACAACGCGCTCAACCTCCTGTACGGCGCCACCGTCGTCTCCCGCACCGGCGAGCTGCATCTGGAGAGCTCGGCGGTCCACACGATCGACGCCTTCACCGAGACCTTCTGGACGTCCGCGCCGGGCGTTCCGGAAACGACGCTGGTCTACTCGATGCTCGCTCCCACGCGCCTGCAGCGCGTCGGCATCAGTACGAGCCGCGACCCCCAGGACGCGGTGGAGAGCGTCGCCTTCGACGCCTCCATGGACGGCCGGACGTGGACGGAGCTCGGAACGCTGAAGGTCGCGCGGACGCACGAGCGCCAGTTCATCGACGTGAAGCCGGTCGTGGCGCGCTATGTCCGCTTCCGCACGCTCGACACGGCGGGGCACTATTACGTCCGCATGCGCGGAGTCCACGCCACGGGCGAGGAAGTGGGCATGCCCGAAACGCCGCCGTTCACCGGCTGCTGGACGATCAACGGGGAGCGCGCGCATCTCGAGCAGAACGGCGCGCGCATCACCGGCGTGATCGAGAGCGACCCGCCGGCCTACATCGAGGGCGGCACCGACAACCGCCTGGGCGCGATCATGTGGATGCGCGGCCCGACGTGGGGGTACGCGGCCATCACGCGCTCGCCGGACGGAAAGCACCTCTCCGGTCTGAGCTTCTTCCAGGAAGCGGACAAGAACATCGGGGAGGGGTGGTTCGGGGAGAGGTGTGATGCAGGGCGTGGCTTCAGCCCGAATGTAGGGCGTGGCTTTAGCCCGCCCGCCCCCGGGGGAGGCGGGCTGAAGCCACGCCCTACATTGGAGTTGTTCGCCCGCGCGAAGAAGGTTTCGCTGTACGGGCTCGTGTTCGACAAGGACGACCGTCTCGTCGAAGAGCCGAGCGCTCCCACCCTCGACGCGGCAGCCTCGCTCATCGCCTCCTCGCCCCAACGGATGCGGATCGTCGCGCACGAGCTTCGCTACGACACGCCGGCGGAGAATCAGCGACGCGTCGCGGCCCGGCTGCAGGCGCTCCGCGCCGCGCTCGAAAAGCGCGGCGTGGACCTCGCTCGAATCGACTTCGTCAACGCCGCCAACGACAGCGGCGGAATCGTCCTCCGCTCCTCGCTCCAGCGGGCCCTCCTCAGCCGCGTCGACCTCGTTTCTGGGACATAATCCGCGTCCTATGTCGACGACGTACGTCTATTACTTCGGCGATGGCCACGCCGAGGGCAACGCCAAGATGAAAGAAATCCTCGGCGGCAAAGGCGCGGGCCTCGCCGAGATGACGAACATCGGGGTGCCCGTTCCGCCGGGCTTCACCATCTCCACCGAGGTCTGCACGTACTTCTACGAGCACGACAAGTCGTATCCGCCGGAGCTGAAGGACGCCGTCGCCGCCAACCTGGCGAAGGTCGAGTCCTCGGTCGGGCGGAAGTTCGGCGACCGCGGCAAGCCGCTGCTCGTCTCCGTGCGCTCCGGCGCGCGGGCGTCGATGCCGGGCATGATGGACACGATCCTCAACCTCGGACTCAACGACGAGACCGCGCAGGGGCTGGCGGCGTCGTCCGGCGACGAGCGGTTCGCGCTCGATTCGTACCGGCGCTTCATCCAGATGTACTCCGACGTCGTGCTGGAGATCGACCGCGAGCATTTCGAGCACGAGCTGCACGCGCTGCGCGACCGCGTGGGCGTGAAGACGGACGCGGAGATCCCCGCGGAGTCGCTGCGCGAGCTCGTCGCGACGTACAAGAACATCGTCCGCGAAAGGGGCGGCCGCGAGTTCCCGCAGGACGTGCACGATCAGCTCTGGGGCGCGATCGGAGCGGTGTTCAATTCCTGGAACAACCAGCGCGCCATCACCTACCGCAAGCTGAACGGCATCCCCGACGACTGGGGCACCGCGGTCAACGTGCAGTCGATGGTCTTCGGAAACATGGGGGACGACTGCGCGACCGGCGTCGCCTTCACGCGCAATCCCGCCAACGGCGAGAAGAAGTTCTTCGGCGAGTACCTCCCGAACGCGCAGGGTGAGGACGTCGTCGCCGGCATCCGCACCCCGCTGCCGATCTCCAGGGCCCAGGTGGTCGGCGATGAAAAATCGCTCGAGGAGACCCTGCCCGACGTCTACCAGCAGCTCGTCGACGTCTACAAGAAGCTCGAGTCGCACTACCGCGACATGCAGGACATCGAGTTCACGATCCAGTCGCGGAAGCTGTACCTCCTCCAGACACGCACCGGCAAACGCACCGGATTCGCGTCGGTGAAGATCGCGTGTGACATGGTCGACGAAGAGCTGATCACGCACACCGAGGCCGTCGAGCGCGTCGAAGCCGGGCAGATCACGCAGCTCCTCGCGCCCGTGTTCGACACGAAGGAGAAGGACAAAGCCCTCAAAGGCGGACGCCTCCTCGGGAAAGGACTCCCCGCCGGTCCGGGCGCCGCGGCGGGACAGATCGCGTTCAGCGCGGAGAACGCCGTGCGCATGGCCAAGGACGGCCCGGTCATCCTGGTGCGCGTCGAGACGTCGCCCGAGGACATCGCCGGCATGCACAGCGCGGCCGGCATCCTGACCACGCGCGGCGGACTCACGTCGCACGCGGCGGTCGTCGCGCGCGGCATGGGACGTCCGTGCATCGTCGGCGCGGGCGCGCTGAAAGTCGACTACGGCAAAGGGGAGCTGCGCAGCGAAGGGCACGAACCGCTGGAAGAAGGCGACTGGGTATCCATCGACGGCACCACGGGCGAGATCATCGGCGGCAAGCTCGCCACGCGCCCCTCGGAAGTCGTGCAGGTCCTGCTCGAAGGGTCGATGAAGGCGGAGGACTCCGAGACCTACCGGAATTTCGACCGGCTCCTGAAGTGGGCCGACGAGATCCGCACCCTCGGCATCCGCACGAATGCCGACACGCCGCACGATGCGCACGTCGCACGCCTGTTCGGCGCGCAGGGCATCGGTCTCTGCCGCACGGAGCACATGTTCTTCGCCGAGGAGCGCATCCTCCGCGTGAGGGAGATGATCCTCGCGCGCGACGAGAAGGGCCGCAGAAAGGCACTGGCCGAGCTGCTACCGTATCAGGCCGGCGACTTCGAGGGGATCTTCCGCGAGCTCGCGGGGATGCCCGTCACCGTCCGGCTGCTCGACCCGCCGCTGCACGAGTTCCTGCCGCAGACCGAGGCCCAGATCTCCTCGGTCGCGCGCGAAATGAACTGGGGCTTCGTGGAGCTGCGCAACAAGGTCTCCCAGCTCCACGAGCTCAACCCCATGCTCGGCCACCGCGGCTGCCGCCTCGGCATCACCTATCCCGAGATCTACGAGATGCAGGTGCGCGCCATCTTCCAGGCCGCGTGCGCGGTGAAGAAAGACGGCGTGGACGTGCGCCCCGAGGTGATGATCCCTCTGGTCGGGACGGTCAAGGAACTGCAGCTCACCACGGAAATGACCCACCGCACCGCGACCGAGGTGATGAAGGAGACGGGCGTCCAGGTCGACTACCTGGTGGGGACCATGATCGAGATTCCCCGCGCCGCGCTCATCGCCGACAAGCTCGCGGAGACGGCGCAGTTCTTCTCGTTCGGCACGAACGACCTCACCCAGATGACCTTCGGCTACTCGCGCGACGACGCGGGCTCGTTCCTGCCGGAGTACGTGGACAAGAAGATCCTGCCGAAAGACCCGTTCGAGTCGATCGACCAGGAAGGCGTCGGCCAGCTCGTGCGGCGGGGGACGCAAGACGGCCGCGCGGCCAACCCGAACCTGAAGGTCGGCGTGTGCGGCGAGCACGGCGGCGACCCCGACTCGATCCGCTTCTTCCGCGCCTGCGACCTGAACTACGTCTCCTGCTCGCCGTACCGCGTACCCGTGGCGCGCCTGGCCGCGGCCCAGGCCGAGCTCGAGCACAAAGCCTACGAGGGCTGAGTATTTTTTACGGCCTTCTCACGAGTCGGGTACGGCTGACATACGGCTCGCGAATATTGTGTGATCCAGAACACGAATTCGCGGGGTACGTGAGTACCAACAAAGGGGCGTAAAGCCCCTTTTTCATTTTTGGCCGGTTCTCCAAAAAACCTCCACGCCGGGTGTGGGGAGAGGTGTGTCCAGATGAAACGACGAGAGAGCGAACGCGGGGCGGCGCTGATCATCGTCATCTTCGCGTCCACCCTGATCCTGCTGCTGCTCATGACGGCGCTGACGATCACGCTGACGTCGAACCGCACGGTCGCGCGGCAACTGTCGTCGCAGGGCCAGGCCATCAGCACCGCCAACGCGGGCCTCACGGAAGGGCTCTCGTGGTTCGTGCGCCAGCGGCAGCAGCCGGTGACGGTCTTCGACCCCGTGGTGGACGCCGGGGGCGTCTGCACGCACATCCCCGCGCACGATCCGCCGGCATACGACTCCGAGGAGCCGGGGACCGGGATCGTGCGGTCGTACGAGATCACCAACAAGGGAAAGGTCTGGGGCCGCTACGAGGTCCGCCGCGCCGACGTGAAGGACGTGAGCGTCCGGCGCGGCAAGACGCAGGCCGGGACGATCTGGCAGCTCGAGTCCGACGGGATCGTCTACGTCCGCAACGACGCGACCAAGGCGCCGGACGTCGCCCCGAACTTCGTCCTGGCCCGCCGCACCATGCGCGTGGACATCCAGCGTCTCGCGTTCCGGCCGCCGGGCGATGCCTACGCCGCCCTTTCGGCCACCCGCGCCACCTCCATCAACGTCATCAATCCGTCGCGCATCCAGGGCGGCGCGAACATCGGCGTGGCTTACCCGCGCAACACGGGGAACACGGGCGGTAACGGTACGATCACCGGCTCCCAGGCCAAGCAGCAGCTCAGCGGCGTCACGACCGCCGAGTGGGGCATCGCGTCGGTGTTCGGGGTCACGACGAACGAGCTGATCGCCATGGCGGACATCGTGGTCGACGACGAGTCGCAGTTGCCCGACCCGCTGCCGGACATGTCCCTCGTCATCGTTCGCGGCAACGCCACATTCAACGTCAACCGCAAGCTGCACGGCAGCGGCATCCTGGTCGTCCTCGGCAACCTGATCTGCAACCCGCAGTCGAACGCGTACTACAGCGGCGTGATCTGGGTGGGCGGCAACTTCAACATCCACCCGCCCGGGATCATCAACGGGATGGTCATCGCGAACGGAAACGCGCACGTCGCCGGCGGATCGGACGTGGCGGAGATCAACTACGACTCCGCGATCCTCGATCAGGTCCGCCTGCAGATGGGGAACTACCTCTTCTCCCGCAGCCCGTGGGTGGTGTCACGATGAACAAGCAACGCGGTATGTCCCTCGCCGAAACGCTGGTCGCGATGGGGATCCTGGCGGTCATCCTCGCCTACTCCACCACCATGATCTCCACCGCCCTGCGCGGCACGCAGGACAACATCAACAGGCAGTTCGCCACGCAGAAGGCGGTGTCGATGCTGGAGGAGCTGCGCGCGCTGGTGCAGACCGACAGCGGCGCGACGGCGGTCGTCCTGGACGACTACGACGACGGCACGACCAACGATACGGTGCTCACGACCCGGGACGGCGTCAAAGACCCGGCCGACCCGGCGAGCGGCAACAAGCGCGTCGGCACCGACTGGCTGTACGAGCGTCGCATCACCGTGCAGCGCGTGAAGGGCGCCAACGACGTCCGGCTGGTCAACGTGAAGGTGTACGTCCGCGACGTGGGCGGCCTGCGCGTCCTGGCGGAGGTGGCGGGAGTCCTCAGCACCATTCCGCACAGCATGCCGCCGACCCAGGTCTACGACGTCTACCTCGTGGCCGTCGAGAACGTGCCGGGGTGGTGGGTGTACATGCAGAACATCCGGCCCTTCGTGGAAGGCGCGATCTCCGATCTGCAGGCGCGGCACCCCGGTCTCGAGTTCCGCCAGCACTGGATCCGCAAGCTGTCGTACGGGCGCGATCCGCTCTATACGCCGTATGTGAACCGGGAGGTGCCGTCGACGGATCCCATCCCGAACGTCTACTTCTACCCGGGGCGCATGCCGGACGGATCGGCGGTCGAGAACTACTACTCGCCGGACTACTTCATGGGACGGATCGTGGACGAGAACGGGGTCGTCGCGAACGCCTACGACGCGACCCAGAACCCGTTGCCCTACTCGCTCGCCGACCAGTACAACAACAGCCTCCGGTATCCGGAAGAGAAGGCGCTGTTCGACGCGCGCGTGAGCACCGTCATCACCACGGCCGCCGACGGCAAGAAGACGACGCTCGAGACCGCGGATGCGCCGACGCTGCGCCTGCTGCTCGACGACATGGTCCTGAACCCGGACCGCTACCGGAACGCGATCATCATCAACCTGCACGGCGAGCTCTTCCCGTTCCCGCCCGTGCGCAACTACGCGGATGCGGCCAAAGACCCTGCGGCCACGGCGAACGTGCGCGTCGTGACGCACCCCGAGCGCCTGCACTACGGCAACAGCGACGCGGTCGCGCTGCGCGTCTACTCGTACCACATGAAGCCTGACAGCGCGCCGCCCTGGCTGGACAAGCCGATCACGATCACCTTGAAGAACATCTCCTGGAACCCCGTCCCGAGCGACATCCGCGCGATCACGGGCGGGGTCGACTTCAACAACGACGCGCGGGCCGACGACTACGCGCGCGGGAACGCCTCCTCGACGCCGTCGCCGATCACCGCGCCGACTCAGATGTGGTGGTCGTCGGCGACCGACGGCGTGAACACGGTCATCCGGCTCTACAACTCGCCGCTGAGGGCGGGGTGCGTGAAGCAACAGGTGAATCCGGCCAATCCGTGCGACCGCGGCGGCCTCGCGGCCGACAAGCGCCTCTACGCGCTCGACTACATTCCGGCGCCGGTCGAGGACCTGCCCGACTCGCTGTCGCCCGCACCCTTCGACGTCGACCTCTCGAACCGGCAGGACCGCGCGAAGAACACGGCGCGCTGGGTGATCACGATCCCGTCGTTCGTCCTGCCCAAGAACACCCCGAGCGAGCTGCCGATCACCGTCGAGACCCGCATCGGCGCCAACGCGGCGACCGATTATCCGAACGTTTCGCGCACCTATGTGTGGCGCGGCACCGACGTCTGGCTGTTCGGCGACGCCACGAACGACCCGCATCTCCCGCTCACGGAGCGCTTCCAGTTCCTCGGCGATCCGCGGCATTGCCCCTACGCCGACCTGAAGCTGCCGCACTGGGATTCCGGCCGCGCCCGGCGCGACCGGCTCGGCCTCGGCTACAACCGCTATTTCGACGATTTCCACTCGACAGGCAACGACATGGACACCGTGTGGCAGGGGTGGGCCTACGACGGACCGGCGGGCAGCGGGAACTGGTTCGGCGTCAAGAACCACCCGGGAAACATCGACCAGCACGACGACGTCTGGAAGACCCATCAGGAGACCGTTTCGGGGGTCACCTACACGTCCGGGCTGGAGATCGACGCCCACCGGATCTACGAGGTCTGGCGCACCGCCGCGCTGCGCACGAACGCGGTGTATACGACCATGACCGGCTTCTCCTACTACTACGTCGGCATCGGCAACGAGATCGGCTACGACGAGGCGAACGGCTTCAAGGACAGCATTCCCGTCTCCTCGCGGCCGTTCGACGGCACCAACGGCTCGCGTTACGAGCAGTCGATCCTCGGCCAGACGAACGTCAGCGGCGTGAAGTACATCAAGGACAACGACAGCGACTGGTGGGCGATGACGTGGCTCGGGGAGCTGTACCCCGACGATCAGTGGGCGACCTGGAGCGCGAAGGGCAACCTCTCGACGGGCTTCGGGAAAGGAACCTTCCGGCGCGTCCTGCGCGGCTCGATCAACACGCGCCTCCCGGCGGGCACCGACCTGCTCGACGCCGCCCGCCGGACGCAGGAAGAAGGAAGCCCGACGTTCTTCTGGGCCGGGACGAAGACGTCGACGTTCCACCATCGCCCGCAGGACAACACGACCGGAAATCTGGCCGCGGACGGCACCGTGGTCGCGAGCACGTACAAGCTGCCCATGCCGGCCAGCATCGCGAACAACCGGCCGTTCGACCTGACGGTGAACGACACGGCCACGAACCCCGATCATTTCCTGCAGAACGTGTACGGGCCGGCGAACACGATCACGTCGCTGGCGCAGTTCTACCGCCACTCGACGAACATCCACGGCAGCTCGCTCGTGGCGATGCGCGGCGGCACCGATGCCTCGTTCGTGGTGGTGAACGGCCTCTCGCCGGTCGGTCAATCCGGCGTCGCGTTCATCGCCCGCTGGTCTTTCCTCAGCCTCATCCAGAGCTACCTGACCTCGGGTCTCTACACGGTGTCCGGCAAGCTCGACCCGGCGCGCGTCCGCGAGCTGCCGCGCGTCGTCATCACCGCGCCCGGCGACGAAGACGATCTCGTCGACCCCGACTCCGTCACCGTGACGTGGGACATCACCTGGCAGCGCTGGGACGGCCTGCCGTACACGCCGGCGTATCCGAACAACTTCGCCGAGGACACCGTGGTGCGCTACGCGCTGCTCTACAGCCGCGACAACGGCAAGAACTGGCTGCACATGAAGGACGACACGGTCGCGACCCCGGGCACCCGCCCGGCCGCGGGATATCTGCAGACGGGCAAGAGCTTCCTCCTCCAGACGCCGGCCGCGAAGTTCCCGAAAGGCAACTACCTGCTGCGCGTCGAGGTGTACCGCGACAAGGACGGCAACGAGCTGCCGCTGCACTACTCCTTCCACCAGTACCGCGCGTTCATCAAGAGGTCGTGACCATGCGCAACGCACAACGCGGCTTCTCGCTCATGGAGATCACGGTCGTGATGGCGATCGTGAGCATCGTGATGATCCTCGTCTACTCGCTCATCGAAGAGACGATGCAGGTCACCCTCCTGAACGAGAGCCACAACGACCTGACCATCCTCAGCCAGAGCGCGGTGAACACCCTGCAGTCCGAGGTGCAGCAGACGAAGCTCGCCTTCGAGGAGGACACGCTGGGCATCTCCTACCGCAACGCGCTGACGATGCCGGCGGGCGTGACGGTGTGGGCGGACTCGCGCCTGCCGCTGTTCGCCGCTTCGGGCGAGATCGAGCCCGATACCGCGGCGCAGAAGTTCACGGGCAACTCGATGCTCCTGGCGCGGCAGCTCGAGCCGCTCTCCGTCATGTACGACCACGACAACAGCGCGCTCACGCCGGAGGTCGAGTTCCTCGCGGACCGCTACCGCTTCGAGTACTTCTACCTCGCGCGCAGCAGCGTGAAGTCGTTCGGCGGCAGCGGCATGACCATGGACCTGCTCATGAGCCGCAGCGCGGAGTACGCGGACTACTTCCAGCTCGACTCCCTCGACGCCGCACCGGCCGGGAAGATCGCGCAGAAGCTCATCGCCGCGGGGATGACCCGGGCGTGGAATCCGGGCGCGACGCTGAACAGCGCGTTTTACGCTCTCTCCGGCGCGACCGACGGCGTGTTCGACGCGGCGATCAACGGAGCGAAGATCCCGGTCGTCCACACGACGACGCTCCTGCGCCCGTTCTTCGGCGTGCACGACGACGAGCAGCGGCTAGCGGGCGGGATGGGGATCTCGGGCCGCATCGACTACTCGATCGCGTTCGGATCGTTCACGCTGCCCACGCCCATGCGGGTGTTCGCGCAGCCGGACAAGACGAAGCCCGGGTTTCCGTCGGGCTTCGAGGTGAAGATCGCCGGCCCGTCGCGCAACCGGAAGGTGATGACGCGCGTCGTGCTGATGTCGCACTACGGAGGAAGGAAGAACTACGAGTCGCAGCAGGCATTCGTGGTCACGGCGGCAAGGTTTTGAAGGCGGTTCCTCGGTTCCTCGGAGTTCCTCGGAGTTCCTCGGGGGAAGAGCAGCTTTTCTCCTCCGAGGAACCCGAGGAACTCCGAGGAACCCGAGGAACCCGCCGTTACACGCCCTCGTCTTCCTTTTTCTCTTTGTACCGGTGCCAGATCCAGAACCCGATGGCGATGGCCGCGATGAACGCCAGGCCGTACTTCTCGATGTGCTCGACGCGTCCCAGGACGCTTTCGATGGCACGGCCGAAGTAGTAGCCGGCGGCCGTGATCACCGCGACCCACAACGCACAGCTCACGGCCTGGTACAGCAGGAACTTGATCAGCCCGATGCGCGACATGCCGATGATCACCGCGCAGGTGATCCGCAGGCCGTACAGCCACTGCGTCAGGATGATCGCCGTGACGCCGTAGCGCTCGAAGACACGCACCCCTTTGCCGAAGTGCCGCTTCATGCGCGGGAAGCGGTCCAGCAGCCGCACGCCGTGCACGCGGCCCAGCCAGAACCAGAACAGATGACCCAGGTAGGCGCCGACGAACGCGACCACACCGACGGCGAACGGGTCGAGGTACTGCCGTGACGCGAAGAAGCCCGCGGCCACGAGAATGGCTTCCCCTTCGAGAAAGGTCCCGACGAAAACTGCCAGGTAGCCGAAATCCTGCAGCAGTGATTCGGGTGACATTCAGCCCTCGACAGGTGCAAGATTCGGGACGCGGAGGAAATTGTGACGGTTCACAAACGCATTAAGGATGTCATGACGCGCGCACTGACCATCATTCTCGTACTGGCCCTCCCGGTATTGGCCGAGGAAAAGAAGGCGGAAGAAAAGAAAGCGGAGCAGGCCACGCCCACGGCGGCCGCCGCGCCGCAGGCGCAGCCCGACTCGCCGCTGGTCGCCGCCGCGAAGCGTGCCAACCGGCTCGGCAAGAAGCCGGCGAACGTCATCACCAACGCCACGCTCAAGACGTCCGGCGCGAACGCGCACGTCACCACCACCGACAAGCAGGCCATCTTCCAGATGCCCCAGCCGCTCGAGCCGCCGCGCGCCACGCCCGAGATGATTGCCATGAAAGCGCAGCAGGAGCAGCGCGCGAAAGCCGCCGAGCAGGCGGAGAAAGACCGTAAGGCGAAGCAGGAGCAGGAGCAGAAGGCGCAGACCCAGGCCGTCGCGCACGAAGAGGGTTACGACGGCACGCAGGACGACGCGTCGGAGTTCACCGGGGCTAACCCGCCGCCGCCGCAATTCTGATCCGCGCGCACCGCTAACCGCGGTGCACTCCTTCCCTGATTTCGATCGTGCGGAGGATCTTCTCGAGCAGCACCCACACCTGCTCGAGCTTCGTCTCGATGCGCGTCAGCCGGTCGTCGAGGTCGCCGCTCTCCATTTCCGCGACGATGTCCCAGAAGACCGGGTCATTCGGCACGTTCCGGAGCGGGCTCTGCCTGCCGCTGAGGGTGTCGTCCGGATCGCGCGGCTCCGGATAGCAACGCTCGATCATCGTCGTGATCGAGCTCTGCGGCGCGATCAGCGGCGAGACCGTCATCCCGCTGGCCTTCTCGACCTTGTCGAGCACCTCGATGTCCGTCGGGTCCGTCATCGCCACTTCGAGACGGTTGCCGTCGACGCGCACGGGAACGGCACGGCATTCGACGACGGTCGCGCGCGGCAGCTTGCGCAGCACTTTCTTCGGGATCTCGACGTGCAGCAGGCTGATGCAGGGGACGTCGATCTGCTTGGAGAGGAAAGCGGCGAGGACGTTCTCGTCGATGAACTTGAGCTCGACCAGCGTGGAGCCGAAGCGCCGGCCCGTCTGCTTCTGCTCGGCGAGTGCAATCTGCATCTGCACTTCGTCGATGAGGTTGGCGGCGAGAAGCATCTCGCCGAGGTTCTGCCGGTGCACGAGGGACATGCTAACGCATAGGGCGCAGGGTGCAGGGGACAGGCTCAGGAGAAACGGTTTCGATCTCCTGCGCCTGTGCCCTGCCTCCTGCGCCCTGATTCAACTACACGTGACGATGCTGGTAACGGCGCCAGGCCCGCCAGCCGCCGATGACGCCGGCGATCATGGCCAGACGGCCGAAACCGAACATGCGTGCCGTGCCGCGGGCAGCGGTCTGGCCGAGGCGGAACGCGATCAGTCGTTTGATGAAGTTCAGCATGTGTTGCCCTCCATTCACCCTCCTACTTTTGCAACCCCGAAGCCAGCTCTAACCCTCTGATGTAAGATCACTTAGCACATGCGCCGTACGCTTCTGATCTTCCTTGCCGTGGCCCTCGCGTACACCGGCCTCGGCTTTCTTCCCGGCTACACCTTCGCGCCCCTCGACATCCCGCTCGACTTCGACGCCTGGAAGCACGACCCGACGCGGCGCGTGCGCGTCTCCAACACCCTGCTCGCCGACGTCGTCGTGCAGTTCGTCCCGTGGGACCGCGAGATCCTGCGCCTCGCCGGCGATGGCCAGATGCCGTGGACGAACCGCTGGGCCGGTGACGGCGGACCGCTGTTCGCGAATCCGCAGACGGCGCTCTTCTCGCCGTTCACCTGGCCGCGCCTCCTCCTCGGCCTCGATGGCTGGGCGGTGATGGCGCTGATGAAGATCCTGGCGGCGATGCTGTGCGCCTACTGGCTCGCGCGCGAGCTCGACGTGCCGCGGCCGCAGGCCGTCTTCTCCGGGATCGTGTACGCGACCGCGGGCTACACGATCTGCTGGCTGCTGTATCCGATCACGAGCGTGTTCACGCTGCTGGCGGGGCTGGCCGCGGCGATGCTGCGCCTGATGAAGATCCCGCGCATGCGCAACGCGGTGCTGGTGATCCTCTTCGCCGCGCTGGCCGCCGCCGGCGGCCATCCGGAGACGCTCTTCCTCGGCGTCCTCGGCATCGGCGTCTTTCTGGTCTGGGAAGCGGAGAAGCGCCGCGAATTCGGGTTGCTCGCGCTGGTGCCGTCGTTCACCGGCGCGGTCCTCGGCTTCCTGCTGATGGCGGTGCAGCTCGCGCCGTTCCTGGCGCTGCTCCGCGACAGCTACGCCGAGGTGCTGCGGCCGCGGATCGCGCACCCGTTTCGTCTGTGGGGCGTGGTCTCGCAGGTGCTCCCCGGAGTCCTCGGCAGTCCGCTGCAAGGCGAGCTCGATCTGACCGCGGTGCCGATGGCGGAGAACTTCAACCTGCGCGCGGGCGGCTTCATCGGCGCGATCGTGCTGCTCGCGATCGTGCTCTCCTGGCGCGGGCTGACGCCGTCGCTGAAGCGGGGACTGGCGATCGGCGCCGTCGCGCTGGCCGCGTCGTGGTATCCGCCGGGGCTCTGGCCGGTGCTGCGTCACGTGCCGGTACTGCGCGTGCTCACGCTGGAGTACGGCGTCGCGCTGTTCGTCCTCTTCGGGTCGATCGCCGCCGGTCCTGCTCTGTGGCTCGCCGCCACGCGGCAGCGCCGCAAGATCGGGACGGCGCTCGCGCTGGCGGGGTTGGTGGCGCTGATCGCAGGGCTGTTCCCGCTGGCGGCGCCGGGGCCGCTGAAGAGCGCAGCGCGGACGGGCATCGCGGCGTTGCGCGAGCGCGGTTATCTCCGTCAGGCGCCCGCGGTATACGAAGAGCGCCTCGGCTACTACGTCTCGGCAGCGGGCCTGACGACGCTGCGGCGCGTGGCGCTGCCCGGCGCGTGCTGGCTGCTCGCGGGGATCGCGCTGGCGCTGCCGCTGCGGCGCCGGATGGCGTTGCTGACGGTCGCGGCCGCGGGTGAGCTGCTCGCGTTCGGCGTCGGCTTCAATCCCGCGGTGCCGATGACGGACGTACCGCGCGAGCCGGACGTCGTCCGCGAGGTCCGGCTGCGCGATCCGGAGCGGCAGTTCCTCCTCGCGGAGCACTTCGAGGTCTTCCCCGCGAACCTGGCGACGCTCTACCAGGTGCGCGACGCCATCTCGTACGACGCGCTGAGCCAGAAGCCGCGGGTCGAAGAGCTGCTGCCGCGCGGCTACGACCCGCTGCTGCACACGTTCAATCCGATCCTCGCGCCGGACGAAGTGCGGAGGCTCGGCGCGCTGGGCGTGCGCTGGGTGCTGAGCCGCGGCGACGTGGCCGGCGCGACGCGCATCGCCGGTCCACCGCCTCCCGCGGTCGGCGTGTACGAGGTGCCGGACGCGATCCCTCAGCCGCTGCCGGCGAACAACGTCCCGCCCGGCCTCATCCTCGGCGTGGTGATCTCCCTGCTCGCCGCCGCCGCGAGCATCGGCTGGCTGCGGCTCTACACGATCGCACCGAGCCGCGAGCCGCTGTCATCCTGAGCCGCGTAGACGGCGAAGGACTCCCTGCCACTTGCGCGGACTGCGCCTGAATCAGGGGATCCTTCGCCGCGCTTCGCCGGCTCAGGATGACAGGTCTACGCGACCTCGGACTTCAGCGACCGGGTCATGAGGCGCTGGATCGCGCCGCGCGGCGACTCGCCTTCGTAGAGCACGCGGTGCATCTCGTGCGTGATCGGCATCTCGATGTGGTGCCGCTCGGCGAGGGCCTGCGCCGATTTCGACGTCTTGATCCCCTCGGCCACGAACTTCGCGTCGCGCAGGATGTCCTCGAGCTTCTGTCCCTGGCCGAGCTGGACGCCCACGGTGCGGTTGCGCGAGAGCGCGCCGGTGCACGTGAGCACGAGATCGCCCATCCCGGCCAGTCCCGCGAACGTCTCCAGGCGCCCGCCGAGGACGATGCCCAAGCGGGTCATCTCGCGAAGGCCACGGGTGATCAGCGCGGCGTTGGTGTTGTAGCCGAGGCCCAGGCCTTCCAAGGTGCCGGCGGCGATGGCGATGACGTTCTTCAGCGACCCCGCCAGCTCCACGCCCGCCACGTCCTCGGAGTGATAGAGCCGGAACGTCGGCGACGACATGAAGTGCTGCGCCTGTTGCGCGAACTCGATGTTGCGGGATGCGATCACCGCCGCCGTCGGACTGCCGGTCGCCGTCTCGATCGCGAACGTCGGACCGGAGAGCACGGCGAACGCCGCGAGCTGGTCGCCGAGGACCTCCACCGTCACCTCCGACATCCGGTCGAGCGATTCGTTCTCGATGCCCTTCGTGCCGGAGATGACGTTCACCCGCCCCTTCATGTGCGAGCGGAGGTTGGTGAGGACTTCGCGGTAATGGTGGCTCGGCACGACCATGAAGTGCGTCTCGGAGAACGCCGCCGCCTCGGCCAGATCGTTGGTCGGATGGATGCCCTCGCCGAGCGTCACCCCGCGGAGGTAGTCCGGGTTCGCGCCCGTCTCCGCGATCGTCTTCGCCACCGCGGCGTCGTGCGCCCACAGCATCACCTCGTTGCCCGCGCGCTGCGCGGCCACGGCCATGGCCGTCCCGAACGCGCCCGCGCCGATGACGGAGAGCTTCATTCGTCCTCCTTCTTCCGGCCGAGCCGTCGCTCTGTGCCGCGCGCGAGCCGGGCGATGTTGGAGTGATGCTTGAGGATCACGGCGAGCGCGATGCCGATGCTGATGATCGTTCGCCAGTACGGCGAGTCATGGGCCACGAAGCGGAAGAGCAGCGGGATCGTCGCCGCGGTGAGAATCGACGCCAGCGAGACCATCCGCGAGAGCAGCACCACGATCGCGAACACCAGCAGCGAGGCTCCGAACACGCGCGGATCGAGCGCGAGCAGCACCCCCGCCGCCGTGGCCACCCCTTTGCCGCCGTGGAAGCGCAGCCAGACCGGGAACATGTGCCCGAGCACGGTCATCAGCCCGGCGAGCGCGATCCACATCTCCCGTGACTGCCACGGCTGCGGCCCCGCCGCGTACGGCCAGTCCGGCCGCGCGACGATCCACCGCGCGATGAGGATGACGATCACGCCCTTCGCCAGATCCCCCAGCAACGCGAGCGCGCCGGCCAGCTTCCCCGCGGTGCGCGCCACATTCGTCGCGCCCACATTCCCGCTCCCCTCCTGCCGCACGTCCTTGCCCGCGAAGACGCGCGCGATGAGATAACTGAACGGAATCGAGCCGACAAAGTACGCGACGAGGAGGAGGACGGCGGGCATGCGGGGGTCTATTGTAGTTGCTGCATCACCGCCAGCCGTGCCATCCGGTATGGAGTGCGGCAACGCAGCGATAGCGCAGTTGCCGCACTCCAGATCAGAGACCGTCGAAGGCGTTTTCGAGGTCGGCGATCAGGTCTTCGATGTCTTCGATGCCCACCGAGATGCGCACCAGCCCGGGCGTGATCCCGAGGCGGGTGCGGGTCTCGAGGGGGACCGACGCGTGGGTCATCGTCTCCGGGTGCGAGATCAGGGTCTCGACGCCGCCGAGGCTTTCCGCCAGCGAGCAGAGGCGGACGCGGTCGAGGAACTTCTTCGCGTTCTCGTGCGAGCCGAGGTCGAAGGAGATCATCGAGCCGAAGCCGTTCATCTGCCGCTTCGCCAGCTCGTGCTGGGGGTGGTCCGGCAGGCCCGGATAGTAGATCTTGCGCACCTTCTCGTGATGCGCGAGGTAGTTCGCCATGGCCATCCCGTTCTCTTCGTGGCGCTTCATGCGCACCGCGAGCGTCTTCACGCCGCGCAGCACCAGCCACGAATCGAAGGGAGACAGGATCGCGCCGACCGCGTTCTGCAGGAACCCGATCTGCTCGCCGATGTCGTCGCGGTTCGACACCACCACGCCGCCGACCGAATCCGAGTGCCCGTTGAGGAACTTCGTCGTCGAGTGCACGACGATGTCCGCGCCGAGCTCGATCGGCTTCTGCAGCCACGGCGAGCAGAACGTGTTGTCGACGACGACCAGGGCCCCGTGCTGGTGCGCGACGTCCGCGCACGCCGCCAGGTCCGTGACGGTCATCATCGGATTGGTCGGCGTCTCCAGGAACACCAGCTTCGTGTTCGCCTTCAGCGCGCTCCGCACGTTGTCCACGTTCGACGTGTCGACATACGTGAACTCCAGCCCGAACTTCTCCAGCACGCGGCTGAACAGGCGGTACGAGCCGCCGTACATGTTCTCGCCCGCCACCACGTGATCGCCCGACTTCAGCAGGCGGAAGACCGTGTCCGTGGCCGACATGCCCGACGCGAAGCAGTGCCCGTACTTGCCCCGCTCCAGCGCGGCGAGGTTCGCTTCGAGCGCCGAGCGCGTCGGATTCTTCGTGCGCGCGTACTCGTAGCCCTTGTGACGGCCGAGCTCCGGCTGCACGTACGTCGACGTTTGATAGATGGGGATGGTGACGGCGCCGGTGTGCGGCTCGGGCTCCTGCCCGGCGTGAATGCAATCGGTGGAAAAACCCATGATCAGGACTCCTTGCGCCAGCGCGAGTAGACGCCTTTCGACATGTAACGCTCCGCGGCGTCGGGGATGACGGTGACGACGCGCTTGCCGCGGCCGAGGCGGCGGGCGACTTCGAGCGCGGCGGTGACGTTTGCGCCGGCGGAAGACGCGCCGAGGATGCCTTCCTCGCGCGCCAGGCGCGCCACCATGTCGAACGCCGGATCGTCATCCACGCGGATCACGTCCGTCGCCAGCGCCATGTCGAGGACGGGAGGGATGAACGTCGATGCGCCGATGCCTTCCACTTCGTGCGGACCTGCTTCGCCGCCTTTGAGGATCGATCCCTGCGGCTCGACCACATAACACTCGACGTGCGGCAGGCGTTCGCGGAGGTACTTCGCCACTCCGGTGAATGTGCCACCCGTGCCCGCGCCCGCGAGCCACGCGTCGATGCGGCCGTCCATCTGTTCGAAGATCTCGGGACCGGTCGTGTCGTAGTGCGATTCGGTGTTGTACGGGTTCGCGAACTGCTGCGGGACGTAGGCGCCTTCGATCTCCTGCGCCAGCTCCTGCGCTTTCTGGATCGCGGCCTTCATCCCCGCCTCTTTCGGCGTGAGGATCACCTCGCCGCCGAGGGCTTTCATGACTTCGCGCTTTTCGATGGAGAAGTTCTCCGGAACGCAGAGGATGACGCGATAGCCCTTCTGCACGCCCGCGAGCGCGAGGCCGACGCCGGTGTTGCCCGCGGTCGGCTCGATGATCGTGCCGCCGGGCTTGAGCAGACCGTCGCGCTCCGCGCGCTCGATCATGCCGACGCCGATGCGGTCTTTCACCGACAGGCCGGGACTAAGGAACTCCATCTTCACGAAGATCTCGGCGTCGTCGGGCCCGGGGATGCTGTGCAGGCGGACCATCGGCGTGTTGCCGATGAGATCGAGGACGGAATGGACAGGAGGGAGGATCGAGCGGCTCAAGCGGCGCGGATCATAAGCGGAATCGCGGGGCAAACAAAACGGCCGGCGTTACGCCGGCCGCGGAAGGGGTCGATCGTGCGTAGGGTCAGGCCCAGCTCGAAGAGCGGCTGTTCGAGCGACGCTGGTTGTAGCAATCGCGGCAGTAGACCGGCTTGCCACTGACGGGCGTGAACGGAACCTCGGTGGGGATTCCGCAGCTGTCGCAGGTGACGCTCACCATCTGGCGGGAGCGGCCTTCCGACCCGTTTCCGTCGCGGGACGTTTTCCGCTTGTCGCGGCAGTTCTTGCAGCGCTTCGGCTCATTCGTGAATCCGCGCTCGGCGTAGAACGCCTGTTCGTTGCGGCTGAAAATGAACTCCTGTCCGCAATCGGCGCAGTTGAGGGACTTGTCGTTGAAAGTGTCCATGAAACCTTGATCTCCTAACCTGTTGTTACCTGACGAAAACGTTTGCCGCAGCGGATGTCACGTGCGGGGGGCCGCGACCCTGCCCCCGCTTGATGGGTAGATACTACTGAGTGCGTTGAGAATCGACCCCCTTCCGAGTCCATCGGGACAACACGATCCCCTCAACGAACGCCGCTGTCCGACAGGAGGTGTGCATATTGATCCCGATGGCAGCGCTTTTAGCATAGTTTTCGAAAGGAAGGCAACGCGGAACGCAGTACTCCAAATAAAAGCGTCAAGGTGTTGACCATTGAAAAAACCCACCAGAATCCGCGTCGGACCCGCCGGCTGGAGCTACAAAGACTGGGAAGGCGTCGTCTATCCGCCGCACGGCTCGAAGTTCGACGCCCTCGGCTATCTCGCCCAGTTTTTCGACACGATCGAGATCAACTCGCCCTTCTACCGCATCCCTCCGCCCACGCATTCGAAGAGCTGGGTGAAGCGCGTCGCGGCGAACGACGACTTCAAGTTCACGACGAAGATCTTCCGCGGCTTCACGCATGAAACGGAGGGGCTGTCGAAGGACGACGTGAAGGCGTTCCGCAACTACCTCGACCCGCTCATGGACGCCGATCGCCTCGGCGCGATCCTCATCCAGTTCCCGTGGAGCTTCAAGAACACGCCGGAATCGCGGGCGAAGCTGGAGAAGCTGTTCGTCGCGTTCAAGGCCTACCCGCAGTCGCTCGAAGTGCGGCACTCGACCTTCCAGGTGCCGGAGTTCTACGACTTCCTCGGCGAGCACGACGTGGCGTGGGTGAACGTCGACCAGCCGCTGTTCAGCGACTCGGTGAAGCCCGCGGCGACGGTGACGGGCCCGGTTGCGTACGCGCGGTTCCACGGCAGGAACTACGAGAAGTGGTTCGCGCACGACGAGTCGTGGGAGCGCTACAACTACCTGTACTCGGAGAAGGAGCTCGAGCCGTGGGTGGAGCGGATCGAGCAGATGTCGAAGCAGCGCGACACGTACGTGATCACGAACAACCACTTCCGCGGCCAGGCCATCCTCAACGCGGGAGACCTCAAGGAATCGCTCGGCCAGGATGCGACGCTGCCTCCGCAGTTGAAGGAGGCGTATCCCGATCGGTTTTAGACGGTTCCTCGGAGTTCCTCGGGTTCCTCGGGGTTCCTCGGAGTGGAGTGGACATCCTCTCCTCCGAGGAGCTCCGAGGAACTCCGAGGAACCCGAGGAACTCCACCCATGTACGATTCGCGCGAATGACTCGCAAGAAACGCGTGGTCGGGACGGCCGGCCACATCGATCACGACAAGACCTCCCTCGTGCGCGCGCTCACCGGAATCGACACCGACCGGCTGCCCGAGGAGAAGCGGCGCGGCATCACCATCGACCTCGGGTTCGCGAGCTGGTTCACGGACGACTACCAGATCGGCTTCGTCGACGTGCCCGGTCACGAGCGCTTCGTGAAGAACATGCTCGCCGGCGTCGGCGGCATCGACAGCGTGCTGCTCGTCGTCGCGGCGGACGAGTCGATCAAGCCGCAGACCCGCGAGCATTTCGCCATCTGCAAGCTCCTCGGCATCGGCTCCGGCGTCATCGCCGTCACCAAGAGCGACCTCGTGGAGCGCGACATCCTCGAGCTCGTGCGCCTGGAAGTCGAAGAGCTCGTGGCCGGGAGCTTCCTGGAAGGCGCGCCCGTCGTGCCCGTGAGCAGCACGACCGGCGCGGGACTGGACGACCTGCGCGCGGCGATCCTCGCATCGGTCTCCGCCGTCGGCGACCGCGATGCGAGCACGCGCGTCTTCCGCCTCCCCATCGACCGCGTCTTCACGATGAAAGGCTTCGGCTCGGTGATCACCGGCACGACGTACTCCGGCCGGGTGAAGGTGGAAGACGAAGTGGAAGTGCTCCCCGGCGCGCGCCACAGCCGCGCGCGCGCGATCCAGGTGCACGGCCAGCCGCGCGACGAGGCGTCCGCGGGCGAGCGCACGTCGATGAACCTCTCCGACATCCCGCTCGAAGAGCTGCACCGCGGCCATCAGGTCCTTCATCCGAACACGCTCCGGCCGTCCCAGGTCATCACCGTGCGCCTGGACCTGCTGGCGGACTCGAAACCGCTCAAGGAGCAGACCCGCATCCGGTTCCATCACCTCTCCGCCGAGCTCCTCGGCACGGTGCGCTTCGTCGACGACACCACGGGCGAGCTGCGGCCGGGCGAGAGCGCGTTCGCGCAGATCCGCCTCGAGTCGCCCATCGTGGCCGTCGCCGGCGACCGCTTCGTCATCCGCCGCTACTCGCCCGCGTTCACCATCGGCGGCGGCGTGATCCTCGACGCGCACCTGGCGAAACTGAGCCGCGGGACGCGCGTGGAGATTCTGGAGACGCTGGCCGGCGGATCGCTGCCGCAGCGCGTCGAGTTGACGGCGAAGCTCCAGGGACTCCGCGGCGTGACGCTGGACGAGCTGCAGGCGCGCACGGGGATCCGCGTCGAGTCGCTGACGAAAGAGCTGCGCGGCGTGCCCAACGTCGCGAAGACGGGCAGCACGTTCCTGCACAACGACGCCCTGGCCGAGTTCCGCCGCAAGGCGATGACGTTCATGGACCGCTACTTCAAGGACAACAAGATGGCGGTGAGCGTGCCGAAGGGAGAGTTCGTGCAGAAGCTCATCCCGAGCGGCGCGCCGGTCAACTTCCTGCTGAACGACCTGGCGAAGGAGAACATCGCCACCGTGCAGGGCGATGCGCTGGACATCCCCGGCCGGTCGAAGACCCTCGGCGGTGCCGAGGGCGAGCTCGCACGCGCGATCGAGTTGAAGTACGTCGAAGCGGGACTGCAGACGCCCGCGACCTCGGAGATCATCAAGGCCATCCCGCAGCGCCCGAAGGTGATCGAAGGCGTGATCGCGTACCTCGTGAAACAGGGAACGCTTGTCCGCCTGGCCGAGGGCGTCTATCTGCACCGCGACGTCGTCGCCTCGGCGCGGGAAAAGCTGTCGTCGAAGAAAGGCGAGACCATCGACGTCGGCCAGTTCAAGGACCTCTTCGGCATCTCGCGCAAGGTCGCGATTCCCTTACTGGAGTTTTTCGACCGCGAAGGAGCGACGAAGCGAATCGGGGACACCCGCCAGGTGTTGTGACGGTTCCAATGTAGAGCGCGGCTGCAGCGACCGCTTGACAGGAATCAGCGGCTGACCCATCTTTCTCGCGGTCCCGTCCCGTGAAACTCCGCTATTTCTCCGTTTTGCTGCTCTCGCTTGCCGTGTCGCTCAGCGCGCTCGCGGCGAAACCCGTGCTGACTTTCGAAGGCAGCGAGGCCGTCGTCACCGTTCCCGCCGGCCACCGCGTGGCGTGGATCTACGGCGGCTCGCCGAGAAAGACCGGCCTCGAGGCAGACAGTAACAACGACGGGCAGGTGCGCTTCACGCCGCCGTCCACGGGCTCACTGGCCGTCGTGGACGTGGAGACCGGCGAATGGGCGGTGCCGCCTTACGTGACGGGAAGCGTTCTGGAGCCGCCCTACGTCCTGGGGATCACCGCCGACGCGAGCGGGCATTTTTCGATTTACGACGCCGGGAGAACACCGGACCGCGGAATGCTCTGGCTCCGGCCGGGCGTCGGCGCCTGGACCCCTCCGGCACAGTGGAACGATCCGCTGGCCGTCGGGAGAGACTTCGCGCTCATCGACATCTCGACCTTCCTGCCGGTCGGGGCATCGCCGCCGGCGCCGTCCGGGGTCGTGGCGGGCGACTCGTTCATGTCCCTCGACGGACAACGCTTCTTCACCGGCCTCGTCGACTTTTCGATGACCACCACGTACGCCGGACGCCTCTACTTCGAAGACTGGACCTCGCGCCGTGTCGAAGGCCGCACCGTCACGGTGGACGTCATTCGCCGGCTGGGAACGACCGGAACGGTCACCACGACGTGCGCGCCCTCGTTCACGGCAGTCACGATTCCCCCCGCCACGAGGGCGGAAGTGGGCGTCGACTATGCGGCGTTCGGCGCGCAAACCGTCACCTTCGCCCCGGGCGAGGCCGTCAAGCAGTGTTCGTACACGCTGCTCGACGACGGCACGTTCACCGACCTCCCGCGCTACTTCCTGATCATGCTGACACCGGCCACCGGCGGCGCGCACGTCGATTACCGCGGCGGCTTTCACACCCTCCTGATCGAGGACGACGATCCCGTGCCCACGCTCCAGTTCGGAGCCGTGCCGGCGTCGGTCGTCGAAGGCGACGTGGACCAGACGCTGAGCGTGCCGTGGTCGCTGACCGGCAACTTCCGCGGCGAGATCAAGGTCCGGTTCTGGACTCCGTCGCTGGCCCCGCCGGTGGAGCACGTGCTCACGCCCGGCGATGCCACGCGAACCTCCCCGGTCCTCATTCGCGGGAACAACCACTCAGACCAGACGCAGACGATCGAGCTGCGCCTCGAGGCGGACTACGAAACGTCGCGGATCCAGCGCCTCTCGCGCGATCTCGCCGTCCTGGACGACGACGCGCCCGCACTGCAGATCGAGGACGCCACGACCGCGGAGTGGATGAGCAGCGTCACACTGCCGATCCAGTTGAAGGGAATTCCAGCCGATCGCGTCACGGTGCACTGGACGACCACCAACGGCACCGCCATCGCCGGCGAAGACTTCGTCGCGACGTCGGGACAGGTCATCTACGACCAGTACGTTCTGCCCGCTCCGATCCAGGTCCCCATCAAGAACGACTCGAAGACCGAGGGGACGGAGACGTTCTACATCGACATCACCAGCCTCACCGGCCCCGCCCAGCCGCTCACGCGGACGCGCTACATCGTCACCCTCCAGGACGACGACGACCCCAAGCCGGTGGTCACCTTGTCCGCCGCCGCGATCGTCGAAGGCACGGGCGGAGCGATGAAGGAAGCGCCCGTCCGCGTCCAGCTCGCCAGCGCGCCGCTTTCCACCGACCACTTCACGCTCCTGCCCGCCGGCGGCACGGCCACGTCCGGCTCCGACTACGTCCCGTTCGCGACGACCGTAGTATTCGCGCCGGGCGAGACGGAGAAGATCGCCACCGTCAGCGTCCACCCCGACACGGTCGTCGAGGCGGACGAGAGCGTCGTGATCACCGCCAGCAGCAGCCGGTGGGGCAACCTGGCCTCCACCACGCTGATGATCAAGGACGACGACGCCAGGACGTCGATGTCCATCGCGGATACGACGGTCGTCGAGAAGACCGGCTCCTCCGCGCAGGCGAAGTTCCGGATCACGTTCTCGAAGCCGCCCCTGGAAGGCGGCACGGTGAGCTACAAGACCGTCGACGGCTCGGCGAACGCCGGCTCGGATTACGCCGCCTCGAGCGGCACACTGCAGTACTCCGCCGGACAGACCGTGCTCCTGGTTTCCGTCGAAGTGTTCGGGGATGCCGCGACCGAACAGGACGAGAAGTTCACCGTCGAGCTCTCCGGCCCCTCGGGCGACGTATCCCTCGCCCGGGACCGCGCATCCGCCACGGTGTACGACGACGACGCGCCCGTCGCGCGGCCGTCGCTCTCGATCGACGACATCGCGGTGACGGAGTCGGACGACGTGCAGGAAGTCACGTTCACGCTGCGCCTGTCGAGCGCGGCCAACGGGCCGGTGACGGTGTCGTACGAGACGGCCGACGACTCCGCGACCGCCACAACCGACTACGGACATCGCTCCGGCGTCGTCACGTTCGCGCCTGGGGAAACGGCCAGGACGATCGCCATTCCCATCGCGGGCGACGGAGTCCACGAGGAAACGGAGACGTTCACGCTGCTGCTCTCGAACGCGAGCGGCGCAATCCTCCCCGACGAGAGTGCGGTCTGCACGATCGCCGACGACGACCCGAGGAAGCGGCGCTCGGCACGGCACTGAAAGCTGTCATCCCGGGAAAACAATGCCGTGATGTGAGCGCTCCCGAGTACCCGGCCCTTCGCTTCGCTCAGGGCGGCTCAGGATGAATGTCAACCGCTCGTCCACGACGGCGGGTCGCTGGCCGGGAACGACTCCGCGATTGCCTCATCCACCCGCTCGTCGTCGTCCATCGGCGGTTCGGGGTCGCGCAGCGGATCAATTCTTCCGCCGCGCTCCTTCTGCCAGTCCTTCTCCTGCGGTTCTGCCATTCGTCCGGTCCTCGTACCCTTTCGGAATTGCGAGCATGCTCTCGGGGACCTCGCGCTGCGAAATCCCGACCACCGCGCGCTCGACGACGAGCTCGCCTTTGCCGACCGGGACGGTCGTGCGGTCCAGAAACGGGAAGCCTCGCGCGGCGACGAGCTCGCGGTCGACGTCGCGCATCATCGGCGCCAGCGGCGATGACGGCGCCTCGCTCGCGTGCATCATGGCGAACAGATCGGCCGGGATCGACGGATGCTCCGCGAGCCAGAGCTCGCGCGTGTAGCCGCCGGAGACGATGGTCGCCTTCTGCGCGGTGACGCCCTGCATGGCACGGCGCTCGTTCGTCCGCGCGAACTCCGCGTGCGGGTAGTGCGGCGGGAGCACGGCGGCGTTCACGGTATTGCGGCGCTGGAGGACGTCCGGGAGCCGCTCGGTCTTCACGGTGCGCTCGACGTCGTCCACGATCGTGACCGTCTTCGCCTTCGTGTCGAACAGGCGCCAGGTGTCGTGCTCGCTCGTGCTGCGCGCGCGGTCGCCGGCGATGACGATGGCGTGATCGTGCGTCTTCTTGTCGACGGTGGTCCGGATCGTCACCACCGTGGCGCGCACCTGCGGCCCCGCGGCGGCAGGCTTCGCCGGCTGTGGCGCGGGTTTACACGACAGGCAAACCGCAATGACGAGAAGACTGAGGCGTCGCACTAATCCTTGGCGTCGTACCAGCTCTTCCCCCAGTGCGCGTCCACGGCCAGCGGCACTGCGAGAGGGAAGACACCCTCCATCGTCTCTTTCACGATCCCCGCCACGTCGGCCGCGCTCGGCTCCGGCGCCTCGATGACGATTTCGTCGTGCACGGTCAGCAACATGCGCGCGCCGGAGCCATGCGCCGCGAGCCGCTCCTCGAGCGCGATCATGGCCATCTTCAGGATGTCCGCGGCCGTGCCCTGGATGGGCGCGTTCGTGGCCATCCGCTCCGCGTTGCCCCGCACGGTGAAGGACCGGTTGTGGATCTCGGGGATGTACCGCACGCGCCCGAACAGCGTCGTCACCTTCCCGGTGCTCCGCGCCTCGACCAGCGTGCGGTCGAGGTACTCCTGGATCTTCGGGTAGCGCGAGAAATACGCCTCGATCCAGTCCTTCGCCTGCTGCCCGGAAATCCCCAGCTCGCTGGAGAGGCGGAACGCGGACATGCCGTACAGCACGCCGAAGTTGATCGTCTTCGCCGCACGGCGCTGCTCGGCCGTCAGCTCGTCCTCGGGGATGTTGAACATCTTCGACGCGGTGGCGCGGTGGATGTCCGCACCGCGGCGGAAGGTCTCGATCAGTGACTCATCCTGCGAGATGTGCGCGAGGATGCGCAGCTCGACCTGCGAGTAGTCCGCGGACAGCAGGACCCACCCCTCATCGGCGATGAACGCCCGGCGGATCTCGCGTCCCGTCTGGGTGCGGATGGGGATGTTCTGCAGGTTCGGATCGGACGACGACAGCCGCCCCGTCGCGGCCACGGCCTGGTTGAACGTGGTGTGCACCCGCCCGTCTTTGCCGACGAGCTGCGGCAGGGCGTCGATGTACGTCCCCTTCAGCTTGTGCAGCTCGCGGTGCTGGAGGATGAGCTGCGGCACGGCGAAGCCGTGGCCGGCCAGCTCCTCGAGCACTTCCACGCTCGTGGAGTAGCTCTTGGTGGTCTTCGTCTTCTTGATGACCGGATAGTTCAGCTTCTCGAAGAGGATGTGCCCGAGCTGGAGCGGGGAGTTGATGTTGAACTCCTGTCCCGCCTCCTCGTACACGCGGCGCTCGATGTCGGCGATCTGCTCGCCGAAGCTCTTCGACATCGTGCGCAGCAGATCCGCGTCGACGCGGATCCCGCGCTCTTCCATCTTGCCGAGGACGGGGAAGAGCGGCATCTCGATCTGCTCGTAGATGCGGGGCAGCGCCTCGTCGCGGCGCAGCTCGGGCTCGAGCACGTCCCGCAGGGCCACCGTCACCTCGGACTTCTCGCCGAGGTACTGCTGGAGCGGTCCGAGCTTCGAGGAGCCGACCTCGTGGTCGATCTCGAAGAGCGGCGCGGTCTTCTCCACCACCTTCCGGGCGGAGATGTCCTGCTTGAGCCGGTCGCGCGCGATGTTGCCCAGCGCGTGGCTGGGGAGGCCGGGATTGATGACGTACGACATCAGCATCACGTCTTCCCACCGCGACGGCACCGGCCAGCCCAACGCGTGCAGACGGCGGGTCTGGGCCTTGGCGTCGTACGTGACGAAGACGCGGTCGCTCGCGAGCAGCTCGCGCAACGCGGCGCTCATCTCCTCGGTGGCGCCGTACGCCGCGGAGATCGGGACGAGGAGCGACTCCGAGGCCTTCGTCGAGAGCGACGCCGCGATCGGCGCGTCGAAGCCCTCCGGCGTCTCCGGCTCGAGCCAGAGCGCGATGGCGCCTTCGCGTCTCGCGAATTCGCGGATGTCCTCCGCGCTCGCCGCAATGCGTACTTCCTTGTGCACCGGCGGCGCCTCGGGCAGGAACTCCTGCATCAGCGACGCGAACTCCAGCCGCGAGAAGACGTCGTGCAGCTTCGGGCGGTCGGGGTCGGTGCGCTTCAGCGTCTCGAAGTCGATGTCCAGGTCGAGATCGCACTTGATGCGCGCGAGCTCCTTCGACAGGTAGGCCTTGTCCCTGTTGTCTTCGAGGGCCTTGCGCTGGGCGGCCTTCTTGATCTGATCGAGGCTCTCGTAAACGCCGTCGAGCGAGCCGAACTGCTGGATCAGGCCCTTCGCGCCCTTCTCGCCGATGCCCGGGACGCCCGGGATGTTGTCGATGGCGTCGCCCCAGATGGCCATCACGTCGACCACCTTCTCCGGCGGCAGGCCGAAGGCCTCCTCGACGCCCTTCGCGTCGTACATCGTCTCCCGGCCGGTGTGGTAGAGCTTGATGCCGTCGCCGACGAGCTGGAAGAAGTCCTTGTCACTGGTGGCGATGACGACGTCGTAGCCGCGGTCGCGGGCCGTACAGGCCAGCGAGCCGATGAAGTCGTCCGCCTCCCACTCCGTGGAGCGGATGACCGGGATGCGGAACCCCTCCAGCACCTCGTACACGAAGGGGATCTGCACGACGAGGTCGTCGGGCATCGGCTTGCGGTCTTTCTTGTAGTCCGCGAACTGCGTCGTGCGCGCCGTTTCCCGCCCCTCGTCGAAGGCCACGGCGATGCAGTCCGGATCGTGGTCCTTGAGCAGCTTCCGCAGCGTGGTGACGAAGCCGTAGACGGCGTTCGTCGAGAACCCGGCGGAGTTCGTCAGGTTGCGGATGGCGTAGTAGGAGCGGTAGACGTTGTTGGAACCGTCGATGATGAACAACGAAGGGCGTTTCGACTTGGGCACGGCGGCGGATTATAGTTTCGCCCTAAAGCACTAACGGACCCTTTCGGGTCCGTTGTGGTACATCGGGTTGGACTGCTGCGGCCAGTTGGTAGGGTTCAAGGAAGCTAAGTGAGTAATCGTCCAAAATCGGTCCAATAGTCAAGGAGGGAGCCCGCAGCAGCCACTTCGCGCAGGCAGGTTAGATGGGACCCGCGCAAGTAGGGTTTCGAGGTCCATTTCGAAACCTGATTCATCGTGCTCTCCCCTACTGCATTCGGCAGGCCAACTTTCGCCAAAACCCTCCCAATAAGTGCCAAACAGAATGCCGGACCGGTCGCAACCGCAGAAGTTCCAGTAATCAAGGGAGATACGGCGAGCGCTTGTGAAAAAAAGCGCATGCAGGGTGACGACAATTTCGGTGGAAAGTTTTTCCACGCCTGGCCAGAGCGTTGCAATTCTGACCATCCGGCATGAAGAAAATTTTGACCATCGCCGCTCTGCTCGCCTTCGTCCTCCCTCTGACGGCCGATGACTGGAGCGTCGGCGTCCACTCGGGCCCGTTCGTTTTCGGCGACTTCGTCGAGCGCAAAGTCCGGCCCTCCGTCGGCCAGCCGGGAGGCGATACGGTCACCATGACCCTCTCCGCCGACACCCGCGCCGGCCTCGCCGTCGACGTCCAGCGGGACTTCAGCGAGCGCTTCGGCGTTCGGCTGGAGGCCACCTTCTCGCGCGCTCCGCTGTCGATCAAGGAGGAAGGAGACGACGCCCTCTCCTTCGACGCCGGCGACCTCGACGTCATCACGGTCACGCTCCCGCTCGTCTTCCGGATCAACCCCAGAGGCACATTCCGTTTCCACATCATGGGCGGCCCTGCCTACGCGATGTACGAGTTCCAGCCCGAGGCGGGCTCGGGCGGGATTTCAGTCATCAGCCGCAAGGAAACCGAATGGGGCGCCGCCCTCGGCGGCGGAGTGGGCTGGTGGTTCAGCGATCGCTTCGGCGTCGAGGGCACGATCACGGACATCGTGACGACCTCGCCCTTCGAGCGCTCCGATTTCCCCGACGTGCCCGGCTACACCATCCCCAAACCGCACAACGTACACACGACGGTGGGGCTGCGCTGGAAGTTCTAGAAGCGGTTCCTCGGGTTCCTCGGAGTTCCTCGGGTTCCTCGGAGGGAGTCCGGCCCCCGAGGAACTCCGAGGAACCGAGGAACTCCGAGGAACTCAATTCAGCAGTGAGTTGAGATCGCGCAGGAACTGCTCGAGCTCGATCCGGTACCCCTCGGCCAGCTCCGCGAGCGTCTCGTCGTTCGCCCGGCTGCAGCCGTTGCACCCGCCGAGATGGTAGGCGGCGAACACCCACCGCGCCTTCGGGTGCTTCTCCAGCGCCTCGGACACGATGGTCGTGGGGGTGAACATGCGAGGGACATTTTACAGGGGGCAGGGAGAGGGCGCAGGGCACAGGAGATAACCACCGGCGGGCGCGCGGGGGACTCCTGCCCCCTGCGCCCTGCCCCCTGTGCCCTGATACGATGCCTCCATGACCGTGCGCCTCCTCTTCTTTGCCGTGCTTCGCGACATCGCAGGGACGGACGTGCGCGAGCTCGCGCTGGCCGAGGGGACGACGGCGCGCGACGTGTGGCAGGGGCTGCGGGGCGAGTTTGCCAAACTCGCGGAGTACGCCCAGCCGCCGATGATCGCCGTCAACGAGAGCTACGCCGATCCCGAGACCGTCCTGCGCGACGGCGACGAGCTCGCGTTCATCCCTCCGGTCGCAGGCGGATAGATGTCCTACCTCACCGACGACCCCATCGACCCCCGCGCGCTCGTCGAGAGCGTGATGCGCCCGTCCGACGGCGCGTACGTCCTCTTCGAAGGCGTCGTCCGCAATCACCACGAGGGCAAGGCCGTCGAGTCGATCTTCTATGACGCCTACCGCCCGATGGCCGAGAAGGAGATGGACGCCATCGTGCGCGACATCGGCATCCGCTACCCCGAGGTCGCCCTCGCCGTCGTCCATCGCCTCGGCCGGCTCATGGTCGGCGACTCCTCGATCGCAATCGTCGCGTCGTCGCCGCATCGCGCGGAGGCCTTCGAGGCGTGCCGGATGACGATCGACCGCATCAAGGAGACCGTCCCGATCTGGAAGAAAGAGCGCGGACCGGACGGCGAGGAATGGCTGGGCTGGCAGGGGCGATGCTGAACGACGAGATCACGCCGCTGCCCGCCGCGAGCGCGATCGTGCTGCGCGAGCCGTTCGAGCTCCTGATGATGCGCCGCCACGCCGGCGCCTCCTTCATGCCCAACGCCTGGGTCTTCCCCGGCGGCATCGCCGAGGATCTCGATCACCAGCTCGGCGGCCTGCAGATCACCGCCGTCCGCGAAACGTTCGAAGAGACCGGCGTATGGCTCGGCAGCGCGCCGCTGGACGACGCGGAGCACAAGCGCCGGCGCCTGCTCGCGGGGAGCATTTCCGTCCGGCAACTGCTCGCCGAGGCACCCATCGACCCCGACGCGCTCGTGCTCACCTCGCGCTGGATCACGCCGGTCGGCGTCCCGAAGCGCTTCGACACGTACTTCTACCTGGCAAAGGCGCCGCCCGGCACGATCGCCACCGCCGAGAACCACGAGGCCGTGGACGTGACCTGGATCCATCCCGAGGAGGCGCTCGCGAAACACGCCGCGCGGGAGATGCAGATGGTCTTTCCGACCCTGCGCAATCTCGAAGCCCTCCGCGGCTTCGACAGCGTCGACGCGCTGATCGAGTCGCGGCGCGGCATCACCGTGGAGCCGGTCATGCCCGTGCTCGTCGACGGCAAACCGACACTGCGATGAACATCCGCTCCATCACCGCCCCGAACCCGGGGCCGTTCACGCTCGACGGCACCCGCACGTACTTCCTCGGCGACACCGCGGTGCTCGATCCCGGCCCGGCGTCCCGTTCGCACATCAAGGCGATCCGCGCGGCGATGCCGCGTCTCGACACGATCCTCATCACGCACCGTCACGCCGATCACGCGCCCGCCGCGGTCCCGCTGAAGGCAGCCACTGGAGCGCGGATCATCGCGCCGAAGAACGTCCTCGAGGACGTCGACCAGCGTGTGGCGGGCGGCGAAGTGCTGCGCATCGGAGACGTGGACGTCGAGGTCATCGCCACGCCGGGCCACACCAACGAGCACGTCTGCTATCTGACGTCCGAGGGGGACCTCTTCACCGGCGACACCATCCTCGGCACCGGCACCACGGCCATCTTCCCGCCTGACGGCCACATGGGCGACTACATCCGCTCGCTGCAGACCCTCCGCGCGCGCAATCCCCGGCGCATCCATCCCGCGCACGGCCCCACGCGCGACGACGCGGTCGCGCTCATCGACGAGTACCTCGCCCACCGCCTCGAGCGCGAGCGCCAGGTGCTCGACGCGATCGCCGCCGGCGCACGGACGCTCAAGGAGCTGCGCAAGCGCATCTATCCGACGCTCAACTGGCGCTTGCGCCGCGCCGCGGAGATCCAGCTCACGGCGCACCTGATCAAGTTGCGCGAAGAAGGACGCACGACCCTGTCATTCTGAGCCGGCGAAGCGCGGCGAAGAATCCCCTGCCGACAGCACGCGACGCGTGCAAATCGGGGGATCCTTCGCCGTCTACGCGGCTCAGGATGACAGTTCACCGCGGGATCACCGTTCGAATGAACGACTTGTTCACGAAGTACGTGTCGTCCTCCGCGTCGATGCGCACGAACGACTCGGCCGGGTCGTTCAGCACGTCCGAGATGCGGGAGTACTCGCGCGGGCGGTCGCCGATGGGGATCATGCCCTCGATGCGGGAGCCGTCCGCGAGCTCGAGGATGGTCAGCTTCTCGATCACGGTGGAGTCCAGCTCCACGACCTCCGGCAGCTTCTCGTAGCGCAACCAGAGGATCTGGTCGCGGTTGATCATCTTCGGGACGCCCGCGACGACCATGGGAAAGAACCGCCGCCGCCCGTTCAGGTAGTCGGCCACGGATTCCGGCCCATCGCGCCGCTCCGCGTACGGCGCCAGATACAGAAAGTGCTCCTCGGGCTCGGAGCCGTCGAGAGCGACGACCACCGCGACCTCCATCATCGGGACCTGATAGCCCATGCGTGCACACTAGAATACCGCCCGCCATGAAACACAAAGACTTCATCGAAGTAACCGACTACACCGCGGACGAGGTCCTGGAGCTGTTCCGCCTCGCCGCCGCCATGAAGAAGGACAAGGACCAGTACCGCACCGCGCTCGCCGGACAGACCCTGGCGATGATCTTCGAGAAATCGTCGACCCGCACGCGCGTGTCGTTCGAAGTGGGCATGTACCAGCTCGGCGGCCACGCGCTGTTCCTCTCCGCGCGCGACATCCAGCTCGGCCGCGGCGAGCCGATCACCGACACCGCGCGCGTGCTCTCGCGCTACGTCGACGGCATCATGGCGCGCACGTTCGCGCACAAGACCGTCACCGACCTCGCCGAATACGCGACCGTGCCCGTCATCAACGGCCTCACCGACCTGTCGCACCCCTGCCAGTCGATGACCGACTACTTCACCGCGTGGGAGAAATTCGGCGGCGAGCTGAAAGGCCGCAAGATGGCTTACGTCGGCGACGGCAACAACATGGCCCACTCCCTGCTCGTCGCCGCCCCGAAGGTCGGCATGGACATCGCTGTCGCCACTCCCGCGGACTACGCGCCGAACGCCGAGGTGGTGGCGCAGGCGCAGGCGGCCGCGCGCGAGGCGGGAACGAAAGTGATCCTCACGAATTCGATGGACGAAGCGATCCGCGACGCCGACATCGTCGAGACCGACGTGTGGGCCTCGATGGGTCAGGAGGCCGAGGCCGAGAAGCGCAACAAGGACTTCCACGGCTGGATGGTCGACGCGCGCCACATGACCACGGCCAAGAAGGACGCCATCTTCATGCACTGCCTCCCCGCGCATCGCGGCGAGGAAGTGAGCGCCGAGGTGATCGACAGCCCGGCGTCGGTGATCTACGACGAAGCCGAGAACCGCCTGCACGTGCAGAAGGCGATCATGTATACGCTGATGCGGAAATAGATGGCTGACGCTCACACACGCCACGGCCGCGGCCTCATCGTCGTCGTCTTCCTGGCCGTCGTTTTCTTCGCGCTGCTCGCCCTGATCATTCTGAAATCGGGCGGGCAGAAGCGCGAGGAAGCGACGGCGGTGGAAACGCTGACGGTGTTGCCGGCGCGCGTCCGCATGCGCACCGAGCCGCATGCGCGCGCCCCCGTGGTGGCCACGCCGACGAGCGGCGACCGCCTGACGCTCCTCGAAGACCGCGGAGCGTGGGTGCGCGTGCAGACCGCGGACGGACTGACCGGCTGGGCCGAGCGCTCCGCGCTCGAGAAGACGGCCGAGGTCCAGCGGCGGATGAAGCGGTACGAGGCCATCCGGAAGCTGCCGCCGCTGCAGGGCGAGGCTACCGATCGCGTGCAGCTCTATGCGGGCCCGGGCATCTTCTATCCGCTGATGGGCGAGATCGCGGCCGGAACCCAGGTCGTCGTCTACACCCGCGACCACGACTTCTACGCCGTCGAGCACGGCAAAGCCGTCGCGTACGCCAGCGTGGACGCGATCGACCTCAGCGCTTCCGGCACGCGGCAGCTCGAGGTCGCCACGGAGAGCCTGCCCCAGACGAGCACGGCCACGACCGACACGCAGCCGCCCATCGCGGACACCGCCGTCGCGGAGCCGCCGCTGGTGCCGGAGCCGCAGCCCGAACCGGAGCCGGAGCCGGTCGAGCAGTCCACGGGTGTCTACAGCGCCGTGCCTCCCGGCGGCACGCAGCCGGAGGAAGTGAATCGCGTGGTGCCGCGGTATCCGTCGGCCGCGCGCCGCGCGGGCGTGGCGGGCGCCGTGGTGGTGCGGGGCATCGTCCGCCGCGACGGCACGATCGACAACGTCGAGGTCCTCAAAGATCTCCCCTACGGCCTCGGCGAAGAAGCCCGCCGCGCGGTGAGCCGCTGGCGCTTCCGTCCGGCGACGTATCGCGGCGAGCCGATCGACGTCTATTACACGGTGACGGTGAATTTCAAACTGCAGTAGAGCGTTGTGACCGGGCTCATGTCCCGGTTTACGTTCCCCGATTCTCCCGGCGATCTCATCGGTGCCCATCTCTCCACGCGCGGAGGTCTGCACACGATCTTCGAGCGCGCGTCCGCCATCGACGCGACGGCGGCGGCGCTGTTCTCGAAGAACGGCAACCAATGGAAGGGAAAGCCGCTGACGGACGAGGACTGCGCGGCGTTCGCGGCGCAGCGCACCGTGCGCCCGCTGCTCACGCACGCCTCGTATCTGATCAACTTGGCGACGACCAATCCCGAGTTCCACCGCAAGTCGATCGCCGCCATGATCGACGAGCTGGACCGCGCCGAGCGTCTCGGCATCCACGCCGTCGTCCTCCACCCCGGCGCCCACCTCGGCGCGGGAGCGGCCGCGGGGATGGACCAGATCGCGCGCTCGCTGGATCAGGTGCACGCGGCCATTCCAAACCATCGCGTCGTCACGCTGCTGGAGACTGCGGCGGGCCAGGGCACGTGCGTCGGCTGCACGTTCGAGGAGCTGGGCCGCATGATCAAGCTCGTCGACGACCCGAAGCGCGTGGGCATCTGCTTCGACACCTGCCACGCGTTCGCCGCCGGCTACGACATGCGGACACGCGACGCGTACGAGCGCACCATGGACGAGATGCTGCGCCACGTGGGCCTGGAGAACGTCGGCGCCTTCCACCTCAACGACTCCAAGAAGCCCCTCGGCTCGCGCGTCGACCGCCACCAGCACATCGGCGAAGGCGAGCTCGGCCTCGAGCCCTTCCGCTTCCTGCTGAACGACCCGCGGTTCGCGCGCCTGCCGAAGGTGATCGAGACGCCGAAGACCGTGGAGACGATTTCGGACCAGCAGAACCTGGGACTGCTGCGATCGCTGATCGGGGCACCCAAGCCGTCGAGGCGACGAGTCGTCAAGTCGCCGAGAGTCCCGCTGGCCGTTTCCGCCTGAAGACTTGAAGACTCGACGACTCGTCGACTACAGTGCGCGCGCTATGGCAGACCGCATCGCGCCCCCCGCTTCCGGCACCCGCATCGGCTATGAGAACGGCAAGATCGTCGTCCCGGACGACCCGATCGTTCCGTACATCGAAGGGGACGGCACCGGGCCGGACATCTGGCGCGCGACGCGGTACGTCGTCGACGGGACCGTCGAGAAGCTCTACGGCGGCAAGCGGAAGATCCACTGGCACGAGGTGTTCGCGGGCGACAAGGCCTTCGCGCAGTTCGGCGAGTACCTGCCGCAGGAGACGCTCGACCATCTCGCGCACTACCGCGTCTCGATCAAGGGACCGCTCTCCACGCCCGTCGGCGGCGGCATCCGCTCGCTGAACGTGACCCTGCGCCAGGTCCTCGATCTCTACGCGTGCGTGCGTCCCGTGCGCTACTTCACCGGCGTGCCTTCGCCCGTGCGCGAGCCGGAGAAGGTGGACATGGTCATCTTCCGCGAGAACACGGAGGACGTGTACGCCGGCATCGAGTGGCCGGCGGGATCCGAGCTGTCGAACAAGGTCATCGATTTCCTCAACTCCATGGAGCGCCGGACGGCCGGCAAGATCCGCGAGAACTCCGCCATCGGCATCAAGCCGATGTCCGAGTTCGGCTCGAAGCGCCTGGTGCGCAAAGCCATCGAGTACGCCATCGCCACGAAGCGCGACTCCGTGACCCTCGTGCACAAGGGCAACATCATGAAGTTCACCGAGGGCGCCTTCAAGGACTGGGGCTACCAGCTCGCGAAGGAAGAATTCGGCGACGTGACCATCCCCGAGTCCGAGCTCACCGGCCCGGCGCCCGCCGGCAAGATCGTGATCAAGGACCGCATCGCCGACTCCATGTTCCAGCAGGTCCTGCTGCGGCCGGCCGAGTACTCCGTGCTCGCGACGACGAACCTCAACGGCGACTACATCTCCGACGCCCTCGCCGCCCAGGTCGGCGGCCTCGGCATCGCGCCGGGCTCGAACGAGTCCGACGAAGTGGCCATCTTCGAAGCCACCCACGGCACCGCGCCGAAGTACGCCAATCAGGACGTCATCAACCCCGGCTCGCTGATCCTCAGCGCGGTGATGATGCTCCGCCACATGAAGTGGTGGGAAGCCGCCGACGCCATCGAGAACGGCATCGCCAAGACCATCCAGCAGAAGAAGGTCACCTACGACCTCGAGCGCCAGATGGAAGGCGCGACGAAGGTGAAAACCAGCGAGTTCGCCAAAGCGATCGTCGACAACGTGTGACCGTTTGGAGTGCGCCGCCCACCCACCCGGGGCGGCAGCTCGACGCTGCCGCGAAGAACAGCGGCAACTGCGCTTCGCTACGTTGCCGCACTCCACATGACCTCGAGCCAACCATCTGCTGTGGAGTGCGGCAACGCAGCGAAAGCGTAGTTGCCGCTGTCCTTTGCGGCAGCGTCGAGCTGCCGCCCCGGGTGGGTGGGCGGAAGGCCGTTAGCTCGGGCCACACTCCACATCGAACTCGTCAAACACTCTCACCCGGTCGATCTTGAAGCTCCTCACCGTTGCTACCAACGACGGTCGCGCGTTCGCCGCGAACCAGGCCGCCGAGGACCACGGATACTTTTCGGCACTCGCCGCGACGCCGTGATGTACCGCGTTCTCGTGCGTGTACCGCAGTCGCGCGAGCCACGATCGCTCATTGGTGAGCTGTGTGTCCCAGCACTGAAACCACACGCGACGTCCCTTCGTGCCGTCGCGCCGGTTCGATTCGATCGCGGAGTCGACGTGAAACCGGCGCAGCATGCGCTGGACTTTGCCACCGTCCTCGCAGCCAACGACGAGGTGGTAGTGATTGGAGAGGAGCGCCCATGCGTGCAGCCGGCAGCCATGCGCCGCGGACTGCGCGAAGAGGGACTCCCGTAACGCGTCGAGTGCCGCCGGCGAGCGAAAGAAGTGTTGCTTGTGCAGCGTCCCCGCGGTGACGAAGTAGACGCCGGCCTCTCCGAAACGATGAATGGGGGCGTGCGGCCAGTCCATGACGGCCGAGGTTCCCTCGGAGGTCCGGTGGCGTCAAGCCTTCTACGCGAGGTGGAATGCCGCCCGCGCTCCACAGGATCAGGCGTTGGCGGCTCGGAATTCGAGGAACCAGGGCTCGCGGCGGCCGAATTTGGTGGCCAGGGCGACGCCGACGCCGAAGATGCTCGCCAGGGACCAGAGGATGGTTCCGACGACCGGGATGAAGCGCAGGGCGCCGAGGAGCAGGACGCCGATGACCACCATCGCCAGGTCGCCGCGGAGCCACTTGCGCTGGTCGAGCTGGTTGCGCGAGCGCGCGCCGGCGAGCAGCGTTCCGGCGGCGTGGAAGACGGCGATCATGCCGTAGATCTTCGTCAGCAGCGCGAATACGGCCAGCGCCGCGAGGAGCGGGATGCCGACGACGTACGGCACGAGGTAGCTGAACGCAATCGCGGTCAGGACGAAGCTCGTCAGCGCGACCAGGCCGAGGACGAAACAGTGCAGCGCGCTGGTGCGCACTTCCACCGACGACAGACGGATCTCGCGGCCGCTCATCAGGGTCACGACGATCGCCGCGATCAGCCACACCAGCAGGAGCGACGCGATGATCGCGTTCTTCGTCAGCGCGCCCGCGGCGCCCTCCAGCGACGCCAGGGGGTAGATCCGCCCGCCAACCCGGCCTTCCGCGCCCGTGAGCTTCGCGCCCCCGTGAATCAGGTTTCCCTGCACGCGGCCGCCGCCCGCGAACGTCACCATGCCGCCGATCACCAGCAGGTCGCCGGCGATCACGTCGCGCACCAGCAGACTGCCGCCGTAGAGCTGCACCGTGCCGAGGACGGGCCGGTCGATGGTCACGTTCTCGTCGACATAGAGCGTATCCGGCGACGTCGCCCGCGACTGCCCCTTGGCCCCCCACGGCAACAGCACGGCGAACAGCGCCGCCAGCGCTCCGATCACCGTCAGCGGAAGCACGAGGCGCCTAAACATCGACTCCCTTCGGCGCCCGCCGCAGCAGGAAGTAGAGGAGCGTATTGATGACCACGAAGAGCACCGCGACCAGCGGACCGCCGATGGCGCGCCGGGTGAGATCGAGGAACGTGAGCAACGCGTCCAGCGAAGGCATGGACGACGTCATGACCGTCAGGGGAGAGATGCCCGCGTAGGCGGAGAGCACGATCGCCAGCGTCAGCGCCGACACCACGCCCGCGCCGACCAGCGGCCAGGTGCGGTACGACGCGCCTTCCCACGAGGCCAGCGGCAGCGCGTCCACGCGGATCGGCCGATGCTGGATCTCGATCGGGAGCGCGAAGTCCTCTTCGAGCGCGCGGCATTCCGCGCACGTCTCGAGGTGAGCCGCGTTCGCCTCCGGATCCTCCAGGTATTCCTCACAGGTCATAACGGTTCCACGAATGAGCCGAGCGATTCTTTCAGCAAATTCCGCGCTCGGAAGAGTTTGTTCTTGACCGTACCGAGGGGCAGCTTTTTCATCGTAGCGATCTCCTCGTACGAGAGCTCCGCGAAGTGGCGGAGCTGAATGAGCTCGCGATAGTCGGACGGCAACTGTTCGACCGCCTTGTCGATCGCGGCGCTGAGCTGCTTGTTCTTGAGCGCCCGGTAGGGAGAGATGCCGTCGTCGGCGAACTCGCGCTCCTTCCCGGTCGGCTCCTCCTCGGTCGGCCGGGCCAGCGGCACCTCGGCGATCGACTTCTTCCGCAGCGCGTCGATGGCGCTGTTCTGCGCGATCCGGAACAGCCAGGTCGAGAACTGATACTTCGGATCGTATCGATCGAGTGCGAGGTAGACCTTCACGAAAATTTCCTGCGCCAGATCGTGCGCGTCTTCGTAGCGATGCGTGATCCGGTACACGTAATTGACGAGCCGCTTCTCGTAACGGCCCACCAGCGTCGTGAACAGGTCCCTGTCGCCGCCGAGGATCCGCTCCACGAGGGCGCGGTCATCGAGCTGAACACGTTCTGCCATTCGATTTTACGGGCGTCCGGACTGAAGGTTGCGACCCTTCGGCGCTGCCCGGGGGCGATGATACCCTGCCCCACGAATGATCGAAATCCACGATCTCACAAAGAGATACGGCGATTTCACGGCGGTGGACGGTCTGAGCCTCACGGCCGCGGCCGGCGAGATCTTCGGCTTCCTCGGACCGAACGGGGCCGGCAAGACGACCACCATCCGCGTCGTGGCCGGTCTGTCGCTGCCCACCAGCGGCTCGGTGACCGTGAACGGGATCGACGTCCTCCACGACGCCGTCCGCGCCAAATCGATCATGGGCTACGTCCCCGACCGCCCGTACCTGTACGAGAAGCTCACCGGACGCGAGCTGCTGCATTTCGTCGCCGACCTCTACCGCCGCGACTGGCGCGACTGCGAGCCGCGCGCGGTGGAGATGCTCCGCTACTTCGACCTCGGCGACTGGGTCGACGCGCGCATCGAGAACCTCTCGCACGGCATGAAGCAGAAGCTCGTGCTCGTCTCCGCCCTCGTGCACGACCCGGCCGTGCTGGTCATCGACGAGCCGATGGTCGGCCTGGATGCGCTCGCGCAGAAGCAGGTGAAGCTCCTCTTCCGCAACCTGGCCAACGCGGGCAAGACCGTCTTCCTGACGACCCACACGCTCTCGGTCGCGGAAGCGGTGTGCGACCGCATCGCGATCATCAACCGCGGCCGCGTCGTCGCCAGCGGGACGACGGCGGAACTGAAGAAGGATGCGGCGCTGGAGGACGCGTTCCTGGCGCTGACGTATGACCATGACAGTCAAGCGTCTGGATGAATTGCGCGCGCATCGCCGCGACGACGCGCTCCGCCGCGGACTCAACCCGCGGGACGTGGACCTGCTCCTCTCCGATCTGCTCGGCAAGTCGCTGGCGTATCTCTACGCGCACGGCGAGCTGGAGGTGGACTCCGCGCAGCTCGACGCGCGCCTGGCCCGGCGCTACGCGGGCGAGCCGCTGCAGTACATCCGCGGGCATACGGAGTTCTACTCGCGCGATTTCCTCGTCGACTCGCGCGCGCTGATCCCGCGTCCGGAGACCGAGCTGCTCGTCGAAGCGACCCTGGAGCGCGCGCCGGCGCACGGACGCGTGGTGGACATCGGCACGGGCAGCGGCTGCATCGCCATCTCGATCGAGCGCGAGCGGTCGGACCTGCAGGTGCTCAGCGTGGATCGCTCGGCCGACGCGCTCGCGCTCGCGGCGCAGAACAAGGCGCGTCTCGAATCGGACGTCCTGCTGGCGGCGTCCGACGTCCTCGGCAGCGTCCGCGGCACGTTCGACGTCATCGTGTCGAACCCTCCCTACGTGCCGCTCGCGGAGTACAGGCAGCTCGCGGTGGAGGTGCGCATTCACGAGCCGCGAATGGCGCTCACGCCGGGGCCGGCGGGAACGGAAGTCATCGAACGCATCCTCGACGAGGCGCACGCACGGCTCGAGCCGCGCGGCTGCGTCATCCTCGAAGTGGGCTACGGGCAGGAAGAGGCGGTCCGGACGCTGGCGGCGGCGAAGCGGTACGACGTCGACGAGTTCCTCCCCGACCTCGCCGGCATTCCGCGCGTCGTCGTATTATCCGCGCATGCCGAGCAACGATAAGTGCCTCTTCTGCCGCATCGTCGCGGGCGAGATCCCGGCGAAGAAGGTCCACGAAGACGCCGACGTCGTGGCGTTCCACGACATCAACCCGCAGGCGCCGACGCACGTGCTGGTCATCCCGCGCAAACACATCCCGATGCTGAACGACCTCACCGACGCGGACAGCGCGGCGATCGGGACGACGATCGTGCGCGCGTCGCAGATCGCCCGCGAGCTGCGGCTGCACGACGACGGCTACCGCCTGGTGGTGAACAACGGCGAGGGCGCGGGGCAGACGGTGTTCCACATCCACGTGCATATCCTCGGCGGGCGCAACTTCGGCTGGCCCCCGGGGTGATGCCGGATTGAGGATGAAGGATTGAGGATTCCGCCCCTCCTCAATCCTCAATCCCGTCACGCGGGCGGGGGCACCCGGAAGCGGGTGCCGCTGAAGGTCATGCGGCCGCTCTTCTTGCGCGCGCCGCGGCGCTGGGCGATGAAGTCTTCCTTCGCTTCCTTGAGCGTCGACGGCACGTAGCTCGCGCCGGCCTTGAGCGTCTTCTGGCGGTCGCGCGAGAACGCCGAGCCGCCGGCGACGATGGCCAGCTCGGGGAAGTTCGCGCTCAGGAGCTGGAGCATCGCGTAGCCCTGGCCGAGGTGATCGGTGTTGGTGCAGGAGACGAACACGGCCTCCGGCTTCACCTCGTTGATGAACGCGATGAGCTCGGGCTCCGGCAGGTCGGTAAAGTAATCCGCCGTATACCCCTCGGTGCGCAGCAACTGGGTGAGCATCAGCGTGCCGAGGGAGAGGCGCTCGCCGGCGACCGAGACGGCGACGATGTGCTTGGTCGGATCGGGCGTGCCCGCGTTGCGGTCGCCGAAGCGGATGATCAGCTCGCGCACGACGTCCTTGATGAAGTGATCGTGCGCCTGGGTGATGCGCTTCCGGTCCAGTTCCTCCTGCGCGAAGGTGAGCGTCGGGATGAAGAGGTCCGTGAACATCTCCTCCATCGTCGCCGCCTCGGCATAGCGGTCGGCGATGGCGATCGCGCCGGTGCGGTCGCGCAGCAGGAGGCGGTTGTAGAAGCTGAGGTAGCCCTCCAGCGGGTCCTCGCTGCCGAACATGATCGAGAAGATCCGCAGGGCGGGGATGAACTCGCCGCCCACGGTGAGGCACACCGTGATCGGCGTGGCCAGCAGCAGGCCCACCGGACCCCACAGCCAGCCCCAGAAGATCGCCGCCAGGAGGAGCGCGATGGGCGAGACGCCGACGCGATGCCCCACCACGATCGGCTCGATGAACCCGCCGATGAGCTGGTCGCTGAAGACGAACAGCCCGAGGACGGCGAGGGACGAGTACCAGTTCGGAAAGACGGCGAAGGCGAGGAACGTCGGCGCCGCAGCGCTGAGCACCGCGCCGATGTACGGGACGAAGCGGAGCAGCCCCGCGAGCACGCCCCACAACGCGGCGTGCGGAATCTGCAGCAGCCAGAGGCCGATGCCGATGAGCACCCCGAAGCCGATGTTCAGCAGGGCGATGGTGAGCAGATAGCGGCTGATCCGCTGCGAGGTCTCGCCGATGGCCTGCGTGGTGACGGTCAGATGCGCGCGCCCGGCAACGCGCAGGAGCTTGTCCCGCAACTGCTCGCGGTCGCGCAGGAGAAAGAACACGACCACGACGACGAGGAACGTCGCCGCGACGCCTTCGACGGTCGGCGCGACTTCCTCGTAGCGCTCGGCGAGCGTCTTCCGCTCGGGGATGACGCGTACCTTGAGCTGCTCGCGCTCGCGCGTCTCACCGGCCGCGGCCACGCGCTGCAGCGCGTCCTCGAGCAGGTTGAACTGCCCCGCGCGCTTGCGGATGGAGGCCAGTTTCCGGTCGACGTTGTCGCTCGTGGCCGCGCTGCTCAGCTCCTTGGCCACGGCGTTGAGCTGCTGGTAGATCCACCAGCCGCCGAATCCCAGCGCGATCGTCGTCAGGCCGAGGGAGAGCACGATGGCGCCGGTGCGGCGGATGAAGGTCCGCTCCAGACGGAGGACGATCGGCGTCAGCAGGAAGGCGAAGAGCACCGCCAGCGCCACCGGGACGACCACCGGCCGCGCGAAGTGCAGCACGGCGATGACGATGATCGTCCCCACGAGAATGCGGGCATTCCCCTGGCGGCGATCGACCGTGCGCTTGTCGACGACGGGCTCCGGCTGAGGACGCGGAGGCATGCGTCGCATCGACAAGGTCCGGTCGAACCGATCGGTGTCTTCTTCGTCGTGCACTCGGCTGCGGAGTCTACTGCAAGCGCCCGGCCGCCGGCTCCGACCACGAGACCGCTTCGAGGCTCAGGCCCAGCTCGCGTCCGTCGCCCGGGGGCCGGATGGTCTGATCGGTTGTGAGAACCAGCACGTTCGCACGGTCGCGCCGACTGGGAAGCAGATAGCGCAGCTCCAGCTTGCCGTCCGGCGGCGCCGTGCGGCGGTCGATCGCGGTCCCGTTCCATGTGAGCGTCACGACCGAGGGCTTCGGCGTGGCGTCGACGGGCACGTGCAGCCTCAGGCGCAGCTCGCCCCGGCCGTAGATCGCGGGCGCGAGCAGGATCTCGCCCTCCCGCTGCATCCACCGCCACTTGTTCGTGCCATCCGTCTCGAGGAGGTGCCAGCCGCGGCCCCAGCGGATGATCCGCTGCATCGGCAGGATGCCGACGTCGAAGAAGCGCGGCCGGCTGATCTCCCAGAGCTGCAGGCGCTTGCGCGTGAACATGCGCGGGCCGGGGTTCTGGGTCTCGCCTTCGAAGACGTAGAGGTTGCCGGGAACCACGTCTTCGTCGCGCAGGTCGTTCTCGCCGCCGACCAGCCGGTAGTCGTAGCCGTCGAGGTAGTACGCCGCGTGATACGAGAGGTTGACCTGCACCAGGAGGCGCGGCCCGACCTTCGGGACGTTCGCCCGGATCCATTGAAACGCCGCCACGCCCGGCGACGGCTCGGTGCGCGCGAACCGCAGGGCCGGCCACGTCCACTTGATCAGCGACCAGGTCACGAATCCCGACAGCACCAGGAACAGCGGGAGGCGCGCACGCGCCGGTACGAGCCGCGCGAGTGCTTCCGCCCCCGCGACGGCCAGGAACGCGTGCAGCGGCAGGTACGCGATCGCGTAGCGCGCCAGCGCCGACATGTCGAGCATCATCCAGGTGAAGACCGCCAGCGGGAGGAACATCGCCAGCAACACCGCGATGCTGAGCCTTCTCCGCAGCAGCGCGTCGATCAACGCGATCGCGGCGAGCGCCACCACCGCGAACCGTGCACGTCCGCCGCCCTGCGGAAAGAGGAACACGCGCGACGCGAGCTCGCGCAACGGCGTGCGGTACGGGTTGTGGTACGAGTCGGTGTCGTGCAGGTGCTTGTTGATGTAGCGCACCTGCCCGACGTAGCCCTCCGGAAAATCGCTGGAGAAGTACGCCGCGCCGAGATACGTGACGAAGACCACGGCCGCGGCCGCGGCCCACGAGGCGGCGAACGCCGTCCACCGGCGCAACGCCAATGCGCCGAGAAGCGCGGGAGGCGCGGCGACGAGCAGGAGCTGCCCGCGGATCCCGCACGCCAGCGCCGTCAGCAGGGCACCCGCGAGATAGGCGCGCGAGCTCCGTCCGCCGCGCAGCAGCAACGCGGACGCGAACAGCACCAGCATGAGCGCCGGGACGTCACTCAGCGCCGTCCCGCCGTGGTACCAGATCGACGGCAGGAACGCCGTCATCGCCGCGGCGGCGAACGCGTAGGACGTGCGAAAGCGCAGCTCGCGGGCCAGGAGAAAGGCGGCGGGGAAGACGAGCATCGAGGCCACCGTGGCCACCGCCTGCACCGCGTGAAAGTCGCTGCTCGTGAAGAGCCGCGCGACCTTCGCCGCCGCAATGAACAGCGGATAGCCCGGCGGATGGGGATGCTGCACCGTGACGTCGTAGTCGGGCACGGCGGCCGCGAACAGCATCTCGTCCCAGTCGTGCGGCGTCAGAGAGAGCGCGGGGAAGCGTGTCAGGGCGATGCCCAGGGCCAGGAGCGCGAAGGTGACTTTCTGCGCGCGCGTCAGAGGCGCGGGAGACTCACGAAGCGAGGCCAGGTACGCGCGCATCGGCAGGTGGCGCGCATTCTAGCGAAGGAAATTGTTGCCGATTCGGAAACCCGCCGTACGGAAATACGTCTCATACTGGACACGGGAGGAGCTTATGCCACGGATCGGCGTCATCACGCTGTTGGCTGTCGTCTTCGCATCCACGGCTGTATTGGCGCAGGAGCAGCGCGCCGGCGAGTCGATCGAGGTCTCGATCGTCAACGTCGAGGTACACGTCACGGACAAGCAGGGGAATCGGGTGACGGGCTTGCGGGCGGAGGACTTCGAGATCCGCGAGAACGGCAAGCTGCAGCCGATCACGAATTTCGCCGAGTACGTGTCCGCGGGCTCCGCGGGAACGGCGGGGATCGAAGCCGCCCCCGCGAGCCAGCAGCAGCCGGCGGCCGCGGAGGCTCCGCCGCGCGCCCGGCGCTCGATCGTGCTCTTCGTCGAGCCGCTCACGCTCTCCAACTTCCGGGCGAAGGAGTTTTTCGACGCCGTCCGGGCGATGCTGCGCAAGACGGTGGAGACGGGCGATCAGGTGTCGCTGGTGACCTTTGTCCGGGCCATGCGCATCCGCCAGCCCTTCACCGACGATCTGGCCAGCATCGAGACGGCGCTGGCAGCCCTGGAGAAAGAGATGTCCGGCGTCGAGGGCAACCGGTACGACGAGAGCAAATTCGTCCTCGCGGAAGCAGCGTCCTTCGAGGAGGATTACGAAGAAGAGATGGCCGCATTGGGAATCTCGACTCCGCCTTCTGCTGCGGGCGTCTCCCTTTCCGCGCTGGGCGCCGCCCGCCGCGAGCGCTTCCTCATCCGCCAGAAGACGGCCGCGCTCGAGTCGCTCATCCAGAGCATCTCCGGCGCGGACGGCCGCAAGGTCGTGATCATGGCCACGCAGCGCTACGGGACGTACGCCGGCGCGGAGTACTTCGATGGCAACGTCCCGAACGCCTACAAACAGGAGCTGGACACCGCCGCCTATCGCCAATCGCTCATCCGCACGGCCAACGCGAACGGTGTGACGATCTACACCATGCATCCGGAAGGGCTGGCGCTGCCCAACCCGAACGATCCGTCCGTCTCAGGCCACGACCGGATGGAATCGTCGATGGAGCAGGATCTCGCCCGCGCCAGCCGCGAAAACGCCATCCTCATGAACGAGTCCGCGGCGCTGAGCGAGGTCGCGGTGGCAACCGGCGGCACCTCTGCGTGGGGCAGCGTGAACATCGCCAAGATGCTCCCCCGCGTCGCGGAAGACCTCGCCTCCTATTACTCCCTCGGCTACCGCGCCACGGCGACCGGGAAGGACGCCTCGCGCAAGCTCACCGTCACGACGAAGAACAAGGACTACGTCGTGCGCGCGCGGAAGGAGTTCGTCGAGAAATCGGAGACGACCCAGATCAAGGACCGTGTGCGCGCGAACCTCTTCCAGCGCGTGGACAGCTCCAGCGCGAAGATCCCGTTCGACGTCGCCGTCGGGACCTTCCGCAAGACGGGACGGAATCGCTGGACCGTGCCGCTGAAGATCCGCATCCCCATTTCCAGCCTGACGACATTGCCCCAGGGCGCCGAGGAGTCGGGAGCGTTCTCGGTCTTCTTCGCCACCGGCGGCATCCTCGGCGTCATGAGCGAGGTCGAGCAGCGCACGCAGAGCTTCGAGATTCCGCGCGCCGATGCGACCCGCGCGAAGGCGTCGTACTTCACGTACGACCTCGAGCTGGCGATCGATCAGCTCGTGAAGACGCTGTCGATCGCCGTCCTGGACGACGTGGGCAAGGAGTTCGGGATCAAGCGGTTCGCGATCCCCAAAAACGCGAGGCAGTAAGGGCGCTCAGGTTCTAGGAGTGCGATGGCGAGGGCCACCGCACTCCTGGAACGACGCCCCTACATTGTTACTTCTTCCAGCGAAGGACCGGCTGCCGGGCTGCGCGCGCTTCGTCGAGACGACGTACGGGCGTCGTGTGCGGTGCGCTGCGCACGAGCTCCGGCCGCTCCTCGGCCTCGCGGGCGATGGCGATCATCGCGTCGCAGAACGCGTCCAGCTCTTCCTTCGGCTCGCTCTCGGTCGGCTCGATCATGAGCGCGCCGGAGACGATCAGCGGGAAGTAGATGGTCGGCGGATGGAAGCCGTAGTCCATGAGCCGCTTGGCGATGTCGAGCGTGTGCACGTCCTTCGGCGTCTGCAGCTTGTCGGAGAACACGACCTCGTGCAGCGACGGGGCGTCGTAGGGCAGGTGGTAGTGCTTCTTGAGCCGCGCCCGGATGTAGTTCGCGTTCAGCACCGCGAGCTGCGCGATGCGCCGCAGGCCGGTCGGGCCCATGGAGCGCATGTACGTCAGCGCGCGCACGAGCACGTTGAAGTTGCCGTGGAACGCGCGCATGCGGCCGATGGAGTCGGGATGCGAGAAGTCGCAGTAGAACGTCCCGTCCTCGCGCCGCTCGATGGTCGGCGTGGGCAGGAACGGCACGAGGCGCTCGCTGACGCCCACCGGGCCCGCGCCCGGTCCGCCGCCGCCATGCGGCGTGGAGAACGTCTTGTGCAGGTTCGAGTGGATGACGTCGATGCCCATGTCGCCGGGCCGCGCGACGCCCACGAATGAATTGAGGTTCGCGCCGTCGCAGTAGAGATACGCGCCCTTGGCGTGGAGGATGTCGGCCATGGCCTTGATCTCGGACTCGAACACGCCCAGCGTATTCGGTACGGTGATCATCAGCGCCGCGACGTCTTCCGTCACCGCCGCTTCGAGCGTCGACAGGTCGACGGTCCCGCGGTTGTTGGACTTCAGCTCCTTGATCTCATAGCCCGCGAAAGCCGCGGAGGCCGGGTTCGTGCCGTGCGCGGAGTCGGGGATGAGGATGTACTTGCGCGCGTTGCCAGTCTTGGCCAGGGCCTTGTGCACCATGAGGATGCCGGTGAGCTCCCCGTGCGCGCCGGCCACGGGCTGCAGCGTCACGCGCGGCAGGCCGAAGATCTCCTTGAGCGTCTGCTCGAGGTGCCAGAGCAGCTCCAGGTTTCCCTGCACCTGACTCTCCGCCTGCAGCGGATGCGAGTGCGCGAAACCCGGGGTGCGCGCGATCTCCTCGTTGATGCGCGGGTTGTGCTTCATCGTGCACGAGCCGAGCGGATAGAGCCCCGCGTCGATCGACACGTTCAGCTTCGACAGCCGGGTGAAGTGCCGGATCACGTCGACTTCGGACACCTCGACCTCGTCCGCGATCTCCTCGCGGAGGAGCGACGAGGGCAGCAGCGAGTCGAGCGCCTGCTCCGGGACGTCGAGCGCCGGAAGCTGGTAGCCGCGCCGTCCGGGCCGGGAGCGCTCGAAGATGAGCGGCTCGGTGGCGGACTTCTGCGCGACGTCGGTCTGCGGTTCTGGCTCGAGGGTGATGGTCATCGGCGCTCCCGGGAGATCGCGGCGCTGAGCGCGGCCGCGTACGTGTCGAGCTGCTCTTTCGTGTGCAGCTCGGTGACGGCGACGAGGAAGTCGCGCTCGTGGCCCGCGTAGAACTGGCCGAGCGGAATGCCGCCGAGGATCTTTTCGTGCTCGAGATCGGCGAGGATCTGCGTGGCCTCGAACGGCGTTCGCACGACCAGCTCGTTGTACACCGGTCCGGCGAACGGAAACTCCAGGTTGCCGATCGCTTTCAACTGCTCGCGCAGATACGCGGTCTTGTGCAGGCACTGCGTCGCCACCTCGCGCAGGCCTTCCTTGCCCATCAGCGAGAGGTACATGTTCGCGGCCAGCGCGATCAGCGCCTGGTTCGTGCAGATGTTCGACGTGGCCTTGCCGCGGCGGATGTGCTGCTCGCGCGTAGCCAGGGTCAGCACGTACGCGCGCTTGCCGTCGACGTCCACCGTCTCGCCGACCAGGCGGCCGGGCATGTGGCGCTTGAGCGCGTCGCGCACGACCATGAAGCCGACGTACGGGCCGCCGAACTGCGTCGGGATGCCCCACGCCTGCCCTTCGCCCACGCAGATGTCGAAGCCGTGCTGTCCCGGGGGAGCGAGCACTCCCAGGGACGTCGCCTCGGCGATCACGGAGATCTTCGTGAGCGTCCCCGCCGCCTGGGCGACCGCGTCGTAGTCTTCGATGACGCCCAGGAAGTTCGGCGACTGGATCGCCACCGCGAAGGCGCCGTCGCTCGCCGCGCGCAGCGCGTCGAGATCCACGCGGCCGTCCGCGCCCCACCCGATCTCCACGATCTCGAGCCCGAGGTTCTGCACGTACGTGTGCACGGTGTCGAGGTAGTGCGGGTGGATCGACTTCGCGAGGACGACCTTCTTCTTCCCCTTCGCCGTGCGCTCGGCGAGCAGCACGGCCTCGCAGAGAGCGGTCGAGCCGTCGTACAGCGACGCGTTCGCGACGTCCAGGCCCGTCAGCAGGCACTGGTGGGTCTGGTATTCGAAGATGGACTGCAGCGTCCCCTGCGAGACCTCCGGCTGGTACGGCGTGTACGCGGTGAGGAACTCCGCGCGCAGCAGGAGCTGATCGATGCAGGCGGGCTGATAGTGCGCGTAGGCGCCGCCGCCGAGGAAGGAGACGTGATCGACGGTGGTGAGGTTGCGCGCCGCCAGGCCGCGGAACCACCGCCGCGACTCGACCTCGGACCACGGTCCGGGGATGTCGAGCAGGCCTTTCAGCTTGACGTCGTCCGGGATCGTGTCGAACAGACGATCGATCGAGTCGACGCCGACGACATCCAGCATCTCGCGGATGTCTTCACCGGCGTTCGGGATGTAGCGGTGGGAAGAAGAACTGGCTGTGGGATCGGGGAGCGTCATGTCAATTCTGGATTGAGGATTGGGAATTGAGGATTGAGGATGAACGAGAGGAGGCCGAGAACAAATCCTCAATCCTCAATTCTCAATCCTCAATCCGCCCACCTAGTGGGCGCTCTCTTTTTCGATGTACTCGTCGTACTCTTCGGCGGTCATCAGCTCGTCGATCTCGGTGGGATCGCTGACGCGGACGCGGATCATCCAGCCGTCGCCCCACGGGTCGGTGTTGACGAGCGCGGGGTTGTCCGCGAGGGCCTCGTTGATCTCGATGACTTCGCCGGACACGGGCGAGAAGAGCTCCGAGACGGCCTTCACCGACTCGATGCTGCCCAGCTCGTCCGCCGCGTCGAGCTGCGAGCCGACCTGCGGCAGCTCGACGAAGACGACGTCGCCGAGCTCCTTCTGCGCGTAGTCGGTGATGCCGATCGTCGCCACGTCGCCTTCCAGGTGAACGTACTCATGGCTCTTCGCGTACCGGTTGTCTTCAGGGGTGGCCATTGCTTGCCTCCAGGTGTGCTATTTCGCGCGCTTGTAAAAAGGAGTAGGGATGACGCGGGCCCGGGTTTCCTTGCCGCGGATGAGCACCATGAACTCGCTGCCCTGGGCCGACTTGTCGAGCGGAAGATAAGCGAGTCCGATCGCTTTTTTCAATGTCGGCGAATGGGTACCGGACGTGACGACGCCGATCTCTTCGCCGCCCTCCACCACGGGGTATCCGTGACGGGCGATGCCGCGGTCGACCATCTCGAAGCCGACGAGCTTCCGCTGCGGCCCCTCGGCCTTCTCGCGCGCGATGACGTCGCGTCCGGCGAAGTCACCCTTGTCGAGCTTCACGATCCAGCCGAGGTCGGCCTCGATCGGCGTCGTGGTCTGGTCGATGTCGTTGCCGTACAGGGCCATTTTCGCTTCGAGACGGAGCGTGTCCCGCGCGCCGAGGCCGCACGGTTTCGCGCCGGCGTCGACGAACTTGCGCAGGAGGCGCGGCGCGTGCTCGGGCGCGACGTAGACCTCGAACCCGTCCTCGCCGGTGTAGCCGGTACGGGAGACGATCGCGGGCGCGCCGTCGACGCTCCCGGTGGTGAAGCGGTAATACTTGATGCCGGCCAGATCCGCGTCCGTCATCGGCTGCAGGAGGCGCTCGGCCTCGGGCCCCTGGATGGCGAGCTGGGCGTAGTCGGCACTGACGTTCCGCACTTCGACGTCGAGGCCGCTCGCGGACTGCTGCAGCCACTCGAAGTCCTTGTCCGTATTCGAGGCGTTCACGACGACGAAGAAGTCGCTGGGCGTGTTCTGGTAGATGAGGATGTCATCGACGAAGCCGCCGTTCGGATAGAGCAGGCCGTTATAGTGAATGCGGCCCGCATCGAGCTTCGCGACGTCGTTGCAGGTGGCGCGCTGCAGGAGCTCGAGCGCCTGCGGGCCTTTGACCGTGATCTCGCCCATGTGCGAGACGTCGAAGACGCCGGCCTTCGTGCGCACGGCTTCGTGCTCTTCGAGGATGCCGTTGTACTGCACCGGCAGCTCCCAGCCTCCGAAATCGACCATCTTTCCGCCGAGCTCTTTCTCGACTTCGTTGAGGGGGGTTTTCTTCAGCGGTTCCGTGGATTCAGACATGCGCGGCCTCCGAGGGACGCGTAACGTAGCACAGGGGATCGATGGTGCGGCTTGCGTTTTCTATGAGATTTCAGCATATTGTTATTTATGCGTTACAAGCTCATGCTCGTTCTCACAGTTCTGACGGCGGTTTCCCTCTCTGCGGCGCTCGGTCCTGGTGCGGAGACCCCGGTGACGCCGCCGGCGTACGGCGCCCTCGCCGGCAACCAGGAAACCTTGGCGGTGGCCACGGATGGAACGGACTTCCTCGCGCTCTGGCGGGACGAGACCCCCGGCCGCGACGGCCTGTACGCCACGGTCGTGAGCGAGAACGGGACGACGCGGCCGAGTGCGCCGGTGCCGCTCCTCCGCGGACTGGCGGGAGCGGACGTCGTATGGACGGGCAGCAGCTATCTCGTCGCGCTGACGCGCTATATGCAGCCGACTTTCGTCGTGAGCCTCGATCGCGACGGACAGGTCGTCGCACCGCTCCGCCGGCTGGACCTCGCTGAAGGAGTCTTCGATCTGACGTGGAACGGCAGTCGCGTGCTCGCCATCGGCGGCGCACCGCTGGGCGGGTACCGGGCGGCACTGCTGGATGCGGAGGGGAACGTCGTCCGTTCGGAAGTCGCTCTTCCGGCAGGCATCCGCTCGTTCACCGTAGGCGCCGCAGGCAACGCATTCATCCTGGTATGGTCGGAAGAGCTGCTGCCGCAGGAAGGATCGAAGCCGCCACAGACGCGCGTGCTGGCGGCGCGGATCTCCGCCGCGGGTGACGTGAGCGCACCGGTGGAGCTGCTGCAGCCCGAGCATTCGTATGTGAGCCTCGACTCTGCCTCGAACGGGACGGAGGTCGGTGTCGTGGTCCAGACCGGGACTTCGATCAACAGCGTCGTGCGCAGGTACACCATCGACGCGGCGCTTGCCGTCGACGTGGAACCGGCGTTCGCGCTCGAGCCCTTCACGAACAGCAACGTGAACGTCGTCGCCACGCCGCGCGGGTTCGTCGCCACGTACTTCGCGCTGGTGGTCGGAAAGGTCGAGTCGGAACTGAGGACGCTCGAGTTCGGAGAGACGGCGCAGCGCACGATCGACCTGCCGCAGGCGCCCGGCTATTTCGTGCACATGGAGTCGAACGGCCGCACCGTGATGGGGTTCTGGGGGATCTACCCCGCCCGCGCCGCCGCGTTCGACGCATCGCTCACGCGCTTCACCAGCGCAATCTTCCCGGTGCCGACGGCACCGGTCGGGCAGGGCCGGCCGGTCATCGCCAGCGCCGGCGACACGGGCGTGATCGCCTGGAACGAGTCCGGGACGCTGAAGCTGCGGCGAGTGAACCGTGAAGGTCTCGCGCTCGATGCGCAGCCGGTCGTCATCGCGGCCAACGCCGATCGCGCCGCCGTCGCATTCACGGGACGGGCCTGGCTCATCGCCTGGCACGATGTGACGGCGGGGGTGAAAGTCCGGCGGATGTCGCCGGAGGGCGTGCTGCTCGGAGAGCCGCTCACCCTCGGCTTTCCGACAACGGAGCTCGCGTTTGCGGCGAACGGCACTGTGGCGGTTCTGGTAACGTCTCGCGGCCTCAACCGCCAGGGGCTCACGCTCACCCGGTTCTCCGCGGACGGCGAGCGCCTCGATCAGACACCCGTCGTCCTGACGGACAAACGCTCGTCCGACCACGCGGCGATCGCGTCGAACGGCGAGGGGTTCCTCGTCGTGTGGAATCACTCGGCCGGATACACCCCGCATGTCGTCGGGAAGCGGCTGGACGCCTCGGGGAATCCGATCGAAGCCGAGCCGATCGCCATCGCGAACGGCGCGGAATTCGGCCATGGTGACGCGCAGGTCGCGTCCAACGGCGAAGACTATCTGGTCGTGTACGTGCGGTTCGGCGTGTTCGAGATCCAGGATCCGCCGAATCCGGATGCGCCGCATTCGGAGCCGGCGCGCATCTTCACGAAACGCGTGCTCGCGAACGGCGTGCTCGCGGACACGACGGCGGGCCAGGACGGCACGGAGCTCGGGCTCGGGACGAACCCGGAGATCACGGTCGATGATTCGCGCTATGTCGCGACCTTCATCAAAGACGATCCGGACACGCTGTGGCTGTTCGCGGTGCCGCTGCATCCGTACGGCGAGCCGCTGACGGCGCCGCGGCTGTTGCTGCGCGCGGAATCGTACGTACGGGAGCATGGCATCGCCTCCATCGGCGGTTCGCTGTACGCGGCGTACTCCCGCGTCGTGCCGGAGCTGGCGAGCGTCCAGCGCGTGTTCCTGCGCGAGGTGGCGGAGCAGCAGACGACCCGGCGCCGGGGATCGAGGAACTAGACCGGTTCCTCGGTTCCTCGGTTCCTCGGAGTTCCTCGGAGTGGGTCCGCCGAGGAACCCGAGGAACTCCGAGGAACCCGAGGAACTCCGGTCGCGTAGCGGCGCCAGGAATTCCGGTATCTTCCCCGCGTGTCCCTCACACGTTGGGAGCGGGCGTCGCTGGCCGCGATCGGCGCGCTGTTCGTCGCGATCCGCCTTCCGCTCTATTCGTACCCCGGCCTGATCCTCGGCTGGAACAGCGACGCGGCGCTGTTCGGGATGATGGCCCGGGCGATGCGCGAGGGATGGGACTTCCCGGTCTACTTCTGGGGCCAGTTCTACCTCGGCACGCTGACGTCCATGCTCGCCGCCATCGCGGGAGCGGCTCTCGGCGAAGTGGGCCCGCTGGCCCTGCGCATCGCCGCGGCGCTCGAGGTCGCAACCGCGGCGGTCTTCTTCTGGCTCGCCCTGCGGCGCGAGCTCGGACGCGTGGCGATGGTCGCGCTGCTGTGGCTCGCCGCGGGGCCGGCGTTTCTCTTTCACTTCACCATCGCGCCGATCGGGGCGGAGGAGCTGCTGTTCGCGGCCTCGCTGCTGTTCTGGTACGCGACGCGCGCGCGGTTCGACTCCGCACGAGAGTGGCTCGTCCTCGGCGCGCTCGCCGGCCTCGGTACGTGGCTGCATCAGGGCGTGGTGTTCCTCTGCGCGGGCATCGCCGTCGCGCTGCTGGTGGAGCGCAAGGTGCGCGCGCGCTTCGCCGGCGCGTTCGCCATCGGGTTCGCGGCCGGCTACGTCCCCGCGCTGCTGTCGCTCCTGCGCAACGATCCTCTGCTCTACAAGCGCACCTATCTTCCGTGGAGCGTCGTGGAGGTCGCGGCCACCGCCGCGGAGACAGTCCGCAGCGATCTGTGGCTGCTGCTCGCCGACGCGTCGGCCGTGGGAATCGCCGCGGGCGCCGGCGTGCTCGTCCTCGCGTTCCTCGGCCTGCGCGGCCGGCCGTGGACGCGCGCGCAGGTCGTGATCGTGGCGACGATCGCGGCCAGCGCGGCGTTCTGGATCTTCACCACCTACAGCTATCCGGGCGCGGTGCGCTACCTCGTGCCGGTCGTGCCGCTGCTGTACGGCGCGGCCGCGGCCGGTCTGGCCAAATGCCCCCGCGCGGTGGCGGCCGGCGTGGCGATCGCCATCGCGCTGGCCCTCTTCGTCCCGCGCATCCGGGAGGCGAACGACGTCGCTGCCGGACGGGCGGAGCGCTATGTCGACTGGCCGGCCTGGTTCGATCCGCGTCCGACGCTCGCCACGCTGCAGGCCGGCGGCTATCGCGTCTGCTACGGCGAGGTGTGGGTGGCGCACAAGCTGGAGTGGATCTCGTCGCCGACCGTCCGCTTCGTACCTGTCCGCAGCGTGCACCGGACACTGAAGCAATCGCTCGTGCTGATTCGCGAGCCGGGCCCGAAGTGCTTCGTCGACAACTTCGGCAACGTGAAGGCGCTCACGCCGGAGGAAGAGGCCATGTGGGCCGCGTCGGTGATCGAACGGGGGCGAAAGGCGGGTCTGGTGTTACGCTGATCGCGTAATGGGGAGGGGCGGGCGTGACCAACGAGATCGGTGATTTCCTCGACTATCTGACTTTCGAGCGCAACGTCTCGCCGAATACGATCACCGCGTATCGCGACGACCTCGAGTCCTTCATCGGCTTCCTCTGCAACGACTACCTGACGATGGGGCGCGATCAGCTCGACCTGAAGCGCGTCGACACGCTCACCATCCGCGCCTATCTCGCGCACCTCTCGCGGCGGAAGCTCTCCCGCTCGACGATGGCGCGCCAGCTCTCCACGCTCAGGACCTTCTTCAAGTACCTCGTCCGCGAGGAGATCGTCGAGGCCAATCCGGCGCGCACGGTCGCCACGCCGAAACGCGAGAAGTACCTCCCGGCCGTCCTCCAGACCTCGGACGTCGCGCTCCTCCTCGAACAGCCCGACACCTCCACCCCCCTCGGCACCCGTGACGCCGCCTGGCTGGAGCTGCTGTACGCGTCCGGGCTGCGCATCTCGGAGCTGGTGGGGGTCGACATCGACGACCTCGAGCTCCGCTCGCGTCTGGTGAAGGTGCGCGGCAAGGGCGCGAAGGAGCGCATCGTGCCGTTCGGATCGAAGGCCGAGGCGGCGCTGCGGGCGTGGCTGGCCATTCGCGGGGAGGTGGCTCGCAACCCCGAAGAACAGGCCGTGTTCGTCAACCACCGCGGAGCGCGCATCACCACGCGCAGCATCGCCCGCCACTTCGACCGCTACGTCCGCGACGCCTCCCTGCGCGCGGGCGTCTCCCCGCACACGCTGCGGCACTCCTTCGCCACCCATCTCCTCAACGCCGGCGCCGACCTCCGCGGCATCCAGGAGCTCCTCGGCCACGCCTCGCTGTCGACGACCCAGAAGTACACACACCTCAACGACTGGCAGCTCATGGCCGTGTACAAGAAGGCGCACCCGCGGGCCTGACGCGGCGGTTGGCGAACACATTCAACCAACCCGCGGAATCAAGCACCTCTGCTCCTGTCGGATTTGGGCACGCCCCCGGGTCCAAATCTCCTCCCGCCAACCGCCAACCGCCAACCGCCAACTAGAATGCACCCGTGATCCGCGCGATCGTCCACCACGGCTTCCTCGGAAACGCCATCGAATACTTCGCGGTCGTTGCCGGGCCGGACGTCGACAAGCGGTTCTTCTTCGAGCAGATCAACGCGCCGCGGGGGGACGTCGTCCGCTACTTCGGCGGCAGCTCGGAGATCGTGCTCAACCCCGAGGGGGTGCGGTTCCGCGGGAACGGCGGGATCTTCGGCGAGTACATGTTCGGCGGGCACCTCCCCGTAGGCGACCTGCTGAACGAGGATGTCGTCAACCGGCTGGCGCTGTACGGCACGGTCGTCGAGCGCAACCACGAGCTCCGGTTCACCACCAACACCGAGGGCTTCGAGCGCTACGACCACCTCTTCCTCCAGGGCAACGCCGTCGCGAACTACTTCTTCTTCGTCGATGACCGAAAGAAATACGTCGACGTCGGCGACCGGCAGGAAGCGACGCTGAAGAGCGCGGGCAAGCTGCTGAAGCGCTCGCGAAAAGTCGGCGCCGGGAGCTTCCTTTCGCTCGCGCACGACATCCTCGAAGCGCTCGACGAGCCGCACTCGACCATCTGCATCGTGCGCGTCGTACATCGCGCCAATCAGCTTCTGGCCGATGCGTGTCATCGCGCGTACGCGGAGTCGCGGTCGATGGAGGAGGTCAGCGCGACCCTCTCCGACCTCCCGATCGAGCCGTACCAGCGCGAGCGCATCCAGATCGACGTCATCTACCACCATCCGAACAACCAGGAGCTGATCGACGAGTACAAGCGCATCCTCGCTTCGTGCGCGGGCTCCACCATCGATTCGTCCGCCCGCGCGCGCCTGATGCGCCTGCGCACGCTGTCGCTGCGCAACGAGGTGCCGCTGTCGATCTTCGACACGCTGGAAGAGATCGTCCTCCAGGAGCCACGCTCCGTCGCGCGGAAGGAGGACGAGCCCGATTACATCCAGTCCACCCGCGAGATCCTGGGCGGCTTCCTCCTCGGCCGCAACATCACCCGCAAGCTGTCGTCGCTCGATCTCGTGCAGCTCATGGAGAACAAACAGCGCGCGGCGGCGAATCGCGATCAGACCTTCGAGGAGGTGCTGCTCGAGACCGGCCGGCTCATCGACGAGATCGGCCGCGAGGAGGAGGACTTCGAGCGGCTCGAGTCCTTCGGCGAGCTGGTCACGCTGTTCGACCGCATCGACCACACGACCACGCTCGTCAACAAGCTCGCGTTCATGGACGACGTCGAGCTGTCGCAGGAGCAGGTCCGCTCGCTCCTCGGCAACATGCAGGTCTTCGAGAAGCTCCGCCGCGGCCTTTTCCAGCAGCTCTTCATCGACCCGGTGGTGAACAACGAGTACGCGCTCGCCTACGGCAAGAAGAAGCTCTACGCCCTCACCCTCGGCCTGATCTCGATCGAGAACAACGAGGAGTCGATCGCCGGGGTGGCGGACTCGATCGCGTCGCTGAACCACCACGAGCGGGCCTACTTCGCGGCGTACAACCTCGCCCGGCGCCGCATGGCCAACTTCTACCTCGAGCTCAACACTGCCGAGGGACGGGAGACCTTCCGGCGCGAGATCCGCGCGGAGATCGCGCACGACCCCGCCCATCGCGAGCTGCACGAATACATGACCGAAGGGCTGCTCGAAGAGGTCATCACCAAGATCCGCCTCGAGGCGTTCTACATCAACCAGCTTCTGCCGAAGATCGTCGAGGAACAGGATGTGAAACTGCGCAATGACTTCCTGACGAACTCCGGGCTGGACCGCTTTCAGGTCGAAGAGCTCGAGAGCGAGTACTTCGAGATGCGGGCGTTCCCGCCGCAGTTGCTGGAGGCATTACGCGCATGAACCGGCTGGCCAACGAGACTTCCCCCTACCTCCTGCAGCACGCACACAACCCCGTCGACTGGTACCCGTGGGGCGAGGAGGCGTGGGCGAAAGCACGCGCCGAGGACAAACCGGTGTTCCTCTCCATCGGCTACTCGGCGTGCCACTGGTGCCACGTGATGGAGCGCGAGTCCTTCGAGGACGAGCAGACCGCGACGGTCCTCAATGAGGACTTCGTCTCGATCAAAGTCGACCGCGAGGAGCGGCCGGACGTCGACTCCATCTACATGCAGGCCGTGCAGATGATGACCGGCCACGGCGGGTGGCCCATGTCGATGTTCCTCACGCCCGAGGGCAAGCCGTTTTTCGCCGGGACGTACTTTCCGCCCGAGGAGCGGCACGGGATGCCGAGCTTCCGCCGGGTGCTGGAGCACGTCGCGAACGTCTACCACTCGCGCCGCAACGAGGTCGAGGAAGCCTCGAACGAAGTCCAGAAGGCGCTGTCGAGCCAGTTGCGCGTGAAGGGCGAGGGCAGCATCGACCGTCAGGGCCTGGACGCCGCCGCGGCGCGGATTGCGTCGACCTACGACCGCGTGCACGGCGGCTTCGGCGGCGCGCCGAAGTTCCCGCCGTCGATGACGGTCGAGTTCCTGATGCAGGTCGCGCATCGGAACGACGACGCCGAGCTGCGCGAGATCATCGTGACCACGCTGACGAAGATGGCGCGCGGCGGGATGTACGATCAGATCGGCGGCGGCTTCCACCGCTACTCCGTGGACGCGCGCTGGCTCGTGCCGCACTTCGAGAAGATGCTGTACGACAACGCGCTGCTGGCGCGGCTGTACACGCGCGCGTGGCAATGGACGAAGGACCCGCTCTTCGCGCAGATCGCCAACGAGATCCTGGGCTGGGTGCAGCGCGAGATGACGTCGCCCGAGGGCGCGTTCTACGCGACGCTCGACGCGGACTCCGAGGGCGAGGAGGGGAAGTTCTACGTCTGGACGCGCGCGGAGGTCCTGGAGGTCCTCGGCGAAGACGAAGGCCGCACGTTCTGCGAGATCTTGGACATCACGGACCGCGGGAACTGGGAAGGCCACAACATCCCGAACGTGCCCCGGGAGCCGTCGCCCGAGCACGCCGACCTCATCGCCCGCGGCAAGTGCAAGCTGTACGGCGTGCGCGCGAAACGCGTCTGGCCAGGCCGCGACGAGAAGATGCTGGCCGGCTGGAACGGCTGGATGCTGGCCGCGTTCGCCGAGGCTTCGATTGCATTTAATCGATATGACGATGTCATACGAAAAAATGCTGATTTTTTACTGTCGCGTATTGTCGACGGTAAATTGACGCGCCACGCGAAGATCCCCGGCTTGCTCGAGGACTACTCCGGCGTCGCGTGGGGGCTAACGCTCGCGTACGAGGCCACCGGCGAGCGCCGCTACCTCGACGCCGCGCGCGGGCTGGTCGAGCAGATGCTGGCGCGCTTCCGCGACGAGGAGAACGGCGGCTTCTACGACACTCCGGTCGACCACGAGAAGCTCATCACGCGGCCGAAAGACCTGTTCGACAACGCCACGCCCGGCGGGACGTCGGTCGCCTGCGACGTCCTCCTGCGCCACGCGGTGCTGTTCGGCAACGCGGAGTACGCGCGCATCGCGACGGAGGCGCTGGAGGCCACCTGGCCGCTCATGGAGCGCTACCCGTCCGGCTTCGGCTTCCTGCTCAGCGCCGCCGAATGGCGCGCCGGGCAGCCGAAGGAGATCGCCCTCACCGGCGATGCCGCCGCGCTGCGGCGCGTCGTGGGCGAGACGTACATCCCCCATCGCGTGCTCGTCAGCGGGAGCCAGTCCGCCGACCTGCCGCTCATGGAGAACCGCCCGGCGGACCGGACGCTCGCGTACGTGTGCATCGGCTACGCGTGCGAAGAGCCGACGGCGAATCCGGAGCGCCTCCGCGCGCTGCTGTGATGTAGGGCGCGGCTTCAGCCCGCCCCCCGGACGGGGAGGGGGAATGGCCCACCCACCCACGAGGAGGGGCGGGCTGAAGCCGCGCCCTACATTTACGGCGTCTTGGGGACGATCACGGTCTCCGTCCTGGCCGGCTTGCTCTCGTTGCCGCTGGTGTCGATGGCCGTCACCTCGTAGTAGTAGCCGATGCCGATGTCGATGGAGATGTCGAGGAAGTTCGGATCCTTCAGCGGCGACGGCGTGAGCGTGAGGCGGTGCGGGCGCTCGATGCGATAGACCTTGTAGCCCGCCAGGTCCGGCGCCTCGACGGCATCCCAGAGCAGGCGGACGAGCTTCGTCTCCAGCAGCGCCGTCACGGTCGCCGGGGCCGGCGGCGGGACGAGGTCGCGGAAAGTCACTCGCGCGGCGGCCGAGGGATCGCTCTGCACGAGCGGCGGTCCGGTCGCCGCGACCGCCGCGACGCGGTACTCGTGCTCGCCGTAGCCCGGCACGTCCGTGTAGGTGGTCGACGTCACCGGCGCCGTGTTGATCGCCCCGTCGAGCTCTCCCGGCGCCGTGCCGGGTGCGGTGCGGTAGACGTTGTAGCCCGTCACGATCGGAGCGCCGAGGTTGCCGACGGCCTGCTGCGGGGCGGTCCACGTCAGCGTGACACCCTCCGCCTTTGCCGTCGCCGTCAGTCCCGCCGGGGGGATGCCCACCGCCAGCGGCACGATCACCACGAGGTTCGAGACCTCGCTGCGCGCCTCCCCTCCCTCCGTCACCACCGCGTACGTCAGGCGCACCGGACGCCCGTCCGAAGACCGGAACGGCGGCGTGTCCTGGTACAGCAGGCGGGCCCCGGCGGTCGCGTCCGCCAGGTTGGCCTTTTCTATGCTGTCTATCCGCGTGCTGAGCTTTGCGAATTGCGCCTGCGGCACGGTGGGAATTCTCGAAAACATCACGACGGGCTGCGCCTGTGTCGGATCGACGTCGCCCGGCATCAGCGTTTTCGGATCGCGGCCGCCCGGGGCAACGGGAAGCGATTCTTCGTAGCGGTAGATGGAGATGCGCCGCACGTCGGTCAGGTTCTTGCCGGCCGTCGTGAGCGCTGGATAGCTCCAGGACAGAAGCACCCGGTCGGCGCGCTGTGTTACAACGAGGTCGCTCGTCGCCGCCGGGATCATCGGCACGGGCGGACGCGGGTCGCCGCGTTTGCCGCAGGCGAGAACGACGAGAGCAAAGGCCGCCAGGAACTTTTTCACTGGGGCGGATTCTAACGGACGAGGTAATTCATGTGCGGAATCATCGGCTACGTCGGCACGCGTGAAGTCGTGCCGGTCCTCATCGGCGGGCTGAAGAAGCTCGAATATCGCGGCTACGACAGCGCGGGAGTGGCGGTCGTCAACGGGAACGGCGTGGACGTGGTGCGCGCCGAGGGGAAGCTGTCGAACCTGGAAGGCAAGCTCGCGGAGAAAGAGCTCCACGGCACGTTCGGCATGGGCCACACGCGGTGGGCCACGCACGGCAAGCCCAACGAGAACAACGCCCATCCCCACCGCGACTGCACCGGCAACGTCGTCGTCATCCACAACGGCATCATCGAGAACTTCCTCCCGCTCAAACAGCGCCTCAAGGCCGCCGGCCACGAGTTCAAGAGCGAGACGGACACCGAGGTCGTCGCGCACCTGATCGAGGAGTACCGCAAGGACGGGATGAAGTTCGTCGACGCGGTGAAGAAGACCCTCAAGGAGCTGGAAGGCCACTACGCGCTGGTGATGATCGCGGGCGACGAGCCGGGCACCATCATCGCCGCCAAGCACGGCCCGCCCCTGGTCGTCGGCCTCGGCGAAGGCGAGAACATCGTCGCCTCGGACGTCGCCCCGCTGCTCGCCTACACGCGCAACATCATCTACCTCGAGGACGGCGAGTACGCCATCGCGGACGACAAGCGCGTCGACGTCTTCGCCCGCGACGACGCAAAGGTGGAGCGCGAGCCGAAGAAGATCCTCTGGGACGCCGTCATGGCCGAAAAGGAAGGCTACCGGCACTACATGCTCAAGGAGATCCACGAGCAGCCGCGCGCCGTGCGGGACACCTTCAACGGCCGCATGTTCGAGGAATCGGGCGAGGTCTTCTTCAACGACCTGCAGTTCACGGCGGAGGAGTGGGCGAAGTTCCACAAGATCCACGTCGTCGCGTGCGGCACGTCGTGGCATTCCGGACTGGTGGGCAAGTTCGTCCTCGAGAGCGCCGCCAAGATCCCGGTCGAAGTCGACTACGGCTCGGAGTACCGCTATCGCGACCCGATCATCGACGAGACCACACTGGTCATCGGCGTGACGCAATCCGGCGAGACGGCCGACACGATCGCCGCCATGCAGGAGGCCAAGGCGAAGGGCGCGAAGCTGATCTCGATCTGCAACGTGATCGGCGCCGCCGCCACGCGCATGTCGGACGGCACGATCTACACGAACGCCGGTCCGGAGATCGGCGTCGCGTCGACGAAGGCCTTCACGACGCAGCTCACCGCGTTCTACCTGCTCTCGCTGTACATCCGCCAGCTCCGCGGCGACGACCGCGACGACATCCGCTACGCGATGCACGAGCTGTCGACGATCCCGCACAAGATCGAGCACCTGCTGAAGACGCAGGAGAAGAAGATCCAGCAGCTCGCCAACAAGTGGCACAACGCCCAGGACTTCCTCTTCCTCGGGCGCGGCGTCCACTACCCGATCGCCCTCGAGGGCGCCCTCAAGCTGAAGGAGATCTCGTACATCCACGCCGAGGGCTACCCCGCAGGCGAGATGAAGCACGGCCCGATCGCGCTCATCGACGAGAACATGCCCGTCGTCGCCGTGGCGACGCACACGCCCGTCTACGACAAGGTCGTCTCGAACCTTCAGGAAGTGAAGGCGCGCGACGGCAAGCTCCTCGTCATCTGCGACGAAGGCGACGAGGAGATGCAGAAGCTCGCCGACGAGTTCATCGAGGTGCCGTGGACGGTCGAGCCGCTGCAGCCGATCCTCACCGTCGTCCCGACGCAGCTCCTGGCGTACTACATCGCCCTGCGCCGCGGATGCGACGTCGACCAGCCCAGGAACCTCGCGAAGAGCGTGACGGTGGAGTGATCCCTCACTGTCATCCTGAGCCGCGTAGACGGCGAAGGACCCCCCGATTTGCGCGCTGCTCGTGCTTCCGGCAGGGGGGTCCTTCGCCGCGCTTCGCCGGCTCAGGATGACTGCTACGCTACGCCGTCACGCGCGCCGGCGCGGTCATGAGTCCGCCCACGAGATACACCACGCCCAGGACGACGTGGATGATGTGGTCCATGGTCCCGAACATGAGCTGGTCGGGGATCAGCGTCAGCATGCGTTCCGCTCCCGTACCGAGGGCGAAGCCCGCGATGCCGAGAAGCAGGTAGACCGCGCCGAAGACGACGCAGAAGTTCTTCGCGCCCGCGGGCGTGCCCTTGAGGCCGAGCCACAGCGAGATCGCACCGCTCACGAGGTGGATGACGTTATGGGCGGGGGAGAGGTGCGCGCCCAGCAGGTTGGGCATCACGAAGCCCAGGACACCGACCAGGAGAAAGACGACGCCGAGGATCGTAGCCACACGATTCGCCATGAGCTCCTCCTTACGTATGGAGGAAGTGTACGCCTACTCCGCCAGTTCCAGGGGGCGCACGAACTCGCCCACAGCACGCCGCCAGCATCGCCACGACTGCGTACGCATATGGATCGGATCGCTACGAGCGTATCATTTCCGCGGTCCGGACATGCTGATCCCCATTGGTCGCGACGAGGCCGAGATCCGCCGCCACGCGTGGGTGTGCTACGCCATCTTCGCCCTGAACATCCTCATGTTCGTGGCCGTCGGCGTCATGGAGCGCGAGGCCGTGAAGAAGGCCGCCGCGGGCTGGCAGGCGGCGATCGAGTACCACGAAGAGCGCCCGTACCTGAAGACGCCGCCGGCGATGGCGCGTCTCATCGGCGCGGACGGGGTCGCCTACCTCGCCGAGCAGCGCAGCAACCACGGCCCCGTGCCGCCGGAGCGCCTCGCCAGCGAGCAGCGGGAGCTCGACGAGCAGACCGCCGAAGCGGAACAGGCGCGCCGCGCTCAGCCGAAGTACGCCCTCGGCTACGTACCCGCCGAGCCGAGCGTGCTCACGGCCGTGACGTCCATGTTCGTCCACGCGGGCCTGCTGCACCTCATCGGCAACCTGCTCTACCTCTTTCTCAGCGGGCCGTTCGTCGAGGACGTGTTCGGCCGTCCGCTCTTCGCCCTGCTGTATTTCGGCGGCGGCATCGCGGCCACGCTGACGCACTCGTCGAATCACCCGGAAAGCCTCATCCCCTCGGTCGGCGCGTCCGGCGCGATCGCCGCCGTGATGGGCGCGTACCTCGTCCGCTTCGCGCGCTCGAAGATCGAGTTCCTGTTCATCCCGCTCATCTACCGGCCGACGTGGAACTACCGCTTCTGGATGCCGGCGTTCGTCGTGCTGCCGATCTGGTTCGCACAGCAGCTGCTGGGAATGGGCAGCGAAGAGCGGAGCGGCGTGGGGTTCTCCGCGCACGTCGGCGGCTTCGTGTTCGGCCTCGTCTTCGCGCTGATCCTGAAGCTCACGCAGATCGAGGAGAAGCACGTCAATCCGGCCATCGTGAAGGAGACGACCTGGTCGCTCGACGAGCGGGTCGTGCGCGCGCTGGCCGCACGGCACCGCGGCGCCACGGAGGAAGCGAAGCGCGAGCTCGCGGCCGTGCTGCGGGACGGCAACGCGAGCGTCGAGGCCCTCCAGCTCGCGGTGGACCTCGCGCGCGACTCCGAGGATCCGGCCGCGCTCGATGCCGCCTCCGCGCGGCTCCTCGCGCGGCACGTCGACCAGAAGGAGAGCGTGCTGGCGACGGAGCTCGTCCGCGAGGTGACGGACGACCGCTTCGCGCGCCTGCCGAAGTTCCTCACGCGCGCGGCGCCCTACGTCGAGCGCAGCGGCGACCGCGAGTGGGCGCTCGCGCTGTACGAGCGCCTGTACGACACGGACCCGAACGGCATGGGTGCCGTCAACGTGCTGATGAAGATCGGCGCGCTGCGCCGGTTCACCGGCGACTTCCGCGGCGCGCGCGAAGCGCTCACGAAAGCGCGGCAGCACCCGGCCTGCACGGCGGAGTGGATCCCGTCCATCGACGCGAAGATCGCGCAGTTGGGGTGAGCGAAACCGACCGCAGTACTCGGCCATAACGCCTGTCATCCCGAGCGTCGAGCGAGGGACCTGGGCGGGCGGGGCGGCAGGCATGTGTTTCGTGCCCCACCCGGCAAACCGAACTACCGCGTGATCCAGCCCCCGCCGAGGCAGAGATCATTCTGGTAGAAAACGACTGCCTGGCCGGGCGCGACGGCCCGCAGTTTGTGGGCGAACGTCACGCGCGCGCGGTCACGGTCGAGCGGCGTCACCGTGGCGGCGACGTCGGCCATGCGCGAGCGCACGCGCGCATGCACCTCGACGGGCCCCGCGGGCGGCTCGCCTGCGATCCAGTGCACGCGCTCCGCGATGAGCTCCGCCTTCTCCAGCGCCGACGCCGGCCCGACCACCACGCGCTTCGTGAACGGGTTCACGTCCACGACATACGTCCGCTCCGCGCTGCCGCCGATGTCGAGTCCACGTCGCTGTCCGATGGTGAAGCCGTAGTACGCGTCGTGCGTTCCGACGATGGTGCCGTCCATGTCGACGATCTCGCCGGCAGCCTCGCCCGGCGCGATGCCCGCCTCGCGCTCGACGATCTTGGCGTAGCCGTCCTTCTCCGGGACGAAGCAGATCTCGTACGACTCCTTCTTGCGCGCGACCGACAGCCCGGCCTCCTCGGCGATATCGCGGACCTGCGGCTTGGTCAGGTCTCCCAGCGGAAACAGCGCCTCGGACAACTGCTCCTGCGAAAGCTCGAAGAGGAAGTACGACTGGTCCTTGGCCAGGTCCAGCGCCTTGCGCAGCTCGAAGCGTCCCTCGCTCTCCGCGATGCGCGCGTAGTGACCGGTGGCGATCTTCTCCGCGCCGATGGCGATGGCCTTGCGGTGGAACAGGTCGAACTTCACGTGAGTGTTGCAGAGCACGCACGGGCTCGGCGTCGTGCCGGCGAGGTACCCCTGCACGAAGGGCGTGATGACCTTCTCGTGGAAGTTCGACTCGAGGTTCAGGGTGAAGTGCGGGATCTCCAGGCGCCAGGCGACGCGGCGCGCGTCGGCGAGATCGTCGATCGTGCAGCATCCGCCGTAAGTCGTTTCCGACGCCCGGGCGAGGTTGTCGTACATCTGCATCGACAGCCCGATCACCTCGTGCCCCTGCGACTTCAGCAGGTACGCGGCAGTCGAAGAATCGACCCCACCGGACATCGCCACCGCGATCTTCATTTTCGAGCGCCGTAACGGGGCACATCGGGCATAATTCCAGCGCGGTGGCATCGGAAGTTCGTGGATTTTCCGTATTGGTGGTGGACGACGATCCGAACATCCGTCGGATGATCGTCGCGGCACTGCGGCGTGACGGCTACTCGTTCTTCGAGGCGCCGAACGGCCGCGAAGCGCTCGACCTGATGCGCGATCAGCACCCCGACGTGGTCGTGCTCGACTTGATGATGCCGGTGCTGTCGGGATGGGACGTCCTGCGGGAGCGCCAGCACGACCCCGACCTCAGCCGTATCCCCGTGATCGTCGTCAGCGCGAACCGCGATCCGGACGTGGCGGTGGCGGTGAACGCCGGGATCTGCGCGTTCCTGCCGAAGCCGTTCGACATCGGTGCGCTCAGCGCCCTGGTGAAGTCGTGCATGCCCCCGGCCCCTCCGGCCGCAAGCGGCGTGTAGCGGTCATCCTTGCCGCGGGCCTTCTTGACATCCTTCATCCCCGGACCTACCGTTAGGTCACGCTTCAGCCATTGACGGGCAGATCGTTGTCGTCGCGGGATCCCCATCCTTCGCGCAGGCATCGCTCGCCCGAACGGAATCACGACCCTGAAAGGAGATGGTGACCATGACGGCTAAAGGTGGGAAGTACGGCAAAGGAGCCTCCGCATCGGCCAGCGGGAGGGTCACGCTCACGCTCAGCTCCAGCGTGGCGCAGGATCTTTACCAGGCGCTCACGATCGCCCTCTCGGGCGGCGGGCCCAAAGGGGCCGCGGCGTCCGCGGGCAAGCTCGGAGGCAAATCGCGCGTGGGCGGCAAGTCGTCCCGCACGGGGAAGACGGCCCCGGGCGGCAAGACTCCTTCCCGCAAAGGCAAGACCCGCTAGGCCGCGGCCATGGTGCCCGCGGCGGGAGGTCGGACGGGCCTGCTGCTTCGCGAGCTGCTGGCCACGGCCCCTCGCGTGGACCCGGGGCTCGTCGCGCGGCTCGCGGCCGCTGCACGCGGCTCCGGCCGCGCGGACTGGCCTCTGCGCCGTTGCGCGGCTCTGATGCTGGAGCATCTCTTCTGGGTCTGCGACAGCCCGGCCGGTGAGGCTCTGGTCCTGTCACACCTCGGAAGGGATGCATCTGCCATCGACCCCGTGCGGCTGCGCCGGCGGGTGGCCCGGAACGCGCGCGTACACGCCCGGCTGCGCGGCTCGGCGACGACGCCCGAGGCGGTCGCGGAGTTCGTCCGCCTCGCGGAGCGCGATTCACGCCTCACGCTGGCGCCGTGGCTCTTCACCGCGGACGAGGTCGCGGATCGGATCACCGGACGGCTGCGCAGCTCGCGCGCGGTGATCCAGCCGCTGCTGGAGGTTCCGGAAGTGGCGGCCGAGGCGGAGCGCGCGCTCGCGACGCTGCCGGAATGGGAGCGGTCCATCGCCTCGGTCCTGGCGCACGATCCGCGCGCGTTCTGGGTGCCGCTGAAGCCGAATCGCCTGGAGGGTGATCTGGTCGCCTTCCCGCCCGAGACCGTCGTGCTCACGGTCAACCCGCCTGGGAGCGACCTGGAGATCGAGATCAAGCGCACCGGCCGGCCGGCGCGGCGCCCGCTGAAGGTGGTGTGGGAACGGGACGGACAGCCCGTGCCGCCGTCGCACCGCCTCGACGGCGGCAGCATGTGGGACCTCTTGCGCTTCGAGGCTGTGGCGTCCGCGCGGTTCAGCGCGATCTGGCGCGCCATCCACGGCGAGGAGGCGCCGATCTGCCGCACGGTCGCGGTGAAAGCGGCCTATGCCCTTCCCGACGGGAAGCGCGAGGTGCCGGTGCTCGAATACTTCCAGCAGGAGGCGGCGGGGAGCTGCATGCCTCGCGTCACCCGCGCGTTCTGCGAGGAGCACGAGGACGACGCGCCCCTCCTCCCCGGAGAGCTGCCCCTCGCCGCGCGCTTCCTGCTCCACGCCTCGCCGGCCCAGTCCGTGCTCGTGGGCACCACCGCGCACCGGCTCGACAAGGTCGCGGCGGCCCTCCGCAATCCGGACGTCCTCCCCGGCGATCTGCTGGACGAGGTCCTGGTGCTGTTCGAGACGACGGAGGAGCCGCGGCTGGATGCCGTGTTCTCGCTGCCGTCGAACCGGTGCCGCGCCGATGGGTACCGCCGCGCGGCGGCCGCCCGTCTGGGATCGCTCTGGGGCACCTTCCTCGCCCTCGGCATCGGCTCCTGCGGCGAGTCTCTGGTGAGCCGGAACGTGGGGCTCAAGGCCGTGTTCCGCGGTGGGGAGTGGACCGTGGAGCTGATCTCGATGGATCACGACAACCTCCGCATCGCCGCACGCGGCGACCGCACCCTCGATCCGGCGGCGGTCCTCGAAGCGAACGTGAAGGACGAGATCGCGCTGTTCGGCGGGATGTACAAGGGCGCGCGCGTCGCCGGCAGCCTGGAGCTGGTGGACGAGATCTACCGCGCGGACGACGCCCGCCGCGCGGAGACACGCGCGGAGCTCTTCGTGGCCGCGCGCACGGCGTTCGTGCGCTCGGTCGACGCTCTGGAGCCCGGCGGCGCCGCGGCGAAGATGTTCTCGCGGGCCTACCTCGACGAGCTGCGGCAATGGAGACGCGCGGTCACGCGCTTTCTCTCCGGAGGCCGCGCGCGTTATCCCGTCATCGAGCAGCACGGCGATTTCCTTCGCCGGCACGCGGCGATCTGGCTGGGAAGGAGCTAGGCGATGCGGGTGTCCTACGGCTTCGCGGACCTGGCCGGTCCGGGCGGGTACGCCGAAGGAGGCCTGGTCAAGTTCCAGGCGCTGCTGCCCTCGTGGCCGCACACGGCGCTCGGCTATGACGTGCTGTACGTCGTGAGCAGCCGCCTGCCCGCGGGGATCTTCCAGTTGTACGAAGAGGCACGTGCGGCCGGCGCGCGGGTCCTGCTCAGCCAGGCCGCGGCCGCGTGTCCGGCCACACATGGGGAGCGTTGGAAGGGACTCAACGCGCCGCTCGAGTTTCTCGTCGAGCACGCGGACTTCGTCTTCTATCAGAGCTCCTTCGGCCGCCGGATGTGCGACGCGCTCCTCGGCCATCGGCAGGGACCGGCCGAGGTGCTGCCGAATGCCGTGGACACGGATCGCTTCCATCCCGCCGCGGCCGATCCCGCGCCGGGCGAGCTGCGCGTCCTGCTCGGCGGGACCCAGTACCGCGAATACCGCCTGCGCCGCGCGCTCGAAGCGTTCGCCATCGTGGCGCGCAGGCGGCCGGACGCGCGCCTGTGGGTCACCGGGCGGCTCAAGTGGCTGCCGGACCTCGACGAAGCGCGCCGGTGCGCGGAGACATGGTGCCGCGAGCTGGGGATCGCCGACCGGGTCGACTTCCTCGGACCGTACCGGCAGGAAGACGCGCCCGGGATCTTCCGGCGTGCGCACGTGCTCCTCCATACGATGGCCCTCGACTGCTGCCCCACCGTGGTCCTCGAGGCGATGGCCAGCGGGCTGCCGGTGGTCTACGGCGCGAGCGGCGGTGTCCCCGAGCTCGTGGGCGCGAATGCCGGCGTGGGCATCCCCCTGGACGACGATCTCGAGCAGCTCCGCGTCCCGGACGCGGCCGCGCTGGCCGAGGCGATCCTGATCGCGGCCGAGCGGAAGCAGGAGCTGGGCGAAGCGGGACGGCAACGGGCGGTGGAAAGGTTCGGGCGGGGGGCCTGGATTGCACGGCACCGCGAGCTTTTCGCGAGCTGGAAAATGTAGGGCGCGGCTTCAGCCCGCCCCTCGGACGGGGAGGGGGAACGCCCCCGCCCACGAGGGGGGCGGGCTAAAGCCACGCCCTACATCGCTACTTCCCTTCCAACTCCTGCGCGTCGAGGACCGCGATGGCGGCCATGTTCACGATGTCGTTCACGTCCACGCCGCGCTGGAGGACGTGTACCGGCTTGGACAGCCCCTGCAGGATCGGGCCGATCACTTCCGCGTTGGCGAGGCGCCAGAGCAGCTTGTACGCCGCGTTGGCCGCGTCGAGGTTCGGGAAGACGAGCACGTTCGCGTCGCCCTGGATCGCGCTCCACGCGTAATCCGCCCGGGCGATCTCCGGCACGATCGCGGTGTCGGCTTCCATCTCCCCTTCCACGATCAGGTCGGGGCGGCGCTTCTTGAGGATCTGCACCGCGTCCGCAACCTTCCTGGCCTCGGGATGTTTGGTCGAGCCGAAGTTCGAGAACGAGATCATGGCCACGCGCGGCTCGAGGTTGAAGCGCTTGGCCGTCTCCGCGGTCTGTTCCGCGATCTCCGCCAGGGTCTCGCTGTCCGGCGTGATGTTCACGGTCGTATCAGCGAGGACCACGGTCTTGCTCTTGAACATCAGCAGGTACGCACCGGAGACGTGCTTCACGCCGACCCTCGGACGGACGATCTGCAACGCGGGACGGATCGTGGCCGGGTAGTACGCGCCGAGGCCGGAGATCACGCCGTCGGCGTCGCCGGCGTCGAGCATCATCATCGCGAAGTAGTTGCGGCTGGAGAGGAAACGCCGCGCGTCGTCCATGGTCACGCCCTGGCGGCGGCGCATCTCGTGGAGCCTCTGCACGTAGCGGTCGCGCTGCTCGCAGTCGCTGATGTCGATGTGGACCAGCTTCGTGCGGTCGATGTGGTACTTGGTGAGCAGGACGTCCACCTCCGCGCGGCGCCCCAGCAGGATCGGGGAGGCGAGCCCCTCGTCGATGAGGATCTTCGCCGCGCGCACGATCTTCTCCTGCTCCCCTTCGGGGAACACGATGCGCTTCGGGTTCTGCCGCGCGCGCCCGTAGAGGTCGTGCATCAGGCCGCGCGAGCGGCCCAGCATGTTCTCCAGGCGGCGGCGGTACTCGCTGTAGTTCTGGATGGGCTGCTGCGCCACGCCCGTCTCCGCCGCCGCACGCGCGACCGCCACCGGCACGTTGAGCAGCACGCGATAGTCGAAGGGCTTCGGGATCAGGTACTCGCGTCCGAACGAGAGGCGGTCCTGGCCGTACGCGCGCAGCACCGCGTCCGGAACGTCTTCCTTCGCCAGCTCCGCGAGCGCGTGCGAGGCGGCGAGCTTCATCTCCTCATTGATGGTCGTGGCGCGGCAGTCCAGCGCGCCGCGGAAGATGAACGGGAACCCGAGGACGTTGTTGACCTGGTTCGGGAAATCGCTGCGGCCCGTGGCCATGATCACGTCCGCGCGCGCCGCGACCGCCTCGTCGTAGCCGATCTCCGGATTCGGGTTCGCCATCGCGAAGACGATCGGGTCCGCCGCCATCGACCGGACCATGTCCTGCGACACGATCCCGCCCGCGGACAGCCCGATGAAGACGTCCGCGTCACGCAGCGCATCGGCGAGCGAGCGGCGGTCGGTGTCGGCCGCGAACTCCTCCTTGTACCCGGTCATGTCCTCCGTACGTCCCTTGTAGATCACGCCGTGGCGGTCGACGAGGAGGACGTTCTCCTTGCGCAGGCCCAGCCGGATGTAGAGCCGCAGGCAGGCCATGGCCGCGGCGCCCGCGCCGGAGATGACCACCTTGACCTCGCCGATCTTCTTCTTCGCGACCTCGAGCGCGTTCACGAGCGCGGCCGCGGAGATGATCGCGGTGCCGTGCTGGTCGTCGTGGAAGACGGGGATGTTCATCTCCTTCTTCAGACGCTCTTCGATCTCGAAGCAGGCCGGGGCCGCGATGTCCTCGAGGTTGATGCCGCCGAAGGTCGGCTCGAGGAGCTTCACGCAGCGGATGAACTCCTCGGTGTCGTGCGTGTCGACCTCGATGTCGAACACGTCGATGTCCGCGAACCTCTTGAAGAGGACGCCTTTCCCCTCCATGACCGGCTTGCCGGCCATCGCGCCGATGTCGCCGAGGCCCAGGACGGCCGTGCCGTTGCTGATGACGGCGACGAGGTTCCCCTTGGCCGTGTACTTGTACGCGGCGGAGGGGTCCGCGGCGATCTCGAGGCACGGCTTCGCGACGCCGGGCGTGTACGCGAGCGAGAGGTCCCGCTGCGTCGCCGTCGGTTTCGACGGCACGACCTCGATCTTTCCAGGCCTGCCGCCGGAGTGGTAGTCGAGGGCCTCGTCTCGCGTGTTATCGGCCATGCTTCCCCTGCTGCTTTTTCATGAGCGCGGAGTCTATAGCATGGCCGAAACTCAGAACCGCACGCCCAGCGCCACCGAGGTGAAGTCGCCGATGTCGCTCGTCGAGGTGAACTTGAGCTGCGCGTACGGGTACATGCGCCGGCGGCGCGTGCCGATGCCGCCGAGGAGATTCACGCCGCCCGCGTAGTCCTCGTCACCCTCGTCGGGATTGATGAACGCGAGCCCGGCCCCGATCCAGAACGACGTGTCGGTGCTGATGTCGAAGTCGTAGTGGACGTCGGCGTTGGCGCTGAAGACGTCGGTGGCGAACTCGATGTTCGGGTTGACGACGAGGTCGCCCACGATCGGCATGACCAGCTCGGCACCGATCATCGGATCGCCCTCGGTGATCCCGGCCCGCACACCCCACCGCACCTGAGCCTGGAGAGGGACGACGACAGCAAGGAGAAGGAGAGCCAACAGCAGTCTTTTCATGCGCGGAGGGTGCAGCACGAAAACTGCCAGTGGGGGCGGGTGTTGGAGCGACAAAGCAAAACGGCGGGCCGTGGCCCGCCGTTTTCGTTCAGACCGCCCTGCGGGCGGCTTTTCGCGGCTCTTCGCGCGGCGGCGCTTCCACGCGCGCGGCGGCAGGGGCCGCCGGACGGCGCTTGCTGGTGAAGCGGTCCCACGCGATGGCCACGGCCGGCACGATGAGCAGCGTCGAGTACGTACCGGTGATGACGCCGATGGTCAGGATCCACGAGAAGCCGCGGATCACTTCGCCGCCGAACACGAGCATCGCCACGAGGACGAGGAACACGGTGCCCGCGGTGAGGATCGTGCGCGACAGGGTCTGGTTGATGGCGAGGTTGAGGTGCTCCGCCAGGGTCAGCGGCTTCTTGATCTTGCGCTTGTTCTCGCGGACGCGGTCGTACATGACGACGTTGTCGTTGATCGAGTAGCCGACGATCGTCAGCAGCGCCGCCACGACGTTCAGCGAGAACTCGAGGTTCATCAGCAGCAGGAACGTCATCGCGATCAGGACGTCGTGGAGGATGCAGGCGATGGCCGCGAGACCGAAGCCGATGTCGAACCGGATCCAGATGTACGCGCCCATGGCCAGCGCCGACAGCAGGATGGCGAGGATGGCCTTCTGCTGGAGCTGCGCGCCCACCTGCGGGCCGACGGTCTCCTGATTGAGCACGTTGAAGCGGCCGATGACGGCGTTGTTCCGGAGCACGGTTGCGGCGGTGCTCGCACCCGGGACGCTGGCCACCTGGTTCATGTCCGTGAAGATGCCGAGCTCGGAGCGCCGGTCGATGATGCGCTTCGCCAGGGCCGCGTAGTACGACGCCGTCTCCGGGCTGGAGGCGAGCTTGTTCTCCGGGTTGGTCTGGAGGAGCAGGGCCGCCAGACGATCGCTGCCGAGGTAGTTGAGGTCGTGCTTCTGCGCGGCCTCCGGGTTCATGTCCTTGTGGAGCTGCTCGACGACCTGGCCGGCGTAATCGCCCTCGCGCTTCTGCTGCGGGAGCCGGATCAGCACCGAGTTGTCGGCCTCACGGCCGTACTGCTGGATCGTCGCGGCCGGCAGCTTCGCGCGGAGCTCGCCCAGCGGCACCGGCTCCTTGAACTTGAGCACGATGTTCGCGCCGCCGGCGAAGTCGATGCCGAGGTTGATGCCGCGCGTGAGGAACACGCCGAGACCGATGCCGATGATGATCAGCGACGCGATGACCGCATGCCAGCGGTACTTGACGAAGTTGTAATTGGGGTTGTCGAAGATTCGCATGGTGGTGTCCTCGGCGTCAGATGCTGAGCTCTTTGGCCCGATCGGTCGGCTTGTAAACGATGTCGAAGATCATTCGCGACACGAAGAAGGCCGTGAAGACCGACGCGGCGAGACCGATGAGCAGGGTGACGGCGAAGCCTTTGATCGGGCCGGTGCCGAACTGGAAGAGGAAGAGGGCCGAGATGATCGTCGTCAGGTGCGTGTCGATGATCGTGGCGAAGGCTCGCGAGAAGCCCTGCTCGATCGACGCGCGGACGGTCTTGCCTTCCCGCATCTCTTCGCGGATGCGCTCGAAGACGAGCACGTTCGAGTCGACGGCCATGCCCAGCGTGAGGATGATGCCGGCAATGCCGGGCAGCGTCAGCTTCGCGCCGATGAAGGCCATCATGCCCAGGAGGATGATCAGGTTGAGCAGCAGCGCGAGCACGGCGTTGACGCCCGCGCCCTTGTAGTACGCGATGATCGCGAGCACCAGCAGCACGAAGCCGATCGCCGAGGCCGTGAAGCCCTGACGGATCGAGTCGCGGCCGAGCGACGGTCCGACGGTGCGCTCTTCCAGCGTCGTCAGCGAAGCCGGGAGCGAGCCGCTGCGCAGCACCAGCGCCAGGTCGGCGGCCTGCTGCTGCGTGAACGAGCCTTCGATCACGCCTTCGCTGTCGATGCGGCTGTTGATGGTCGGCGCGGAGACGACCTTGTTGTCGAGGACGATCGCCAGCTGGCGGTTGACGTTGGTCCCGGTGAGGTTGCCGAACTTCGGCGCGCCGTCGGGCGTGAGCGAGAAGCCGATGACCGGCTCGCCGACGCGGCCCTTCTGGACGCGGGCGTTCTTGAGGTCGCGGCCGCTGACCGGCACGTCCTTGCGGACGGCGACGTACTCGGTGCCGGTGACGCGGCCCATCTCGTCCTCACGATCGATCGGGAGGATGTCGACCTGATCGCGCAGGTTGGCCGGCAGGGAGTTGAAGACGCCCTCGGCCGTCGGGGCGGTGCCGCCCTCGACGATGCGGAACTGGAGCTGCGCCGTGGTCTTGATGATGTCCTTCACGCGCGCCGGATCGTCGACACCCGGAAGCTGGATGTTGATGCGATCCTCAGCCTCGGGGACGATGATCGGCTCGGTCACGCCGAGGGCGTTGACGCGGCGGTCGATCGCTTCCTTGGCCTGGTCGACCGTGTCGCGCTGCAGCTCCTTCTGCGAGGTCGCCTTCATCGAGAAGCGCAGCTCGTTGCCGGCCCGGGTGAGCTCGTACGACGGCAGGAAGTCGGCGGCGATGCGCTCGTACGGCGTGCTGGCGACGTCGCCGGGCAGCGTGGCCACGAACGACGTGTCGCTCACGCGGCGCGCGGTCGGCGCCGGGATGTTCTGCGCGGCGGCCTGCGCCTTGAGCGTGTTGATCGCCTGATCCGTCTCCAGACGGAAGGCCTCGTTGACATTCACCTGCATGACCAGCTGAATGCCGCCCTTGAGATCGAGGCCGCGCTTGAGCGGCTCCGGGTTGCTCTTCGTCGGGATGATGGCGACCGTGAACACCACCAGCACCGCGAGGATCAACACGACTTTCCACATGACGTTTCTGTTCAAAGGAATCCTCCGGGACCTGCTACTGCGATTCGGACTCCCCGGTCACGACACCGGAGATCGCAGAGCGCGCTACCTTGACCTTCACGTTTTCGGCGATTTTCAGGTAGACGGCTTCGGGCTCAACACCCTGAATCGTCCCGTAAATCCCACCGGTCGTAAGTACGCGGTCGCCCTTCTTCAGCGTGCTGAGCATTTCTGCCTGCTTTTTGCGCTGTTTGTTGGCGGGTGCGATGACGAGAAAGTAGAAAACCAGACCGATCGCCACGATCGGCAGAAAATTGGCGATCGCAGCCGCGCCGCCGGAACTCTGAAGCAGAGCTATCGCATTCATGATGATTCTTCGCTCGAAAGCCGCGACAGGAACCCTTCGCGGAAGGAGTGAAACGAGTTGGACGCGATAGCCTGCCGGATCGCCCCCATCAAGTCAAGGTAGAACGAAAGGTTGTGGATGGTGTTGTACACGCTCGCGGCGATCTCATCGTTGGCGTAGAGATGCCGCAGATAGGCCCGGGAGACGGTCGTGCAGGTGACGCAGGAGCAGTTCGGATCGAGCGGGCGGTCGTCCGCCGCGTACTTCGCGTTCTTGATGTGGATCTTGCCGAAACTGGTGAAGAGCGACCCGTTGCGGGCATTGCGGGTGGGCATCACGCAGTCGAACATGTCGATGCCCGCGGCGACGCCGTTGACCAGGTCTTCGGGGGTGCCGACGCCCATCAGGTAGCGCGGCCGGTCCGCCGGCAGCAGCGGCGTGGTGTGGTTCACCACCTCGAACATCTCGTCCTTCGGCTCGCCCACGGAGACGCCGCCGATGGCGATGCCGTCGAAGCCCGAGCCGTCGGCCTCCAGGGAGGCGATCTCCTCGACGCTGCGCTTCCGCAGGTCGAGATGCACCCCGCCCTGCACGATGCCGAAGAGCGCGGAGGTCGTCCGTGCGGCGAGCGAGCGCTTCGCCCACCGGTGGGTCAGCAGCATCGACTTCTCGACTTCCGCATGCGAGATGCCGTACGCCGGGCACTCGTCGAAGGCCATGGCGATGTCCACACCCATGCGCGTCTGGATCTGCACGGAGAGCTCGGGCGTGAGGAAGTAGGGCGACCCGTCGATGTGGCTGCGGAACTCCACCCCCTCCTCCCGGATCTTGCGGATCGCGGCGAGGGAGAAGAGCTGAAAGCCGCCCGAATCGGTGAGCACCGCCCGGTCCCAGCCCATGAACTTGTGGACGCCGCCGAGCTGCTCGACGAGATCCACGCCGGGCCGCAGCATCAGGTGGTAGGTGTTGTTGAGGATGATCTGGGGACCCGGGGCGGAGTCCTCAGTCCTGAGTCCTGAGTCCTGAGTGCCGAGGGGTACGTGATTCGAGCCGAGGCGCTTGAGCTGGTCCGTGGTCAGGCTCTTCACCGACGCACGCGTGCCCACGGGCATGAACACGGGGGTCTCGATGACGCCGTGCGGAGTCCGGATTCGCCCTCGGCGAGCCGCTCCGTCGTTATGGAGCAGCTCGAACGTCAGTCGTGACTCAGGACTCAGCACTCAGCACTCAGGACTTCGACTTCGGTCATTGGATCTTCATCTGCTCGACCTTCACGTTCGACGGAAGGCTCAGCGCGAAGCGGCCCGGGGGGACCGGCTCGTTGATGCGCACGTTGGTGAACTCGTAGCGCGTGATGTCGCCGTCACCCTCGACGTACTCGATCTTGCTGGTGAGGTACGTGGTCTTGTCGATCCACAGCTTGATCCGCTGCACGCGCTTCGAGACGGCCTTCGTCTTCGGCGTGAGATCCAGCACGTAGAGCGACTTCGCTTTCTGGTCGGTGAAGGTGAAGTCGAAGTAGCGCGCGAGCTCGTCGATCGCGCCCGTCGCCCCCATGTACTTGAAGATGCGGTCCTCGAAGCGCTTCACGTCGATGCGCTCGGCCTTCAGGAGCTCGGGGTAGTACGTCGTGAGCACGCCGCCCGCGATGGCCATCTGCACGCGCTTCGGCGCGTCGTACGTCCACAGGACGTTGCTCGGACGCGAATAGGTGAACGTCCCGGTCGAGACCTCGGGCTTCGCCAGCAGCGCGAGCTCCTTCTCCTGCCGGAAGCTGGCCTGGAGCGTCATGGTCTTCTTCTGCTGCTCCTGGACCTTCTTGATCACCTGCTCGAGCGTCGCCGCCTGCGCGGGAACGACGACGGCATTGGCGACACCGAGGGCACAGATCGCGACTGCGAGGGTTCTCCTGATGGACATGGGCAGCCCAACGAAGCGGGAAGAATCGTTATTTCTACAGGCTCATCCCGTATACTCGATTCCGACCCTCGAGGGACTGCCATGAAAAATCTGCTGGTTACGGTCGCGCTTACCCTGATTGCGGCTTCCGCGTCCGCGGCAATTCAGTACGAGTTCGTGCAGAAGAACACGAGCGCCGACCCTGTCGAGCCGGTCACGGACCTGACTGCCCGCGCGGTCATCGACGGCGACCGCTCCCGGGTCGACTTCGTCGGCGGAAACCTCTATCCGCCAGGAACTTACGTCATTTCGACCGACGGCTCGCGGCGGTTGCAGTTCGTCGACCCCACCAAGCAGTGGTACACGGAAGTCAACACCACCTCGGTGGCCACCGCCCTCGGCGCGAGCAACATCCGGATCTCCAACCTCAAGTCGTCCATGGAGACCCGCGACGACCGGCCGGTGATCGCCGGCTATCCGACCGAGCACTCCCGGCTGACGATCACCTACGACATCAGTGTCACGATGAAGTCGATTGCCCTCAAACAGCACGTGCGGACCGAGGTGGATACCTGGACGACGTCGCAGTTCCCGTCGGCGACCGTGATGTCGTTCCTGTCGGGTCTGCGCACCGGCAACCCCGAGATCGACAGGCTGCTCGAAGTCGAGAGCACTCGCGTCACCGGCTTCCCGCTGCGGCAGACCGTGACCACGCGCGCCGTGGCCGACCTGCCGCCGTCGCGCTCGGAGATCAAGACGCCGACGTCGCGCACGATCGTGCGCGAGATGTGGGTGACGTCGATCCGCGAGGTCCCGCCGGACTCGGCCCTCTTCTCGATCCCGCCGGCCTACCGCCGGACGGACGTCCAGGAGGCGCCGAAGGCGGCCCGCGAGACCGTGACGTTCGATCCACCCGCTAAGTAAAGTTCCTCGGTTCCTCGGAGTTCCTCGGTTCCTCGGGGGTTCTCGAGGGACCGGTCGCCCGAGGAACTTCCGAGGAACTCCGAGGAACTCCGAGGAACCGATTCTGCTACCATCCCGTCGAAGCGCAGTTCGGTTCCCCGGTTTCCCGTCACGCAACGAATGAAGAGATCTCGCGTCTTAGGTGGACGTCTGGGTGGGGTGATCAAGCGGCCGCGAGCCTACGTGGCGCTGGCGCTCCCGATCGCCATTCCGTTGTTCCTCGCTGCCGTGCGCGCGCAGCCGGAGCTCGGCGGTCCCGTCCAGGCATCCCATGCCCTCGCGCCACCCCAGCTCCGTTACGCGGAGCTGCAGCAGCCCTTCCGCGCCGAGCTGCCGGAGCACTCGCTCATTCTCACGGTCGAGAAGAACGACACGCTCGACCGGCTCCTCACCGCCGGCGGCCTGTCCCGCGGCGAGACCGCCACCCTGACCGCCGAGCTGGCCAAGTCCATCGACGTCCGCCGCCTCCGCCCCGGCCAGCTCGTCCGCTTCCACTACGACCAGACCGGCACCGTCGACGCGGTGCAGATGAAGATCACGGGCTGGGGCGAAGTCGGGGCCGTGCGCAACGCCAACGGCTTCGAGGTCACCAAACAGCAGGCCACGATCCGCGAGGTCGAAACGTCGATCTCCGCCTCCATCAACCGCTCGCTCTACGAAGCGCTCCGCGAGCAGGGCGAAGGGCCGCAGCTCGTGCAGCAGCTCGTCGACGTGTTCCAGTGGGACATCGACTTCTTCGAGCTGCGCAAAGGCGACTCGTTCAGCCTGGTGGTGAAGAAGCAGTACGCGGGCGCGGACCTGGTCGGCTACGGCCCCATCACCGCCGCACGCTTCACGCACCGCGGCAACCGGTACGAGGCCTTCCGTCACGAGCAGCGGGACGGCAGCGCCGGCTACTACGCCGCGGACGGGCGTCCGCTGCGCAAGCAGTTCCTCAAGGCCCCGCTCAAGTTCACGCGCGTCACCTCCGGCTTCACCAAGAAGCGTTTCCACCCTGTCCTCAAGTACTTCCGCCCGCACTACGGCATCGACTACGGCGCGCCCACCGGAACGCCGGTCATGACCACCGCGGACGGCGTGGTCGTCGAAGCGCGCTTCAAGCCGGGCGAAGGGAACTTCATCCGCGTCCGGCACTCGTCGCGCTACGACACGTGCTACCTGCACCTCTCCCGCTTCGCCAAGGGCCTGAAGAAGGGCACGCGCGTGACGCAGGGGGACGTGATCGGCTACGTCGGCATGACCGGCCTGGCCACCGGGCCGCACCTCGACTACCGCGTGTCCGAGAACGGCAAGTGGCTGAATCCGTTGCAGCTCAAGTCCATCACGCCCGATCCGCTGCGCGGCGCGTCCCTCACGCACTTCCGCGCGAACGTGGCGCGCCTGCTGCCGCAACTGACGAATCCGTCACAGGACGTCGCGGAAAAGCCGGTGCCCCAGCGGGCACTCTTCTAGCAGAATCGCCGCTGCCCATATGAATAAAGTCATCGTCCGGGCGCCGGTCCGCGCCGATTTAGCCGGCGGGACCCTCGACCTCTGGCCGCTCTATCTCTTCCATCCCGGTTCCCGCACCGTCAACGTCGCCATCTCCTACTTCGCCGAGTCGGAAGTCTGTGAGACCGGCAGCGGCGCGATCGAAGTCCATCTGACCGACCAGCAGTACCGGCAGACCTACGAGTCGCTGCAGGAGATGTCCAACGACCCCAAGGCCGCGCTGCTGCACCGCGCGCTCGAGCATTTCCGGCTCAGCGGCATCCGCATCACCACCCGGACCGACGCCCCCCGCGGCTCGGGCCTGGGCGGCTCCTCCGCGCTGGCCATCACCCTCGTGCGCGCCCTCTCCGAGATCGCCGGCCAGCCGGTCGAAGGCGAGGATCTCATCTTCCTCGTCCGCGACCTCGAGACCCGTCTCCTCGGCGTCCCCGCGGGCATCCAGGACTACTACCCGCCCGTCTTCGGCGGCCTCGGCTCGCTGCACCTCAATCCCGGCAAGCCCGCGCGCCATCCGCTGCAGACCTCCATCCACGACCTCGCCGCGCACATGGTGCTGCACTACACCGGCGTCGCGCACTTCTCCGGCACGAACAACTGGGAGATGTACAAGCGCCAGGTGGAGAAGAAGAAGAAAGTCGACAAGGGCCTCGGCCGCATCTCGGCCATCTCCGTGGAGATGGAGCGCGCCCTCGACGCCTCCAACTTCGAAGCCGCCGGCGCCGCCCTCGGCCACGAATGGGAAGCCCGCAAGGCGCTGATCGACGGCATCTCCACGCCCGAGATCGACGCCGCGATCGCCGCCGCCACCGGCGCCGGCGCCTGGGCCGGCAAAGTCTGTGGCGCCGGAGGCGGCGGCTGCATCGTCTTCCTCCTCCCCCCCGACCGCCGCGAGGCCGTCACCGCCGCACTCGCGACCGTCCCCGGCCGCGTCCTCGACGTCACGCCCGTCGCCCACGGACTCACCGTCGAGCGCGAGCGCGACGCCCACGCCGCGCCCGCCCCCCGTCCCCGTCCCAGCTCCCGCCGCGACGTCGAGAGCCTCGAACAGCTCTACGTCTACGGCGGCAGCGGCAACTACCGGCCCTTTCTCCTGGCCGAAGGGATCGTCACCCACGCCGAATCCCGGAGCGGGATCCATCACCAGAGCACCCGCTCCTACATCGCCCCCATCAACCCCGCCGACGGCCGCGTGCACTGGCACCAGGCCTCCCTGATCGACGCCGAGCAGCTCGACATCCGCGCCGTGCCCGACCCCGCGCGCCACTTCGACATCGAAGTGAGCCCCGAGGCCCTGGCCCAGAACGCGGCCCAGTCGCAGGAGGGATTCAAGCAATTCCTCGAGCAGAACGCCCGGATGCAGATCTTCCACAACCCCGCGTTCGGCTTCTACTCCGAGCCCTCCGAGACCCGCCAGTCCTTCCTCGACCGCTGCGTCGAAGAAGCCAACCGCCAGCTCGAAGACCAGCAGGAGCGCCTCGAGTCCACCTTCCGCCGCCGCATCGACCAGCTCCGCGAGCGCTCCGAGCGCGAGCAGCGCGAGATCGACGACGACGAGACCCTCCCCCGCTCGGAGAAGAAGGAAGTGAACGTCGCCTGGGGCCAGGCCCTCTACAACATCACCAGCGGCCGCCCCGCCGCCGTCGCCGAAGCCGGCGTCTCCTCCGTGCGCGAGACCGACTACCTCGAGAACATCGCCCAGATCCAGAAGGTCTGGGACCGCGAGCTCCAGTCCTTCCGCGAAGACCTCCTGGCCAAAGCCCGATCGATCGAAGAGATCTCCATCGTCCCCACCCAGCGCAACATCGAGGTGACCAAGTACCTCATCCTCTGGGCGGGCAACCTCCCCTGAGGTGTGGAGTGCGGAGGCGACCAATCGCCTCCGCTTTCGAATTCGGTTCCTCGCCGCGAGGGCGTCGCAAAAGTAGGGCGCGGCTTCAGCCCGCCTCTCTCGTGGGCGGGGGGTTCCCTCCCCGTCCGAGAGGCGGGCTGAAGCCGCGCCCTACATTTTGTGACACCCTTCGATTGCCTCTGCACTCCACACGGATCACAGAGCTTGCAGCCCTGCCGCGCTGTGGAGTGCGGCAGCGAAGCGTTAGCGGGAGCTGCCGCTGTCCTTTGCGGCAGCGTCGAGCTGCCGCGGGGCGGGGGAGCGCGCTTCGAGCAACGAGCCCACCGCCCGGCCGGAATTCAGACGCCCCTAAACCGTTACCACCCCCGCGCGTGGTAGCATCACGCCAGAGTCGGGCAGTAGCGCAGCCTGGTAGCGTACCTGAATGGGGTTCAGGTGGTCGGGGGTTCAAATCCCCCCTGCCCGACCAAATCGCCTCCCCAAACCCTTGTCAACCTAGCTAACTAGTACTTGTCTGCTGCGACACGACGGTCATTGCGTCATTTTGACGCGCGCACCCACCCAGCCTCCGTCGCCGCGCGCTATCTCTTGCGCTGCCCAGACGTAGCCGCCGCCAAACTCGACGCCGAAGTCGCGCCCGCGCAATTTCGGCAGCGGCCAATGGAACCAGCCGCTCGCCTCGGTCGCGTAATACCCGAACTTGTCAGCGTAGTCGCTCGCGCTCATCGACACGTCCAGATCGGCAAAAGTCTCCTGAAAGCCGACGCGATGAAAGACGCCTCCTCGCGCGTATGTCCCTTCGAACTTCTGGAAATCGTGCGCGACCTGCGCGTACGGCCAGAACGTGAAGGTGCGCTTGGTGACCTTCCAGAATACCTCTACGCTGACCTCGCTGCTCCACTCCTCTCCACGGCCCCAGTGATACTGCGTCAGTCCTGCACCAATCCATGATTCAAGGTCGTGTGTCTCCTCCTCTGACTCCGCATCGTCCGACTCACCGACCTCTGGGTCACTGTAGCTGGCAAAGTGCCGGCGGTAGCGAAGCTGAGCGGAAGCCATGTCCACTTCATCGCTATCGAGAGGCATCCAGGCCTCCGCGGTTACGTCGAGGCCGTGTACACCCGTGGCGCTGATCGGCCGCCCGCAGAGTCCGAGTTCGAACTGCGGGTTGATGAACAGGCCATCGCCGAGCTCGAGGGCGCGCCAGCGCGCGTGCGACGTCACGCCCACGGAGGCGAGACTCCAGCGCGGCTTGCACTCCGCCCATGCGTCGGTGGCGGCGGTAGCAAAGAGTGTTACAGCCAGCAATAGCTTGCGTATCACAGTCCCGCCTCCTGTCTCGCCCGCAGCACGTCAGGAAGCCTGTTGTCGATGACGTCCATGAAGACGTTCGCTACGCGGCGGAAACTCGAACGATTGAGGTGGATCTCGTTCGCCCAGTTGTTCGGAGTGAACATGCCACGCAGGTTGACGTAGATGAAGTGAAGCGGATATTTGCGCTGCAGTCCCGCAAGCATCTCGTTGAACTCCTCGATCAACAGATGGCCAATCTCGCGCTGCAGTTGCTCATTCGTAATGCCGCAGTCCCTCATCGCGGGCTGCAGCCAGGGACCAGAGACGCGGAATCCGTCGTACTTCGCACCCCGGGGACTCGGGACGAGATAGTCGTAGCCGTGCACTACCAGCGGCACGAACTCGTTGACGGCGTCCATGTACAGGAGGAAATTCGCTTCGATCTCGGCCAGCTTCGCGTTCCAAACCGGCCGGTTGAGAAGCTCGGGAGCGCCGAGGCCGTTTTGGAACTGCCGGAAGAGGGTCGGAGCAACATTTTTGTCGGCGACGTCGTTGCCGCCGCCACTCAGCAGAAGACAGAGCGGTCGCTCCTGCTCGAGCGCTGCGAGGACGCGCGGCAGTGACGGGATCATCTCCTTCAGCCACTCGCCGCTTCGCTCGAAGCGTTTGATCGCCCACCGCTCGCTGTCGTCGATGTAGTCGATGATGTTCGGATGCGGCGGGTAGTCGAACCAAGAGTCTCCCTCGGAGAACAGCCGCGGAAGTCGCTCGCGGCGACGGTCGTAACGCGACTCACGGACGGATGGCTGCCATCTCTCCTGCGGCATCTGATGACCTCTCTCATAAGAGAGACCGAGCACACGATTTCCACACCCCTGCACCTGCTGGTTTGATCAACTGGGTCTCGCAGGACAGCGAATTAGTCGGATTGCAGCCGTCGTCACAGCCCTACCGAGGCCGTCGATCACATCGTTTGCGGCTCCAGCGGCGAGGACGGCGATCCCTGACCGCCCATAGCGCATCGCACGAACGCGGCCGTTGCCTTTCGGGACGTCGTCCCTATAACCAATCGCCAATGAGCGCGAAAGGTGCCCACTCATCCGGTGCGCTATATCCAGCAGCGATGACGTCGCGCTGTGCACCCGCGAGCGCAAGAACCTTCGGCTCCCCTCGATTCAGCCAGCGATCGTAAAACGCGCGCATGAGCACATCCGTGGCCTCGTCCTCCACGCTCCACAGAGTTACGAGCACCGACGCGGCACCGGCGTACAGCACGGCGCGGGTTAGCCCGAGTAGTTCGTCGCCGGCGCGCACGGTGTGCATCCCCGACTCGCACGCACTGAGCGTCACGAGCCGCAGTCGACCACCTGGCGACGCCAGCACATCGCGCGCCGTCACCGCCCCGTCAGCGAGTTCCATCGCCGATTCAAGCGGGTCTGCGACGTCGAACACCGCGTGCGACGCAACATGCACGATCGTGCTTCGCGCCAGTGCGCCAAGAGCGTGATCACGCGTCGCCTGCGCGCCTTCCACGGCAGCGACACCAAGCATCGCCGCGACAGCGGCTCCCTCGCGCGTCGCCGCCGGAAGATCCTGCGTAGGGTTGCTGAAAACAGCCGACACGTCCGCTGTTCCATCCGGAAGGCGCCGCTGGCAGCACGCGCGCAGCGTCGTGACGCTCGGCGCGTAGAAGATCGGATTTCGCTCCATCAACGAGACCTTTCCGGCAGGGATCGCATGGAAGGGCACGGCGTGAAGCAGCCCCGCGCCGATGATGCAGACCACGTCGCCGGGCGCCGTCCAGTCGAGGATCGGCGTCACACACGCACGAACCTGCGGGTCCGCGACGAGCGCGGCAATGGCAGCTGGCAAGTCGTCGATCGGCGCCTGAGTCATCGCCGTGATTGCCTGTGCGAGCACGGCGTATGTCCCTGAAATAACAGCGACGGCGGGCTCCGCCCAGTCAGAGCGCGCACCAAACACGACGAGCTGGTCTCCGAGGATCACGAACTCAACTACGACCAGCTGTGCATCGGCGGAATGGAGGCGGAGACGCGCATCTTCGTCCGCAAGCAACGCTTGCACCTCGGGATACGACATCGCTGTGCCACGTCGGACCGCGACATAGGCCCCAGCCGCGGGATCGCCCTCCAACTCCTCCCACGCCCGCTCGAGCGCCGCGTGTGCCGGCCAGACCCCGTCGTGGGTGGCGGCGGCGGCAAGTTGCGCTATCGCACGCGCTTCGTTGGCAAGCAACCCTGCGGCAACGCCCGCGGGAGGTGCGAGCGGTCCCATTCCCACTAGTTCCGACAGGGCACGAGCCTTCGCGCGCTCCGTCCAGTCGAACGCAGCCGTCGGTTCGATCAGGTGCTTCAGCAGGATGCGGATCGCGCGGACGGCGACAACGGCTGCGCTCCCAGCCCCGGCGATTTGGGTTGCGTCTGTCCGCTCTGTTGTCGGTGAGCGCGTTTCGCGCCGCGCGCTGCGGAACCATCGATCGGCCTTCTCGAACCACGCAACCGCACTCGCGTACGCGGCGGCGTCCGAGCGCGTATTGCCACGCGCCTCGTCGATTCGAGCCGCGATCAAGGCTGCTTCAGCTAACCCCGCAGCCGTCTCTGACTGGAGGAGAAACGGGAACATCTCATCGACAAACTGCGCGGCGGCATCGAGAGCCGCAGCATCGCCCCTCAGGCCTCTGGCGAGCAGGAGCACCGCCGCGAGCTTCCGTGTGGTCCCGCGTTCCGCCGGGATACCGGATGCGTCCGCGTATACGATGGCGCGTTGGACGGCGGCCCAAGCCTCGTCGATGTGACCTGCGGCGTGGAGCACCACGGCACGGTTGGTCTCGAGCGATGCGCGGGTCGCGCGCGCTGCATCAGTATCTATCGCCGCGAGCTCGCCATCGCACCGTAGGAACTCCGCGAGCGCAGCACGAACGACATTCTCGTCGTGAACGCCTCCATTGAACGTCGGCGTCACGCGCCACATCGCGCGTTCGCAGCGCGAGCGCAAGGCGGTCACCTGGTCGCCTCGCCGCTCCGCGAGCGCAATGATGCGGGCATACGTCCTCTCTCCGGCATCATGCCGTCCGCTCCGGAACTGCGAGATTGCGAGAAAGCGAAGATCCGGAATCCGCTCACCCGCGAGTCGCTCGACCACGTCGAAGAGCCTGAGCTCGTAGCTCAGCGACAGCGCGAGCGTGCGGGCGCGCTCCGCAACGCCGGTCGAGGTGCCGGAGAGCGCGAGCACGCGCTCGACATCGGCGAACGCACGCGTGGACGCGTTGCGGTACTTGTATGTGGTCGCACGCGCGACGCGCAACTGCGCCTCTGCCTCCACGTCGGCTGCTCCGATCGCGGCCTCGATCGCGGCCGTCAACAGCTGCTCCGCCTCGGCGTAGCGTGCTGCAACCCAGAGGCCTTCAGCCTGCTTCACAAGCTCGGTAAAGTTGGTCGCGACATTCGGCTGGGTCATGGCGGAGCGCCCTAAAGGGCGACGAATATCCGCTACAACCCTGGGCGCGGCACGAACATGCCGGCCGTCGTTCCTCCAGGAAGCCGCCTCATCCGCATGCCCGCGTGGCACTCGGTCTCACGCGACGCCAACGCTCGGACGCGAAAGGTGAGAAAATTGAGGTGTCTAGTTGGCGTCTAGTTCGTCCGCTAGAGACGTCCGCGGATCGCCGCGGACGTGTGCGATCATTGGAATCTGAAGAGATTGATGTCCGCAGACGAGCCCGGGCACCGGGGACCCCGAGGTGTTCGGGGGTTCAAATCCCCCTGCCCGACCAAACACAACCCCTCCCTTAAACCGCAGCTACTTCGCCCCCGTCAGCGCGGTAAGCCCCTCTGAGAAGGCGAGTTGAAAGAACAACGAGTCGTGCCCGCCAAACGATTCAAAATACGTGACCGGATATCCCCTGCCGCGCAGCGTGTCGCGAAAGCGGCGGTTGTTGACGAGGCGGTCGGTCCAGAGGCTGGTGTCGAATCGGCCGGCGGCGACGAAGAAGCGTAACGGCAGGCGCGGCTTCTCGAGATATCGGGCGACGATCCATCCGTCGTCGCCGCGGAGCCAGAACCGCGTCGGTGGAAATGTTCCGGGCTCGTTCTCGATAGCCGTGCTGACGCAGAGCACATTTCCAAACAGCGCCGAATGCCGCAAGCCAACGAACGCCGCCATACCGCCGCCTCGGCTCTGGCCGCCAATGATAGTGCGCGCGCGACTGGTCGCGGCGTGAAAGCGCTTGCGCGCGAACGAGAGCAATTCGTCAGCGACGAACCTCGCGAACGGCTCGGAGTACCCGAGATCCTTGGTGCGCATTCCCTGACGATTCACCACGCCGACCACGACGATCGGCGGTACCTTTTTACTAGCGATCAGATCGTCTAGCACTGGCGCCATGTCGTGAAAGCCGCCATCGAATGCCACGAGCAGCCACGGTCTGCGGCCCTTCATCGAATGGCCTGCGGGCAGATAGACCTTTAGCTGGACGTCCGCTCCGAGCACCTTGCTGCTGATCGTCGATTCGACCACTTGTCCTTTCGGAGCAGCGTCGTTCGGCTTGAACGGAAACGGTGGTGCGTCGGGCAGAACGACGAACGAGCCGCCGTCGACTTCATTCCGATTTAGAGGGTCTGGAAGCGGGTCGGGCGCGGCGATGAGGTCCGCTACGAGATCCGACTTCTCCACAGGAAGGTTGATGTTGAAAAAGTACGCGAACCGTGAGTCGTTCGGCAGGCGTTCTGTCCTGTACCAGACGTGCTTCCGGGAAGGTTTTCCAAAGGCGCGTCGAATTCAGAGGCTGGACGTCCGCCGAGCACCGTGACGGTTTTCGTGTCGTCTTTGCCACGAAAGACGAATGTCACCAGCTTGCGCGTTGGATCGCCATCTGCCGGCTCGACGATTGGCGATATCAGACTGGCGAAGAACTCCTCCTCCGCATTAGGCACGCCGGCGGCGACGTTCGTGCGCAGCTTTTCCATCGTCGGGCTGAGCAGGGGACCAGTGTTCTGGGCGAGCGCCGGAATCGAGAACAGGACGAGAAGACAGGCGTGAACGGTTGCGCGCATCAGCATGTACTAGGAGAGTCATTCTCCGCGCTCGTCCCTACCTCGGCATAGCCGAAAGCCGCGGCCTTCCTCGCAACAAGTGGAACGGGCCGCCTATCGTCGTGGCTCCACTGGTATTCCGCCGGCGGGCGCCGGCCGCGTGAACCGCAGGTCGGCGACAGGTAGGACACTCTAAACGGGGCCGGCGATCCGCTCGGACATTAGGGGTGATAGGCTGAAAGCGATCGCGTCCCGCGCAGGGGGGCGGATCGGGCGCCATTCGGCGGCGAGGTAGGGAAACGCGCGGAAGTAGACCCTCCTTGGCAATGAGCGATCCGAGTCTGCAACTCGCCGTGGAGCACGAGCGCGCAACACTCGACCGTCTGCCGCCCCCACTGCCGCTCGCGCATCTCACAGTCGCGCGCTGGCTAACGAACATTCTCCGTATCGGCGAAATCCAGCCACGTCCCTGCGCGGTCCTGAGGCGCGACCTGCTGTATCTCTCGTACGGGGGGCTGTTCTACCGGCCGACACGCATCTCGACGCAGCAGGTGACGGAGCTGCCGATCGGCCTCGTCTTCAGTCCGGAAGCGCTGCGGCTGATCTCGTCGGTGTTTCCGTTCGACACAGGAGCGATGGCCACGCATGCCAGCTTCGCCGCCTGGAAGGATAAGTTCTCGCCGTTCGAGACGCGCTTCCGCCTCACCACGAGCGACGCGCTTCGAGACACGCCTTCGCTCGTGCGGCTGCTCTACTCGGACAATTCGCGTTACCTGCGAGGCGAAGTGACGGCCGATGCTGTCCGACGCGCCGAACCGCTTCCGCTCCTGGCGTCTTTTTTGGGTGCGGACCTGAGTCCAGAGTCAGATCACCGGCAGCGGACCATCGAATGTGTGAGCGAAGTGGCGTTGAAGCTCGGACAACATCTCCTCTGGATCGGATTTCCCGACCTTGACACTGCACGCGTGCTGCGGGAGCTCTATCGCTGGACGCAGCCGAACGTGCCGGAGTTCCGCGCCTACTCGTACCACCGCAACTTCAATCCCGCCGAGATCGGTGCGCAACTCGAGGCGTGGGCGAACGACGCTGTCATCCGCCGGTACGCGGAGATGCAGCCGTGACCTTCACACTCCTCGGCCACGACGCGCCCTCGGGCCGCTACCCCGCGGCCGTCGTACCGGTTGGCGAGCGCGAAGGAAAGCTCGTGGCAGTCTTTAGTTCGAAAAACGGCAACGTGATCGAGGAGGCTGTTGCGCCGGAGGCGAAGTTCGTTCGCCATCAACGCGAGGCCCAGGACCGGCTCCGGTACTTCAATGCGGCAACCTCCGCGCTTTTCGCGTTCGACGAGCGCGATGTCGTCAGCTACCCGATCGCCGGCGAGCAGAGATTCTTCGAGTCGCTGCTCACCGAGCCAAAGTTCGAGCACGCGGACCCGTACCTCCGTCTCGCGCTGGCGCTCGAAACGGGCTACGACGATCTCGTGGGGCCGGAGCTCGTCCGCGCCGTTGCGGCGCTGGTTGAGAACGCGCGGCCGTTCCTCACATCATGGTACGAGCAGACGGCAGTGCGTCTCGCAACGCACGGTTTCCGTTTGGCGGACTGGAACCTTGAGCGCGTCCTCCTGCTGACGGAACGGAAGCAGCTTCCCCGCTCGGCTCGCGCGATTCTGCAGGAGAGCCGGAGGGTTGAGCTATGGCTCGCGACGACGGTCGAGCGCATGCAGATGGTCATCCGCGAAGACCGCGCAGGTGACAAGGTGGCGCAACTCGGAGAGCTTCTCGAAGCACTGAGCGAAGCGCAATCAGGTCATACCATGCCGTGGGTGGACCGCGCCCTATCCGGCGCCGCGGATCTCGAAGAGAAGAGCGCCCGCACCGAGATCACGGAAAGACGCGTGCCGCGGCTGCGAGACCTCACGCGGCGGGCGCAGGAGATCGGAACCGCGCATCTCCACACGCGCCGCCATGAGTTGGAAACGATGCGGCGAAACGCCGAGCGTGAGGCCGACGAGTTCGAGCGTGCACTGCACGATGCATGGCTCGCGGACTTGGAACTCGCGCGCACGCGAGCGACGAAACGGGTCGCTTCGATCGTCGACGACTGGCGTCTCGACGCAGGCGCCGGTTTTTTTGTCTGGAGCCGAGAAAAGGTGTTGCGCAGCGCGAGCCAGATGGTCCAGACCGCGTCAAATGCAGTGCGCGAAGAGGTCGATCTATTCTTTCGAGAACCCGATCGCTGGCGCTTCGATCACAAACTGTTTCCGAACCTCAGCGAACTCCTTGGGCAGCGCCGCGACTCGCAGTGGTACATAGATGAATCGCGTCATCGCTTCGCTCGAAGCATGCCATTCACCGAGATCCATCTGCGCTCACCGATCCGCCGCGAGATCGTAGAGCTTATCGAACCATCCTTGAGCGATGCGCTGCTCTTCTCCGTCGTTGCTGCGAACACAGTTGTCTTCGCAAGTCGCGCGCGCATAGAGATGGCCATCAAGCACGCGTTGCTGGAAGGAGCGGGAGTCACGCCCGGTTATCGCCGGGCCATCGACGAATGGAGTCGCGCCGCCGCTCGTGAGATCGGGCATTCGATCGCGGTGGCACGTGCCGAGTGGCAGGCGCAGATTAAAAAGCAGGACGATAACCTCGACCGGGAGTTGCTGACGTATCTCGACGAACTCGCGCGAATCCGAGACGAAACCCAACGGATGCGTCAGCCGGAGTAAGGCCGGATGAATCCCTACCCGCGCGTGAACCAGACTGGAATCTCGTTCGCCTTCACCCGAAGGACGGGAGTCCTCGGCCGCCCGTTTGGGCATGCGCGTGCGACAATTCGGGTGTCTAGTTGGCGTCTAGTTCGCCATCCAGAGATGTTCGCGGATGGATGCGGACGCCGCTGATCATTGCGTCGAAGGAGACTGGAGATGTCTGCAGACGAATCCGGGCACCGGGACCCCGCATGGGGTTCAGGTGGTCGGGGGTTCAAATCCCCCCTGCCCGACCAATCACAACCCCAAACTCCACCAACAACTTAGGCCGGCCCGCAATCTCGCCTACGCGCCAATGCGCGAGGGTAGGACTATTCTCCCCGTCATCACTCCCACAATAGGAGGGAGAGCGGCTATGCGCTGGCGCATCGCGGTTGGCGTGCTGTTCGTCGGCACGGTTGTACTCACGTCGGTGCTCATGAAAATGAACCGGGACGATCGTGCGGAAACCGGGTTTGCGTTTCCCGATCTTCAGAATGCCGAGACCGTGGTCCTGGCAGGGAATGAAGTCACCGCTGAGAAAAGGGCGGCTGAGGTTCTCAGTGCCTGGCAGCCCCTCGATGAAAAGGACCTGCGCCAAGAGCATGTCCGCAACTCGATGAAGGTGGATCTCGTCTTTCCCTTCTTCTACGCCCTTCTGATCGCGCTGGTCTGTTGGCGGGCATCGCTGAATGCGCCGACGAGGTGGGTCGCGGTGGCGGGAAGGATCGCCGCCGCAGCGGCCGTGACGGGCGGGATCTTCGACGTCCTCGAGAACCTGAAGATGCTTTCCATGCTGGGCGATCCGAAGAACGCCGCAGGGATCGCCACGGTGGTGCTGTTCCGGAATTTGAAGGTGATGGGAAGCATGGTGGGTCTCGTCTATGCGCTGCTGGCCCACTTCGCTCTTCCCGTCAAGACTCCGGCATCGGTGTCACCTATCCCATCTCCGTGATCCTGTGGTCGCCGTCGGGATTTGCTCTTTGCTATCGGTCTACGCCTTTCGCGAGTCGGCTCCACCAGGCGCGGAACCGGCGCTGGGCTCTCCAGAACCATGCGCGGCGTTGCAACTGCCGGATCGCCGGTTCGGCTTTCTTCAGCGACATGGACAGGCAACCGCGATTCTGCACGGTGTCGGCGTGACGGGAGGCAAAGACGAGCACGAAATCGCCTTTCGGGAGCGCTCCGCAGGAGTCGAGAGTGACTTCCTGCACGTCGGACGCGCTCCCGAGAAAGCGCCGATCGACACGGATGGTGACCACCGCAGGCACGAAGAACTGCCGCTGCACTCCCCGGGGAACATTGTGGTCGGTTCGCAGGAAGCCGCGCTCGTCGACGACGGTGCCGGCGAACACGACGTCGGATGCCATGAAGGCGCGCTTCAGCGGTACGGTGACGCAGGTACAGGCGTGGAGGAGGGGAGCGCCGAAGCACATCGCCAGGATCGGCACGACGAACGACCGGCGCGCGAGGATGTTCACGAGATGCCCGTGCATGGGAATCCTACACGACCGGTGTGTCAGCTCCGTACCTTGTAGCGCAGCCAGACGATGTCGCCGGGGCGCTTTTCGATCGACAGCAGGGCGAGGCTGCGGGGCGGGGAGCGACGGGCTTCGACGTCGAAGAGGGACGGCGTGCCGATGCTGCCGTCGGCTACGGGGCCGACGAGGATGCTCAGTTCGTCGATGAGGCCGGCCGCGAGGAACGAACCGTTGATCTTGCCGCCGCCTTCGAGCAGGAGCTTGCGGATGCCGAAGTGGGAGCGCAGTTTGCGGAGCACTTTCGCGAGGTCGATCCGGGACTTGCCGCCGAAGAGGTACGACACGCCTTTGGACCGGAGGAAGGCGAGGTAGTCGTCGGAAACGGACTCGGTGAGGATGGTGACGACGTGCTCGCCGTCGATGTCGCCGGCGCGCCACGTCAGTTTGCCGGAGGGGTCGATGGCGATCGCGTAAGAGGACGCGTCGTGGGGCGCGATGAAGTCCTCGCGGGAGATCGGCTCGCGGTTCTTGCGCACGGGGACGCGCGCTTTGCCGGCATACGGCTCCATCGAGATGCGGCCGATGATCCACGCATCGGCGTCGAACGTGGCGGCGGTCCGCTCGTACTCGCGGGTGCCGTTCTTCAGGTTCCAGTCGCGGATGACGATCCGGCCGTCGATGGAGGGGAGCATGTGGCAGATGACGTAGGGACGCTCGCTGTCGCGCATAGGCTGCCCATCATACGGACGCGCGGCGGCGTACTCCCCCTCACGATCCCGCGTAGATCACGAACGGCGCCCAGTACCGCGGCTTCTGCTGGCTGGTTCCGGAGTGGATCAGGGCGCGTTTGGCGTCGCGGAGGGCGACGGCGGGATCGCGGCCGGCGCGGATCTGGGCGTACATGTGATTCATCAGCTTGGTCGTCGCAGCGTCGTCGACCTTCCACAGCGCGGCGATGACTTGTTCGGCGCCCGCGCGCAGGAAGGCCCAGGCCAGGCCGACCAGGCCCTCGCCGCTGTACGCGCGGGTTCCGGCACCGTGGCAGCTCGAGATGGTGACGAGGCGCGCCGTGAGGGGCTGGCTCACGATGTCGCGCGCGAGCAGCCGGTAGCGATTCGTGTCGTCGCGCCCCAGGATCACGGCGGAGTCGAGGGGCTGTCTGCGCGTGGCGATGCCGTGGGCGACGAAGTGGATCACGTCGAAGGAGGCCGGTGCCGCCTGCAGGAAGGCCTTGGGCGTCGCCGCCGCGCCGCTCAGCACCTTCCTGCGCCGGAAATGCGCTCCGACCTTCGCCATTTCGGCCCCGGCGTTGGGGAGCGGTCCGAAGGCAGGATCGGCACGCGGCGCATCGCCGACCAGCAGCAGCGCCGGCTCCGCCGTGCGCTTTGCGGTCGGGCGGCCGAGGAGGTGCAGGGAGTTGCCGCTGCTGACGATCACGTCGTCGATCCACCAGCGCGGCCGGGGCGCCGGCACCACCAGCGTCTCGAAGTTCAGCGAGTGCAGCTTGCCGTCGGGGATGATGATGACCCTGGAGCCCGGCGGGAGGGTGCGAACGGCGGAGGCGACGAGCGTCTGGTACAGACGCTGCCCGCGCGGCGCGCTGTCGCTCAGCGAGCCATGCTCCAGCACCTTCTGGTAGAGCTCGACGTCGCGCTCGATCTCGGCCGCCGGCGGAAGACGCCGGATCGCGACCCCGGTGGGCGTCACCGCCCACACGTACGAGTGCCGCGTGCCGAGCCAGTACGCCAGGATGGTCGCATTGGCCCGCTTCGCGACGGCCGGCGGGTCGAGCTTCTTCTTCGGCGCGATCGCGCCGAGGCCTTCCGCGAGCATGCGGGCGCGGCTCTCCTCCGTGATCTCCAGGGCCTTCCCGATCTGCCGGCTCTCCACGAGGAAGTCGACATAGGTGTCGAACAGGTCTTGGACGCTGTTGAAGAAGGAAAAGCGGTAGTCGAAGGGGATCTCGCCCCGCTCGTCGACCGCCGTCTTCATCGCCCGCGCGAAGTAGGCTCCGGCGCGATCGTTCTTCTTCTGGGCTGCATACAGCCGGCCGAGCTCCGTCTCCGCCCGCAGGCGGGTGAGCCGGTTCTTCGACGTGTCGATGACGGATTCGAGCTCCTTCCGGGCCGCGTCGAAGTTGCCCAGCGCGATCTCGAGCGACGCGCGGATGACGCGCGTCCGGCCGACGTCGTCCCATTCGTCCTGTTTCGGATCGCTGCCGGCCGCTTCGTCGATGTAACACCGCGCGTAGGCGAGCTGACCGCGCGCGATCGCGATCCGCGCCAGGTTGGCGAGGGCCCGTGGAAGCTGCCGGTGCCGATGCTCGCGCGCGAGCTGCTCCGCCTGCGCGTACGAGCGCGCGGCGCCATCCGGATCGTGCATCGCGAGATGCACGTCGCCGAGGCGGTCGAGCCACACCGGCAGGTCGTGCGCGGTCCCCAGCCTCCGCGCCATCGCCTCGGCGCGGAGGAACAGCTCGCGGGACGACTCATAGTCACCGAGCCAGAAATACGCCGAAGCGATGTTTCCGGCGATCGTTCCGGCGCCGCTCAGGCCCGCCTTCTCCAGACGCGGCAGGACCCGCTCCCCCACCTCCACCGCCTCGGCATGCCGGCCCCGGTAATGGAAGGCGCGCACGAGCAGGGCCTCGCTCCTCATCTCGAGGATCGGGTCGCCGTTCGCCTTCGCCAGCCGGACGGCGGTACGGACGTCGGCCTCGTCCATGTTCAGATTGCCGCGCATGTAGTAGGCGTCGGCGGCCATCGCCGGGATGTCCTTCGACGCCAGTGCGACCATCCGGTCCGTGATCGCGCGCGCTTCGACGGACCTGCCCGTACTGTGCAGCACCATCGCCAGCGCGCCCAGGCGGCGGATCTCGATCTCCGTCTTTCGCAGAGGGACGGGCAATGGCCTGGCGAGAATCGGCAGTGCTTCCCGAAACCCGCCTTTCATCGCCTTCATCTCCGCGCGGTAGAGACGGAGGGCGAGGACCCACGGATCGTCCGAATCGCCCGCGCGGCGCAGCGCGCTCTCGACGATCTGCACTGCCGCATCCGGCGTCTCGAACAGCGTCGCGTGGCGCGCTTTGCGGTACTCGCCTTCCCAGTCCGGCGAACGAACTGCTGCCGCCGTGCTGAAGACCAGCACGAACGGCAGCAGTCCGAGGCGAAATCGCTTCATGGCCCTAGGGCCAACTGGGAGCACCATTGCCGTCGAGGCTCATGATCGTCGCGAAGCCTTTGTACGGGCTCGGCGAGTCCGCACTCTCGAGGTCGACACTGTCCGTAATCAGGGCGCTCGCCTGCGCCACCTTCTCCTCGATCACCTGCGCAACCCTCTCCCCGATCCCCTGCGGCACCCTCTCCCCGAAGCGGAGCGTCGAGTCGAACTCGATGCGGAGCAGGTTCACGCGCCGGCGTCCCGGCTTCACCACCATTTCGCCGAAGTGGACGTGGCCGAAGCGTTTCACCGGCAGCTTGAATCCCTTGCGCGGGCCGAACTTGTCGGTCGGCTTGTGCTGGAGGTCGCGGACGAACGACGCGCGGATCGGCTGCACCTGGGACCGGAGCACGGTCTGCAGGTCGTTCTTCTCGACGCCGAACTGCTTCGCATAAGCATCGACCCCGCGCCCGCCGATCCTGTTCGTGAACTGCTCGTACGTGGCGCTTTCGCACAGCTCGAGGTCGAGCTCGGGGATGATCTCGATCCCGTCGATCGTCAGGCCGCGAATCATCGCCTGCATCGAGAAGCGGGCGTTGTCGGGGTTGGACTGCTGCCGGATGTCCCCTTCCCTGAGGACTTCCCGGGTGGAGCTGACGCTCGTCTGCAGGATGGCAGCCTTCAGGCGGCCGAACAGGTCCAGGTTGGTGATGTAGACGTCGGACCTCGTGGTGAAGGTCCGGTGCCCCGAGTCATAGCCCATGACGGAGCTCCGCGCGTTCGAGAACGACACGCCGTCCTTGTCGTAATTCGAGATCTCGTTGAAGCCCTCGCCTCCGGTCGGCGCAAGGGCGACGGACGCGAGACTGGGAATGATGGTGGTCGAGCCGTTGCGATGCTTCAGCACACCGCCCAGACCGAGGGCGCTGGCGTTGTAGTCATAGGTAAATTCCGGCGCGTGCATAGTTGCCTCCTTGTGCGCCCGCGGGCGCGTTCCGTGACCCCACTCATCTCTCTCCAACCTGGAATGGACTGGTGGTGATCGGGAAGCGGTTGCCATCCTTGCGGACGCCCTCGATCACCAGTTCACAGCGGCCGGCGGGCAACTCGCCGAGCCGCAACGAAATCGCATCGGCCGCCATCTCCCGGCTGATGCTCTGCCTCGACTGAACCTTTTCTCCGCAGACGACGGACGCGGCATAACCCGCCGCCTCGTCGCGCGGCTCGACGTCGAACCGCAGCTCGTCCCCCGCGCGGACCACCGGAACTTCTGCAGGGCCCCCGGCGCGGGACACGCCCGTGTCGATGCGAACGGAGCGCACGAGCTCAGTAGCGGGGCCGTATCGCTCCTGTGCGATGCGATAGCCGGCTCCGGTACCGAGCAGGCCGAAGATCACCGAGGCCGCGGCCGCCGCCGGAATCCACCCGAACCGGCTGGGGCGGATCGGGACGACGTTCGAGGGCTGCGCGCTCTCCGACGCGACGACCTGTCCCACTACGAGCAGCCGCGTTCCGTCCGTTACGTCCGCCGCACAAACGCGGCAGTCGAAATAATGCTCTTCAAAGACCGCCCGTTCGTCTTCGGTCATTTCGCCCAGCAGGTAGCGCTCGGCGGCTTTGGTTCCAATCGCGTCTTTGTGTTCCATCGGCTGCTTTCATAGAGGTAGTGTCGAAACGGCGCTCTACGTTTCAGCGGGAAAAAGGAATTTCCCGCTTCCGGTATGCGGCCCTGAACTCTTCCTTGGCCCGATGCAGACACACACGGAGATAGTCGGCGCTCACCCCGAACCGCCGGCAGATGGCGTCGCGGTCTTCTTCGTCGAGAAAGATCGCGCGCAGGATGGCGCCTTCGCGCTCGCGTACCTGGCCGAGGACGTGACGGACGCCGGCCGCGGCCTCTTCCGTGAAGAACTCCTCTTCGACGTCCGACCTGGCGGCGATGTCCTCGTGCGCTTCGGTCAATGGCTCGGTCCGCGATTCCTTGCGATACCGCTCCAGCAGGATCATGTTGCAGAACCCCAGCACGAAGGCGCCGAACTTGCGGCCGTCCCGGACGTCGTCGAGCCGGGCCAGGACGCGCGTGAAGACGTCCTGGATGATGTCGTCGATGTCCTGGGGAGGGGTGCGCTTATGGAGCTTGGCGAAGAGGATGGCGCGGAAGTACCTATTGAAGTGAGCCTCAGTGCCGGGGTCGTGTTCCTTCAGACGCCGCACATAGAGGTCGTCGAACGCGAATAGGTCCATCTGGGGGCATTTCGATAATACCGCAGGCGCCGCAGGGCAGCCTGCCTTTCTCTCCGCGCCACATTGCAGTCCGCGCCGCCCCACTGCCGGCGCGCGAATGCTGCTCCCCTACGTCCGCGCGCACTGGCGGACTCTGACGACGGCCTTTCTGGGGGCGACGCTCGCGACCAAATGGGGATACCATCCCCGGCTCCATGACTGACTTCCGTACTCTCCTGTCGCAGGCGGCTGCGTATGCGAAGCCGCCGGTGTCCAACTTCAAGGTCGGCTCGGTCGCGGTGGGGCGCAGCGGCAGGTCCTACCTCGGCGCGAACGTGGAGTTCGCGGGGGAGGCGCTGAGCTTCACGGTGCACGCGGAGCAGGCGGCGGTGGTCAACGCGTGGATGAACGGGGAAACGGCGATCGACGTCGTGGCCACGAGCGCCGCGCCGTGCGGCTACTGCCGGCAGTTCCTGAACGAGCTGGTCACCGCGAGCGAGCTTCGGATCGTCGTCAACGCCGAGGAGATCGCGCTGGCGGAGCTGCTGCCGCACTCGTTCGGACCGCGGGATCTCGGCGTCACGGGCGGGCTGCTCGCGCCCGCGACGCATGACCTGAGTATCGATGAAGACGATGAGGCCGCACGCGCGGCGCTGGCGGCAGCCAACATGAGCTACGCGCCGTACTCGAAGGCCTACGCGGGCGTCGCGCTGCGCACGCACGCGGGGCCGATCGTCACGGGCGCTTATGCCGAGAACGCGGCATTCAACCCGAGCCTGTCCCCGCTGGAGGCGGCGCTCTCGCAGCTCAACATGGCCGGCGGCGCGTGGAGCGACATCACCGAGGCGGTGCTGGTGCAGGCGGCGGAGATGCACGCGTCCGCGACGCGCACGGTCCTGAGCGCCATCGGAAACGCGCCGCTGCGCGTCCTGCGCGCCCGGAATTCGCACTGATCGCCGCCGAGTTGTGCGGCTCATGGAAAACCAGCAGCCGCAGCCGCAGACGATCCGCATCACTCTCGACGATCAGATCGCGCAGGGCGAGTACGTCAACTTCGCGAACATCATCCACTCGCAGAGTGAGTTCGTCATCGACCTGGGCCGCGTGGTGCCGGGCCGCAACGACGTGAAGATCTACAGCCGGGTGATCCTCACGCCGCTGCACGCGAAGCAGCTCCTCGAAGCGCTCGGCCACAACATCTCGATCTTCGAGCAGAAGTTCGGGGAGATCCGGGCGGACGCGAGCGCCTCGTTTTCGTCCAACGAGCCGGAGAACTAGTGGCGCGGATCAGGATCATCGGTGCCGGCCTGGCCGGCAGCGAATGCGCGTACGCGCTGGCGCGGCGCGGGCACGCCGTCGATCTTCACGAGATGCGCCCGGTGAAGATGACTCCCGCGCACGCGACGTCGAACCTCGCGGAGCTGGTCTGCTCGAACTCCTTCCGCTCGTCCGCCGCGACGAATGCCGTGGGCCTGCTGAAGCAGGAGATGCGGCTCATGGGATCGATGGTGATCCGCTGCGGCGAGGAAGCGCGCGTACCGGCGGGCGATGCCTTTGCCGTCGATCGAGAACGGTTCTCGGCCGAGGTGACGAAGGCGATCGAGAGCACTCCGGGGATCACCGTGCATCGCGAGGAGGTCACGACGCTGGATCGCGGCGATCACGACTTCCTGGTGCTGGCCACGGGCCCGCTGACGAGCGATCCGCTCTTTCGCGCGATCGACGAGTTCCTGGGCCGCGACGGTCTCTATTTCTACGACGCGATCGCGCCGATCGTGGCCGCGGACTCGCTGGACTTCTCGAAGCTGTACTGGAAGTCGCGCTACGGCAAGGGCTCGGCAACGGACTACCTGAACGCGCCGATGACGCGCGAGGTGTACGAAGCCTTCGTGCAGGCGCTGCTGACGGCGGAGCTGTTCGCGGCGCACGACTTCGAGCAGGCCGTGCATTTCGAAGGCTGTCTGCCGGTGGAGGAGATCGCCTCGCGCGGCATCGAGACCCTGCGCTTCGGGCCGATGAAGCCGGTGGGTCTCGAGCATCCGGAGACGAACGAGCGCCCGCACGCGGTCGTGCAGTTGCGCAAGGAAGACCTCTCGGACGAGTACTTCAACCTGGTGGGCTTCCAGACCAAAATGCGCATCCCGGAGCAGCAGCGGGTGATCCGCATGATCCCCGGCCTGGAGAACGCGACGTTCGCGCGGTTCGGGTCGATGCACCGGAACACGTTCATCAACGGGCCGAAGCACCTGACGCCGACGTTCGCGACGAAGCGCGACCCGCGGGTCTTCTTCGCGGGCCAGATCACGGGCGTGGAAGGGTACGTGGAGTCGTCGGCGGTGGGACTGCTCGTGGGGCGGTACATCGACGAGATCGCCCGCGGCGGCGCAGCGACGGCGCTGCCGTATCACACGGCCCTCGGCGCGCTGGGACGCCACGTCGCGGAGTCGTCGCCGGACCGGTACCAGCCGTCGAATGTGACGTGGGCGCTGATCGAAGACGTCGTGGGGCGGGTGAAGAAGGTGGAGAAACGCGAGCGCCAGGTGGCGAAAGCCATCGCGACGATCGAGAAGATCGCGTAGGGCCTGTCATCCTGAGCCGGCGTAGCGCGGCGAAGGATCCCCTGCCGATAGCACGCTACGCGCACGAATCAGGGGGGTCCTTCGCCGTCTACGCGGCTCAGGATGACAGCGTGGTCACATCCCCAGACGTACGCCGATGATCGCTCGGCGCGACGGCGACGGGTAGCCGAGGACCTCTTCGTACTCCACGTCCGTGAGGTTCTCGATCTTCACGAACGGCGTTACGCGGCCGAGGTGGAGCTGGAGGTTGGCGTCGAAGACCGTGGCGGCTTCGTTGGTCGTCCGCGAGAACGGTGCGACCGGCAGGAAATCCGCGCGCGAGCCGGTGTACGTGGCGACGACATTCGCGTCGACCCTGCCGATGTCGTAGCCGACGAAGACCGATCCCGAGTGCCGCGGGCGGCGCACGAGCGGGCGATCCGCCCCCTCCTCCTCGGTCTCGGTGAACGTATACGACAGCGACGCATGCAGCGCCGAGGTGAGGCGGCGCTCGAAGGCGAGCTCGAGGCCCTGGGCGTTCGCGGCGCCGACGTTCTCGAAGCGGTTCGTGGCCAGCCCGAAGATGATCAGGTCGTCGTAGTCGCTGTGGAAGAGGGTCGCGGAGAGGCCGGAGCCGTGGTCGTAGCCGACCTCGAAGCTGCGGCTGCGCTCCGCGTCGAGCTCGGGGTTGCCCATGAACGGGAAGTACAGCTCGCCGACGGCGGGAGCGCGGAAGGCCTCGCCGTACGCGGCGCGCAGCTTGTGGCTGCCCGCGATCCAGGCCACCGCCAGGCGCGGCGAGAGCTCGGAGCCGAACGTCTCGTAGTCGTCCCAGCGGACGCCCGCGCCGATCTCGAGGCGCGACGCCGGCGTGAGCTGGCGCGTCAGGCGGTCCTCGACGAACAGCGACCGCTCGGTGCGCTCGCCGCCGGTGAAATTCGGGCCGAAGTTCGTGACGTCGTCGACTTCGGCGTGCTCGTACTCGCCGCCCGCGACGATGGTGCCGAAGGCGGTGCTCGTGCGCGTGGTGAGGCGCGCGCGGCGGGTGGTGCTCTCCGTCGACGTCAGGGTCAGGCCGTACGGGTCCTCGGGGTCTTCGAACTGGTCGTCGCGGCGCGACTCGGCCAGCGTCACGTCGTACGAGAACTTGCCGAGGGTGTGCTCGATGGGGATGGCGAGCTGGCGCTCGCTGCCGTCCTGCCGGCGCTCGAGACTCGGCACCAGCGCGTCGCCGGCGAAGTTCAGGTTCATCGGGATGCCGAGGTCGTAGGACGTGTGGCGGGCGGAGAGGCCGGCGGAGAAGGAGGACGTCGCGTTCCAGCGCAGCGCGACGCTGGCGCTGTCCTGCGAGAAGTCGTCGTTCGGGGCGAAGCCGTCGTCGTCGCGCGATTCGAACGAAGCCGAGGCGTTGAACGACGGATTCGCGTACGAGCCCATCACGCTGCCGTTGCGCAGGCCGTGGCCCCCCGCCTCGGCCAGCGCGCGGAAGCCGCTGCGGCGCGAGGTCGTCAGCACGTTCACCACGCCCGCGACGGCGTCCGACCCGTAGAGGGCGGAGTACGGGCCGCGCACGACCTCCACCTGCTCGACGCCCACCGTGGAGAAGCGTCCCCAGTCGTAGCCCGAGAAGTACGGATTCGTGATCTCGATGCCGTTCCACAGGACGAGCGTGTGGTTGGAGTTCGAGCCGCGGGTGAAGAGCGAGGTGGCGCGGCCCTGCGAGCCGGTGCGGCTCAGGACGAGGCCGGGGACTTCGCGCAGGACGTCGGCGACGTCGCGGGCCGCCCGGTTGTCGATCTCCTCGCGCGTGACCACCGTCGCCGCGGCGGGCGTCGCCTCCACCTCCTCCGGGAGCGCGGAAGCGGTGACGATAATCTCGTCCGTTAATTGTTGAGCGAAAAGCGAGAAACCGCTGACGAAAATGAGGATGAAAAAGATGAGGCGAGAATGCATGACGACTCCTTCCCTCCGAAGAAGGCCGACTGGCGATGAGTTGCTCGAGCGGTCGGTCTCCTGGCTTCCGGGTCGTCCTCCCCGCGTCCCCTTCCCGCTGTCGCAGTGGGGGTCCCTCAGGACCAAGGCGCGAGTCGTCTCCGGTTACAGTGGCGGGGGCCGCGCCGGCATCACACCGGCTTCCCGTTCACCATCTCGAACGTGAATTGAAAAAGAACAGGGACCGGGGATTCTAGTCTTCAAGTCGTCGAGTCGACAAGTCGTCGAGCTCTAGTCTTCAAGTCGTCGAGTCGACAAGTCGTCGAGCAGAAAACACTCGAAGACTCGAAGACTCGAAGACTCGTCGACTCGAAGACTCGTCGACTACTTCGGACGATTGCGGAACTTCTCGTACAGCAGCGTGTGCCGGGAGTCCATGGGGATCTCCTCGCCGTTGATGTACACGCGCCGCACGTTCGTGCGGATCTCCAGCGGGTCGCCGTCGGTGACGATCAGGCTCGCGTTCTTGCCGGCCTCGAGGGAGCCGAGGCGGTCGGCGACGCCCCAGATCTGGGCGGGATAGAGCGTCACGGACTTCAGCGCGACGTCTTTCGGCAAGCCGAAGGCGGCGCACGACGCGGCGTTGTACGGGAGGTTGCGCGCGTTGTGCGCGTCGCTGGTCTGGATGGCGAAGGGGATGCCGGCGTCGTGCAGGGTCTTCGCGTTCGTGAAGAGCAGGTCGTACGGGTCGTCCTCGCGCTGCGGGAGTGCCAGGATGGGGCCGAGAATGACGGGGATGTTGCGGCGCTTGACGTCGTCGACCACGCGGGCGATGTCGTGCGCGCCGGCCAGGATTACCTTCAGCTTGAACTCGTCCGCGAACGCCAGCGCCGCTTTGATGTCGCGCGCGAGGTTCGCGTGCATCACCACGGGGACGCGTCCTTCGACGACCGGCACCAGCGCTTCGAGCATGAGATCGCGGTCGAAGCGGCGGACGTTGCGGTCGCTCGCGCGCGCGGCCGCGGCCTTCGCGTAGGCCTGCGCGTCGCGGAACGTGTCGCGGAGCTGATCGACGGACTTCGTGTAGGCCTTGCGCTGCTCCTTCTCCGCCTCCTCGTCGGGCGGCGGACCGAAGCCGCCGCTGCGGAGGCGCGGGAAGCGGACGTGCATCGCCGTGGGCGTCTTCACCACCATCTCCGGCGGCGTCCAGCCCACGAGCTGCACCAGCGCGCTCTGCCCGGAGATGACGCCGCCCTCGGGCACCGACAGCACGTGCGTGACGCCGTTCACGCGCGTGACCGGGATGACCTCGCTGTGCGGGTTGATCGCCACCGCGGCCTGCGCGTTCGGGTTGAAGTCGCCCAGCTCCGCGGTGTCGACCGTGCCGGGGACGGAGTCGATCTCCACGAGGCCGACGTTCGTGCCGGAGTCGATCAGGCCGGGATAGACGAAGAGGCCCGTCCCGTCGACGACCGTCGCATTCGCGGGCACGGGCACGTTCGTCCCGACGTCGGTGATGACCCCGTTCGTGAAGACGATCGTGCCGTTCGCGATCGCGGGGCCGCTCACCGGAACGATGGTCGCGTTGCGGATGGCCGTCGTGCCCTTGCGGCCCGTGGAGTTGGGGATCGTCGACTGCGCGAACGCGCCCGACGCGAACAGGAGGATGACCAGCGCGGCGAGCCATCGCCACCTGTCATCCTGAGCCGCGTAGACGGCGAAGGACCCCGTGCGGCCAGCGACGCCCGCGCACGAAGCAGGGGATCCTTCGCCGCGCTTCGCCGGCTCAGGATGACAGCTATTCGCCCGCTTACGCATCCTTCTCGTCTCCCTTCTTCTTGTCCTTCTTCGCGTCCGCTTCTTCTTTCTTCAAGCGCTCTTCCTTCTCTTTGCGCAGCTCTTCGCGGCGTTTCAGGTCCTGCTCGCGGTCGAAGTAGATCTCGCCTTCGATGAAGGTCGTGTCCACGCGCGAGTAGACCGACAGCGGGTGGCCGTTCCAGATGGCGAGGTCGGCGTCTTTGCCGGTCTCGATCGAGCCGATGCGGTGATCGAGACGGAGCTGCCGGGCGGGGTTGATGGTGCAGAGGCGCAGCGCCTCGTCCTCGGTCAGGCCGCCGTATTTCATGGCTTTCGCGGCGTCGTGATTGAGGTGCCGCGCGAGCTCGTCGGAGTCGGAGTTGACGGAGGTCAGCACGCCGTCGCGCACCATCAGCGCGACGTTGTACGGGATCGCGTCGTACGCCTCGGCCTTGTAGCCCCACCAGTCGATGAACGTGCCGGCGCCCGCGCCGTGCTTCGCGATCTCGCGGCCGACCTTGTAGCCCTCCAGGACGTGCTGCAGTTCGCGGACCTTGAACCCGAATTCGTCCGCGACGCCGAGGAGCATGATCATCTCGTCGGCGCGGTAGCAGTGCGCGTGGACGTCGATTTTGCCGCGGAGGATGTCCGCCATGGTGTCCATGAGCAGGTCTTTGCGCGGCGGGATGGCGTTCTCTTTGCGCCTGGTCTTCGCCTCGTACTCATCCCATGCGGCCATGTAGTCGCGGGCGTCGGCGAACGACTTGCGGATCACTTCCTCGACGCCCATGCGCGTCTGCGGGTACTGGCGCGGCTGCCCCTCGGGCGGCCGGAAGTTCGCGGACTTCGGGTTCTCGCCGAGGGCGAACTTGATGGTGCGGGGGGCATCGGGAACGAGCCACTCGGAGACCGGGCGCCCCCATTTCCACTTCATGATCTGCGACTGCCCGCCGATGGCGTTGGCCGAGCCGTGCAGCACGAGCGCGGTGGTCGTGCCGCCCGCGAGCTGGCGGTAGGCGGAGATGTCGTCGTCCACGACGGCGTCCGCGATGCGCACCATGCCGGTGTTGGGCAGCGAGACTTCGTTGACGCTGCCCTCGACCCCTGTGTGGCTGTGCGAGTCGATGATGCCGGGGAGGACGAACTTGCCGGTGGCGTCGATGACGCGCGCGTTCGCGGGGGCGGCGACGTCTTTGCCGACCGCGGCGATCTTCGCGCCGCGGATGAGCACCGAGCCGTTCTCGATCGTGCCGTTGGTGACGGTGAGGATGGTGGCGTTGCGGATGAGCGTCACACGCTCCTGCGCAAGCACCGGAAGCGTGAGCGCGAGTGCAATCGCTGTCATCGTCTTCATTTCGACCTGCTCCCGCTGAACTCGAAGTTGCCGAGGGTGGTGGTGACGGTGCCGCTCATGGAGTCGCCGTCGAGCGTGCCGCGGAAGACCCAGTCGCTGGCCTCGGCGTCCGGCGCGTTCGCGGAGATGGTGAATTCGAAGCTGGTCCCATCCAGGGTGCCGCCCTTGATGTCGCCCGAGCCGCGGTCTCCGGAGAACGTGCCCGTCAGGCGGCCGTCCTCGGCGCGCAGGGTGACCTGAATCGCGACGCCGCCTTCCGCCGCGCGCACGCTGAGGGCCCACGTGCCGTCGATCGCGGAGGGAGTCGAAGCGCCTTCCTTCTTGTCGTCCTTATCGGGCGCCGGCAGCCGGATCTCCCGGCCGTCGACGAACACGCGCTTGACCTTCGCGTCTTTTTCGAAGATCGGCTTGTCGCTGACGACGAGGTTGGCGATCTTGCCGCGCTCGAGCGTGCCGAGCTGGCGATCGACTCCGAAGATCTTCGCCGGTGCGATCGTCGTCGCACGCAACGCGTCCTCGGCGGACAGCCCGTTCTCGACGGCCTTGCGGATGCCGGGGAGGAAGTCGCCGGTCTTCCCCGCGCCGCTGACGAGCGCGAACGTGACGCCGTTCTTGGCGAGCACGCCCGGCGTGGTCGGCGCGAGCTGGCGTTCGCGGATGACGCGGAGCGGCTGCTCCTCGCGATCCTCCTTCGTCGCCGGGGCGGTGGGCCATTTCACGGAGACGAGCACCGGAACGTTCTTCAGCTCCGCGGCGGACAGGGCATACCCCTCGCGCGCGCCGGACAGCACGTACTGGACGTTCCACTCGCGGGCGAGCGTCATGGCGCGGCGCATCATCAGCTCCGAGTCGGCGATGAAGACGACCGGCAGCTCGCGGCGCAACACGGGACGGAGGGCGTCGAGGCCAGGGCTCTCCTGCGGGCGCTCGAAGCCGGATGGCGTGCGCGCGTAGACCGCGGTCGCGGCGACGTGCTGCTGCGCGTCCAGGAAGGTCTGCCGCAGGAAGGACATGACGCCCATCAGGCTGTCGGGATAGGTCCAGGTGGGGCGCGTATTGAAGGAGATCTGCAGCGCCGCCGGGCTCTTGATGACCCGCGACTCGATCGGTCCGCTGCCGAGGTTCACGATGGCGGACTGGCCGTTGAAGATGCCGTGGGTGGGGGCGGTGACGATGGTCGTCACACCGATGGCGCGGCGGGCGTCCGCGTCCTCCTCGGTCAGCTTGACGTTCCGGATCGCAAGCCAGTCGGGCGTCGGCTCCGCGGGGCGCTCGCTCCGCTCGCCGGGACGGGTCGAGGCCCGGCCTGCAGCGGCCGCGAAGCCGAGGGAGGTCTGGGCGTCGATGAGGCCGGGATAGACGTGGGAGCCGGCGGCGTCGATGACCGTCGCGTCCGCGGGGATGGCCACGTTCGCGCCGACGGCCTCGATCAGACCGTCCCGGACGACGACGGTACCCATGGGGACCGGCGGGCCCGAGACCGGGTGCACGGTGCCGCCGGTGACGGCGTAGACGCCGGGGGCGTCGGCGCGCGAAAAGAGAGGAAGGAAGAGAACCGCGAAGGCGACGAATCGCCGGAACGTCATGAGTGCCCTCCGTGGCGCGGCATCATAAGGCAGTGTCGTTGTTGCCTGACGTGCACAATTTGCGTACCCTCACCGTCCGGAGCCACGATGGTCCTCTTCAACTACGCCACTAAAGAAATCACGGCCAAGATCGTCTATTACGGGCCGGGACTCTGCGGCAAGACGACGAACCTGCAGTTCGTCTACGACTCCCTGCCGTCCAACAACAAGAGCAAGATGCTGTCGCTGGCGACGAAGACGGACCGTACGCTGTTCTTCGACTTCCTCCCGCTGGACCTGGGCAAGATCCGCGGGATGCGCACGAAGCTGCAGCTCTACACGGTGCCGGGGCAGGTCTACTACAACTCGACGCGCCAGCTCGTGCTGAAAGGCGCGGACGGGATCGTGTTCGTGGCGGACAGCCAGGACTTCGCCCTCGACGCCAACCTGGAGTCGCTGCAGAACCTCGAGGACAACCTGAAGCGCCAGGGCATCCGCCTGCGAGAGATGCCGCTCGTCCTCCAGTACAACAAGCGCGATCTGCCGAACGCGATGGCGGTCGCGGAGATGAACGCGGAGATCAACAAGCTCGGCGCGCCGTCGTTCGAGTCGGTGGCGACGTCCGGCCTCGGCGTCGAGGAGACGCTGAAGGGCATCACCCAGCTCGTGCTCGCGCACCTGGTGAAGAAGTACGGCCTGGAAGGCTCGGAGCCGCTGGACATCAACATCCTCAACGCGCCGGCCGCTCCGGCGCAGCCGGCGAGCGACTCGCTGTGGGATGACGACGACGAGGAGCCGTTCGGCGCACCGGCTACCGCCGCGCCGGCCGCAGCAGCGGCAGAGCCCTCCCGCCCGGCCGCGATCCCGCTCTCGCCGGTCGGCGAAGCGGAGTTCGAGCTGGACGACGCCTCGGCGGACGAAAGCATCCCGCTGGTAGCCACGGAGCTCCTCCCGCCTCCTCCGGCGAATCCGTTCGACGACTATTTCTCGAGCGCAGACCCGACGCCCATGGAAGTGCCGACCACGTCGATCGAGATCCCGCTGCCGCAGGGGATCCTGGAGTCGCTCCCGGTCCTGGGCGAGCAGCCGGCCGTGACGAAGGTGGCCTCGCCGCCCTCGCTGGACCGCCGCAGCACGGACGGCCTGGTGAAGGAAGTGAGCATCCCCCTGAACCTGACGCTGGACGAGCTGCGCCAGCACCGCCGCCTGCGCCTGAAGATCACGCTGGACGTGAATCTTTTGCCGTAGCGGCTTCTAGGAGCGCGGTGGCGGAGGAGGTGGGATTCGAACCCACGGTACGGTTACCCGTACGGCGGTTTTCAAGACCGCTGCCTTAAACCACTCGACCACTCCTCCGTGGCGAGGCGCAACAGTGGCGTACGGTAGCAAATTCACGGTCGCGTTTCCCGGGAATTGATCCCCTGCCCGCAAACCTTTAACATGCGCGTTCCTTCAGCCGGAGAGATGGGTGAGTGGCTGAAACCAGCGGTTTGCTAAACCGCCGTAGGGCCTTAAAGCTCTACCGAGGGTTCGAATCCCTCTCTCTCCGCCAGGCGGCCCGGCCGCCGGCGCTGGTTGGCATAGCCCGGCCGCGCGCCTACTAACGAAGGAACAGCCCTCCCCAGAGCCTCACTTCAACTCGGCGATCAGCTCGATCTCCACGCACACTCCGTACGGCAACTGCGCCACGCCGATCGCGCTGCGCGCGTGCTCGCTCAGCTTTTCGATCAGGAGCTCCGAGGCGCCGTTGGCGACGAGGTGCTGCTCCGTGAAGCCGGGGGCGCTGTTCACGAGGACCATCGCCTTCACGATGCGCTTCACGCGCGAGAGGTCGCCGAGGGTCTTCAGGAGGTCTTCGGCGACGGCGCGGGCGGCCTGCTGGCCTTCGGCGGTAGTCATCGATTCGCCGAGGCGGCCGATCCACGGCTGACCGTCGCGTTTTGCGATGTGGCCGGAGACGAAGACGAGGTTGCCGGTCTGGACGGAGGGGACGAACAAGCCACTCATGGGATTCTCCTTCTACAGCGAGACGGCGTCGGTATTGGCGCCGCAGACGAGGACGACGATGCGCTCCCCAGCCCGGGGGACGTAGCGGCCGGAGAGGAGCGCGGAGAGAGCGGTGGCGCCGCCCGGCTCGGCGACGATGCGCAGGACGTCCCACAGTTTCCGCTGCGCGTCGACGATGGCCTCGTCGGGGACGAGAACGACGCGTGAGACATGTTTCTGCGCGAGCGGGAACATCAGCGTGCCGACGCGCTTCGGAGCGAGGGAGTCGGCGGCGACGCTGCCGGTCTCGGCGTCGACCGGCTCGCCCGCGGCGAGCGCACGGGTGAGCGTCGGCGCGTGCTCGGGCTCGACGCCTACGATCGAGACCGCGCCGCCGGTGCCTGCGTAAGAGGACGCGATTCCGCCGATGAGCCCTCCGCCGCCGACGGCGACGAGGATGGTGTCGGCGCCGGGCGCCTGCTCCTGCAGCTCCGCGCCCAGGGTCGAGACGCCGAGGAGGGTCTCGCGCTGATCGAAGGGGTGGACCCGCATGGCGCCCGAGCCGGCGGCCCACTCCTCACTGGCAGCACGCGCGTCGTCGTAGCGGTCGCCGGTGACGACGAGGTCGGCCCCATAGCCGCGGATACGGGCGATCTTCGCGGGCGACGAGATGGTGGGGACGAAGACCTTCGCCCGGACGCCGAGGCGCATGGCGGCGTAGGCGGTGGCGACGCCGTGATTGCCGCCGGACGCCGCGACCACGCCGGCTTCCGGCACGTCGCGCAGGAGCATGTTCGCCAGCGCGCCGCGGGCCTTGAACGAGCCGGTGTGCTGGAGATACTCGAGCTTGAGCAGCAGCGTGCAGTCGCCCAGCCCGAGGTCGCGGCCGTGGACTTCGACCACCGGCGTGCGGCGCAGGTGCGGCGCGACCACGGCCCGCGCGCCTTCCATTTCCGTCCTTGACAGGTAGTTAGCCATTTGGCAAAGTAGCTTATATGCTCAACGTCGATGTGGTCAAGGCGCTCGCGAGCGACAAGCGGCTCCTGATCCTGATGTGGCTCAAGAATCCGCGGGAGCACTTCCCGCCCCAGGTCGAAGGAGACCTGGTCCGGGACGGTGTCTGCGGCGTGTTCATCGCCGACAAGCTCCAGGTGAGCCAGCCCACGGCCAGCGAGCACCTGCGCGTGCTCAGCCAGGCCGGCCTGATTACGCCGAAGCGCATCAAGCAGTGGACGTTCTACAAACGCAACGAGAAGCGGATCGCGGAAGTGAAACGCGATTTCCGCGAGGCATTGTGAGGACCCGATGAAAGCGATTCAGGTGCGAGCGACCGGAGGGCCGGAAGCCCTCGAATCCGTGGACGTCCCGGCGCCGGAGCCGCGCCCCGGCGAGGTGCTGGTGCGCATCGAGGCCATCGGCGTGAACTACATCGACGTCTACCACCGGACGGGACTCTACGCGATGCCGCTGCCGTTCATCCCCGGCTCCGAGGCGGCGGGAGTGGTCGAGGCGACGGGCGAGCGCGTGGCCTGGGCGATGGTGCCGGGCGCGTACGCCGAATACGCGGCGGTGCCGGAGGAGAAGCTGGTGCCGCTGCCGGCATCCCTCGACACGCGCTCCGGCGCGGCGGCGATGCTGCAGGGGATGACCGCGCATTACCTGGTCACGTCGACGTTCGCGGTGCGCGAGGGTCACAAGGTGCTGATCCACGCGGCCGCAGGCGGCGCGGGCGGGCTGCTCGTGCAGATGGCGAAACAGCGCGGCGCGCACGTGGTGGCGACGGCTTCGCCGGCCAAGCACGAAGAAGTGATCGCCCTCGGCGCGGACGAAGTCCTCGACTACGGCGATCCGTGGCCCGAGGGGATGAACGTGGTGTACGACTCCGTCGGGAAGACGACGTTCGACCGCAGCCTCGACGCGCTGGCGGTGCGGGGGACGCTGGTGTTGTTCGGGCAGTCGTCCGGGCCGGTGCCGCCGGTCGATCCTTCCCGGCTCGCGAAGCGCGGTCTGTATCTCACCCGCCCGAGCCTCGGCCACTACACGCTCACGCGCGAGGAGCTGCGCTGGCGCGCGGGGGATCTGTTCGCGTGGATCGAGTCGGGCGAGGTGAAGCTGCGCATCGACCGCGCCGTGCCGTTGCGCGACGCGGCGGAGGCGCACCGGCTGCTGGAGTCGCGCGGGACCCGGGGGAAGCTGCTCCTCGTGCCGTGATGCGCGCCGGAGGCGCGCCAGAGGGTAGCCGGTGGCGAGCGCAAACGCGCCGCCACCGGAACGACAGCGTCGTCGAAGATCCGCCCCGGCAGGGGCGGCAGAAAACGTCTTTCGCCCCTGCCGGGGCGACATTTGGGGGCCGCACATCGTTCCGGTGGCGGCGCGTTGCGCTCGCCACCGGCTAACCCTCTTGGGCGCCTCCGGCGCCTTACAGCTTCTCCAGCGGCTCGTGCGCGGGGCCGTTCAGGACGTCGCCCTGGGGGGTGAAGCGGGAGCCGTGGCAGGGGCAGTCCCAGGTGCGCTCGGCGGGGTTCCAGGCCACGTCGCACTTCATGTGCGTGCACACGGGCGAGAGGCAGTGCAGCGCGCCCGCGTCGTCGCGGTACGCGGCGATCTTCCGGCCGTCGACCTTGATGATCTTCCCCTCGCCCTTCCCCACCGCTTCCGTGCTCTTCGCCTCGACGTCCGCGGAGGTGAGGCGGTCGGCGATGAGATGCGCGGGGAAGTGCATGTTCTCGGTGATGAACTCGCGCGTGGTGACATGCGGCCGGTTGCGCATGGGGTCGAACACGTCTTTCCACGGATTGTCGACGCCGAGGATCAGGTCGCTGATCAACATCCCCCCGACGGTGCCGAAGGTCATCCCCTGCCCCGCGTAGCCGGTGGAGAGGTACACCTGCTCCCGCGAGCCGCCGATCATCGGCAGGCCGCCGTGGGGCTCGATGATCTGGCCCGACCAGCGGTAACGCGGCTCCTGCGGGCCGTAGTACTCACGGGTGTAATCGGCGAGCCGTGAGAAGCAGCCCTCCGTGTCCTCTTCCTCGCCGGTGCGATGGTCCTCGCCGCCGACGATCAGGAACGTGCCCTCGTCCGTCTCCTGCCAGCGGGTGTAGTGGTACGGGTCGGCCGTGTCCCAGAACAGGCCGTCCGGGTGCGATTCCGGCGCGGGGAAGGCCATCGCATAGGAGCGGTACGCCGCTGCCTTGGTGTGTACGTGCGTGAACCCGGCGATGGGGACGTTCGTGGCCATGAAGACGTGGTCCGCGGTCACGCGCCCGTGCTCCGTCTCGACGACCCCGGGGTCGATCTTCGTGGCGAAGGTCTGCTCGAAGATCTGGGCGCCCGCGGCCGTGGCGTGCCTGGCCAGGCCGGCCAGGTACTCGCGCGGGTGGAACTGCGCCTGCTCCGGCCAAACGACGGCGCCGCGGGTCTCGAACGGCAGCGGCACCTCGTTCACCCACTCCGCGGCCAGGCCCGCCTCGCGCGCGGCGCTGGCCTCGTTCTTCAGCTCGGCCACGTACTTGCGCTTCTCGGTGTACAGGTAGCCCGGCACGCGGCGGAAACGGCAGTCGATGGAGTAGCGCTGCACGAGGCCGGCAATCATCTCCAGCGACGCGCGGCTGGCGTCCGCCACCAGCTTCGCCTCCTCCTTGCTGTAGTGCCGCTTCACGTAGTGATAGCGGGCGTCGATGGCCACGGTGATGTGGGCAGTGGTGTTGCCGGTCTCGCCCGAGCCGATGGTCTCCTTCTCGAGGACCACCACGCGGCGGCCCTTCCCGGCGAGCAGGAGGGCAGCCGTCAGGCCGGTGATCCCGGCCCCGACGATGACGACGTCAGCCTGGAGGTCGCCGCGCAGAGGCTGGTAGGTGGGAGAGGACGCCGTGGCGTCCCAGAGGGACCTCGATTGCTGTTGCATCGTGTCCTGTCGAGCAAAAACTGTGCGAGCGAAAATGGCACATAGTGACGCAAATCGTCACTCACGGGCACGGTTCGTGCTCGACCATGAGACCGCCTCGAAAGAGCAGAAACAGCAGTTGATGCAGTTGATTCTGAACCCCGAAGGAGACACTCATGGCAACGAGTAAACGCGGTTTTGCGTCGATGGATCCGTCGAAACAGCGTGAGATTGCAAGCAAAGGTGGTCGCGCGGCACACGCCAAAGGGACCGCCCACGAGTTCACTTCCGATGAAGCCCGCGTCGCCGGCCGTAAAGGTGGCGAGGCCGTCAGCCGCGATCGGGCCCATATGGCCGCGATCGGCCGCGAGGGCGGCCACAGCCGTGGAGCGCGCGCTCGCGCGGCCGCGGCGGGCGGAGCCGCGGTAGGCGCGGTGGCGGGCATCGCCGCCGGAGCAGCCGCTGGTGTGGCCGCCGGTATGGCGTACAGCAACCGTCATCGCACGGAAGAGACGACCGACTACGCACAGGGCACCGGCTCCCAGCCGTTCGTCCGTCAGGCAAACGAGGAGCGCAGCGGATTCGAGTCGACGAACCGCAACCCGGGCTTCGGCTCGGAGCAGCGCCGTCCGAACAACGACCGCGACCGCAACGACAACGCGAATGAGGGCAACTCGTTCTCGAACCGCGATCGCGAGAGACTCTGACCCGCAGTTGACGTCATCCCGGGCGTAGCGACGCTCGGGATGACAGGTTCTGCCCCTACGTTTCTTCCATGCGGTCGGCGAGCTCGCCGCCCAGCCAGCCGGTGACGATCGTCAGCAGCACGCCGGCGGCCGACAGCAGGATCGCCAGGCCGTCCGGATGCGCGGGCAGGTCGCGCCGCAGCAGCCAGCTCGCGGCGTAGAGCAACGCCACGACGCCCATTCCGCCCCCGTGCAGTGCGCCCACCCGGCGGGCGCGCGTGCCCCGCGGGATGGCCAGCCAGTCGATCAGGCCGAAGATCGCCGCCGCGGCCCCGCCGACGACCCCGGCGAAGATCAGCCACCACGCCACGATCGCCAGCTGCTCGTTCCGGCGGGCCAGCCAGGCGAGGTCGAAGAAGAACGACGTCGCCAGGAGGCCGAGGGGGAAGACGATCAGGATCTGGTGGATGGGGTGGCCGAGGATTCGCGCTTTCGCCTGCATCAGCTTTCGAGCGCCATCTTAACCACCTCGGCGAAGTGCAGCGTCTTCCGGCCCGTGCCCTGCTCGATCTGCTCGCGGCAGGAGAACCCGTTCGCGATGACGAGCGTGTCGCGGTCCGCCTCGCGCACCATCGGCAGGATGACGCGCTCCCCCACCTTCATCGACAGGTCGTAATGCTTCGCGTCGAAACCGAAGGCGCCGGCCATGCCGCAGCAGCCGGAGTCGGGATGGGTGAGATCGAGGCCCATCGCGCGGAGCATCGCTTCTTCCGCGTCGAAGCGCATGACCGCCTTGTGGTGACAGTGGGCCTGCACGATGGCCCGCCGTTGGAGGCGCGGCAGGACGACGCCGTCCCGCGCGAGGAGCTCGCTCAACGTGACCGCGTTGCCCGCGAGCCGCAGCGCGCGCGGATCGTCGGGGAAGAGGTTCGGCAGCTCGTCGCGGAACACGGACACGCAGCTCGGCTCCAGGCCGACCACGGGCAGGTCTTCGTCGCCGAGGGCGGCCAGCGTCGCGCGGAGCTGCTTCTTCGCGAGGTCGAGGAAGCCCCAGTCGTACAGCGGGCGCCCGCAGCACACGCGCTCGCGCGGGATCTCCACGCGATAGCCCAGACGCTCCAGCACCTCCGCGGCGGCGAGGGCGGTCCCGGGAGTGAAGTGATTGTTGAACGTGTCCGCCCACAGGATCACGCGCTTCGCATTCGCCGCACGCGGGGTGTAGAGCTGGCGGAAGGTCTTCTTCGCGAACCGCGGCATCCGCCGCTCCTTCGCCACGCCCACGAACGGCTTCATCAGCGACATCATCGCGTTCGCCATGCGGGGCGTGTGCTGGGCGAGGCCCGCCCACCACCAGATCAGGCCCATCGTGTAGGCCTGGACGGGGCGGATCCGGCCCTTGTAGTAGTGCGAGAGGAACTCGGCCTTGTACGTGGCCATGTCCACCTGCGTGGGGCAGTCGCCCTTGCAGCCCTTGCAGGCCAGGCAGAGGTCGAGCGACTCCTTCACCGCCTCGTTGCGCCACGAGCTCGGCGTCACCTTGCCTTCGAACATCTCGAAGAGCAGACGCGCGCGGCCCCGCGTGGAGTGCTCCTCCTCGCGCGTGACCTGATAGCTCGGGCACATCGTCCCGCCGTCCAGGCGGCGGCAGCGGCCCACGCCCACGCAGCGCAGGACCGCGTGATTCATCTGCCCGTAGTCCTCGCGGTAGCGGAAGTGGGTCTCCGGATTCCACGGGGCGTACTCCTTGCCGAGGCGGAGGTTCTCGTCCGGCTCGTAGGGGGTGACGAGCTTCCCGGGGTTCATCTTCCACTCCGGGTCCCACAGCGACTTGAACTCGCGGAAGGCCTGGATCAGCTCCGGGCCGAACATCTTCTCCAGCAGCGCGCCGCGGGCCTGGCCGTCGCCGTGCTCTCCGGAGAACGAGCCGCCGTAGGACGCGACCAGGTCCGCCGCGTCGTTGAGAAACGCGCGGAACTTCGCGATGCCGGGCTCCGACTTCAGGTCGAAGTTCGTGCGCGTGTGCACGCAGCCGTCGCCGAAGTGTCCGTAGAAGTCGCCGCCGTATTCGTAGCGTTCGAGCAGCACGCGCAGATCGCGCAGGTAGCCGCCGAGCTTCTCCGGCGCGACGGCGGCGTCTTCCCAGCCTTCCCACATCAGCGGCTTGCCGGGCACGTGGCCGGTCGCGCCGAGTCCGGACTCGCGCACGGCCCAGACGAAGCGCGCTTCCTTCGTCGAGTTGTCGAAGATGCGGGACTCGGAGACCGTCGCCGCGAGACGGCGGGCCTTGTCCATGGCCTCCTGAATCGTCTCGCCGCCGAACTCCACGAGCAGCCAGCCGCCCCCCGGCGGGAGCAGGGCGATGCCGTGCGGGTTCATGCGCTTGTACTGCTGATCGCGCACGAGCAGGTCGTCGAATCCTTCGAGGCCGATCGGGCCGAAGGAGAGGATGCGCGGGACGTCGTCCGCCGCGTCGTAGACCGTCGGATAGCCGGCGACCAGCAGCGCGCGCGCCGGCGGGCTGTAGACGAGCTTCGTCTTCGCTTCGAGCACGAGCACGCAGGTGCTCTCGCTGCCCACCAGCGACCGCGCCACGTGGAAGCCGTTCTCCGGGAGCAGCTCGTCGAGGTTGTAGCCGGACACGCGCCGCGCGATGCGCGGGAACTTCGCGCGGATCCGGTCCGCGTACGTGTCGCGGATGCGCCTCAGGCCCGCGTAGATCTCCGCGGGACGGCCGCCGCGGGCGATGATCGCGTCGATCTCCGCGTCGCTCGTCGCGCCGACGCGCATGCGCACGCCGTCGTACGTCAGCACCTCCAGCTCCTCGATGTTGTCGACGGTCTTGCCGGACATGATCGAGTGCACGCCGCAGGAGTTGTTGCCGATCATCCCGCCGAGGGTGCACTGCGCGTGGGTGGCGGGGTCGGGGCCGAAGGTCAGCGTGTGCTTTTCGGCCTCGCGGCGGAGGTCGTCGAGGACGATGCCCGGCTCCACGCGCGCGAACTTCGCGGCCGGGTTCATCTCGGCGATGCGGTACATGTACTTCGACATGTCCAGGACGACGGCGACGTTGCAGCACTGGCCGGCCAGGCTCGTGCCGGCGCCGCGGCCGAGGATCGGGGCACCGTGCTTGCGGGCCAGGGCGACGGTGGCGACGACGTCGCTGGCGTCGCGCGGAAGGACCACGCCGATCGGCACCTGGCGGTAGTTCGACGCGTCGGTCGCGTACAGCGCGCGCGAGCCGTCGTCGAACCGCACCTCGCCCCGCACCGCGCGCTTCAGCTCCTCGGCCAGGGCGGAGGCGTCGACGCTCAGCGACTGCAGGCGGTCGCGGTGGTCGATGTGTGGAACGACGGGCCGTTCCTCATGGGGAAAGCTGACTGGATCCCAGCGCTGAAACTCGCGGCTCACGGCAGGCAGTGTATGCGGGTGACGTTCCGTAACGTAGGGGGCGGCTTCAGGAGGGTGTGCAAATGCAGGGCGTGGCTTCAGCCCGCCCCCTCGTGGGCGGGGCGTTCCCCCTCCCCGTCCGGGGGGCGGGCTGAAGCCGCGCCCTACATGGGTCTACCGGTTCACGAGTTTGGAGAAGCGGGAGTTGCGTTTCTTGTCGTGCAGGAAGGCCAGCTTGTTGCGGTCGAAGGCCTCGAACCAATCGTCCCAGTCGACGCGCTCCAGCGTGTCCTTGCCGCTGTAGCCGGGGTAGTCGATGCGCAGGACGCCGAGGTCGCCGCGCTTGCGGCCGGTCTGCCGGACGTGGGCGGGGAAGCCGCCGCGCGCCTCGACCCACTTGCGGATCTCGTTGTGGTCGGTGGTGGTGTTGCCGGCGGCTTTCTTCGACGTCGCTTTCTTCGTGGACGCTTTTTTGGTGGTCGCCTTGCGGGAAGTCGTCGAGCCGGCGAGTCGACGGGTCGACGAGGAGGCCTTCTTGGTAGAGGCTTTCTTCGACGAGGTGGCTTTTTTCGACGAGGCCTTCTTCGTGGAGGAGGACGCTTTCCTGGTGGATGAAGCTTTCCTGGTGGAAGACGCTTTCTTCGAGGACGACGAGGCTTTCTTCGTCGGCGGCGAGGCTTTCTTCGCGCTGGCTTTCTTCGACGACGACGCCTTCTTCGCCGAGCCCGCGGCCTTCTTCGACGAGCCCGCGGCCTTCTTCGCGCTCGACGACTTGGAGGCTCGACGACTCGACGACTTGCGGGCCGCGCTCCGCGTCGGAGCGGCGGTCTCGCGCGAGACCAGCTTGTTGAACCGGTTCCCGTCCTCCTCCGACAGCAACAGCGCGAGGCCGTCGCGGTCGAACCATTCGAAGAACTCGTCCCACTCGATCTCCTCGAGGGTGTCCTCGCCGGAGAAGCCGGGGAAGTCGATGCGCAGGATGCCGGGATCCGTACGCGAGCCGGTGGTCTTCACGCGCGCTGGGTGTCCGCCGCGGGCTTCGACCCAGCTGCGGATCTGGTCGTGGTCGGTCGTTGCTTTTGCGCTTGCCATGTCGCGCCCAGCGTGCACAACCATTGCCAGCACGCAATAACGGGAACGAAACCTAACGTTGGGTGATCCGTAACCGTAGAAGTAGACGACTCTCATGCGCGTGCTCCTCGCAGCCGTCCTCGCGATGGCGACCATTGCCTCCGCATCCGGCGCGGCCCCCGGCCGCCAGATCGTCGGCTCGGAGCAGGACCACTCCCTGGCCGGCATCGAGATCAACGACTGCGTCCACTTCTACACGACGACCTTCACGAGCTTCCGGGCCCAGACCCACGAGCAGGAACAGCGCGAGTTCGCCCTGACCGGCGACAAGCTCGAGGTCACGGCCGGCCAGGAGGGCAGCGTCACCGTGCGCGGCTGGAACCGCCCCGACGCCCGCCTGATCATCTGCCGCTTCGCCGCCTCCCACACCAAGGCCCAGGCCTCCCGCGTCCTCGGCAGCGTCGCCGTCTCTCACGCGAACGGCGAGATCTCCGCGTCCGGCCCGGCGGCGGACATCAACAGCGCGTGGTGGGTGAACATGATCCTGTACGTGCCGCGGAAGGCGACGCTGGACATCCGCGCGACGAGCGGCGGCGTGGCCATCCGGAACATGAGCGGCAACGTGACCGCCTCCGCCACGAGCGGCGGCATCTCCGTGGCCCAGTCCTCAGGACGCTACAAGATCTCGACGAACATCGGGGGGATCACGCTGGACCGCGTCACGGGAAACGTCGACGCGAGCTCGCAGAGGGGCGCGATCGCGCTCCGGCTGCCTGCCGCGGCGGGCTCCTCGGTCGAGGCGAAGATCGCCGAGGGCGGGGAGATCCTGTGCACGTTGCGGGGATGCGACGCCGCGCAGTGGAGCCCGAACCACCGCGAGCTGCGCCTCGGCGCCGGAGCTCCGCAGATCCGTCTCTCGACGGTCGCCGCGCCGATCCTCATCGGCCCTGTAACCTTCTGAGGTTGCACCACTTGCCAGCGGCATAGCACCTGCAAGACCGCAGGTACCATGGCAGCGCCAGAACAGGCAGTTCTCAGCGAGCACAGCATCCGCTTCTACCGTCACGCCCTGGCGATTCTCCGCGACGCCGGCGTTCCCCACCTCGTCGGAGGCGCGTACGCGTTCGCCCGCTACACGGGCATCGAGCGCCACACGAAGGACTTCGACGTCTTCATCCGCCGCGAGGACTTCAGCCGCGCGGCGTGGGCGTTCCGCAAAGCCGGCTACAAAGCCGAGCTCACCTTCCCGCACTGGCTGGGCAAGGCGTTCAAGGGGGACGACTTCGTCGACCTCATCTACAGCGCCGGCAACGGCGTCGCCGTGGTCGACGACCGCTGGTTCGAGCACGCCGTCCGGGACCAGGTCTTCGGCGTGGACGTCGAGCTCATCCCGGCCGAGGAGATGATCTGGTCCAAGGGACTGATCATGGAGCGGGAGCGCTACGACGGCGCGGACGTTGCTCACGTCATCCGCGCGGTCGGCGACCGCCTCGACTGGCATCGCCTGCTCGAGCGCTACGGGAAGTACTGGCGCGCGCTTTACGCGCACATCGTGATGTTCGGCTTCATCTATCCGAGCGACCGCGAGCAGGTCCCGGCGTGGGTGACCGACGAGCTCACGGAGCGCGTGCGCGCGGAGAAGCAGAACGCCGACGAGAAGGTCTGCTACGGCACGATCGTCTCGCGGCAGCAGTACCTGAAGGACATCAACGACTGGGGATATGCAGACGCGCGGCGTGTCGACGACGTGATGTCTCCCGAGGACATCGCGTTGTGGACGGCCGGCATCGAGGTGGATGGAGCGAAATGAATGAATGATCCGAACACGCTTCGCATCGCGGCGATCGCCGACATCCATGTGAAGAAGTCGGGCTCGGGAACGCTGCAACCGCTGCTGACGAAGGTCACGCAGGAGGCGGACGTGCTCCTCCTCTGCGGCGATCTCACCGACTATGGCACGCCGGAGGAGACGAAGATCCTGGCCCGGGAGATCACCTCCGCGCTGCGCATCCCCGCCATCGGCGTCCTCGGCAACCACGACTTCGAGTCGGGGCTGGAGAAGGAGGTCGTGTCGATCCTCACGGATGCGGGCGTGACCATGCTCGACGGCGACTCGACGGAAGTCCACGGGGTCGGTTTCGCGGGCGTGAAGGGTTTCGCCGGCGGCTTCGGACGCCGCGCCCTCGGCGCCTGGGGCGAGAAGATCATCAAGGACTTCGTGCACGAGACGATCAACGAGTCGCTGAAGCTCGAGGCCGCGCTGGCGCGCCTGCGGACGCCGCAGAAGATCGCCGTGCTGCACTACTCGCCCATCCAGGCGACGGTCAACGGCGAGCCGCCGGAGATCGTCGCGTTCCTCGGCTCGAGCCGCCTGGAAGAGCCGCTCGACCGCTATCGCGTCAACGCCGTGTTCCACGGCCACGCGCATCGCGGATCGCCCGAGGGGCGGACCAAGAACGGAGCGCCGGTGTACAACGTGGCCATGCCCGTCCTCGCGGCGGCGTTCCCCGACCGGCCGCCGTTCCGTGTGGTCGAAGTCCCGCTCACGGCAGAAGCAGTCGCGTAAATCTGACGCTGACCCGGACGTGATCCGCCGGAGCACCGCGGAGCTGTTTTCAGCATCTTTTTGCTGTTTCCAGCACTTTTCTGCTGTTTCCAGCATCTCGGAGCTGTTTCCAGCATCTTTTTGCTGGCTCCCAGCTCATTGCTGCTGTTTCCAGCACCTTTCTGCTGTTTCCAGCATCTCGGAGCTGGCCTCCAGCTCATTTTTGCTGTTTCCAGCATCTTTTTGCTGTTTTCAGCTCATTTCTGCTCTTTGGAGTGCGGAGGCAGTCGAGGGTCTCCGCACTCCAAAGATAGAATCCGCGGCATGCGCCATCCCGCTTTCGCCGGTGACGTGACGCGGGACGATCTCCTCGCCTGGTACCGCGCCAACCGCGCGCGCACCCGGGAGCTGTTCGATCTCGTCGTGCCTGAGGCGTACCTCGACCGGCCCATCGGGCTGCGCAATCCGATCGTGTTCTACGAAGGGCATCTGCCGGCGTTCTCCGTGAACACGCTGGTGAAGCTGAACAACAAGCGCAAAGGCGTCGACCCGCGGCTGGAGACGCTCTTCGCGCGCGGCATCGACCCGGAGGACGAGGCCTCGGCGCAGAGTCCGACGGACGTGTGGCCGTCGCGCGAGGAAGTGCAGGCATACGCGCGTGCGGCGGACGAGCTGGTCGAGGAGAACCTCACCGAGCCGAACGAGGGTGCGTTCACCATTCTCGAGCACGAGGCCATGCACCAGGAGACGCTGCTGTACATGCTGCACGAGCTGGCGCACGAGAAGAAGTCGTCGAGCGGGCGAGTCGCCGAGCCGTCGAGCCCCTTGACGACTCGACGACTCGACGACTCGATCGCCATCCCCCCGGGCAGCACGAGACTCGGCGCCGAGGCCGGCTTCTTCGGCTGGGATAACGAATTCGACGCTCACACCGTCGAGGTGCCCGCGTTCACGATCGACTCGCATCCCGTCACGAATGGTGAGTATCTCGAGTACATGAGCGCCACCGGCGCGAAGGCACCGCACTTCTGGGCTCGCGGGGAGCGCGAGTGGTCCTGGCGGGGCATGTTCGAGATGCTCCCGCTGCCGGTCGACGCGCCGGTCTACGTCACGCACGAAGAGGCGTCGGCTTATGCGCGCTGGAAAGGCGCGCGGCTGCCCACGGAAGCGGAGTGGCATCGCGCGTACGACTGCGGCGTGCCGGACCTCACCGGGCACGGGTGGGAGTGGACGTCCACGCCCTTCGCGCCTTTCCCCGGATTCCAGGCCATGTTCTCGTACCCCGAGTACTCCGCCGACTTCTTCGACGACGCGCACTTCGTGCTCAAAGGCGCGTCGCCCGCGACGCCGCGCGAGCTGATCCGGCCGAGCTTCCGCAACTGGTTCCGGCCGGCCTACCCGTACGTCTACGCCACCTTCCGCTGCGCGCGCTGATCTTGCATCTCCGCCCTGCCATGGACACGAAGATTTACAAGCCCAAGTCGTTCAACCTCTCCGGCCTCAACGGCATCTCCGACCAGACCCTGGAGATGCACTTCAAGCTCTACGAGGGCTACGTCACGAACACGAACGTGCTCACGGAGCGCATCGCCGCGATCCTGTCCGACGGCAAGGTCGACCAGGAGGAGATGCCCGCCTACTCCGAGCTGACCCGCCGTCTCGGCTTCGAGTACAACGGCATGGTCCTGCACGAGTACTACTTCGGGAACATGAAGCGGCAGGGCGGCGGCGAGGCCGCGCGCGGCTCGAAGTTCCGCGAGGCCGTCGAGCGCAGCTACCCGAGCTACGACATCTGGAAGACCGATTTCACCGGGATCGGCAAGATGCGCGGCGTGGGCTGGGCGATCTGCTATCTCGACCCCAACACCGGCCACGTCTCCAACCACTGGATCACCCTGCACGAGACCGGCAACGTCTCCGGCTTCGTGCCCCTGCTGGTGATGGACGTCTGGGAGCACGCCTTCCTCCTCGACTACAAGCCGGCGGACCGGCCGAAATACATCGAGGCCTTCCTCAGCAACGTGGACTGGGACTCGGTGGACACGCGCATGAACAACAACGCGATGGCGGGCGTGGCCCGGTAACGTTTCGCAACCTTTCCTCGATCGGCGTCGTATCTTGTTCTCATGACGACGCTGATCGAGGTCTCGGGCCTCCGCAAGCAATACCGGTCGTCTTTCCGTAAGCCGAAGATCACGGCGCTCGACGGCATCGACTTCCAGGTAGAGGAAGGCGAGCTGTTCGGGCTCCTCGGTCCGAACGGCGCCGGCAAGACCACGACCGTCAAGATCCTGCTCGGGCTGACCCGGGCCACGGAAGGCACCGCCAGCATCAGCGGCCTTCCGGTGAGCAATCCGGAGTCGCGCCGCCGGGTCGGGTACCTCCCCGAGGGGCACAAGATCCCGAACTACCTGACGGCGCGGCAGGCGCTGTCGATCTTCGGACGCATGTCCGGGATGAATTCGGCGGACATCGCGAAGCGCGTGGCGATCCTGCTCGACCAGGTGCGCATGACGCAGTGGGCCGACGTCCGGATCAAGAAGTTCTCGAAGGGCATGACCCAGCGCCTCGGCCTGGCCTGCGCCATGGTCCACGCGCCGCAGATCCTGCTGCTCGACGAGCCGACGGACGGGGTCGATCCGGTGGGCCGCCGCGAGATCCGGGACATCCTCCGCGCCGAAGCGGACCGCGGGACGGCGGTGCTGCTCAACTCGCACCTGCTGTCGGAGATCGAGCGCACGTGCGACCGGGTGGCCGTTCTGCGAGACGGCAAGGTAGCTGCATTCGGTAGTGTGAAGGACTTGACACAGAAAAGCGCTATGTACAAGATGGTCGCGTCTCCAATCGACGACTCGCTCGTGGCCGCGTTCCGCGACTCCGGCGCGGGCGTCGAGCGGGTGAACGGACACATGGTCCTCTCCGTCACAGACGTCCAGCACCTCAACGCGCTCGTCGACCAGCTCCGCTCGCGCGGCGGCGTGCTCAGCGAGCTCACGCCCGTGCGTGAGACGCTGGAGGACGTGTTCGTCGACCTGGTCCGCGCGGAAGAAGGCGTCTCGGTGGGAGCGCACTCATGAAAGTCCTGGCAGCCAACATCGAAGACGTGATGCGCGAAGCCGCGGCGCGGTGGACGCTCGTCGCGTACTTCTTCCTCTCCTCGATCTTCATCATCATCTTCGCCTCGGCCATCAACCTCGACATCGTCGACGGCGCGCTGGCGGGTGCGAAGCTGTTCGGCAAGGAAGTCGACATGCGCGACTCGATCTCGATCGAGAAGCTCGTGCTCGGCTTCGAGACCGGCTTCAGCGTCTTCCTCTACTTCATCTGCACGTTCCTGGCGATCTTCGCCACGGCGCACCTCGTGCCGCGCATGCAGGAGAAGGGCACGGTCGACCTCTACCTCTCGCGCCCGGTGGGCCGCGTGAAGCTGCTGCTGTCCCGCTACGTCGCGGGCCTGATCCTGGCGTTCAGCAACGTGGTCTATCTGGTCGGGACGATCTGGCTAATCGTGTGGTGGAAGACCGGGGTTGCGAACCCGCGCTTCCTCCTCGGCGGCACGATCATCTTCCTGATGATCGCCGTGCTGCTCGCGTTCGCGTTCCTGATCGGCGTGATCACGTCGTCGACCGCGGTCTCGATCATGACCAGCTACGGCGTCTTCTTCTTCGGCCTCATGCTCGCGGCGCACGATAAGATCGCCGCGGCGGTGTCGAAGGAGTGGCAGGCATGGACGATCGAGACCCTGTACTGGATCTTCCCCAAGACCGCCGAGCTCGGCCAGGCCGTGGTCGCCTTCGTCGACGGCGGAGCGCAGCTTCCCGAGCGCGTGCTGAATGTCCTCACTCCCGCTCCGTTCCTGACGACCGCCGCGTTCGGCATCGTCTGCCTCGTCCTCGCATCCTGGCTGTTTACTCGAAAGGAGTTCTGATCATGACTCGTACCCTTCGTACTTTGGCAGTTCTCATGGCGCTCGTCGCGCTTCCGATCTTCGCGGCGGACGACGCCCTCAACCTCGTGCCGGCGAACGCCGTCACGGTCGGCATGGTGAAGCTCGCCGACATGCGCACCAGCCCTCTCTCGTCGATCCTCTTCCAGCACACGGACAAGATGAGCAGCGACGGCGAGGCGGAGAAGTTCCTCCTCGAGGCCGGTCTGTCGCCGACGAAGGACGTGGACGTCCTGGTCGTGGCGACCTCGCCGCGCACGAACCTCGGCTCGGAAGCCGACGTGCTGGTGATCGCGGAAGGCCGCTTCCAGCCGGCGAAGCTCGTCAGCGCGCTCGTTGCGCGCGGGGCGGTGAAGAAGGAGGGCTACGTCCTCTTCACGCCGAAGGACGAGGACGGCAAAGGCGGCGATCAGAACGGCGCGATCGCGTTCCTGTCGCCGTCGATGGCCATCGCGGGCAATGAGCGCTCCGTGGCCGCGGCGCTGGCGGCCAACGCGGCCGGCGGCACGGGCTTCCGCACCCGCGGCGCCCTCGGCATCGACCTCGCCCGCGTCGACGCGAAAGCGACCGCCTGGGCGCTGGTCGACGTCACGCGCGCCGCGCGCCTGACCAAGGGCGGCACGATCACCACGGGCAAGGGCCAGTCGGGCGACGCGCTGCAGGCGGCGATCAAGACGCTGTCGACGGTGGCGGTGTGGGCCACGGACACGGGCGACTCGCTCCAGCTCGGCGCGATCGGCCTGTCGGGCGACGCCGAGACGCTGCAGCTCCTCGAAGACACGGTGCGCGGCGCCCTCTCCGCGCTGCGCCTCGCGGTCAAGGACAAGTCGCCGGAGATGGTCTCCGTCCTCCGCCGCTTCGACGTGGCCCGCAAGAGCGATTCGATCCAGGTCGAAGGCTCCATCCCCGCGGCCACGCTCCGCGACCTGATGGCCAAGAAGACCGCGGCGGCGGGCTCGAAGTAAGTTTCCTGTCTCGCGTTTCGTGCAAGGGCCGGCGCGTGCCGGCCCTTTTTGTTTCTGACCGTTCCCGGAAATTCGTGTCCATGCGGCTGCGCAAGCTCTGCTGTCATCCTGAGCCGGCGTAGCGCGGCGAAGGAACCCCTGCCGATAGCACGTGACGCGTTCCAATCAGGGGGTCCTTCGCCGTCTACGCGGCTCAGGATGACAGGATCGTCCTCCCCAGTACGGCGGTGGCGGGGACGCCGCCCGATTGCTTCCGCACTCCAAATTGCGTCACACGTCGTCGAATGCCGGGTGGAACTCGACGAGACCGCGGACGCCGTCGAGCGCGCCCTCGCGCAGCTCCAGCACGAAAAAGTGCGGATCGAATTCCTCGCTCTGGTAGTGCAGCCCCTTCGGGCCCGCGGGGACGAAGCCGAAGCGCGGGTAGTACTCCGCGTGGCCAAGGACGAAGATCGCGGCGGCGCCGCGCTCGCGGCAGGCGTCGATGCCCGCGCGGACCAGCGCGGACCCGATGCCGGAGCGCTGGTGCTCCGGCAGGACGGACATCGGGGCCAGCGCGACGAGCTCGCGGTCGCCCACCATCACCGGCGAGAAGAGAATGTGCCCGACGACGGCACCGTCCACTTCCGCAACGAGCGAGACCGCAACCGCTCCACGCTCGCGGAGAACGTCCACGAGCCGCGCTTCCGCATCCGTCTCGAACGCGCGCGCGTTCACGGAGAAGATCGCCTCGCGATCGGAGGGACGTTCTGCGCGGATCACGCGAAGCGCCGCAGGTGTTCCCGCCACCAGGGCCAGTCGTGGCCGAACTGGCCGGGCCAGATCTCGAGGTGGTTGGGGACGCCCTTCGACCACAGCAGTCCCGAGAAGTCGCGGTTCTCCTGGACCAGGGAGTCGTGCTCGCCGGTGGCGACCACCCAGTTCACGCGCGACAGCTTGCCGGCCAGCTCCGCGTTCATGTTCGCGATGTACGACACCGGGCAGTTGAAGTAGCAGTTGTCGTCCCAGTACCCGTCCGTGAAGGAGTGGATGTCGTAGACGCCCGAGAAACAGATCGCGCGGCTGACGAGGTCGGGGTAGCGTCCGGCGAAGTTCGACGCGTGATACGCGCCGAAACTGGCCCCGTACACGGTGAGATCGCCGCGCTGCGCGCGGTTATGAATGTACGGTACTAATTCGTGTCGTAAATACGAATCGTATTGTGTATGCCGTGCCGCGCGCACGGCCGGATGCACGCCCTTGTTGTACCAGCTCTCGTTGTTCACCGTGTCCGGCAGGATGACCTGGATCTCGCCGCCCTCGACCTTGTCCTGCACCGAGTCGACGAGGTGAAAGTCCTCGTTCTCGAAGAAACGGCCGGCCGATGTGGGAAAAAGGATGACCGGGCGGCCGAACTTGCCGAACCAGAGAAACTCCATCTCGCGGTTGAGGGAGGGGGACCACCATTTGACGTATTCGCGATACATGTGCAGGTGCGCCTTGCCGCGCGGGCGGCCGATTCTATACGATCCCCCGCCGTTCGGCTGACAAGGGGGAGGACGTATGCGCAAGAAGAAAATCGGGCTGTTGTTCGGGATGGAAGACACGTTTCCGTGGGCACTCATCAACGCGATCAACGAGCGCGGCGGTGAGAGCGTCGAGGCGGGGATGTGCGAGATCTCGTATCTCAAGGACGACGGCGTCTTCCCGTACGACCTGATCCTCGACCGGATCAGCCACGAGGTGCCGTTCTACCGCACGTACCTCAAGTGCGCCGCCGCGTCGGGCGTCCGCATCGTCAACAATCCGATCTGGTGGTCGGCCGACGACAAGTTCTTCGACAACCTCGTCGCCAAGGCCGCGAACGTGGCAGTGCCCCGCACGGTGCTGCTGCCCCACAAGCAGCATCCGCCCAACACCGAGGACAAGTCGTTCCGGAACATGCGCTATGTGAACTGGGACGAGGTCTTCAGCTACCTCGGCTGGCCGATCTTCATGAAGCCGGCCTACGGCGGCGGTTGGAAGGATGTCTACAAGTGCGACAACCCGCAGGAGTTTTTCTCCGCATACGACCAGACCCGCGACCTGACGATGATGGCGCAGGAAGCGATCGAGTTCGAGCTCTACTACCGCTGCTACGTCCTCGGCCGCAGCCGCGTGCGGATCATGGCCTACGATCCGAAGGCGCCGTTCCACGAGCGCTACGTGAAGAACCCGCCGCCGATGGAGCCGGAGTTCGAGGCCCGCATCCGCCGCGACGCCCTGGCTCTGTGTGAGGGCCTCGGCTACGACATGAACACCGTCGAGTTCGCGGTGCGCGGCGGCATCCCCTACGCCATCGACTTCATGAACTGCGCGCCCGACGCCGACGTCCACTCCGTGGGCCAGGAGAACTTCGACTGGATGGTCACCAACATGGCCGAGGTGCTGATCGAGATGGTGAGCGGCGACAAGAAGTTCGAGCTCACCGGCAACTGGCCGCAGGTCATGGACGTGAAGAAGGACGTGTCCGCACCGGTCGCCTAGACGAGGGGGCAGGGCACAGGGCGCAGGGGACAGGAGCATGAGATCGACTTTTTCCACCGCCCCCTGCCCCCTGTGCCCTGCGCCCTGAGTTATCCTGCCCGCGCCATGCCTGTAAAACCGAGCTTCACCCTCGGCATCGAGGAGGAGTTTCAGGTCATCGATCCGGAGACCCGGCAGCTCAAGTCGCACATCCAGGAGATGTTCGCCGAGGGCGAGAAGCGGCTCAAGGACGAGATCAAGCGCGAGATGCACGACGCCGTGATCGAGGTCGGCACGCCGATCTGCCACGACGTCGCGCACGCGCGCCGCGAGATCACCCGCCTCCGCCGCGAGATCATCGGCCTCACGCACGAGAACGGCCTCTGCATCGCTTCGGCGGGAACGCACCCGATCTCGCACTGGGCGACCGTGCCGATCACGTCGAACGCGCGTTACGACCAGATCGTGTACGAGCTGCAGATGCTCGCCCGCGCGAACCTGATCTTCGGCCTGCACGTGCACGTGGCGGTCGAGGATCCGGAGACGCGCATCCAGATCATGAACAGCGTGCGCTACTTCCTGCCGCACGTGTTCGCGCTCTCGGTGAACTCGCCGTTCTGGTGCGGGCAGAACACGGGCTGGAAGAGCTATCGCGCGAAGATCTTCGAGCGCTTCCCCCGCACCGGCCTGCCCGATCACTTCGATCGCCTCAGCGACTACGACGACTACGTCTCGACGCTCGTGGCCACGAACTGCATCGACAACCCGAAGAAGATCTGGTGGGACGTCCGGCCGCACCCCTTCTTCCCCACGCTCGAGTACCGCATCTGCGACGTGCCGATGCGCATCGACGAGACCATCTGCCTGGCCGCGATCTTCCAGGCCCTGACGGTGAAGCTGTACCGCATCCACAGCTCCAACATGATGTGGCGCAACTACCGCCGCATGCTGCTGAACGAGAACAAGTCCCGCGCGGCGCGCTTCGGCACGGAAGGGAAGCTGATCGATTTCGGCAAGCGCATGGAGCTCCCGTACGCGGAGCTACTCGACGAGCTGCTGGCGTTCGTGGACGACGTGGTCGACGAGCTCGGCTCGCGCAACGAGGTCAACTATGCGCGCGAGATCGTGAAGAACGGCACCGGCGCAGACCGCCAGCTCGCCGTTTACGCGCAGCGCAACGACCTCCATGACGTGGTGGACTACATCGTGAAAGAGACCGAGCTCGGGACCACGTGAAGCGCTTCGACATTCACGAACCGCATTCGTTCTTCGAGTATGCACGCGTCAACGGCTCCGTTCCCGCGCCGCGGGCGGACTGTATCGACGTCGCTCTCCTCGACATGAACCATCTGTGGCCGAACCTCGGCCACGACTCGCTCGTGCACATCGTGCTCGACGCGGCGGAAGAGCTGCGCGAGGAGCTGGCGGGCCGGAAGGTGCGCGTCCTGTCATTCGACGTGCGCTACCGCAACCAGGTGCCCGAGCCCGGCCGCTTCCGCATCCACATCGGTACCGGCGGCCCGGGGCATCTCGACCCACGCCTCAACGACGGGGCGACGGAGTGGAGCCAGGGCGTGAGCGAGACCGGCGAGTGGGAAGCGCCGCTCTTTCATCTCTTCGACGAGATCCTCGGCGACGAGAGCACGGCCATGATCGCCGTCTGCCACTCGTTCGGCCTGGTCTGCCGCTGGAGCGGGATCGCCAGGCCGGTCCTGCGCACCGAGAAGAGCAGCGGCCTGCGCATCAACCGCCTGTCGCGCGAGGCGATGCAGCACCCGTGGTTCGAGCGGTTCGCGCGCGACCTGCCCGACCACCAGCACTTCCACGTCGTGGACAACCGCCTGTTCGATCTGATCCTCGAGGACGCGCGCAAGGCCATGCCGCTCGCGTTCGAGGCCGCGGGGAGCAGCGCGCTGACGATGGTGGAGCTGGCGCGGGACCCGTCCGGCGAGATGCCGCGCTTCCTCGCGTACAACCACCATCCGGAGATCGTCGACCGCGCGCACGTCCTGCAGGTCCTGGACGAGAAGCGCGCGCACGGCGAGGTCGACGACCAGTGGTACGCGGAGCGGGTGGGCACGATGCAGGAGTTGTTCGGCGAGAAAGAGCGCCTGAGCCGGATGACCTCGCACTACACCCTGTTCGAACCGCTGCGCTTTCACCTGCGGCGCGCACTCGGATGAGCATCCTCATCGCCACGCAGGGCTGGAACTACGCGGCCTGGGTGGGGCCGTTCTACCCGCTCGGCACGCGCGCGGCCGAGTTCCTCCCGATTTACGCACGCGCGTTCCGCGGCGTGGAAGTCGACTCCACGTTCTACGCGATCCCGGACGCCCGCGCCGTCCGCTCCTGGACCGAGCGCACGCCGCGCGACTTCACCTTCGCGCTGAAGATGCCGCAGGCGATCACGCACGAGCGGCGTCTCGTCGATGCGGAGGACCTGCTGCAGATGTTCCTCGACCGCGCGCGCGAGCTCGGTCCGAAGCTCGGGCCGATCCTGCTGCAGATGGGGCCGGACTTTGCGCCGAGCGAGCTGCCGGCCCTGGAGCGCTTCCTTCCCAGCCTGCCTCGCGACATGCGGTTCGCGATCGAGGTGCGCCAGCGCGAGTGGACGCGCCGCGAGACGCTGCCGAACCTGCTGTCGCTGCTGACCGAGCAGGGCGTGGCCCTCGCGCTCAGCGACGGCCGCTGGATCCCCCGCGCGACGATGCTGGAGCTGGCCGAGCGGCCGACCGCGGACTTTCACTACGTCCGCTGGATGGGTCCCGACCGGAGCATCACCGACTACTCGAAGCTCCAGTTCGACCGCTCGGCGGAGATCCACGCGTGGTCGGAGGTGCTGCAGCGGGTCGCGCACACGCGGGACGTGTACGGCTTCTTCAACAACCACTTCGCCGGACACAGCCCGGCCAACGCGCGCGAGATGCAGCGGCTGCTGGGGCAGGAGCCCGTGGATCCGAAGTCGCTGGGACAGCAGATCTCGCTGTTCTGACACGGACGGAGTTCCTCGGGTTCCTCGGTTCCTCGGAGTTCCTCGGAGGGTACCCATCCACCACCCCGAGGAACCGAGGAACTCCGAGGAACCCGAGGAACCCCGAGGAACTCCGAGGAACCCGAGGAACGTCGCGAGGATAGAATCCCCGCGGCGATGCCCACCCCCGGACTCAACATCGTCGCCATCGGCGGCGGCACTGGTCTCTCCACGCTCCTGCGGGGGCTCAAGACCTATGTCGACGCGGACGGGGCGTGGTCGGTCGGCACTCTCGGGGCGATCGTCACGGTGACGGACGAAGGCGGCAGCTCGGGCGTGCTGCGCAAGGAGTTCGGGATGCTGCCGCCGGGCGACATCCGCAACTGCATCGTCGCGCTGGCGGAGGAGGAACAGCTCCTCTCGCGCATCTTCAACTATCGCTTCGACACCGACTCCGCCCTCAAGGGCCACTCCCTCGGCAACCTGCTGCTCAAGGCGATGACGGACATCACCGGGAGCTTCGACAACGCCATCCTGGCGGCGTCGGAGGTCCTGGCGATCCGCGGCGAGATCTATCCGTCGACGCTGACGGACGTCCGGCTGCGGGCCACGCTGGAAGACGGCACGGAGCTCGTCGGCGAGGTGGCGATCAGCGGCTCGGTGATCGGCGAGGAGCCGCGCATGACGGCGCGGCACGCGCGGATCACGCATGTGGCCATCGACCCCCCGGACGCGAAGCCGACCGACGGCGCGCTGGCCGCGCTGGCCGCCGCGGACCTGATCATCATCGGCCCGGGCTCGCTCTACACCTCCGTGCTCCCGAACCTGGTCATCGAGCCGCTGGCGGACGCGCTGCGGCAGGCGCGGGCTTTGCGCGTCTACATCTGCAACGTGATGACCCAGCCGAACGAGACGGACTTCTTCAGCGCGCAGGACCACCTCCGCGCGATCATCGAGCACGCGGGCCTGGTCGTCGATGTCATGGTCATCAACGGCCGCCGCCCCTCGGACGCACTGCTCGCCACCTACGCGGCGATGAACCAGTCCCCGGTGCACTTCGACCTCGACGCCATCCGCAGCCTCGGCGTGACTCCCTTCTTCGGTGACATCATTGCCGAGGACCGCCTCGTGCGGCACGACCCGGCCGCGCTCGCGCAGACCATCTTTCAGCTCTACGACCGCTATGGACGCAGCCTGCAGCGCATGAGAACGCAATGAACGAGAACCTGGAAGTCGTCATCCTCGCGGCCGGCCTCGGCACGCGCATGAAGTCGGGCACGATCAAGATCCTCCATCGCGCGGCCGGCCGGCCGATCATCGACTATGTCCTCGACCTCGCCTCCGACCTCTCGCCGCGGCCTCCGGTGATGATCGTCGGCTACCAGCGCGACCAGGTGCAGAAGAGCGTCGGCAACCGCGCGCGCTTCGCCGTGCAGGAAGAGCAGAAAGGCACGGGGCACGCGGTGCTTCAGGCGGCCGAGCACGTCGATCCGAGCCGGCGGGTGATGATCCTGTCCGGCGACGTGCCCCTCACGCGGATCGAGACGCTGCGCCGGCTACTCGACGAGCACGAGCGCTCCGGCAACGCCCTCACGCTGTTGACGATGAAACCGAGCGATCCCGCGCTTTACGGCCGCATCGTGCGCGACGACAAAGGCGGCGTGCTGCGCATCGTCGAGGCGAAGGACGCGAGCGACGAAGAGAGGCGCATACCCGAGGTCAACGCCGGGATCTACGTCTTCAACGGCGAGCATCTCTTCGACAACCTGCGCAACCTCAGGCCGGAGAACGCGCAGAAGGAGTACTACCTCACCGATCTGCTGCAGGTCATCCGCGACGCCGGTCATGGAGTGGGCGCCGTCGTCGCCGACGATCCCACTGAGGCCCTCGGCGTGAACTCGCGCGCGGAGCTCGCGCGGGTCGAGAGCGAGATCCAGCGGCGCGTCGTCGCGCGTCTGATGTCCGAGGGGGTGACGTTCCGCAATCCGGACACGGTGGTGATCGATTCCTCCGTGACCATCGGCCCGGACACCGTCGTCTACCCGTTCGTCACGCTGGAAGGGACCACCCGGATCGGGGAAGGCTGCGTGATCGACCCGGGCGTGCATCTCAACAACGTCACCGTCGGCGACGACGTGCACCTCAAGACGGGCACGGTCGCCGAGGAAGCGATCATCGAGGACGAGGCCACCGTCGGCCCGTATGCGCATCTGCGTCCCGGCACCCGCCTCGGCCGCCGCGTGAAGGTCGGCAACTTCGTGGAGACGAAGAAGGCCACGTTCGGCGAAGGCGCGAAGGCGTCGCACCTGTCGTACATCGGCGACGCGGAAGTGGGCGCGGACGCCAACATCGGCGCCGGCACCATCACCTGCAACTACGACGGCGTGAACAAGCACCAGACGGTCATCGAGGAAGGCGCGTTCATCGGTTCGGACACGCAGCTCGTCGCGCCGGTGCGCGTCGGCCGCGGCGCGTACGTCGGCGCCGGCTCGACGATCACCAAAGACGTCCCGCCCGGCGCGCTCGCCACCAGCCGTACCCCGCAGAGGGTTACGGAGGGGTGGGCGGAGCGGAAGAAAAAGAAGAAGCCCTCGCTGTCATCCTGAGCCGGCGAAGCGCGGCGAAGGACCCCCTGCCACTTGCGCCGCCCGCGCCTGAATCAGGGGATCCTTCGCCGTCTACCGCGGCTCAGGATGACAGGGGGGAAGGCGGCTCAGGATGAGGGGGGGAAGGCGGCTCAGGATGAGGGGCCGTCAGCGCCGCACGAGGTCGACGCGCATGCGGCCGAAGTCGATCACCACGTTGAAGTTCTTGAGGAAGTTCTGGCCGATGATGCCAACCGACTGATCGCGCTCGTCGGCCGCGTACATCGGGATGGTGCGGAACTTTCCGCCCCAGCGATCGATCCCGATCTCCACGTCTTCGAGCTTCGCACCGTGCTTCATGGCGCCGCCGAGGCCTTGCAGGGTCGCGGAGTGCATCCCGGTGAGGGCGGGCACCGGCAGGCTCTCGAGCCGCGACTCGTTGAGGAACGTGATCTCCGAACCGGTGTCGAGGATGAACAGGAACCACGCGCGGCGGTTCACGGCGCCGCGGATGTGGGGGCGGAACCCTTCGAAAAACAGGTTCTGGTCGGCGGCGGGACGGCGCTCCGTGACTCGCGTGAAGACCGCATGGCGGCTGTCGAAGTTGAGCTCCAGGCGGAACTCCTTCAGCAGGTTCGAGCCGAGGAGGAAGTCCATGTGGTAGTGCGTCCCCTCGCGCTTGCTGATGAGGAACTTCATCTTCTCGTCCGGCATGATCGCCACCGGCACGTTCTCCAGCACGACGTCGCCGAGCGCCACGGACTCGACCAGGCCGAACGTCACCGGAATCGGCTCGCCGAGCAGGCCGTAGAAGGTGCCTTCGGTCTTGCCGAGCGGCTTGACCGGCAGCGACGCCGCGAGACGCTGGGACACGATCGACAGCACGGCGCCGGAATCGATCACCGCCTCGACGTCGCGCGTGCGATTGAGGCGTACGTCGATCCGCGGAACGTCGGGATGTCCGAACTTGAAGCGCAGCTTCGCGGTCGAGGCGCCGGTGAAGCGATACGCCGGCACACCGACCAGCGATTCGAGGTAGTCGAGATGCCACTGCCGGATGTTCAGGCCGCGCTCGCGGGCGATGTTCGCCCACTCCAGGCTCGATTCGAAGTTGTTCTCCAGATATTCGACCTGCGACAGGTCCCACGCGACTTCCGCGTACGTCGTGCGATACGGATCGAGGTCGAGGGCCTTGCGCAGGCGGCCGCGCGCGTCGTCATAGCGGCCCGCGGCCAGGAACGCGCTGCCGAGGGCGGCCAGCTCCGCGGCATTCTTCCGCTCCCGCCCGTCGACGACCTGGGCCATCTCCAGCGCCCGCAGGTAATCCGCCTTCCGCAGCATGGACGTGAGGTCCGACCCGCGGTCGATGTTCGCGGGCTGCAGGATGAGCGGCGACACGTCGACCTCGCTGTAGAGGGCGCATCCGCCGAGAAGAATCAGAAGAGCAACCGGAGCGGCCTTGCGCAACATTGTCGGTTTCCCCGTGGTGAACGGCCCGATTCTACGAGCGTTCGTGCGCCGTGGCGGTCCGGACGCGGTTTCGCCACAGCCGATTTAGGTTTTCGTCACAAGCGCTGTGTGGAATCACGCCTTCACCATGATGCCCAGCTCGCGGATCTGGTACGCCAGCGCCTGCCGGGACATCTTCAGGAACGCGGCGGCTTTGTTCTGGTTGCCTTTCGCTTCCCCGAGCGAGCGCTCGATGAGATCGCGTTTGAAGCGGGCGACGGCGTCCTGGTACGAGCCAGCCACGGCTCGGGAGGGCACCACGGCGCGCAGGCGCTCGGGGAGGTGCTCGACGTCGATCTCCTTCGCGTCGCCGGCCATGGCGTGGGCGGCGCGGATGGTGTTCTGCAGCTCGCGGACGTTGCCCGGCCAGGCGTACGTGGTGAAGATCGCCTCGACGTCGGGCGAGAGCAGCGCCGGGCCGGCGCGATGCTGGTCGCGCTCCCTGGCCAGGAAGTGCATCGCGAGCAGGACGATGTCCGCGCCGCGCTCCCGCAGCGGTGGGAGGAGGATCTCGACACCGCGCACGCGGTAGTAGAGATCGTCGCGGAAGCGCCCTTCCTCGACGGCGGAGTCGAGCTTGCGATTGGTCGCGCTGACGATGCGCACGTCCGCCGAGCGGTTCACCGTATCCCCGACGCGGCGGAACTCTCCTTCCTGCAGGAAGCGCAGCAGCTTGGCCTGCGTGACGAGCGGCAGCTCGCCGATCTCGTCGAGGAAGAGCGTGCCGCCATCCGTGGTCTCGATGAGCCCCGCGCGGTCGCGGTCCGCGCCGGTGAATGCCCCGCGCACGTGTCCGAACAGCTCGCTCTCGACCAGGTTTTCCGGCAGCGCCGCGCAGTTCACGGGCGTGAACGTCTTCTGCCGGCGTGCGGATTGGCGATGGATCGCGCGCGCGACGAGCTCCTTACCCGTTCCCGACTCGCCGAGGATGCAGACCGCGACGTCGCGCCGGGCGACACGGGCGACCCGCGATTCGACCTCGCGGATCGCGGGCGACTGGCCGACGATCCCTTCGATCGCGCCGGCGATCGACGGCCGCACACTCTCCTCCTGCTCGACCAGGCGGCGCAGGCGATGGTTCTCGGACCGCGTCCGGAAGATTGCCGCGATCGCCTCCCGTCCCTCGGCGGACCACCGCGACGACCCTTCGATGTAGAGCCGTTCCCGGTCGCTGCACTCGATCCAGCCGCTGCCTTCATCCACCGCATGCGGCCCGATGGCGTTCCAGTGCCCGAGGCGATTGCGGATGGCGAAGCACCAGTCGGCGTCGAAATCGTGCGGTACGAACGGAAAGTCACGCGTCGCGGCGGCGCGGAGCATGCGCAGCTCGGCTTCCGCCGGCGCGGGCTCCGGCTCGTACGCGATGCCGAAGCGTTCCGCGATCGCCTTTGCGGTCGCGTGGTCCTTCTCGCGGATCGCACGGCGGAAGGCGAACAGCTCCGCCGGAACGCCGCTGTAGACGCGACCCGCGCGGCGCGTCAGCTCCGCATTGCCGGACTTGCCGGTCGCGCGCGTGCCGCTCTTCCCCTCCATCCAATCGAGCTCGTCGAGGATCAGCGCCGCCGCTTCGCGGATCTGGTCGTGCAGGCGGCGCTCGTCGCAGATCGCCTCGGCGTGCCGCCGGGCGTCGGCGAAGCGGCCGCGCGTGAAGTCGAGATGCCCCTGCAGCAGCGCGAGCTCCGCGAGGCGGAGCGCGTCGCGCGTGATGGTGTAGAACCGGCGCAGGCGCGCGATGCGTAACGACGCATGCGCCCACTGCGCGTCGTCCGCGGCGAGATACGCGAGCGTGAACAGAATCCCGCCCGCTGCGCGGTCGCCCTGGGTCTCCTCCACCTCCTGCAGCGCCTCGACGGCGATGGCGCGCGCTTCGTCCCACCGGCCGGCGGAGAAGACCGTGAAGAGGCGATCCAGCGACGCGTCGATGCGCTCGACGGTGGTGCGCGCGAGATGGTGCGACTCGCGCTGCTCGAAGCGCGCGGCGAGGTAGTGATCCGGCGGCAGCTCGACCGCGGCGCCGTGCAGGGCGCGCTCGAAGTCGAGCCGCACGCGCTCCTCGTCCGTCGACGGCGTGCAGTCCGCAAGCGCGCGCCGCGCCTCGTCGTTCCGCTCCAGCAGGCGCAGCACCTCCGCGCGAAGGAGGCTCACTTCGAACGAAGACGGCAGGCGCTCCAGCCGCACCAGCGCCGTCGCGTAGTCGCCCATGCGCCGCTCCACGCGCGCGAGCACCAGCTCGTCGTGCGGCGCGACGTCCCTGGCGTCGCGATACCGGCCGCAATCGACGAGCGCGTGCGCGTACCGCGACGCGAGCGCCGGTGTCAGCACCGCGTGCGGGACATGACGCAGCGCTTCGACTGTCCAATCACTCCGCTCCAGCACCTCCGTCGCCCGCGCCGGCTCCCCCGCGTCGAGCCACAGCAGCGCCGCCTCGACGCCGCTCGCGTGAGCGGCCGCGACACGGCAGATCGCGGGACGCGACGCCGGAGGAATGAGCCGCGCGGCCTCCTCCCGGATCGCATCGCTGGCGAAGCAGATCGCGTCGCCGTCGAGTGCAGTCACGCCGGAGACCGCGAGGTCCTCCAGCGATCCGTGGAACAGAAAGTCCGCGAGGAATCGCGATGCCAGCTCCCGAGAGATCCGGGTCCCGAGGAGCGCGAGGGCGGAGAGGAAGGAGCGCGTCGGCTCGACGAGCGCCGGCAGAGCGGACGGCGGTGCAGGGACTTCGCCGTGCGCGAGATACGCCGCAAATGCGGGCGCATCGACGAACGACCGGAGATCCACACCCTCCAGCGCCGCGCGCGCCGAGAGCCGCGGCGCCACGAGAAACACTCGCGACGGCGGCAACGCGTTTGCCTCATCCGGGATCAGCCACGTGCCGTGGCCGCCGCGCGACAGCAGCTCCATTACCTGCCGCGAGCTCTCGTCGAACGCGTGCGCGTCCGCGACGAGAAACACGTGCCGAGCGTCCGACGTCCTGGCGAGGATGCGCTCCGCCGCGGCGGCCGGTGCGAGCGTCCGGTCGTCGAGGAGCGCGCCGAGGGCGGAGTAGCGTTCCAGCGGCGACGCGCCGCGCAGCACCACCGCGCGGAACGAGCCGTCCAGCTCCGCGAAGCGCTGCACCGCCTCCACGCAGTCCTCCGGGGCGCCGAACCGGCCACCGTCCAGCGCGCGCAGCGCATCGGGGCCGGGCGACGCCACCGCGCCGCACGCCGACTGCCGCAGCCAGCGCAGGTCCGCCGCCACGTCGCGATGCAGGCGCACGAAAGCTTCGGCGTAGATCGCATCCGCCCGCGCCCACGACTGCCCGAGGACCTCCAGCGACGCGCCGATCCGCTCCGCGAAGTCCTGCGCGATCGTCAGCACCGGAGGCGCCAGCGACGGATCGCAGGTCCGCGCGGCCACGCGGACCAGCCGCACGTCCGCGCCGCGCTTCTGCACCACGCTCCAGTCGCCCGGATCGAAGTCCCCGTCGGCGATCCCCGCGAACTGCAGCAGCGCCTGGTGCGCCGCGAGCTGCCCGAGGAGCGAGAGCCGGTCGCGCGTGCCGAGTTGCCCCGCATCCGCGAGCGGCGTGGCGACCAGCGGCTCGTTCCAGGGAAGCGTCGAGTGACGCAGCGTCGCAACGACTGCGCGATCCCAGCCGAAGCTCTCCGCCGGGACGGACGCCGTGCGCCCGCGGCCGCCACTACCTCGCATTCGCATGGAACGCGGGCGATAGTAACGGAAGTGTGGTCGGATGGAAAAGCGATGTAGGGAGTGGCTTCAGCCCGCCCCCTGGGGGTGGGTGGTTCCCCCGCCCCGTCCGGGGGGCGGGCTGAAGCCGCGCCCTACATCGAAGCGGGAGCGGCGTCACGCCGCTCCCGCTCGGGGTGCCGATCAGTTGGTGGGGAAGGAGTTGCGGTCCACGCCGCCGCCGACGGTACCGACGGTGTTGGTGTACTGGCGGGTGGTGCCGGTCGCCGTATCCGTCACGGTGACGGTGTAGCCGACGTCGGTCATGCCGCCGTAGTAGATGTCGAAGCGGTTGGCGAACGGCCGGGTGTCCTGGACGCGGACGACCACCTCGACCGCCTGCGCGCTGGAGAAGCCGAACAGGCCCGTGTCAGGGTTCTGCACGCCCTGCAGCAGGCGGGCGGCGCGGAACGTGCCCGGCTGGTTGGGCGGGTTCGAGAACGGGTTGATGTAGTCGATCTTCACGCGGAAGCGGTTGCTGAGCAGGCACACGACCGTATCGCTCGGCGTGCACGTGGTCGGGCCGCCGCCCTGCGTCGTGCCGGTGGCTTCGTTCGAGTAGCCGGAGTCGCCGCTGGCGTTTCTCGCGCGGACGCGGAACGTCGCCGTCGAATTCGGCTGGAAGTTGGTCACGTTGATCGCGGTGGCATTGGCCGAAGCGGCACCGATGTCGGTGAACACGCTGCCGACCTTCTGCTCGACGCGGAACTCGGTCTCGTTGTTCGAGTTGTCGTTCCACGTCAGGCGGATGACCGAGGTCGACGTACCGGTGGCGGCCAGGTTCGACGGAGCCGCCGGAACCGATCCGCCGGACGTGCCGGTGGCCGTCAGCGTATACGGCGAGCCGCCGGCGAAGGCCGAGACACCGATGTAGTACGTGCCCGCGGCAAGCGAGTCGGTCGTGAACGTCTCGGTGGTGGTGCTGCCCGCCGCGCCGTCCAGAATGGTCAGGGTCGATCCAGACTGCCGGAAGAGAACGACGTCCAGGTCCGCGCTGGCGCTGGTGAACGTCAGCGTCACGGTGATGGGTCCGGCCGCGCCGGTCACGATCTCGAAGACGTCGTGAACACGTCCCTCATCACCGGAGTCGTAATCGATGACATAGGTGTACGAGTCGCCGAAATTCGCCGTGCCGGTGCACGGCGTGCCGAGCGGCAGCGTGTCCGAGACGAGCGTCGTGTCGTTCGGCTCGACCTCCGCGCACGCACCGCCGCCGCCCGCGGACAGGCGGTTGAGCGCTTTGGCGTTGCTCTGCTCGAGCTCCGACGCCACGGCTGCCGTGGCGGGCGCCATCATGCGCACAGGCTTCTTCGAGAGGCCCGTGCCGAGGATCGCCTGCGGCACGTACTTGATGCCGCGCAGATCGCCCGCCTTCAGCTCTTCCTTCTCCGCCGGGAAGCTGCCGTAGCCGCCCGACGTGAGCATGCGGTCCTCCTCGCCGAGGGCGCTGGTGGGGAACGTGTTGCGATCCACACCGCCGCCGACCTTGCCGACCTGGTTGGTGTACTGCTTCGTCACGCCCGTCTGCGTGTCGGTGACGGTCACGGTGTAGCCGACGTCCGTCATGCCGCCGTAGTAGACGTCGAAGCGATTGGCGAACGGACGCGTGTCCTGCAGGCGGACGACCACTTCCACGGCTTGCGCGCTGCTGAAGCCGAAGAGCGCCGTGTCCGGGTTCTGCGCGCCGTCGAGCAGACGGGCCGCGCGGAACGTACCCGGCTGGTTGGGCGGGTTCGAGAACGGATTGACGTAGTCGATCTTCACGCGGAAGCGGCCGTTGAGCAGGCACACCGTCGTGTCGTTCGGCGTGCACGTACCCGGGGTCGAGAGGGTCGTGCCGCTGGCCTCGTTCGAGTAGCCGGAGTCACCCACCGTATTGCGCGCGCGGACGCGGAACGTGGCCGACTGGCCCGCGGCGAAGCCCGTGACGTTGATCTGCGTGGCGTTGGCCGCCGCGGAGCCGATGTCCTGGAACGTCGCACCGACCTTCTGCTCGATGCGGAACTCGGTCTCGTTGTTCGAATTGTCCGTCCAGTTCAGGCGGATGACCGTGGTCGACGTGCCCGTCGCGCTCAGGTTCGACGGCGTGGCCGGAACCTGTCCGCCCGGCGTCGTTCCGCTGACGATGTTGAAGCCCATCATGCCGAACGCCTGGAGGTCGGCATCCGTCAGCTGGCTGCGCACGCCCTTCGAAAGCGTCGGATCCATGACGCCGATGCGGACGCCCGTGAGCGCGTCGTCCTTCCAGTGGCTGGCCTGATTCTCGTCGCCGCCCGTACCGTCGGGACGGCCGGTGGACAGAGCGAGCGAGGACGTGCCGGTGAAGTACACCTGAGTGCCGCCCGAAGCCTGAATGCGCTGGGCGCTTCCGAACGTGCCGAGCGTGACGCCCGGGCGGAAGCGGAACCAGTCGAAGAGCGACGGCGCGTTGATCGTCGAGCCGAGCTCCTGCGAGCCCACGCGAGAAACGAAGCCGAGCATGTGGCCGATCTCGTGGACGACCACGCCCTCGAAGTCCGTCTGTCCCGGCGAGATGCCGTTGGCCGGATCGAAGTCGTACGGGAAGGCGGAGTTGAAACCGATGTCCGGACCTTCATCGCCGGGCAGGGCGACGGCGTCGATCGCGCCGATCGCGCGGAGGAGGATCGAGGGGGAGGCGAGGCCGGTCGTACCGCCGATGTCCGTCGGCAGGCTGGCCAGGGGCAGCGCGCCATACACGGCGGTCTCGTTCGCGTTGTGCGCGTGCGCGAGCATCAGCGCGCGGACTTCCGCGTAAAGGCCGTCGCCGGCGCCGCGGTAGTCGGAGTTCGCGGAGGCGATGACGTTCTCGTCGAACGGCTCTCCGAAGCGCGTGCTGCCGAAGTCGACGTCGACGTACACCGTCACCGGGTCGGCGATCTTGGACTCCCAGATCTCGGCCGCGCGCTCGAAGGCGGCCTTCGCCGCCGGATTGGCGTCCAGCTGCGTCGTTCCGCGGAGAATGATGTTCAGACCCGCACTGGCGTTCGTCCGAATCCGGCCGCTCTCCTCACCGAAGACCGTGAGCTGGACCCTCGACGGGGCGTTGAGACGCCGAGCCTCAGCCGGCGTGGCGTCGTGGCATACGAGCTTGCCCCCGACATTGCGCACGATGAATGCGCCGTGGTCGTGGATCGGCTCGAACTGGGCCGCGCTCGCGAGCTCGGCACCGAACGCGGTGAACGACAACAGCAGACTGCAGAAAACGACAAAGGATCGCATGATGCCTCCAGGCAAATGGACGGACGGACGAGGACCTTTCGATGGACGAGACCGACTATCTTACGGCGATTCACTTCAAACCACCGGAGGCCTCTACTTTGTTTCACAGGGAGGCGAAGGGTTTCACGAGCCACTTACAGCGCGCTTACATACAATCCGCCCGTGAACGATCTCGCCATTGCTCAGCACGCCGCGCGACGCGGGGCCGCCGTCCTCCTTCGCTATTGGGAAACCCTCAGCAAGGACGACGCGGACCTCAAGGCGCGCAATGACTGGGTCTCCGCCGCCGATCGCGAGAGCGAGCAGGCCATCGTCGACGCCATCCGCGAGCACCGCCCCGACGACGCCTTCCTCGGCGAGGAGAGCGGCATGACCGAGGGGGCGGCCGCGAACCGGGTCTGGATCATCGACCCGCTCGACGGCACCTCGAATTACCTCCAGCACTTCCCGTTCTGGTGCGTCTCCATCGCCCTCCGGGAGAACGGCGTGACGACCACGGCTGTCATCTACGAGCCGTTGCGGGACATCTTCTTCACGGCCACCCGCGGCGGCGGCGCGTTTCGCGATGGCGAGCCGATGCATATCTCGAATCACGAGCAAGTCGAGGGCTCGTTTCTCGCGACCGGCTTCCCGTTCCGGGCTCAGGAGTACGTCGAGCGCTACGTTGCGATCTTTACCGACGTCATCCGTGTGTCGAAGGGAGTCCGCCGCGCGGGATCCGCGGCGCTCGACCTCGCTTACACCGCTGCCGGCGTATTCGACGGGTTCTTCGAGATGCACCTCGCGGCCTGGGATGTCGCGGCCGGCGCGCTGCTGGTCACGGAAGCGGGCGGCGTGGTCACGGACTTCTCCGGCGGCCAGCGCTGGCTGGAGCGCGGCAACATCGTCGGCGCGGCGCCGAAGGTCCACGCGGAGCTGATGACCATCATCGAGCGGCACGTGTCCGAGGAGGATCTCGATCACCGGAAAGGCCCGCGGCTCGGCGTGTGATGCGCAAGCTTCCCCGGTCGTTCTACCTCGATGACACCGTGACCGTCGCGCGCGCGCTGCTGGGCTGCGTGTTGTGGCGGAGGCTCGAGCACGGCGAGGTACTCGCCGCGCGCATCGTGGAAACGGAGGCGTACCTCGGCGCGAACGACATGGCGTCGCACGCGCGGCGCGGGCTGCGCTCGGAGCGCAACGCGTCGATGTACCTCGAAGGGGGCCACGCCTACGTCTACTTCACCTACGGCATGCACTGGTGCATGAACGTCGTCACCCAGGAGGCGGACATCGCCGAGGCGGTGCTTCTGCGCGGCGCCGAGCCGCTGCACGGGATCGAGGCGATGCGCGAGCGGCGGCCGAAGGCGAAGAAGCCTCACGAACTGATGAACGGGCCGGGGAAGATCTGTATGGCCCTCGACATCGACCGCCGGCTGGACGGCGAGAGTCTGCGCGGCGAGACGCTGTGGCTCACGCCGCGCGACATCGAGGTCCCGGACATCGCCGTGAGCCCGCGCATCGGCATCGACAACTCCGGCGACGCGGCGGCCTGGCCGCTGCGGTTCTTCATCCCGGGCAACCGGAACGTCTCGGCGTATCGACTGAGCTCGTAATCCATGCTTGGGGACCACTACCGGACGCTCGCCGCGCCCGCGGAATTCGCGCACAAGATCGAGCGCTCGGAGTTCCTCGGCCTCGCCTTTCCGGTGGCAGGCGAAGACGAGTTCTTCGCCGAGCTGGAGCGCGTGCAGAAGAAGCATTTCGACGCGACGCACCATTGCTGGGCGTTCCGCCTGTTCGCGGAGTCGCGCTCGCGCAGCTCGGACGCGGGCGAGCCATCCGGCACCGCGGGCAAGCCGATTCTCGCCGCGATCGAAGGCGCGAACGTCCACGACCTCGGCGTCATCGTCGTCCGCTGGTACGGCGGGATCAAGCTCGGGACGGGCGGCCTGTCGCGCGCGTACCGCGAGACCGCGGCCGAGACGCTGCGCGGCGCGGTACTGCTCGACCGGTACGTGTACGAGCGGGTGGTGGCGATCGTGCCGTTCGACGCGATCAGTAATGTGTACCGGCTGGTGGATCCACCGAACGTGGTGCTCGTGGAGCAACGTTACGGCGAGGAGAACGAGTTCGTGTTCGATGTGCGGGCGTCGATGGTGGCAGCGTTCCGCGCGCGGCTGACCGAGCTGCGTCTGAATACCCTGTCATCCTGACACCGACATCACTCCTCGGTGACGGTCGTCTTGGCGATGCGGTCGCCGGTGCGGGGCTTGCCGAGGAGCACGAGGAGCACTTCCAACAGGTTCCAGCCGGGGATCACGAGCGGCAGGTTGCGCACGATGGAGCGGCCGTAGCCGCAGCCCTCGCCGCGCGGGGTGACCAGGCGCAGGCCGAGGAGATGCTTGCCGATGGAGCGGCCGCGGAAGCCGTCGCGGCAGAGCATGGCGATCATGAGGACCAGCAGGGCCCCCCACCAGACGAGCTGGATGCCCTTCGGCGACGCCGTCCAGGTCATGCCGTAGCTGACGATCGACGCCGGAAGCACGAGGATGATCGAGATCGTGAGGGCGTCCACCAGGAAGGCGGCGATCCGGAGCAGCTTCGTCTGGGAGTTATCTGTCATGAAACCTCTTCGGGCGATTCTCGTAAAACCGCTTGCAGGTGTCGAATGAACAGGCTGAGCACCAGGCTTTATTTACCCCTCGTCGCGGCGACCGCGGTCGTCCTGGCCACCGGATGTGATTACCAGCACGAGCGCCGTGCCGAACGCCGCGGGTCGAACGCCCGCCGCGCCACGGTCACCCGCAACTGGCCGGCTACGGGCATCGCCCAGGTCAAGGTCTTCGAGGTCAGCGGCAGCATCAGCGTCGAAGCCGCGCCGGGCAACGAGATCTCGCTCCTCGCGTCGGCCGAGGGCGACCTCGACGTGCAGAAGGGCCAGGAGAACGACGGCCTGTTCACCACCGAGATCAGCGGCGACACGCTGCGCATCGGACGCAAGGAAGACAAGAGCGAGAAGGGCTTCCGCTTCTTCTGGGATCGGGACGACGTCGAGATCGACTACGTGCTGAAAGTCCCGGCCAGCATCGCGCTCGACGTAAGCACGGTCAACGGACGCATCGCCACTCGCGGCACCGAAGGCGCCACCGACGCCTCGACCGTGAACGGCGCCATCGACATCGAGACCGCGGGCACCCACGAGCTGCAGGCTTCGACCGTGAACGGGCGCGTGAAGGCGAAGTTCACGAAGTCGTTCAGCGGCGCGCGCTTCAAGTCCGTCAACGGCGGCGTGGAAGCGGCGCTGCCGAACAGCGCGTCGTTCACCGTCAACCTCTCGCAGGTCAACGGCGACTTCGAGGCCTCGTTCCCGCTGAGCATCCACTCGAACCCCGGCAGCCGCCGCGTGTCGGGTGAGGTGAACGGCGGACAGCACGAGCTGAAGATCGTGACGGTGAACGGCGACGTGGAGCTGGCGCGGTCCAACGACACCCGCTAGCATCGCCGCGTGCTGCGGCGATTTCTTCCTCTCGCGCTTTTCGCCGCACTCACTGTCGCCGCGTTCGGCGCGATCCGCAGCTACGACCTGTTCTGGCAACTGGCCACGGGACGATGGATCTTCGAGCATCGCGCGCTTCCGGGCGTCGATCCGTTCACCGTCGCCAGCGAGAAGAGCGAGTGGATCGACGGCGAGTGGCTGTATGAAGTCGCGCTGTACGGTGCGCACTCGCTGGCCGGGCTGAAGGGACTGTCGTGGCTGCGCGGACTGCTGGCGGCGACGATCTTCACGATCGCGTTCGTCAAGACGCGGCGGGAGAACGACAGCGCGCTGCTCGTGTGTGCGGTCGCATTCGCGGGAGCGATGCCCGTACTCGATCTGCGGCCCTCGGGCGTCGCGGCGCTGATGGTCGTGTTGATGCTCGCGGCGCGCGCGGTGTGGGCGCGGGTGCTGATCGCGATCGTGTGGATGAACGTGCACCCCTCGGCGTTGCTGGCGCCGATCGTGGCAGCGGCGAATGTAGGGCGTGGCTTCAGCCCGCCTCCCCCGGGGGAGGGGGACGGCCCACCCGCCCACGAGGGGGGCGGGCTGAAGCCACGCCATACATTTGCGCTCGTTGCATGCGCTCTCGCGCTGCTGGTGAATCCCTTCGGGTGGAAGGGCATCGCCGCGCCGCTCGAGCTCACCTCGTTCGTCAGCGGCGGGACGTTCGTCAATGCGGAGTGGCTTCCCAGCTCGCCGATGCTCTATCCGATTCTCTACGTTGCGATCGTCATCGCCATCGCGGCTTTTGCGATCGAGCCGCAGCGCGACTGGAAGCGCATGGCCATCCTCGCGCTCTTCGCCGTCCTCGCCGTCCGCAGCGTGCGCAATCAGCCGCTGTTCTTCGCTGCCTTCGCGATGTGCGTGCGGCTGCCGAAGCTGCGGCCCGCGCTCGTCCATGCCGCATCCGCCATCGCCATCGTCCTGACCGGCGCGAGCGTCGATCATCGCCTCGGCGTGCCGCCGGAGCGCTTCCCCATCGAAGCGGTCGCGCACCTGCAGGCCTCGGGACTGCGCGGCAACATCTACAATCCCGACCAGTTCGGCGGCTTTCTGATCTGGTCGTTCTATCCCGAGCGACGCGCGCTCACCGATGGCCGCAACGAGCTCTATCGCACGTTCATCCCCGAGTGGCAGCAGGCGCGGGAGGACGGCCGCAAATGGAATGCGCTGCTGCGCAAATACAGGATCGACATCGCCGTGGAGGAGTACCGCCCGCCGCTGCGCGTCACGAACGGCGCCACGGGACAGGTGATGGAGATGCCGGCGCACCTGGCCTACTGGCCGAAGAACGAGTGGGTGATGATCGCGCGGGACGAGGCGGCGATGGTGTTCGCGCGGCGCTCGGTCGTCAGTTCACGAGCTCGCGCGGATCGATGAAGGGCAGCTCTTCGTTGGGCCAGCGCTGCTGCAGCACGCGGCTGAAGTGCGGCTGCACGATGCGCTCGTAACGCTCTTCGAATCCGGGGAACAGCTCGAGGATGGCTTTGCGCGCGCAGTCGACGAGGCAGCGCGCTTCGCGATGCGACACCGTGCGGTCACTGCTGATGAGGTTCAGCGTGAGCTCGACGATCATCCGAACACGACGAAGCCGGCGGCGCTCGAAGAACGCGGAGCTGGGCTCCGTCTGTGATTCGTATTCGAATTTGGGCATCGTGTTCACCCGCCGCAAACCGGTGCCCCGTCGCCGCAATTCCAAGGGGGAGTTACAAGTCAAATCCCAAGAAAAGTCCTGCAATTCACGCGTGCTCGCGATCGCCCTCGGACCAGATCTCCTCGGCTACCGCGGGATCGACCAGCGAGCCGTAGTAGCGCACCGCGCTGCGTGACACCGCCAGCACGGCCGCGTAGTTCAGCGCGCCTCCGGAGACGACGCCGACGAACGGAATGATCTTCGTCAGCTGGTCGCGGAAGACCCGCGCGCCGATCTTCTCCGCGATGACACCGCCGGAGACCGACGCCGAGCCGAGCACCGCGGCGATGCCCTGCTTGCCGGCGCCGATGCCCGTCGCATAGGCGAGACACGACAGCGCTTCGCTGAAGCGCTCGCGCGACGACGGCTCGTGTCCGTAGATCGTGGCGATGCCGAGGATCAGGCGGAACTGCTGGTAGACCAGATAGGCGACGTCGGCGCTCAGCGTGCCGATCGCGGCGATGCCCAGCGGCAGCCCGGTCACCGCGCCGGCCGCGGCGCAGCGGATGGCCGTGCGGCGCGTGAGCATCCGCGCGTGGCGCGAAGGGGCCCACTCGGGAGCGCGCTCGCGCAGCTCTTCCACCTCTTTTTTGAGCTTGTCCGTGTCGATCTCTTCGAACATCGACCGGAAGATCTCTTCCAGCACGTTGTCCGCGCGTTTCTTGAGGTCTTTCGCTTTCGACATGGTCAGCGCGGCGGCGAGCTCCATGGCTACTCGGCCGCCTTCGTCTCGCTCTTGGTCTCGGACTTGGTTTCGGATTTGGTCTCGCTCTTCGACTCGGACTTCGATTCGGGCGGCCTCGAGCTCGAGCTCGCGTAATCGGTCTTGTAGAACCCGGAGCCCTTGAACTGGATGGCGGGCGATGAGATCAGTTTCCTCATCTCTCCGCCGCACTTCGGACAATGGGTGAGCGGATCCTCGGAGATCCGCTGGATGATCTCGTGACGCTCGTTGCACTGGCTGCAGAGGTATTCGTAGATGGGCATGACTCTCTCGATCTCAACAACATAAAGCGGTCGCGGCCGATTTCAAGATCCGAGCCTGCCGAGCCGGGCATTCGAGGTCTCTTCGGCCGCGAAGACTTTGCCGTCGCGGAAATAGACGCCGGCCACGCCGCCGCCGCGGGTGCGGTAGTACCAGGCTTCGATGGTCGCCTCGGGCCGCTTGTTCTTCGCGGACCAGCCGGGCATGGGCCGGCCGAGGAGGGACGCGACTTCGCGCTGGCTCATGCCCTTCTCCAGGGTGAGGAGCTTCTCGCGCGACACCGCCAGGCGCTCGACGGCGGTGGCCAGTCCGCGGCTGGCGTGCTCGTTCGACGCGTCGTGCTGCAGCACGGCACGATAGAAGCGGATCGCGTCCTGATGACGGCCCATCGCCGCGAGCTCGTCCGCGAACTCGAGCTGCAGGCGCTGCCACACCTCGCGGGCACGGCCGTGGTCGGGATGCTTCTGCACGAACGCGCGGACGGAGTCGGCATAGACCTGCTTGTGCTCGGGCTTGGCGTCGGGAGCGACGGCAGCGCGTTTGTGCTGGAGCACGTCGCGCCATTCGGCCTGATGATCGGGCTGCAGGTCACGGTCCGCGCACGACGCGCAAACGATCAGCAACAGGGCCAAGAGAGGTGTTGACCGCATTGACGACACGGTAGCACGAAGCCGATAATCGCGGGTCGGTTGGGCGCTTCGCTCAACTCACACGAGGTGGAGAGTTTATGGCCGTGAAGGGTGAGGAAGTCGCGAGCTCGATCGACACGCAGGTGCGCGAGTCGATCGAGAGAATGGTCGGGGAGATCCGCTCGTCGATCGAAGACGTCCGGGTCGCGGTCGACTCACAGCTCAAGGCCGCCCTCCAGAGCGTCCAGGCAGACGTCAACTCCATCTCCTTCCTGCCGCAGATCCGCAAGTCGGTGACCGAGCTCGAGGAGTCGATCGCGGCGGAGATGCCGCCGCCGACGGCGGCCGCTCCCTCCGGTGCGGGCGCGGGACGGGTGAAGGCCGCGATCCAGTCGATCGAGCGCGGCAAGTCGCAGGTGGACGTGCTGAACGCGCTGCTCGAGCAGTGCCTCGAGTTCGGCTCCCGCGCGGCGCTGCTCATCCTCCGCGGCGAGACGTTCAGCGGCTGGAAGGGCGTGGGCTTCTCCGCGCACGGCGGCAACGACGAGATGATCAAGCGCTTCAACGCGGCCCCGGGCCTGATCCCGGAGCTCGACCGCGTGCTGCGCAACGAGCAGGTGGTCGAGTGGGACGGCGCGAACCTCGCCTCCCGCCTCGGCGTCGGCCACTCGGTCCGCGCGATCCTCGTGCCGATGGTGATCAAGGACAAGGTGGCCGCGGCGGTCTACGTCGACGCGGTCGAGGACGCAGCCGGGAAGTTCGACTCGGATGCGATCGAGCTGCTCGTCTTCACGACGGGCCTGCTCGTGGACACGCTGGCCATCCGCAAGAAGATCCCCTCGCCGAGCCTGCGCCCCGCGGATCAGAGCGGAACGTCTCCGGCCTTGGCCGCGACGGCTCCCGCGCCGGCACCTCCGGCGCCTGCCCCTGCTGCCCCGGCGCCTGCGCCGGCGCCTCCCAGCCCGCCCCCGCCACCCGCCGCCCCCGCGCCGCGTGCACCGGAGCCTGCGGTGCCGAGGCGGACGGATGCGGGCACGGTGGCGATCGACGCCGCGCAGTTGCGCGAGATGATGGCCGCGCAGCGCCCGCAGTTCAATGTTCCGTCCGACCACGAGTTCAGCGCGGGCACGGGTCCGGGCACAGTCAGGGTACCGTCCACCCCAGCGCCTCCGCCGCCCGAGCCGCCGAAGCCGGCCGCTTCGCCCGCCATCGGCGGCGGCGAAGACCGTCCGTCGACGCAGTACATCCCGCCGGCGAACCTCGCCCGTGGCGGCGCCGCCGGCCCGCAGAACGACGACGCCAAGAAACACGACGAAGCGCGCCGCTTCGCCCGCCTGCTCGTCTCCGAGATCAAGCTCTACAACGAGTCGAAGGTCGATCAGGGCCGGAAGAACAACGACCTCTACGAACGGCTCAAGGAAGACATCGACCGCAGCCGCCAGATGTACGACGAGCGGATCGGCGACGACGTGCGGAAAGTGTCGAACTACTTCTACGACGAGCTCGTCAGGATTCTCGCGGACGGCCGCGCCGAGGCTCTGGGGCTCTAGGACAGCGTCGGCAGACGTTTCGCACTAGGCTGACCCGTGCTGCAGTTCGTCCGTCGCCGCTGGCTCGCGGCGCTCATCGCAATCGTTCTGCTCATCGGCGGGGTCGTCACCTTGATGGTGACGCGGCGTGACGAGCGCGTCACCACCACGGGCGACGAGCCGGACTCGGCCTCGAAAGAGGAAGCGCCCCCCGACCTGCAGAAGCTGCGTGAGCCGTTCGCCGCGGGCGTCGCGGCGCTGGCCCGGGACGACGGTGCGGAGGCGGTGAAGCACCTCTCGTCGTTCGATTTCGGGCCGCGGCCGGTCGAGGAGTACCGCCTCTACTATCTCGCCAACGGCCATCAGCTCGCCGGCAACGCGGCCGCCGCGCGCGTGACGCTCGCGCGTCTGTGGCGCCGCGAGCCGAAGTTGATCTACGCCAGCGACGCTGCCTTCAACCTCGCGTCGCTGTACGCGAACGAAGGCGACACGGCGAAGAGCGCCTCCATCTACGCCGCCATCGCGCGGCGCGCGGACGTTGCCGACGTGGCCGCCACCGCGCGGTGGCGCGCCGCGGTCGCCCGCCTGCAGGCGGGCGATCTCTCCGGCGCGCTCTTCAACGCGCGCGCGCTCTACATCCACAATCCGGCGTCCAGCGAAGCGAAGGACGCGAGCGCGCTCGTGCGCACCCTCACCGGCATTCCCTCCACCGCGCCCCTGCCGCTGACGCCGACCGAGCGTCTGGAGCGCGCGATGGCGTTGATGGCGAGTGGAAAACCGGCCGACGCCGTCCCGGAGCTGTCCGCGCTCGAGGCAGGCGCTCCGCATCTGAAGATGGCCGCCCAGGTGCAGCGCGGCATCGCCCTTCACCTGCTCCGCAGGTACGAGGACTCGAACAAAGTCCTCGAGCCCCTGACCTCCGGCCCCTTCAAGCACGCCATCCCCGCGCTGCGGTACGCCGCGAAGAACTACGCGATCGTCGCCTCCTCCATCAATCCCGAGGTGATCAAGACCGTCAAGGAGCGGAAGAAGGTCGGGACCGTCAAACAGCGCGTCGGCAAGGGCAAGAAGAAGAAGACCGTCACCAAGCCGAAGTACCAGACCGTCTTCCGCCAGGTGAAGCTGATCGACCTCGCCAAGAAGACCAAGCAGGACGAGTACAACCGCCTCGCCAGCGAGCGCCTCAAGGACCTGCTGCAGCTCGACATCGATGCCGGCCTGCGCGTCGAAGTCCTCAACTCGCTCATCAACCGCGCCGCCTCCAAGAACCAGGACGGCTACGTGAAGGAGCTCGTCCCGCAGGTCATCAAGCTCGATCGCGCGGCCGATCCCGCGCTGCAGCACTTCTGGGACAAGGCCTGGGCCGCGTACGCGCGCGGAGACCTGAACACCGCGAAGGAGCTGTTCCGCTTCATCTCCGGGACCTACACGCAGGCGAACGTGCGCCGCCAGTCCGAGTACTGGCTCGCGCGCTGCCTGGACCGCCAGGGGCAGAAGGAAGAGGCGCGGGCGATGTACCAGAAGCTCGCCGACGCGCCGTACGAGGACCTCTACGCGCAGCACGCGGTGAGCCGCGGGGCGAAGCGGACGGAGAAACGCGGCAACCCGCTGAAGGAGGAGGGGCCCGACTGGCGGGAGCTGGCGGAGAAGGAGATGCCGAAGGAGCTCGAGCTCGCGTACGAGCTCAGCGCACTGAGTGCCATGCCCGAGGCATTCGCCGAGGTGCGGCGCAACGCGCGGCGCGAGAACACGCGCTTCGCCAACGCCGTCCTCGCCGACTACTACCACGCTACCGGCAACGAGCTGCTGATGTACGGCGCCCTGCGCAAGGCCTGGCCGCAGCTCGCGACCGTCGAGCAGGACACCGTGCCGCGCTACTTCTTCCGGATGTACTACCCGCTGAAGTACGGCGACGAGATCGAGAAATACGCGAAGGAGCGCGGCCTCGACTCCAGCCTCGTGCGCGCGCTGATCCTCCAGGAGAGCTACTACAACCCGAAAGCGAAGTCGCGCGTCGGCGCGACGGGACTCATGCAGCTCATGCCGCCGACGGCGAGCGAGCACGCCCGGCGGCTGCGCGTGCCGTTCGCGGTGTCGCGGCTGGAGAATCCGAAGGTGAACGTGCAGCTCGGCACGTACCACCTGCGCATGCTCGTGAACATGTTCGGGGGAAACGTGTACTTCGCGGTGGCGTCGTACAACGCGGGGCAGGGCAACGTCCTGAAATGGCGCCGCGCCGCCCCGCGCAAACCGACGGACGAGTTCCTGGAGTCGATCCCGTTCCAGGAGACGAGGAACTACGTGAAACGCGTGACGCTGCTGCGAAGCACGTATGCGCGGATCGCGGGGTGATTGCGGTTTGCTGTCATCCTGAGCAGGTGACGGCACGCTGCGCCGCGCCTGAGAGAAAGAAACCTGCTTGAGTATGTCGGACTCATAGCAGATCGCAAGATGTTGATTGCAAGCAGCTTGCGGCTCGCGAACAACGAGTTTCTTGGAAGCCGGCGTAGCGCGGCGAAGGACCCCCTGCCGATAGCACGTGACGCATTCAAATCAGGGGGTCCTTCGCCGTCTACGCGGCTCAGGATGACAGAGCGATGCGCTACACGACGTAGCTCACGATTTCCACTTGATGGTGCAGCCGAAGGCGCGGGTGTCCGCGTTCAACACGTCGCGGCCGTTCATCAGCGCGCCCACGGCGTCCGACAATCCCGTCGTCTTCCGCTTGTCCGCCTTCGCGTCGTCGTCGACGTATCCGCGATAGCGAACGACGCCCTTGCCGTCCACCACGAACACGTGCGGCGTCACGCGCGCGCCGTACGCGCGGGCCACGCTGCTGTCCGCGTCCTTGAGGTACGGGAACTGGTAGTTCCGCTCCTCGGCGCGCGCCTTCATGTTCGCCAGCGTCTCGTCCGCGTAGCGGCTGTCGTCGTTCGGGTTCACCGCGTACAGCTTCACGCCGTTCCGCGCGAACTTGTTCGCCAGCTCGATGATCCGCGGCTCGAACGCCTTCGCGAACGGGCACGAGTTGCACGTGAACACCACCACCTTGATGTTGCCGTCGTCCGGCTTCATCGCCACCGTCGCGCCGTCCACCGCGTTCAGCAGCGAGAACGCCGGTGCCTTCGCCCCCACGGCGAGCTGCTCCCGCTCCTCGGCGCAGACCATGCCCGCGACCAGCATCAATGCAATCATTCCGAGCTTCTTCATCACATCCTCCTCAGGATCTCGCGCAGCCGCGCGATCGTTGCGTTGCGTTCCAGGCGTCCCTGATGGCGCCACAGCTCCTTCCCCTTCCGGTCGTAGAGGATCGTCAGGGGGATCTCGCCGTCGAAGTCCAGGTGGTCGCCGAGGTCGTCGGCGTTGCCGGTGTAATAGACGTTGGGGAAGGCGATCTTCTGGCGGTCCAGGAACGACACGACCTTCTCCGGCTTCGTGTCCGGGATCATGTCGTCCAGCGACACGCCCACGACCGCCACCTCCGGGCCGAACGCGTCGTCGATCGCCCGCAGGTCCGGCATCTCCTGGACGCACGGCACGCACCACGTCGCCCACACGTTCAGCAGGCGCACCTTCGCCGCCGGGGAGAACGCCTTCGCGATCTCCGCGGGCGCCTTGGCCGGACGCAGGTCCGCCGCGGCGAGCGGCAGCGCCAGGCTAAGGCAGATAACCGCGAATCGTCCGTACATGCGCATCGGGCCGGTCCACCTTCACTTCCACGGTTCGGTACTCCGTATCGGTCTTCGAGCTCTCGGTCTGGTAGCTGATCAGGTACTGCGACCGGAGGTCGTCTTCGAGCTTACGGTACGTCTCGGGCAAGGCGTTCACGTGGCGGACGAAGTACGCCATGCCGCCCGTCTCCGCCGCGAGCGCCTTCATCCGGCCGTCGGCCATGAAGAAGCCGATGCCGATGAAGTACAGCGGCACGCGCGACGCGCGCGCGTACGCCAGCATCTCGCTGTACGTCATGCGCGACGTCGTGTCCTCGCCGTCGGTAATGACGATGAGCGCCTTCCGCCCCTGCACGTTGCGGAAGCGATAGAGCCCAGTGATGATCGCGTCGTACAGCGCCGTGCCACCGCCCGCCTCCGGGATGGCTTTCACCTGCGACTCGAGCGTCGCCACCTCGGACACGAACGGCGTGCTGCGCGACGCCTCCATGGCAAACGCCGAGATGAACGCGCGGTCGTCTTTCTTCAGGATGCGCCGGAAGAACGACACGGCCGCGCTCTTGGCCCCGTCCATCCGCGCGTCCATGCTTCCCGAGTGATCGAGCAGCACGCCCGCGGAGATCGGGAGGTCCGAGGCGAAGTGGAAGCTCGCGATCGTCTGCGGCTTGCCGTTCTCGAGGACCGTGAAGCTCTGCTGCGTGAGGTCCGGCACCGGATTGCCGGCGCCGTCGCTGACGGAGATCGGCAGCTCGACCAGGTTCACGTCGATCTGCTCGTTGAGACGGCTGCCGTCGAGGAACAGCACGTCCGCCGCCTCGTAGCCCGTCTCGTCGATCGCGGACGCGCGCACCAGGGCCGCGCCCTCGAGGCGCGCTGTCGGCAGGTCCAGCGCGTACGGCGGATCGCTCCACTCGTGCAGCTTCTGGTCGCCGGCGTACAGCGCCACGCTGCGGAGGTTCGTCCCCTTCGGGTTCTGCACGCTCAGCTTGAAGTGGGACACGCCGTCCGGCGTCTCGGTGCGGGTGATCTTCACTTCCAGCGGCGAGTCGCGCTCGTTGACGATGAACGCGTCGGCGTCGATGTAGCGGCTGTACTTGTCGAAGCCGATCGCGCGCACTTCCACGCGCTTCGGCAACTTGCCGAGATCGAGCTCCACACTGTACGGCGGCGCGTTGCGCGCCATGACCTTCTTGCCCTCGACCCAGAACTCCACGCGCGTCACCGGCGGACGGACCTCGACGGCGACCCGGAACAGATTCGGGGCGATGTCCCGCTCCGGCGGCAGGATGCGCACCGCGCCGGTGCTCTCCGGCACCACGCCTTCCGCGAACGCCGACTCGGCGCCTTCGCCTTCGCCGGCCGTGTACAGCTTCCCGGTTTTGTTCACGGGAAACGACCCCGCGGTCTTGACCAGCAGCAGCGGCGGCGTGTCGTCTTCTTCGGCGGCCTGGAGCAGCCGCACTTCCACGTCCGCCGTCCCTTCCGCGAACGTCTGCACCGCCGTGAGCTGCCGCGGCCGCTCGGCGGGAATCACAATCCGGAAGTTGCGCAAGACTTTGCCGTTCTGCACGAACGACCCCTGCAGCGCCAGCTCCGCCCCGGGCGCCGCATCGAGCGGCGACGTGAACCGGAACGTTACGCGCGTGACGACCCCTTCGTCGCTGTCGCCCACCGGCTCGAGCGAGATGGCGATCCGCTCCCGTGGCTCCTCCGCCGTCGCGGACAGGACCACCAGAAACAGGATCGCGAGGAGCTTTCGCATGGCGACGAGAAGCGAGCATACGGCCGGGGGATTCCGCGTCCGGTTGCAAAACGGGTAAAACGTCATGGTGAACGTCGCGGCGATCACCGGCTTCTCCGGCGCGGGCAAGACCACGCTCATCGTGCAGCTCATCGCGCGATACGTGGCCGCGGGGCTGCGGGTCGGCGCGATCAAGCACACCCACCACCACCTCAACGAAGAGAACCGCGGCGACACCGCCCGCATGCGCGCCGCCGGCGCCGAGCCGGTGATTCTCGCCGGGCCGGGGCAGGCCGTGATCTTCCGCGCCGGCGGCACGACGCGCGTGCCGTACGAACGGCCGCGCGACCTGCTCGTCCACTTCGATCACGACGTCGTCCTGGTCGAGGGATTCAAGGAGCTGGGCGACTGGCCGAAGGTCTCCATTCAGGCCGAGGCGCGGCCCACCGTCGACGAGCTCGCCGCGAATCTCGATAGAATCTGGCGCTCATGACTGCCAGCCTTCGATATCGGGCTGTGCTGTTCGATCTCGATGGCACGCTCGTCGACTCCTACGCGGCGCTGACGGAAGCGGTGAACCACGCCCGGCGCGCCGAGGGGCTGCACGAGCTGAGCGCAGCGAGGGTGCGGACGTTCGTGGGCGACGGCGTGGAGAAGCTCCTCCAGCGCGCCTTCGAGCGCGCGGACATCCCCTCGACGCTGGTCGAGGCGTTCGAGATGCGCTACGACGAGGTGTGCTGCCAGGAGTCCAAGATCCTCGAGGACGTGGAAGCCACGCTGGAGCGGCTCTCCGCCCTCGGCGTGGAGATGGCCGTCTGCACGAACAAGCCGACGCCGTTCTCGAAGAAGATCCTCGATTTCCTGGAGCTGTCGCGCTACTTCCGCGCCATCGTCGGCCCCGACGCGGCCGGCGCGCGCAAGCCCGACGCGCGCCACCTGCAGGTCACGATGGAGGCGGTGAGCTGCGCGCCCGAGGAGACGCTGTTCGTCGGCGACATGCCCATCGACGTACGCGCGGCGCGCAACAGCGGCATCGACATCGCCGTCGTGGCCACCGGCTCGTCGTCCCGGGAACAGCTCGCGGCCGCGGAGCCGGATCATTTCCTGGAGCGGTTTTCCGACCTGGTGGACGTGGTGTTCCTCGGAGTTCCTCGGAGTTCCTCGGGTTCCTCGGAGGAGACCGGTCCAGCCATCGAGGAGCTCCGAGATCCTCCGAGGAACTCCGAGGAACTCCGAGGAACTCCGAGGAACCGCCGTTGAAATATCGCTTCGTGTTCTTCGACGTCGATTCCACGCTCGTCACCATCGAGGGGATCGACGTGCTGGCGAACGGGAATCCCGAGATCGTGCGGCTCACGAACGCCGCCATGAACGGCGAGATCCCGCTCGATCAGGTGTACGGGCAGCGCCTCGACGTCATCCAGCCGACGCTCGCGGATGTCGAGGCCCTCGGGCAGCATTACGTGGCGTCGCTCGTCGACGGTGCCGCGGAGACGATCGCCGCGCTCCAGGCCGCAGGCGTGGACGTGCATCTCGTCACCGCCGGCATCGCCCAGGCCATCGCGCCGCTCGCGGAGGCGCTGCACATCGCGCCGCGCGCGGTGCATGCGGTCGCGCTGCGTTTCGACGAGGCCGGGCGCTACGTGGACTACGACCGCCGCTCGCTGCTGGCGCGCCCCGGCGGGAAGGAGCTGGTCGTGCGGGCCATCCTCACGCGGTCGAAAGGCAAGGCCGCCTTCGTCGGCGATGGCGTCAGCGACCTGGAAACGAAGCCCGCCGTCGACCTCTTCATCGGCTTCGGCGGAGTCGCTGTCCGCGACCGCGTGCGCGACGAAGCGGATGTTTTCGTACAGGAAACGACCCTTCGCGCCGTGCTACCGTACCTGTTGGCGTCATGAGCGAAACCGCGAAGTATTTCGTCCCCGGCCCTACCTGGGTCCGTCCCGAGATCCTCTCGGAGATGACCCGCCCGATGATCGGTCACCGCAGCAACGAGTTCAAGGAGCTCTTCGGCCGCATCAACCTCGGCCTCAAGGAGCTGTTCATGACGTCGCAGGCGACGTTCGTGATGACGTGCTCGGGCACGGGTGTCCTGCAGGCGGCGCTGGAGAACTGCGTCGCACGGCGCGTGCTGGTCACGACCTGCGGCGCCTTCTCCGAGCGCTGGTACAACATCGCCGAATCCCTCGGCTACGAGGTCGACCGCCTCGATGCCGGTTGGGGAAAAGCGGTGGATCCCGAGGCGCTGGCGGACCACCTGGCGCGGCACCACCGCGCGCACTACGACGCGGTGACGATCACGCACAACGAGACGTCCACCGGCATCACCAATGACGTCGCGGCGTTGACCGCGGTCATCCGCGAGGAGGCGCCCGACGCGCTGGTGCTCGTCGACGCCGTCTCCTCCCTCGGCGGCATCCCCGTCGAGTTCGACCGCTGGGGCGTGGACGTCTGCCTCGCCAGCGTCCAGAAGTGCATCGCGCTGCCGCCGGGCGTCACGGTCGTGGCGACGTCGAATCAGGCACTGGCGCGGGCGAAGAAGCATCCCTACCGCGGCACGTACTTCGATTTCGTGGCGTACAAGGAGAAGGCCGACGAGGACAGCGTGCCGTCGACGCCCTCCATCCCGCACTTCTACGCGCTGGCCGCGCAGCTCGACCACATCCTCCGCGAGGAGGGACTGGAGGCGCGTTTCGAGCGGCACCGGAAGATGCGCGAGATCACGCATCAGCGCACCGCGCGCTACGCGAAGCTCGCGGCGGATCCGGCGTTCGCGTCGAACACGGTGACGGCGGTGTCTCCGGTCCTGCCGCCCGAGACCATCCGCGCCGAGATGAAGAAGCGCGGCTACACCCTCGGCGGCGGCTACGGCATCTGGAAGGACACCACGTTCCGCATCGGCCACATGGGGGACATCCCGCTGGCGGACCTGGAGGCGATGCTGGACGTGCTGGGAGAAGTGACACGCGCCTGACGCGCGCGCTGCTGGCGGGACTGTGCGCGGCGGCGATCGCGTGGCTGGTCCTGCTGCCGCGCACGCGGGGAAGCGGGTGGCGCGTCGACGAGGCACACAAGGTGTCGGAGACGTACGCCCTGCGGCTCGTGCTGGAGGGGCGGTGGAGCGATCCGGCGTGGGCCGCGAACATCGTGGACCGCTCGAATCCCCCGGTTGGCAAATACGCGTTCGGGGTTGCCGCGCTGATCGCGGGCGAGGAGCTGCCGAAGGTGCCGTCGCTGTCGCGCCTGGCCGGGCCGGACGGGGTGATGGAGCCGTATGTCGCGGCCGAGGATGCCCGTCCGTACCTGCCGCTGCTGGCGCCGGCCCGGCGCGCTTCGGCGCTGGCGATGGTGCTGACGGCCGGGCTGGTGACGTTCGTGGCGGCGCGGCTTTCCGGCGTGATGGCTGCCGCGATCGCGTGCGCGTGGATGGCCGGGCACTGGCTGACGTGGGACTTCGGCGGCGACGCGATCTTCGATCCGCTGCTGACACTCCTCGCGTTCGCGACGTGTGTGCTCGCCTGTCATCCTGAGCCGGCGAAGCGCGGCGAAGGACCCCCCGATTCAGGCGCGGGTGGCGCGAACCGCAGAGGGTCCTTCGCCGTCTTCGCGGCTCAGGATGACAGGGTAGTGGGCGCGGCTCAGGATGACAGGGTCGCGCCGCTGCTGGGCATCGTCTGCGCCCTGGCGTTCCAGACGCGGCTCAACGGCGGCATCGCGCTGGCCGCGTCGCTCGCCGTACTGCTGGTCAGGAAACAATGGCGGGCGGCAATCTTCACCGCGATCACTTTCGTCATCGTTGCGATCACCCTCAACCCCTACTACTGGCCCAACGTCTTCCAGCGCTTTCCGCAGCAGGTCTCCGACCTCCGCACGATCCTCGATGGCCTCACCCGCGACGGCGTGCGCCTGCCTTTGTGGGCGGCGGACTCGCCCGCGCGCGCGCCCATCGCGTGGACCGTGCTCGCAAAACTGCGCTTTGCCTGGATCGCCCTCGGCGGCGCGCTCCTGGCGGGAGCCGGCGCGGGATGCTGGTTCGCGCGTCGCCGGCCCGACGTCCTGGTCTGGTGTGGCGTGGTGATCCTCGGCACGCTGGTCTGGCTGCCGCTGCCGTGGGCGCGCTATCTGCTCGTCGTCCTCCCGCCGCTCGCGCTCCTCGCCGGGATCGGCTACGCGGGCGTTTTGACGGCCGTGTTCGACGCGTGCATGTGGAGGATGCGCCAGCCGCGAGCGTCGTGACGCCAGACGAACGTCCGGCGCGAGATCGAGCTGGGGTTGTGCACGTTGAACGAGATCACGGCGAGGTCTTCGCTCTGCTGCACGCGCAGATCCTCGGGGACGATGTTCGTCCGTTTCGTATTGGCCTTGAAGTACTCGCGGAACACGGCCGCGATCGCGGCCCTGCCGTCCACCCGCTCGGCGGCCGCGACGGGGAAAAAGGCCGTTGCATCTTCCGCGAATGCTTCCACGACCCGGGCCTCGTCCAGTGAGTTCAGCGCGTCCATCCAGCCGCTCATGGCCGCCGTGGCGTCCTGGGAGCGCGCTGTGGCGCAGGCGGAAGCGAACAGCAACAGTGTGAGGGCAGCGATGCGTCGCATGGGCGCGGCGATTGTAGGATACGCGGCATGTTCCGTGTGCTCGTCACCGACACCCTCGCCGAATCCGGCCTGGACATCCTCCGCGCAGCGGAGGACGTCGAGCTGGACTACCGTCCCGGCCTCAAAGGCGAAGAGCTCCTCGCCGCGGTCCGCGAATCCGACGCGCTGATCACGCGCAGCGGCACGGCGGTCACGCCGGAGCTCGTGAACGCCGGTACGCGCCTGCGCATCATCGGGCGCGCGGGCGTCGGGCTCGACAACGTCGACGTCGACGCCTGCACCCGGCGGGGCATCCTGGTCATCAACGCCCCCACCGCGAACATCATGTCCGCCACCGAGCACACCATGGCCATGATGCTCGCGCTCTGCCGCAACATCCCCGAGGCGCATGCGAGCGTGAAGCGGGGGGAGTGGACGCGGTCGAAGTTCATGGGCATCGAGCTCGACGGCAAAACCCTTGGCATCATCGGCTTGGGCCGCATCGGCACGCGCGTCACCGCCCGTGCGCGCGGCTTCAACATGCGCGTCATCGCCTACGACCCCTTCATCGCCGAATCCGTCTACGAGCGCGTGACCGCGCAGCGCGTCACCCTCGACCAGCTCCTCGAGCAGGCCGACGTCATCACCGTACACACCCCGCTCACCGAGGAGACCCGCGGCATGATCGGCGCCGCGGAGATCGCGAAGATGAAGGACGGCGTCATCGTCCTGAACATCGCCCGCGGCGGCATCTACGAGGAGCAGGCGCTGGCCGACGCGCTCAACAGCGGCAAGATCGCCGGCGCCGCGATCGACGTCTACGAAGACGAGCCTCCCGGCAAGGACCACCCGCTCCTGAACGCGAAGAACGCGATTCTCTCGCCGCACATCGGCGCGAACACGATCGAGGCGCAGGACCGCGTGGCCGTGCAGACCGCGGAGATGGTGGTGGAGGCCCTGCGCGGCTCGATCTTCGTCTCGGCGGTGAACCTCCCGTTCGAGGGGCTCTCCGACGCCGGCGCCGCGCCGATCATCCTGCTCGCCGAGAAGCTCGGCACGTTCGCCGCGCAGCTCGTGACCCAGCCCGTGAACCGCGCCACGATCGAGCTGTTCGGACTGGACGAGGGCCTCACCAAGATCCTCTCCGTGGCCGCGCTGCGGGGACTGCTGGCGCAGCAGATTGCCGAGCCCGTGAACTTCGTCAACGCGCAGCAGGTCGCCGAGGCCCGGGGCATCGCCATCAGCACGACCGTGCACCCGACGCCGCGCGACTACGCCAACCTCATCACCTTCCGCGTGTCCTCCGCGACCGAGGAGACGTCCGTGTCGGGCACCGTGTTCCATGAGAACAACCAGCGCGTGGTCTCCGTCAACAACTACCGCGTGGAGTTCAAGCCCGAGGGGCACGTGCTGTACATCATCAACAAGGACGTGCCCGGTGTCGTCGGCCGCGTCGGCACCACCCTCGGCGACCACGAGGTGAACATCGCGGAGTACAACCTGGCCCGCAACGTGAGCGGCGGGACCGCGATGGCGATCATCACCATCGACTCGCCGATCAGCCCGGACGCACTCACCGCGCTGCGGGTCATGCCGGCGATCAAGGAAGTTCGGCAGCTGCGGCTATAAACTACGCGCCGTGCACTACCGGAAGCTAGGCAATACCGGCATCACCGTCTCCGACGTCGGCTTCGGCGGCTGGGCCATCGGCGGCGCGGCCGAGGCCTCGGGGACGCCGTTCGGATGGGGACGGACGAACGACGACGAGTCGCTCGCGGCCATCCGCCGCGCGCGCGAGCTCGGCGTCACGTTCTTCGACACCGCCGACTCCTACGGTTTCGGCCGCAGCGAGTCGCTCCTCGGCATCGTGCTCTCGCGGCGCCGGCAGGACGTCATCATCGCCACGAAGGTGGGCGTCGCCCGCGACTCGGAAGGCAAGCTGCGCAAGGACTTCTCCCGCGGACACATCTTCCACGCGGTCGACGGGTCGCTGAAGCGATTGCGCACGGACTACATCGACCTCCTGCAACTGCACAACCCGACGCTCGACGACCTGCGCCGCGACGACATTCACGAGGCCATGGACCGCCTCCAGGAAGTCGGGAAGATCCGCTTCTGGGGCGTCTCGATCTCGACGGTCGAGGAAGGCATCGAGATCGTGAACAAGGGCTGGGGCTACGCGCTGCAGGTGCTCTACAACGTCCTCAATCAGGCGCCCGCGGACGAGCTGTTCCCGCTGGCGCACCAGAAGGGCTACGGCATCATCGCCCGCGTACCGCTGGCGTCCGGGCTGCTGAGCGGCAAGTTCCGGCCCGACACGGTGTTCGCAAAGGACGACGTCCGCCAGAACTTCCTCACCCCCAAGCGGCTCGAGGAAGTGCTCCCGCGCGTGGACGAGGCCAAGTCGATCATCGGCGGTACCGCGCGGTCGCTGGCGGAGGGCTCGCTCCGGTTCGTGCTCGCAAACGAGTGCGTGTCCACGGTGATCCCCGGCGCGAAGACGGTGCGCCAGGTGGAGATGAACGCGTCCGTGGACGAAGTGCGCATCCCGCAGGAGATCGTCGACAAACTGCGCTCGCGGCTGGGCGGGTACAACTTCTACCAGCGGCACGGAATCAAGATTTAGGGGGCGGGTGTCTGTCGCCCGCTACGCCTGAGGAGCGACGAGCCGCGTCAGTGCACGCGAAGATCGCGCAGGTACTCGGCGAGATTCAGCGAGGAAGCGTTATTTCCCCGCCCGCGCGCCTCGACGACGAGCACGTGCGGCAGTTCCGGCGTGTCCGGCGAGCGCTCGTGACGCTCGAGATCGCGTAACTCCAAGTGCTCGCTTCGACCGTAATCGCACCACACCAGTTCTGCGAACCCGGCCGCTTGGAGCGCATCCTCCAGCATGGCCCGGTTGTAGAGGAAACGGTGTCCCCAGGCACGGAACGCTCGATTCAACGTGAGGCAGTCGCGTGCCGCGGCCGCGTCGTGTCTCCATTCCGTTGCGTCGATCGTCGCCCGCGTCGGCGACTCGGGAGTCCAACGCGACGAGTAGGACGTCGCCCACACCCAGTCGAGATTCGGCGTCGTGAGCCGCAGAATCCCGTCCTCGCGGAGCACGCGCCGGCACTCGCGCAAGAGCGCCAGGCCGTCATCGAGGTCGAAATGCTCCAGGAAATGCTCTGAAAAGACGTACTCTACGTTTTCGAACGGCAGCCCGTCGCGTACGTCGAGCACGCGATCGACGCCCGGATACGGCTCCAGGTCGATGTTCACCCAACCGGGCAGAACAACTGAACCGCAGCCAAGATGCAGTCGCGATCTCGTCGTCATGAGAATGGGGACGGTGATGCGGGCATGGGTTCTGTACGCCCTGATGAGCGCATAGAGCGAGAGGTGCTTCTTTCCGATCGGGAGGATTGCATGCGATCTGCTGTCTTGGTCCTCGTCCTGAGTTTCACTGCGGAAACGGCCACCGCAGCCAACTATAAGACTGGTACGGTTTACAACTCGATTCTGACCATCGGGGGCGTTCGTGTCTCGGGTCAAACGGGCGACTGCTCCCGTACATGGTACGACCCTGAAGTGTTTCAGGTCCCGGCCTCGGGCGAGTTGCGCCTGCTAGGGCAAGGCGGGAATCCCACCGATGGGTGCGGCACAGGTGGGTACGACGCCCTTTATCGAGGCACCCGAAATGCGGCAACCGGTGTTTGGAGCGTTCCAGCGACTACGGACTGTACGGCTCTTGTCGGGTTTTCGAAGTGCGGGCGACCGAAATGGGTCTGGGCGAGTCCCAGCGTAGTCACCAACGTATCGCCGACCGACTCCCGCTACTTCATGGCGTTCGTCGGTGGGAACGGCGACTTTGACAAGGGCAAGATCTACTGGGCCGTCTCGAACGACGGCCAAACCTGGACCGTCTACTCTTCGAATCCACCCGCCGGCGAGCCCTGGTCTCCCGTGATCTACCCGAAGTACGGCGACGACTGCTTTCTGCCGTACGGCGTGGCACAAGTGGCGACGGCGTTCGAAAACGGCTTTTTCTACATCTTCATCAACTATGTACACCGCCTGTCCTACATGGGCGGCGCGGCGCCGACGTGGGAGTCGATCGCTTATCGCTTCAGCTACAACGCTGGCCACCCTTTCGGCTTCGGGTCCGTCAAGCAGATCTACTACGACCCGGACGGTCCGACGACCGCAACCGGCGGCAACGGACTGGGATCGTGGGTGACGCACTCCGGGCGTTTCGTATTCACATACGATCCGATTCCTGCCGAGCCGGGAGATCCCAAACTGGGGTACTTCACATCGATGTGGAGCCTGCACAACGGAGGCAAAGACATCAAAAAGGACCCCAGCCGCGGAATGTGGATTCACGCTTTTACCGCCGCCGACACGTCTGCTCTCCATTGGCAGGAGAACACGTTGCTCGCGAACAACACTTGGGGCCCACGGCACGACATCGACATCACCACCCTGAGCGCGAAGTTCCCCGGCAGAACTCTTCAGTACCCCGGTCTCTGGTACGGCTCTGTCGGCGGTCAGTCGAACCGGATGTACATCTTCGTCCCCGTGGATTGGGGGCAGTCGCAATGTCAGAGCCCCGGCAGCTCTCCGACTTTCTCCGGTCTCGGCATCGCATCGGCCGAGCTGCTCTATCAGTGACCATGCCGGGATGATCGTGGGAGGGAGATGGTGTTCTCCATTCGATATGCCCGATCGCACCATCTCGATCCGCGGGGCGCGGACCCACAATCTGAAGAACGTTTCTGTGGATATTCCGCAGCGGCAGCTGACGGTCGTGACCGGTCCGTCCGGGTCGGGGAAGTCGTCGCTGGCGTTCAACACGCTCTACGCCGAGGGGCAGCGGCGGTTCGTGGAATCGATGTCGACGTACGTGCGGCAGTTCCTCGAGCGCATCGACCGGCCGGACGTCGATCAGATCGACGGCATCCTCCCGGCCATCGCCATCGAGCAGAAGAACTCGGTCAAGAACGCGCGGTCCACCGTCGCGACCGCCACCGAGCTCGCGGACCACATCCGCCTCTTCATGACCTACTGCGGCGAGACGTGGTGTCCGGACTGCGGCGTGGCCGTGCGCAAGGAGAATCCGGAGTCGATCACCGACCAGATCCTCGGCACGCTCGCAGGCCGCCGCGCGATCGTCCTGGCGCCGATCTTCTTCGAGGCCAGCCACGCGGACGTCGTCGTCGAGCAGCTCGTGAAGGCCGGCTACTTCCGCGTCTGGATGGGCGGCGAGGTGCGCGACCTGAACGAGCTCGACACGAAGGGCGCGACGTCGTTCGAGATGGTCATCAACCGCCTACGCATCGACGGCGAGCGGCGCACGCAGATCACGGAAGCGATCGAGCAGGCGTTCGAGCTGTCGAAGGGGACGGTGAACGTCCTCGTAGACGACGAAGGGGAGTGGCACTCCCACCGCTTCACCTCCCACTTCGCGTGCAACAAGTGCGGCACGGAGTTCCTCGAGCCGACCCCGCACATGTTCTCCTTCAACTCCCCCCTCGGCGCCTGCACGGAGTGCCAGGGCTACGGCCGGATCATCGGCATCGACATGGAGAAGGTGATCCCGAACCGCGCGCTGCGGCTCGACGAGCAGCCGGTCACGCCGTGGAACTCCGCGGGCTACGAGGACTGCTACGAGGACCTGCAGAAGGCCGCGACGAAGTACAAGCTGCGGCTCGACGTCCCGGTCCAGGACCTGTCCGAGGCCGAGTGGGACCTGCTCTACAACGGGCGCGGCAAGTGGTACGGCATCAAGGGCTTCTTCGACTGGCTGGAGACGAAGAAGTACAAGATCCACGTCCGGGTGAAGCTGGCGAAGTACCGCAGCTACGAGACCTGCCCGCAATGCCGCGGCTCGCGGCTGAAGAACGTCGTCGACAACGTGAAGTTCCGCGACCTCACCATCGGCCAGCTCTTCGGCATGGACGTGAAGAGCGCGCGCCGCTTCTGGGAGTATCTGGCGATGTCCAGGAGCGAGGAGAAGATCGCCGGGCACCTGCGCCGGGAGATTGTCAACCGGCTGGTGTATCTGGACGAGGTCGGCCTGTCGTACCTGACCCTCGACCGCCAGACCCGCACGCTGTCCGGCGGCGAGTCGCAGCGCATCAACCTCGCCGCAGCCCTGGGATCGTCGCTGACGGAGACGATGTACGTGATCGACGAGCCGACCGTGGGACTGCACGCGCGTGACTCGGAGCGCCTGCTGGCCGTGCTGCGCCGGCTGAAGAACGCGGGGAACACGGTGATCGTGGTGGAGCACGATCCGACGATCATCGCCGGCGCGGACTATCACGTGGAGCTGGGGCCGGGCGCCGGGGAGTACGGGGGAGAGGTGCAGTACGCGGGGCCCGCGCGGGTGGCGCCAGACGGGGGGGGGTCTTTCGCCGTCTCCGCGGCTCAGGATGACAGCGCCGGCGCGATCCGGATCGTGAACGCGCGGCAGAACAATCTCCGGAACGTCACCGTCGACATCCCCCTCGGCAAGCTCGTCGCGGTCACCGGCGTCTCCGGCTCCGGCAAGTCGACGCTGATCCGCAACTGCCTCTTCAACCGCTACCGCCGCGACGTCCGCGGGGTGGCGGGGCTGGAGACGGGCAAGGTCGACGCGCTGGAGGGAACGAACCTGATCTACGACATGGAGCTCGTCGATCAGTCGCCCATCGGCCGGTCGTCCCGTTCCAATCCGGCCACGTACATCAAGGCGTGGGACGAGATCCGCAAGCTCCTGGCCGAGACTACCGGCGCCAAGCTGAACGGCGTCACCGCGGGGATGTTCTCGTTCAACACCGAGGGCGGGCGCTGCGAGGTGTGCCAGGGCGCGGGCGTGGTGACGATCGACATGCAGTTCCTCGCGGACGTGGAAGTCGTGTGCGACAAGTGCGACGGCCGCCGCTTCGGCGAGCAGGTCATGAAGGTGACGTTCAAAGGCAAGAACGTGAACGACATCCTGCAGATGACCGTGGACGAGGCGTCGAAGTTCTTCGTCGCCAAACGAGCGCTGCTCAAGCGGCTGGACGCGCTGCGGTCGGTCGGCCTCGGGTATCTGCGGCTGGGGCAGTCCACGGACTCGCTGTCGGGCGGCGAGGCCCAGCGGTTGAAGCTGGCGTCGTTCCTCGCGGAGACCGCCGCAAAGTCGGAGAAGCCGCGCTTGTTCCTGTTCGACGAACCGACGACCGGGTTGGCCGCGACGGACGTGCAGGTGCTGATCCGCACGTTCCGGGACCTGATCGACCGCGGCAATTCGGTGGTGGTCATCGAGCACAACACGCAGCTCATCGAGCAGTCGGACTGGGTGATCGACCTCGGACCGGACGGCGGCGATCAGGGCGGCGAGGTGGTGGCGGTGGGGACGCCGGACGAGATCGCCGCGAATCCGCGCTCGATCACAGGCAGGTATCTGCGGATGAGCGCGGCTGTGGCGGTGTAGGCGGCGCTCTTTGGAGTGCGTACGCGGCCCGAAGAAAACGAACCGGAAACACCGCGCCTCCCCGAAAGCGCACCTGCCCGGGAACCGTTGCACCTCCCGGGCTACAATGCTCGAACTTTAGCAGTTAGGGGGAGACCCACATGAGTGCTGTTCCGCAGGGCCATCCGGACAGAGTCGGGTTCGAACCCGAGGGTCCGACGCCGTTCACGCCGTACATCGCTCCGGAGACCCAGCTGCGCGAGCTCACGCCGCGCGCGGTGATCGTCGGCACGATCCTCGGGATGATCTTCGGCGCGTCGTCGCTGTATCTCGTCCTCAAAGTCGGTCTGACCGTCAGCGCCTCCATCCCGGTCGCCGTCATCTCCATCACCCTCTTCCGCATCCTCTCCAAGATGGGCGCGCGGAACGCCACGATCCTCGAGAACAACATCGTCCAGACCGCGGGCTCCGCGGGCGAGTCGATCGCGTTCGGCGTCGGCGTCACGATGCCAGCCATCCTCATCCTCGGATTCGATCTCGAGATCACGCGGGTCATGCTCGTAGCCATCCTTGGCGGTCTGATCGGCATCCTGATGATGATCCCGCTGCGGCGCGCGCTCATCGTCGCCCAGCACGGCATCCTCAAGTACCCCGAGGGGACAGCCTGCGCCGAAGTGCTGAAGGCGGGCGCGAGCGACGAGTCGCGCGCGGCCGCGTCCGAAGCGGCCAAGCGCGAGCAGGCGGCCCTCGGCGGCGCGGGTACGAGCGCGAAGACGATCTTCACCGGCTTCGGCATCGGTCTCGTCTACAAGACCGCGATGGTCGCGTTCCGCGCCTGGAAGGACGTCCCGGAGAAGATCTTCGGCCGGCCGTTCACCGCGGCCTCGGTGTCGGTGGAAGTCTCGCCCGAGCTCCTCGGCGTGGGCTACATCATCGGCCCTCGCATCGCGGCGATCATGTGCGCGGGCGGCGTGCTCGCGTACCTCGTGCTCATCCCGATGATCAAGTTCTTCGGTGAGTCTCTGGCCGCGCCGCTCGCGCCGGAAACGACGGCGCTGATCAAGGACATGAGCCCGGGCGCGATCCGCAACGCATACGTGCTGTACATCGGCGCGGGCGCGGTCGCGGCCGGCGGCATCATCAGCGTGTTCCGCTCCCTGCCGGTCATCTGGCACGGCATCAAGGGCGGCTTGAAGGATCTCTCGGGCGCCAAGGACACGACCAACGTTCCGGCCGTTCCGCGCACGGACCGCGACCTCTCGATCAAGGTCGTGCTCATCGGCATCGTGGCCCTGATCCTGGTGATCGCGTTCGCGAACCCGCTGTATGTCGGCGGCACCGGCTTCGGCGCGCGGCTCGCGGCGGCGCTGCTGATCATCGTCTTCGGCTTCCTCTTCGTCACGGTGTCGTCGCGCCTGACCGGCGAGATCGGCTCGTCGTCGAACCCGATCTCGGGCATGACCGTGGCGACGCTGCTCCTGACGTGCCTGTGCTTCGTCGTCCTCGGCTGGACGGGCAGCAATTACTTCGTGACGGCGCTGTCGATCGGCGCGATCGTCTGCATCGCGTCGTCGAACGGCGGCACAACGTCGCAGGACCTCAAGACCGGCTTCCTGGTCGGCGGCACGCCCAGCCGCCAGCAGATCGCCATCCTCATCGGCGCACTGGCCTCGGCGCTCGTGCTCGGACCGATCCTCCTCAAGCTCAACGACGCCGGTTCGGTCTATGTGCCGGTCGGCACCGCGCCGCAGGGCTTCTCGGCGGGCTCGGTGCAGCCGGGCGAGATCGCGGATCCGAAGACCTTCCACGGCAGAGAGACCGTCAAGGGCGCCCTGGCCGGCGCTCCGGCGGATTCGAAGACGTATAACGTGTGGTTCCGCCAGGATCCCTCGGGCGGCAACGCGGAGAAGTACCTCGTCGACGACGCGGGCAAGCCGGTGTACTACGTCGACCCCGGCATCAACGGAACGATCCGCAAGCTGCCGAACGGCCAGGACGTGCCGAAGTTCGACGCGCCGAAGGCCACGCTGATGTCGTACATCATCAAGGGCATTCTCGGTGGCGAGCTGCCGTGGGGCCTGGTGCTCCTCGGCGTGATGATCGCGGTGGTACTGGAGCTCTCCGGCATCCCGTCGCTCGCGTTCGCCGTCGGTGTGTACCTGCCGCTGTCCAGCTCTTCGCCCATCCTCATCGGCGGGCTGGTGCGCTGGGGCGTGGACCGCTGGATCGCCAAGAAGCACGCGGGCAAGCAGCTCACGGAAGAGCAGCTCGTGGCGGAAGGCGACAAGAGCCCGGGCGTGCTGATGGCGTCGGGCTACATCGCGGGCGGCGCGATCGCGGGCATCCTCATCGCGTTCCTCGCGGGCGTGCCGTTCATGGCCGGCTTCAACCAGCAGATCGGCTCGTGGGCGGAGGGGAATCCGCTGCTGCGGGAGGGCTTCGGCGATTTCGTGTCGCTGATCCCGTTCGCCATCCTGATCCTCCTCTTGTACCTCACCGGGCGGGAGAAGATCCTCGCGCATCGAGAATCTGCATAAACGACGTACTCTAAGAGGGCCGGCCGCCAAGCCGGCCCTCACTGTCTATGTGGACTTTTCTTGCGCTGGTGACGGCTGTGGTCGCGCTCGTGGTCGCGAAGCGCGCGAAGGACGAGGTGCGGGAGCTGCGGGCGTGGCTCGCGTATCACAAGGTGGGGATGGCGCCGCCGGAGACGCCGCGCGCGGAGGCGGCACCGCCGGCGCCGCAGCCGGTTGTCCGTGACCCGTTGCCCGTTGCCAGTGCGGCTGCGCCGGAGCCCGCGCCTGTGCCGGAGCCGGAGATTCCGATCTGGCAGCCGCCTCCGCCGCCTCCGGCCGCGCCCGAGCCGGTTCCGGAGCCGGTCTTCCAGCCTGCCGCCGCGTACGAGGCTGCCCCGCCTCCGCCCCCTGTTACGACACCCACGCCTCCGCCTCCGGCCGCGCCGCCCAAGCCGCCGTTCTGGCAGTCGGTCGACTGGGAGTCGTTCGTCGGCGTGAAGCTCTTCTCGTGGGTGGCCGGCGTCGCCATGGTGATCGCGGCGATCTACTTCCTCAAGTACTCGGTCGACCACGGCTGGATCTCGCCGCCGATCCGCGCGGCCATCGGCCTGATCGCCGGCAGCGCGCTGCTGGTGGTCTGCGAGCTGCGGGTGGCGCGCAACTACAAGTTCACGGCGAACGCGATGCACGGGGCGGGCATCGCCATCCTCTACGCGACGCTGTTCGCCGTGCACGCGCTGTGGCATCTCCTGCCCTCGGGCGTGGTGTTCGGCGGGATGCTGATCGTCACGGCGGTGGCGGTGCTGCTCTCGATCCGCCGCGAGTCGCTCTTCATCGCGCTCCTCGGCATGATGGGCGGCTTCGCCACGCCGGCCCTGCTGTCGACGGGCGAGAACCGGCCCATCGGGCTCTTCTCGTATCTGCTGCTGCTGAACGCCGGACTGGCGTGGGTCGCGTACAAGAGGCGCTGGCCGGCGCTCACGGTGGGCACGGTGCTCTTCAGCATCGTCTATCAGTGGGCGTGGATCGCGAAGTTCCTGGACGTCGCGCAACTGCCGCTCGCGGCGGGGATCTTCCTCGTCTTCGGGATCGCGGCGGCGGCCGTGCTGTGGCTGCGCCGCGACGACCAGCAGCAGCGCGCGTTCGACCGCATGGGGCAGTTCGGCGCGGCGATGCCGCTGCTGTTCGCGTTGTTCGCGGCCGCCGTGCCGGCGTACGGCGCGCGCTACAACGTGCTCTTCGCCTTCCTGCTGCTGATGGCCGCGGGGCTGGGCATCATCGCCATGTTGCGCCGCATCGAGTGGCTGCACGCGGTCGGCCTGGTGGCGACACTGCTGACGTTCGCGCTCTGGCTCGCGAGGTCGTACACGCCAGCCGCGTGGCCGGTGATTCTCGCGTGGCTCAGCGCGTTCGTGGTCCTCTACCTCGGCATCGGCACGCGCTACCGCTCGCGCCTGGTCATCGGCGCCGCGGCGCTGCTGTTCGTGGTGCCGGCGCTGATCCAGCTCGAGCCGCGGACCGCGGCGCCCGCGCTGCTGTTCTCGGTGCTGTTCGTGCTGCTCGCGCTCGCGGCCGCGTACGCGCTGCGCTTCGAGGAAGGGCTGGTCTACTACGTCGCCGCGTTCTTCGCCATCGTGGCCGAGGCGCTGTGGTCGGTGAAGCACCTGACCGCGGAGCGGCTGTACGAAGGGCTGGCGATCTACGGCGTCTACGGCCTGCTCTTCCTCGGCGTCCCCGCTCTCGCGCGCAGGTACAACCGCGCGCTGCTGCCGGAGAACGGCGCCAGCGTGACGATGCTGGTCAGCGTGGCCATGCTGCTGTTTCTCACGACCGACACGATCGCGTCCGGTGCACTGTGGGGACTGGCGCTGCTGCTGGCCATCCTGCTGATCGGCGCGATGATGCAGGCGCGCTTCACGGGCAGGCCGGTGCTCGCCGCGATCGCCGTGATTCTCGCGTGGATCGTGCTCGCGTCTTGGTGGGAAGCGGCGACGCTGGAAGTGGCGCTGATCCCCGCGCTCTTCGTGATCGCGGTGTTCGGCGTGCTGGTGGTGCTGACGACCGCGTGGGCGCGCTTCGAAGGGCAGACCCATCTCGCGCTCGCGGGACATGTGTTTCTGATCTTCGTGGCCGCGTCGCCGTCATTGGCGTTCCCGCCATGGCCGTTCCTCGCGGTGCTGGCGGTGCTCGACCTCGCCCTCGGCGTGGCGGTGTTGTATCTGAGGCGGTCGTCGCTGCTGGTGGGCGGCGCGGTGATGTCGCAGGTGGTGTTGCTGGCGTGGACGGTGAACACGGAGTTGGCGCCCTGGCCGAATGTCGCGCTGGCCGCGACGGTCGCGGTGGCGGCATGGGCGATTGTCATAGGACAGATAGGACATATAGGACGCATAGGACCAATAGGAAGTCCTATCGGTCCTATGAGTCCTATTCGTCCTATAGGTCCTATCGGTCCTATCGGTCCTATCGGTCCTATAACAGCCCTCCTTCTCGGCCATGTCGTAGCCATCGCCGCGGGCACCAGTTCCACCAAAGAGCTCTTCGGCACGCTCCTTCTGACCCACACCGTCCTGGCCATCGCCACGCTCGTGCTGGCCGCGCGCACCAACCTGCACGCGGTGGCCGTGATGAGCGTCCCCTTCACGGCGATCGGCGCGCTGATGGCGCGCACGCAGACGCCGGGGCAGGCGTTCCTCTTCGCGCTGGTGCCCTACGCGCTCTACATCGCCTATCCGCTCCTTCTCGGCGCACGTGCGAAGCGCGCGCTGGAGCCGTATCTCGCGGCGGTGATCGCCAGCGTGATGTTCTTCTTTCTCGCCCGCTCCGCGATGCACGATGCGGGACTGGACTACATGATCGGCGTGCTGCCGGTGGCACAGTCGCTGGTGATGCTCGTGCTGGTGGTCCGGCTGCTGCGCGTCGAGCCGCCGGCGGAGCGGCAGCTCACGCGCCTGGCGATGGTCGCGGCGACCGCGCTGGCGTTTCTCACCGCCGCGGTGCCGCTGCAGTTGGAGAAGCAGTGGATCACGATCGCGTGGGCGCTCGAAGGCGCCGCGCTGGCGTGGCTGTACCGGCGCATCCCGCATCGCGGGCTGCTCGCGTGGGGCGCGGCGTTGCTGACCGCGGTGTTCGTGCGGCTGACGATCAATCCGGACGTGCTGTCGTATCACCCGGCCAGCGAGCGCGCGATCCTGAACTGGTACCTGTACACGTACACGCTGTGCGCGGCCGCGTTCTTTCTGGCCGCGCATTTCGCGCCGAAGGAGTACCGACGCGCGATCGGCGCGACGCGCGCCGCGGGCACGCTGCTGCTGTTCTTCCTGCTGAACATCGAGATCGCGGACTACTTCTCGAGCGGTCCGACGCTGACGTTCAACCTGCTCTCGTCGTCGCTGGCGCAGGACCTGACGTACACGATCGGCTGGGCGGTCTTCGCGATCGTGCTGCTGATCGCGGGCATCGCGCTGCGCACGCGCGCGGCGCGCGGGGCGGCGATCGCGCTGCTGGTGGTCACGATCTTCAAGTGCTTCCTCCACGACCTCGGCCGCCTCGGCGGCCTGTATCGCATCGCGTCGTTCCTGGGCCTCGCGCTGGCGCTGGTGATGGTGAGCGTGCTGCTGCAGAAGTTCGTCCTCGCGCGGCGCACGGCGCCGGAAGAGGTGGCACCCTGAGCCTGCTCCTCGCGCTGGTGATGACGACCGCTCTGGCGCAGGAGCGCGTGGTCACGCCCGGCGCGCGCGGCCCGAACCGGCTGGACGTGGACGTCGCGCTGCTGGCGAAGACGCAACCGGACCTCCGCGATCTGCGCCTGTACGACGCGCAGAACCGCGAGATCGGCTATCTGCTCGTGCCGCCCCCGCCGCCGGTCCACGCGTGGCTCGACGGCACGCTGCTCCCCGTGGCCTCCACGAAGAATACGAGCGGCTTCGAGGCCGACCTCGGACGCGCGGCACTGGTCGACCGCATCCGTCTCGACGGCATCGCGGCTCCGTTCCTGAAGCGCCTCACGCTCGAGGGCAGCGGTGACCGCGCGCGCTGGACGCTGCTCGCCGACGCCACGGTGTTCGACCTGCCGGAGCAGGACCTGCGGCACACGGAAGTGCCGTTCGACGCGGGCACCTATCGCTATCTCCGCGTGACGTGGGACGACCGCTCCAGCGCCCGCGTGAACGCAGGGCGGGCTTCCGCCCGCCTCTCGGGAGGAGCGGCGGAAACACGAGTGACGTTCAACACCGCTTTCGCCAGGCGCACCAGCGAGCCGCGCAAGAGCCGCTACCGCATCACGCTCCCCGGCGCGCATCTGCCGGTCACCGCGATCGAGGTGGACGTCGCGGACGGCAACGTCTTCCGCACCGCCACGATCACCGAGCCGCGCCTCGGCCACAACGAAGTCGCGCCGGTACGCCTCGGCACCGCCACGTTGAAACGGGCGGAGCGCGATGGCGCCGTCGCTGCGGAGATGCGCGTGCCGGTGTCGGCGCCCGAGGGGCGGGAGCTCGACCTCGTGATCGAGGACGGGAACAACCCGCCGCTGGAGATCACCGCGATTCGCGCGCAGCTCGCGCCGCAGCCGTGGATCTACTTCGAGTCACCCGACGGCGCGCCGCTGCACACGCGATACGGCGAGCCGGACGCGAAAACGCCTTTGTACGATCTCGAAGCGTCGCGCCCCGACGTCGGGAAGCGTGCCGTCGCGCAGGCGAAATGGGGCGACGCCGTCATTCCGAAGATCCAGCGTCAGGAGCCGAAGGTCGAGATCCCCCTCGGCGGCGCGATCGCGCGCGATCAGTTCCGCGTCAGCCGCAGGCTGCCCGAGGCGCCGGCCGGTCTGACGGTGCTGCTGCTCGACGCGCACGTGCTCGCGCGCAGCAACGATCTCGCCGACGTCCGCATCGCGGACACCGGAGGACGGCAGGTGCCGTACCTCGTCGAAGAGCGCGCCGAGCCGCTGGCGGTGAAGCTCGCCGTCCCCGAGCGCACGGCGGAAGGACGCTCGTCCATCTACCGGCTCGAGCTGCCGTACGACACGTGGCCGCAGGGCACGCGGCTCGTGCTCACGACCAGCGCGCGCGTGTTCGATCGCGACGTAGTCGTGCGCCGCGTGCCGGACAACCACCGCAACCGCCGCGCGGAGACCATCGCCAGCTCCGCGTGGCGCAGCGCGGACCCCGAGCTGCCGCCGCCGGCGTTCGAGGCAGGCTTCGTCGTACGCGACGCCCGCGCGATCGAAGTGGTCGTCGACGAAGGCGACAACGCTCCGCTGCCCATCACCTCCGCGCAGCTCCTGGTGCCGTCGCGCGCGCTGCGCTTCCACCATCCCGGCCAGCCGCTGTTTCTGCTGTACGGCAACCGCCGCGCGAGCGCGCCGCGCTACGACCTCGCGCTGCTCGCGCCGCGGCTCTTCGGCGAGCCCGCCCGCGAGCTCACGCTGTCGCAGGCCATCGACGAGCGTGGCGATGAAGACACGTCCGGACGGAAGTGGTTCTGGATGGGGATCGTCGTCGCGGCGGTGGTGCTGATCGCGATGCTGCTGCGGCTCGTGCTCTTCAGCGGAGAAACTTCTCGCGCTCCGGGCGACTCCACGTAGAGGCGATCCGCCGCGCCGACCACTTCGGCAGCGCGCGGACGAGCCACAGGTGCGCGACGATGCCGAGGTTCACGCCGCGCAGGCAGGCCAGCGACGCGCTGCGGTCGAGGAACGGCATGCGCGACTCCGGCCAGTGCACGAACAGGTAGTCGACCGCCAGCAGCAGCGAGAGCTGCACCCCGTCCCGGATCCACGCGCGGCGACGCGCGCGCCGGATCGCGTCATGTGCATCGCACACGACCGCAGGCGGACAGGAGGACGTGGACACCCCCGGGAGCAGCTCGTTCTTCGGCATTGTGAGGATTTCGACAACGAAGTTATTCGGCATATTCGCGGACTCAACGGTCAGGACGGAGTTCCTCGGTTCCTCGGGTTCCTCGGGTTCCTCGGAGGGGGTGCTGGTTCCCCGGCCGAGGAACTCCGAGGAACCCGAGGAACTCCGAGGAACCGCCTCACCTGTTCCGCAGGCGGATCGTCTGGGCGATCAGGTTGCCGCGCGCGTCGCGGTAGGTCTGCACGATGACCTGGTCGCGCTCGCGCAGGGTCGAGGCCGTTACGTACGTCCCCGCTTTCGTGCGCACCGCGAAGTCCGGGGCGGCCCAGATGCGGACGACCTGGTTCGTGTCCGTTTCGCGCAGGCCGACGGTCACGGCGTCTTCCAGCGTCTCGGTGATCGTGCCGCCGGTCGTGACCAGGGCGGGGCGGTCGAACGCGCCGCTGGTGTCGTCGCCCGGGAACGTCCGGTCCGCTTCGGTGAAGCGCACGGTGGAGGCGTTGAACATGTCGCCCACGCGGTTGAAGCTGCCGGTGATCTCGACCATGTCGCCCACGCGCAGATCGCGCGCATGGATCACGTCGCCCGTCGCGTCCTCGGCCTGGACCATGTCCACGCGGGTCTCGTCGCGGCCGTCCTCGACGTACACGCGGTCGAGTCCCGGCTCCACGCGCGACACGCGTCCGGCGATCGTCGTTACGCGCCCACCCGAGGGTGCCGTGCCGGCGTCCTGCACCGACTGCACGACCGTGATGCGCCGCGCGTTGATCTCGTCTGCCTGCGCCGTGCGCGCCTCGGCCTCGACGCGGATGCGGTCGCCGACCTCGAGGTTGGAGACCTGGTACGTCTGGCCCTGGTAGAGGACCGGCGTGTTGCGGTACGTGCGGACGGTGATCATCCGCCGTTGCGGCGTCTGGATCACGAGGCGTCCCTCGCCTTCGTTGATCGTGCGGATGGTGCCTTCCACGCTGCCGCCCGTCTGCGTCTCCGGCGTGCTGGCCGCGCGGTCGTCCACGGGCGTGGCCGAGCTGGTCGGCGTGCGCGTCGTGCCGACGCCGACGGAGCCTGCCGCGACGTCGCGGCCGAGGAGCGTCACGCGGTCAGCCCTCCAGACACCCTGGCCGCGCTCGGAGCCGCGAATCTCGACGCGGTCGCCGAGGCGGATGTTGGAGAGGCCCGAGGAGCCGGTGAAGATCTCCGGCTTGCCGGCGATCACGCCGCCGAAACCGTAGTACACGGTCGAGACCGCATCCATCTCGACGGTCGTGCGCGTCCGGTCGTCGTTCTCGACCTGCAGGCGTCCACGGCCTTCGTCGACGTCGATGACTGTCCCGGTCATAGGACCGGTTTGCGCAAAAGTGGACACAGCCGAGAGCGCGAGCACCGCGCAAATGGCTGAAAGCTGAAGGGTACGTCTCATTGAGGCCTCCTGAGGGGGGAAGGAGCGCAAACGGGATGCCGTCGTCACCCGCGCTCGGAGACGCACCGGCCGGCGATGAAGCTTCGCTCCACCGCGCGGTCATCCCCCATGAAGATGAGCCCCGCCAGCAGGTCCTCGGGAGACGTCGCCCGGTCCGTGCGCAGCGCCAGGAGCGGCGTGGCCTGCAGGTCCAGCACGAGGAAGTCGGCCGACTTGCCCGCTTCCAGGCTGCCGGTCTCCCCGTCGAGCGTCAGCGCGCGGGCGCCGCCGAGGGTGGCGAGGTACCAGAGGTGGAACGGGCTCAGCGAGACGCTCTGCACCTGCTGGACCTTGTACGCGTCCGCCATGGCGTTGAAGATCGACGGCGTCGTGCCCGCGCCGATGTCGCTGCCGAGGCCGACGACCACGCCCGCTTCCAGGACGCGGAACAGCGGAAAGAGGCCGCTGCCGAGGAAGAGGTTCGAGTTCGGGCAGTGGGCGATGCGCGCGCCGCGGCGGGAGAGCAGGTCCAGCTCCTCTGGCGTCAGCCACACACCGTGGGCGAGCACCGTCCGCTCGCCGAGCAGCCCGTACCGGTCGTACACGTCCGCATACTCCGCCTCGGGGAAGAGCTCCTGCACCCAGCGCACTTCGTTCCGGTTCTCGGAGATGTGCGTGTGCACCCAGGCGTCGGGGAACTCTTTCTTGAGCTGGCCGGCGTACTCGAGCTGCTCGGGCGTCGACGTCGGCGCGAACCGCGGCGTGATCGCGTAGCGCAGCAGCCCGCGCCCGTGCCATTTCTCCAGCAGCGCGCGGCTCTCGTCGTACGACTGCTTCGCGCTCGCGTCGAGGAGGTACTCCGGCGCGTGGCGGTCCATCATCGTCTTGCCGATGATGCCACGGAAGCCGCGGCGCTCCGCTTCCTCGAAGAAGATGTCCGTCGCGGTGGCGTGGACGGTCGAGAAGATCAGCGCGGTGAGCGTGCCGTTGCGCAGCAGCTCGTCGTAGAACGCGCGCGCGACGCGGCGGGCGTGCTCCGGGTCCTCGAACTTGCGCTCGGTGGGGAAGGTGTAGCGGTTCAGCCACTCCAGGAGATGGCCGCCGTACGAGCCGATCATCTCGAGCTGCGGCGCGTGCAGGTGCGTGTCGATGAGACCGGGCGTGAGGAGCTTGCCCGGGAGATCGACGACCTCGCCCTGCGGCGCGTCGCTCCAGTCGCCGACGCCCGCGATCCGGCCGTCGCCGTCGACGGCCACGTAGCCGTCGTCGAACCAGCGGTACGAATCCTCCACCCCGTTCGCGAACGGATCGCGAACGGGGGTGAAGACGCGGGAGCGATAGACCCTCACACGCGAGATTCTAACTGGCCGCCTTGCCGCGCACGATCGCCATGACGTAGTTGTCACCGCCGACGTACTTCGCCGCGGCCTTCTTCACGTCGTCCACGGTCTGCTTCTGCGCGTCCGCGAGGAAGCGGTCCGTGAAGCCGAGGCCGAGGCTCAGGAAGTGGTCGCGGGCGATCTCGAAGACGTGCGCGGCGTTGGTCTGGCGCGACAGCTTCGTCGCGCCGGCGAGCGCCGACTTCGCGCGCGCGAGGTGCGACTCGTCGAAGGCGTCCTGCGCGTGGCGTCGCAGCTCGCTGAGCAGTCCCTTGCGCGCGTCCTCTTCCTTCGCCGCGTCCGTCGCCAGGTACGCGTAGTACGCGCCGCCCTGCTCCGACGGCGTCATGTTGCTGAAAACGGTATAGGCCAGCGACCGCTTGCCGCGCAATTCGCTGAAGAGCGTGCCGGAGAAGCCCGACGTGATCTGCTGCAGGAGGCGCAGCGGGACGTAATCGGCGTCGGTGTAGCGGATGGCGGGGAAGCCGACCGTGATCGCGGACTGCTTGCGGTCGCGGTACTCGATGACGTCCGCGCGGCCCTGCGCCATCAGCGGGAGCGCCGTGCCGGCGCGCGGCGCGGTGCGCTTCAGCAGCTTGGCGAAGGCCTGCTCCGCGAGCTGCTTCGCGTCGTCCGCGTGGATGTCACCGATCACGACGATCAGCGCGTCGTCCGCGGTCACATGCCCCTGCCACCAGGCGCGCAGCGCGTCCGCGCTCGCCGCATCGACCGACGACACATACCCTTCGGCCGGCAGCGCGTACGGGTGATTGCGATACATGGCCTCGTACATGAGCTGCGAGGGACGCGCGGTCGCCGAGTCGGCATTGCGGCGGATGACGGCCTTCTGCAGGTGTTTCTCTTCGTCGACCCCCTTCGCGGGGAAGGTCGGATTGAGGACGACGTCCGCGAGCAGCGAGACCGCGGGACGGACGTTGCGCGAGACGACGTCCACCGCGAAGCCGAAGTAGTCGCGGGCCATGTCCGTGCCGATCTGCGTGCCCAGGAACTCGATCTCGCGGTCGATCTGCTCGGCGCCGCGGGTGGTGGTGCCGCGGCGCATCGCCGCCGCCGTGAGCCGGGTGATGCCCGCGTTGGCGCTGTTCTCGTCCGAGCGCCCGCCGCGGAAGTAGACGCCGACGGTGACGACCGGCGCGCCCGTGCGCTCCTCGACGATCAGCGTCGCGCCGTTGGAGAGCTTCGACACCTCTGCCGCTCGCGACGCGCGCGCGGCGCGCGTGGCCTGCGCGCTCGGGGCCGCCGCAACCTCGGAAGCCAACGCCTCGGGTGCGCTGGCCACGGACTGCCTCACGAACGCGAGCGCCTGATCGCGCGTCATCTCGGGCGTGCCCTTCGCCCGGTAGTGGAAGAGCGTCATGTTCTCCGTGGTGAGGTACTGCTTCGCGACGCGGGTGACGTCCGCGGGCGTGAGCTCCCGCAGCTCGACGAGCTCCTCGCCGAGACGGCGATACCCGCCGTTCACCTCGTACTCACCGAGCGACTGCGCCTGGCCCAGCACGCTCTGCAGGTCGAGGATCGTCTCCGACTCGATGAGGTTCTTCGCGAGCTGCAGCTCGAAGGCAGTCGGCCCGTGGGCCTTGATGCGCTCGATCTCGCGCAGCAGCCGGCGGTCGACCTCGGCGCGGTTCTTCTCGTCGAAGGTCGCCTGCACTTCGAAGATGCCGATGTCCTCGACGGCGTAATTGCTCGCCTCGACGGTCGCGGCGCCATCGGCGCCCACGACGTTGCGGAAGAAGCGCGAAGAGCGGCCGTTGCCGAGGATGGAGGCCAGGGCGTCGATGGCGACGTTGTCGGCATGCCCGATGCCCGGCGTGTGGAATCCGAGGGTGGTGTAGCCCTGACGGAGATCGGCGGAGGCCTGTCCGTAGCGGAACGCCTTCTGCGGCGGCTCCACGGCACCGCCTTTCTTCACGAGCTTGCCCTTCGGGATTCTGGCGAACGTCTCGCCGACCGCGCGCGCCGCTTCGTCGTGCGTCACGTCGCCGGAGATCACGACGATCATGTTCTCCGGGCGGTACAGCGTCTCGTAGAACGCGACGAGGTTGTCGCGCTGGATGTTGCGCAGGACCTCGTTCGAGCCGATGCGCCAGCGGCGCATGCGATGATGCTCGAACGCCGTGGCGTACATCAGCTCCGAGGCCATGGCGGGCGGGTTGTCGCGCTTGCGGTTCGATTCCTCGATGACGACTTCCGCTTCCTTCTTCAGCTCCGCGGCGTCGAAGAGCGGGTAGGCGATGGCGTCGAACTGCAGCTCCATGGCCCGGCGGAAGCCTTCCTTCGGGACGTTGATGTAGTAGTTGGTGGTGTCGTAGATCGTGCCGGCGTTGAGGTTGCCGCCCACGGCCGCGACCTCCTCGGACGCCTGCTCCACGCGCGGGAAGTTCTTCGAGCTCTTGAAGAGCATGTGCTCGAAGAGGTGGGCCATGCCGGCCACTTCGTCGGGCTCGTGGAAGTAGCCCGCCTTGACCCAGGTGTTCACGGCCACGACACCGCTGCCGGGGACTTCGCGGGTGATGACGGTGAGGCCGTTCGGGAAGGTGCGCCGTTTGACGCTCGACAGGAACGAGTCGAGCGGCGTGGGCGTGGTCTTCGTGGCGGCTGCGAGGGGGAGGGCGAGCAACACTGCGAGCGTGAGGAGCGTTCGGCGCATCGCGCCGTTATAGCAACTCTTCTTCGCGGTCCTCGTGAACAAGTTTCTCCAAAACGATGGCTTGATGACGACCGGCGGGCTCCTCTGCCGTGTCCGCCTCGAGCGCGCTGGTCAGGGTCAGGGAGGTCCGGGTCACGGACTCGATGAAGCTCGGCTCGGGCGGCGGCATGATCGTCATCTGTGCCGCGGACTCCGCGCGCAGGCGCCGGTCGCGCTCCTCGGCGTTCTTGAAGTCGTTGTTGAACATCAGCAGAGTGGGCGCGAGCTTGTCGTACAGCTCGGCGGTGGCGCGGACGTCGTCGAGGCAGTAGTCGGCGATCTCCCGGTGGCGGCCGGCGCGGTACCACGTCTCGACCGAGCGGCCGTCGAGCCCTTCGCCCTTGGACGTCTCGACGCCGAAGGCCTTGCAGGCCAGGTCGAGGTTGAACTTGAACTGCCGCGCGTTGACGGTGCCGAAGAAGTTCAGCGCCTCGCGGAGGTCGCAGTTGGGATGGAAGCCGTAGCGGTAGCCGACCAGATCGCGCTTCGGGACGATTCCGTTGACCGCCGAGCGGATCATCAGGAACGGCCCGTCGAACTGGCGGCCGTTGAAGGAGATGAAGCGCGAGTCGCTGTCGAAGAACTCCCAGAACTTCTCCAGGATCTGCTTCTCGGTGCCGGAGATGTACGTCCGCGCACCGGCGCGCTCGACCTTGATCTCCGTCTGCCCCGGCATCTCGTACAGCGCACACGAGCGCCCGTCGCCGATGTTGATCACGCCGATCGCCACGATCTTGCCGCGGAACGGCGACAGCCCGCCGGACCGCTTCGCCTCCTCGGCGTCGCCCTCGGAGAGGCCTTTGATCATGTACTCGCGGACGTAGGGATCGAGCTCTTCCCAGGGGAGGCCGACGGTCTCGATGTCGATGACGAGCTTTTTCATGGGGCGGGCGGGTTCTATGGTGGAGGGAACAAGGGGGGGACGTCAATGAATCCACCGAATGTAGGGCGCGGCTTCAGCCCGCCCCCCGGACGGGGCGGGGGAAGCCGCCCACCCACGAGGGGGCGGGCTGAAGCCACGCCCTACATTCGTATGAGAAGCTGGCGACAGCTCACGCCGCGGTTTTGAGCTTGTCGACCAGCTCCTTGACCGCGTCCGCCGATTTCTGCAGCGCTGCCGCTTCGTCCTCGGTCAGTTTGATCTCGATGATCTGCTCGAGGCCGTTGCGGCCGAGTTTCACGGGGACGCCGACGAAGAGGTCGTTGTAGCCGTACTCGCCCTGCAGGAACGCGGCGCAGGGGAGGATCTTGCGCTTGTCCTTGAGGATCGCCTCGACCATCTCCACGGTCGACGCACCGGGGGCGTACCAGGCGGAAGTCTTGAGGAGGTTCACGATCTCGGCGCCGCCGTTGCGGGTGCGGTCGACGATGGCGTCGATGCGGTCCTTGGCAATCAGCTCGGTGATGGGGATGCCGGCCACCGTGGAGTAGCGCGGCAGGGGAACCATCGTGTCGCCGTGGCCGCCGAGGACGAAGGCGTGGGTGTTCTCGACGGAGACGTTGAGCTCCATGGCGATGAACACGCGCATGCGGGCGGAGTCGAGGACGCCGGCCATGCCGAGGACGCGCTCGCGGGGGAACTTCGAGACGCGGCGGGCGACCTCGCACATCGCGTCCAGGGGGTTGGACACGACGATGATGACGGAGTTGGGCGAGCGCTTCGCCACTTCCGTCGTGACGCCGGCGACGATCTCCTCGTTCTTCCAGAGGAGGTCGTCGCGGCTCATGCCGGGCTTGCGCGGCAGGCCCGCCGTGATGACCACGACATCCGAGTCCTCGGTGCCGTCATAGTTGTTGGTGCCGCGCAGGATCGAGTCATACTTCTCGACCGGCGCGGTCTCCATCATGTCGAGCGACTTGCCCTGCGGAACGCCTTCCACGATATCGACGAGGACGACGTCGGCAAGCTCCTTGAGTGCAATTCCCTGGGCGACGGTGGCGCCGACGTTCCCCGCGCCGACCACGGTGACTTTCGTTTTCATGGCGGCGCATTCTATTGGAAATGCTTTCTGACTTTACAGTGACGGCAAATACCATTGCCGCGACCACCAAAAAGAGCGAAAAAGAGCGGATTCTGGCGGCGTACCTGGTCGGGCTGGACGACGCCTCGCTCGAGCGCGCGGCGGTCTTTTTCTCCGGCTCGCCATTCCCGCGGCGGGACCAGCGCGTGACCGGCGTCGGCGGCGCGGCCATCGGCGAAGCGGCCGCGGAAGCGAGCGGGCGGACGGTCGACGAGGTGTGGGAGCCGTGGCCGAAATACGCGGACCCTGGCGACACGATCGCGGAGTCCTTCCCGGACGATCCCTCCCGCGACATCACCCTCGTCGAGCTCGGCGAGTTTTTCGACCGCATCGCCGCGACCCAGGGCGCGAACGCGAAGAAGGAGATCCTCGCGGACCTGTTCCGCAAGGTCGACGCGCAGGGCGCGCGGTACGTCGTGAAGATCCTGACCCGCGAGCTGCGGATCGGGCTGGTGGAAGGGCTCGTGGAATCGTCGATCGCCAAAGCCTTCGGCCGGAAGCTCGACGCCGTGCGGCAGGCGAACATGTTCACGGGCGACATCGGCGCGACGGCGCTGCTGGCGAAGTCCGATGCGCTGACGGCCGCGAAGATGGCGCTGTTCCAGCCGTTCGCGTTCATGCTCGCGCAGCCGGAGGAGGATCCGGAAAAGATCGTGGCGGAGCTGGGCGCCGACGCGCTGGCGGACGACAAATACGACGGCATCCGCGCGCAGATCCACACGGACGGCCGGCAGGTGCGGATCTACTCGCGCACGCTCGACGACGTGACGCACCGGTTTCCGGAGATCGAGGAGGCAGCCCGTGCGATGGGGCGGAGCGCGATTCTCGACGGAGAGATCGTGGCGTTCTCGGACCGCATCCTGCCGTTCGCCATCATCCAGAAGCGGCTCGGGAGAAGACAGGTCACGGCGAAGCTGCTGGCCGAGGCGCCGGTCGTGTTCTTCGCCTTCGACCTGCTGTATCTCGATGGAGAGGTGTTGTTCGAGGTGCCGCTGCGCGAGCGGCTGGCCAAGCTCGCTGTCATCCTGAGCCGCGAAGACGGCGAAGGACCCCCTGCGGACGCACGCGACGCGCTCGAATCGGGGGGTCCTTCGCCGTCTACGCGGCTCAGGATGACAGACGCGAGCAAGGCTCGCGACGCGGCTCACCTGGACGAGCTCTTCGATGCCGCACGCGCCCGCGCGAACGAAGGGCTGGTGGTCAAGGATCCGGACTCGATCTACACGCCCGGGCGGCGCGGCAAGTCGTGGCTGAAGTACAAGAAAGCGCTGGCGACGCTCGATTGTGTCGTCACGTACGCGCAGTGGGGGAACGGCAAACGGCGGCACGTGCTCTCCGACCTCACCTTCGCCGTGCTCCGGGATGGCGAGCTGGTGAACATCGGCAAGGCGTATTCGGGCCTGACCGACGTGGAGATCGCGAAGATGACGGAGCACTTCAAGGGCACGACCATCGACGTCCACGGGCCGGTGCACCGGGTGCAGCCGACCGTCGTGCTCGAGATCGCCTTCGACCGCATCCAGGAGTCGAAACGCCACAAGTCGGGCTACGCCCTGCGTTTTCCGCGGATCGTCCGCATCCGCGACGACAAAACGCCCGACCAGATCTCAACCATTGACGAAGTTCGCCGTATCTACGAGGGACAACTGCGCCGGGAGGCGCAGGAGGACTGACGAACATGCCCCTTTATCGTTCTCGGAAGTATTCGATGATCGCCGGCGTCTGCGGCGGACTCGCCGAATGGCTCGGCTGGAGCCCCATGTGGGTGCGGCTCCTCTACATCCTGATCTCGATCCTCTCGGCCGGGTTCCCCGGCATGATCGTTTACATCATCCTGTGGATCGTGATGCCGAAGGCTCCGTATTGATCAGGCCCTAGGTCTGGCGGGAACAGCGGCTCTTCACGTAGGCCGCCACGTCCACCGGGTCGACGGGCTTCGGAAAGATGGCCTTGACGACGTGGCGGTCCGACGGGTCGGCGAAGAGGACACGGTCGGGATAGCCGGTGACGGCGATGACCGGCAACCGCGGCGCGGTACGCGCGATGTGCGTGACGATGGACGAGCCGTGGATCGACGGCAGGAGCATGTCCAGCAGCACGCAGCAGAGGGCGTCCGCCTCGGCGTTGATGGCCTGGACGGCGTCGCGCCCGTCGACGGCGACGGTCACCTGCAGGCCGGCGCGCTCGAGCGCGATCCGCATCGCATACTGCAGTCCTTCATCGTCTTCGACCAGTAACACGCGGTGGGCTCGGTCCATGGGGGCGCGAATGATACCCGAATTGTTTGTTATTCTGCGCCGTCCATGTCGTTCCTCACCGGGCCTCCGAAGACCCTCGAGCTGCCGGAAGGATTTCGCTTCACGCACGGTCAGACGATCGCGCCGTTCTCGATCGTCTACGAGACGTTCGGCGAACTGAACGCGGACCGCTCGAACGCGATCCTGGTCTGCCATGCCCTGTCCGCCAGCGCTCACGCGGCGGGCAGGTACAGCGACGATCCCGACGAGAAACCGGGCTGGTGGGACGGACTGATCGGCTACGGGAAGGCCATCGACCTTGCGAAGTACTTCGTGATCTGCGTGAACCTGCCGGGCTCGCCGTTCGGGACGACCGCGCCGAAGTCGGTCAACCCCGCGACGGGAAAAGCGTACGGCTCGCACTATCCCTGGCCGACCATCGAGGACATGGTCGAGTCGCAGAAGCTCGTCGTGAAGCACCTCGGCATCGAGCATCTCCACGCGATCGCCGGCGGCTCCCTGGGCGGGATGCAGGTGCTGATGTGGGCGGCGATGTATCCGGCCGCGGCGAGCTCGATCATCTGCATGGCCAGCGGCTCGGCCGTCCCGGTGACGGGCATCGCCTGGCACATCCTCGGACGCAAGATCATCGAGACGGACCAGAAGTTCCAGGGCGGCGACTACTACGATGATACGGACAATGGCAGGGAGCCTCTGCGCGGCCTGCAGGTGGCGCGCATGCTCGGCCACATGACGTATCTGTCGTCACACGCGCTGCAGCGGAAGTTCGGGCGCCGCCGCCGCGGCAACACGCGCCAGTTCGAGATCGACTCGTACTTCGAGCATCAGGGGAAGAAGTTCGCCGCACTCTACGACGCGAACTCGTACATCCGCGTGCAGGCGGCCATGGACGAGATGGACCTCGAGGAGCAGTACGGCAACCTGCAGTCGGCGTTCGCGCGCTGGCGCGGACGCACGCTGCTGGTGTCGTTCGACACGGACTGGCTGTTTCCCCCCTCGGAGAGCGAGCGCGTGGCGGCGGCGATGCGATCGCTGGGCACTCCCGTGCAGCACGAGGAGATCGTGTCGGCGAACGGACACGACACGTTTCTCATCGACTTCCACCTCATCGACGGCCTGGTGCGCGACTTCCTCACCTGAAGCGCTCGTCGGGCTCGCTGAGTAGCTCGACGTCGTCGAGCGACGCGATGCCGGTGCCGCCGTCGAGGAACAGGAACCCGACCGCGACGGTGTCGTCCTCGAGGCGCTCGGCCTGGATGATGATCACCGGGGTCGGCTCGCCGATCTCCTCCTCGGTCACGATGGCGCAGGCGGGGAGGTCGAGCTCGACGGGCTCGCCGCCGACGGCGAAGACGGCCCGGCCCGCGTTCACGTCGGCGTCCGTGGCCGCGCGTCCGCTGACGTGCGGCGTCTCCCGCCACTTCTCGAGATCGATCATGTCGCCGAGCATCAGCGCAGGTCTCCACGCTCGAAGTCGAGGAGCCGCTGCTCGAGCCGCATCTGGACCCGGGCTTTGGCGTTTGCCGCGAGGAACGTCCGGCATTCGTCCGATCGCTCGTCTTCCTCGCAGGGCTCCGCGTAATCCTCGTAGTTCCGATCGGCCCAGAGGCTCGCGCCTTCGAGGAACGAGTACTCGATGCTGTTCCGCGCGATCCATTTCAGGTCTTCGTACGTGACGCCGTGCTCCTCGACGGCGCGCTGCCACTCGGTGGTCATGTCGCCGCGCGACACGCCGGCATCATCGGTCGCGAGGACGACCGGGACGCCGCTGCGCAGGTACAGGTTCAGAGGATGGTCGCGGCCGGTGACGCCGAGGATCACGTCGTTGCTGGTGAGGCAGACTTCGACGGCGACGCCGCGCTCGGACATGTGGCGCAGCAGCGCCAGCGCGTCCTCTTCGCGGGCGATGTCGACGCCGTGGCCGATGCGCTCGGCCTTCGCGATCATCACCGAGTCGCGGATGTGGGTCCGCAGCCCCTCGGGCGGCACGAGCCCGGGCGCGAGCTCGCCGGCATGGGCGGAGACGCGCACGTTCGGATACAGCGGCCGGAGATAGGCGAACATCTGCATCAGCTCCTCGAAGCCCGCCATCGACGCGTACCAGTCCTCGGGCTGCACGACGTTGAGGCCGACGACGCGCGAGTCGACGGTGGCGAGCTCGAAGCCAACGAGCAGCTCGGCGAATAGTTGTTCGCGCGGGAACGCGCGATGGGTCTCGAAGAGGTAGCGGATGGTCGACTCGCAGCCCGGTTGCACGTCGGAGGTGTCGCACTTCAGGGCCTTGCGCAGACCGGCTTCCGCGGTGTCGATGGTGGCGCGTGACTTCTTCACGACGTCCGCGACTCCCCGCTTCAGCAGCGTGTCGCGCATGGCCTCGAAAGATTGGCCGGGCTTCAGGGTCTTGCCCAGGTCGCGGGCGGCGCCGAGGTCCTGGCCGAAGAGGGACTCGACGTAGTCGACGTTCTCGCGGGCGAAGCGCGAGACGACGTCGGCCAGCATCTCCGGGACGTGGTTGCGCGACACCGCGCTGAACTTGCCGAAGGTGGCGAAGAAGTGATCGTGCCCGGACTCGCCGATCGCGCGGAACTGGCGCATGGACATGGAGTCGAGGATGTCCCTGTAGAGACCCGTGTCGGTCAGGGCCTTCGCTGCCGGTACCTGCGTCTTGCTGCCTTTCTCGCAGTTCTCGTATGCGAGTGCGGCCGTATCGATACAGAGGCCCTTCTTCGCCGCGCCGAGGCGGATGTAGGTCTCGCCGTAGACGGTGCCGGACAGGTGCTGGTGCAGGTCGCCGCCCTTGGGCATCTGCTCGAGGAAGCGTCGCAGGAGGAGGGGGTCATGGCGGACGCTCTCGAACAGGTCTTCATCCGCCACGGCCTCCGTGGAGACCATGCATATGGCAAACGTGTGAACAACGAGAAGCAGCGCGATCCGACTCTTCATGCGGCGCAAAGTATGCCTCTACACTCTGCGTAATGCGCTACGTTCCCGTGGTTCTCATCGCTCTCCTTCTCTCCTTTGCGGCGGTCGCGCAGGAAACCTGGAATCAGTGGGCCGGCGGGCCTGATCACAACGGCTCGCTGCCGGTGACCGCGCATCCGTTCCGGAAGCAGCTCGCGAACATCGTCGTCGACCCGTTCGCGGACAACGAGCGCGCCGAGGCGGGCGGCTCGCTGCTCGTGCACTACCAGGCGCCGCTCAGCGACCGCGGCGACGTCTTCATGGAAGTGAAGTCGGGGACGTACACCGGCTTCCGCACGTGGGAGACGCAGGTCTGGAACATCCGCAAGTTCACGTGGAACGACGGGGAGCTCGAGGAGCAGTGGACGGCGGAGAGCGACTGGAATCCGGTGTCGTGGGCCGCGGGCGGCCCGCGCTTCGAGCCGGTGTTCCACGCGGCGCTGACGAAGGAGTTCGTGTACATGCCCGGCGCGGGCGGCACGGTGCTGGAGGTCGACCGCGAGAACGGCTCGATCACCCGCCGCCTGGGCCAGTTCGACGCTTCGCTCGATCTGCGGATGTTCGTCACGAGCCCGATCACCGTCGACGCGGAGGGAAACCTCGTCTACAACGTGCTGCGGCTCGCGCCGCAGAATCCGTGGACGACCGACGCGCAGGGGGCATGGCTGGTCAAGGTGCGGCCGGACGGCTCGGCGTCGCGGGTGAGCTACTCGACGCTCGTACCGAACATGCCGGCGCTGTGCACGGGCGAGTTCCCGGCCAACACGGCGCCGTGGCCTCCGTCGCCGGACGCGGTGCCGGCTGCCCTGGCGTGCGGATCGCCGCGGCCGGGACTGAACCTCGCGCCGGCGATCGCGCCGGACGGGACAATCTACACGGTCGCGCGCGGGCATTTCGCCCCCCGGTGGGGATGGCTGATCGCCGTGAATCCCGACCTCTCCCGCAAGTGGACCTCGACGCTGCGCAACCGTTTCAACGACGGCTGCAACGTGCTGCTCCCGCCCAACGGGACCTCGGGTGGATGCCGTGCGGGCGCGACGACGGGAGTCGATCCGGCGGACAACCAGCCCGGCTCGGGCGGCGTGAACGACAACTCCACGTCCTCGCCGGTGGTCGCGCCGGACGGCACGATCTACTACGGCTCGTTCACGCGCTACAACTACTCGCAAGGCCACATGATGCGGTTCTCCGCCTCGGGCGAGTTCCTCAGCACGTACCCGTTCGGCTGGGACGTCACGCCGGCGATCTGGCAGCACGACGGGACGTTCTCGCTGATCACCAAGGAGAACCGCTACGTGGGGGTGTCGTCGTACTGCGGTAGCTGCGGGCCCGACCGCATCCCGACCGCGCCGGCGGGGTACTACATCACGCAGCTCGATCCGGAGCTGAAGGTGGAGTGGCAGTTCAAGGCCACGAACACCGAGAGCTGCGCGCGCCAGGAGGACGGCTCGGTGCAGTGCGTCGACGACCACCCCGAGACGTTCGAGTGGTGCGTGAACTCCCTCGCGGTCGACCGGCGCGGCGTGGTGTACGTCAACAGCGAAGACGGACACCTGTACGCGATCGAGCAGGGCGGCACGGTGCGCGAACGGATCTTCCTGCAGTTGGCGCTGGGTGCGGCGTATACGCCGTTGTCGCTGGGCGTGGAGGGGAGGATCTACACGCAGAACGCGGGAAGGCTGTTCGTGGTGGGTCTGGACACGGTCAAACGGCGCGCGGTCCGGAAGTAATCGATATGGAGGGCGGAGGCAATCGCCGCCGCACTCCAAATCACTCGTTGGCGGCCGCGGGGGGCGTGGCCGGCGCGCGGTAGTCGCACTCCGGGTTGTTGCACAACTCGATGTGGCCCTCGCGCTTCGTCTCTTTCTCCATCAGGTACGGAGCGTGACACTTGGGGCACGCGCGCGCGACGGGCCGGTTGTTCATCGCGAACTCGCACTTCGGATAGCGGTTGCACGCGAAGAACACGCCGCGGCGCGAGATGCGCTCGACCAGGTCGCCTTCCTTGCAGTTCGGACACTTCACGCCCGTCGGCTTGGGAGGCGTGGACGACTTGCCGCCGCGGCCGATCTTGCGGATGGTCTTGCAGTCCGGATAGCCGGAGCACGAATAGAACGGGCCGTAGCGGCCGGACTTGAGGACCATCTCCTTGCCGCAGTTCTCGCAGGGAGGCTGCGGCTCGGTGGACAGGTTCGCGGCCTGCTTCATCAGCTTCGGGTCCTTCGTGTTCTTGCAGTCGGGGTAGCCCGTGCACGCGAAGAACTGGCCGAACCGGGAGCGCTTGAGCGCCATCGGCTTGCCGCACTTGTCGCAGATGATCTGCTCGTCGTCGGACGTCGCTTCCGCGGCGTCGCCCTTCGGCATTTCCTTGGTGGTCTTGCACTCCGGGTAGTTCGAGCAGGCCAGGAACTCGCCGAAGCGACCGAACTTGATGACCATCGGCGAGCCGCACGTCTCGCACTTCTCGTCCGTCTCGAGGCCGGTGCCCTTGACCTGCGTCATCTCCGTCGCGGCGCGCGTGAGGTCGGCGTTGAACTTGCCCGAGAACTCGCGCATCAGGTCGGTCCAGTCGCGGTTGCCCTCCTCGACGTCGTCCAGCTTCACCTCGAGATCGGCCGTATAGCCCTCGTCGATGATGTCGCCGAACGAGCCCTTGAGCAGCTTCACGACCAGCGCGCCGAGGTGCGTGGGGTGGAACTTGCCGTCGTGCTTGTACGTGTAGTCGCGGGCCTGGATGGTGGTCAGGATCGCTCCGTACGTCGATGGGCGTCCGATGCCGTTCTCTTCCAGCGCCTTCACCAGCGTCGCTTCCGTGTAGCGCGGCGGCGGCTGCGTGAAGTTCTGTTTCGTGTCGAGGTCGAGCAGCTCCAGCACGTCGCCTTCGTTCAGCGGCGGCAGGGCCTTGTCGTTCTTCTTCTCTCCCTCTTCGTCGTCGTCCTCGGCCGGCGCATCCTGGAAGACCGCCAGGAAGCCGGCGAACTTCTGCACTTCGCCCGAGGCGCGGAGGGTGAGGTTGCCCACGGTGATGTCGGCGTCGGTGACGTCGAACAGCGCGGGCTTCATCTGCGACGCGACGAAGCGGTCCCAGATCATCTTGTAGAGCGAGTACTCCTCGCGCGTCAGGAAGTCCTTGATCTTCTCGGGATCGAGGTCCATCGACGTCGGGCGGATGGCCTCGTGCGCTTCCTGCGCCTGTGCAGCTTTTTTGACCTTATAAAAGTTCGGTTTATCGGGCAGGATATCGTCACCATATTTGGCGGCGATATACGTGCGCACTTCGGCGAGCGCCTCGTCGCTGATGCGCACCGAGTCGGTACGCATGTACGTGATCAGACCGGCGAACCCGAACGTGCCGAGCTCCTTGCCCTCGTACAGCTTCTGCGCGACCTGCATCGTGCGCTTCACCGGCCACTTGAACCGGTTGTACGCGGTGCGCTGCAGGGTGGAGGTGATGAACGGCGGCGCGGCGGACTGCTTGCGCTCCTTGCGCGCCACCTCGGTGACGACGTACTGACCGGACTTCAGCGCGGTCTCGATCTTCCGCGCCGTCTCCTCGTTCGGGACCTCGGCCTTCTTGCCGTCGACCTTGGTCAGCTTCGCCAGGAACGGCGGCGGCGTCTGCGCGGAGAGGCGGGCGGCGAACGTCCAGTACTCGACCGGAAGGAACGCTTTGATGTCCTCTTCGCGGTCGACGATCATCTTCATCGCCACCGACTGCACGCGGCCGGCAGACAGGCCGCGGCGCACCTTGTCCCAGAGGAGGGGAGAGATCTTGTAGCCGACGAGGCGGTCGAGAACGCGGCGCGCCTGCTGGGCGTTCACCTTGTTCATGTCGATCTCGCCCGGCTGCTCGATGGCCTTCCGGACGGCCTTCTTCGTGATCTCGTGGAAGAGGACGCGGCGCACCTTGGTCGCGTCGTTGCCCAGGAGCTTCATCACGTGCCAGCCGATGGCCTCTCCCTCGCGATCAGGGTCCGACGCGATGTAGATCGTGTCGGCCTTCTTCGCGGCGGCCTTCAGCTCGCTGACGACCTTCTCTTTCCCTTCGAGGACTTCGTACTTCGGGAGGAAGGTCTCCTCGTCGACTCCGAGCTCGCTCTTCGGGAGATCGCGGACGTGGCCGACGGAAGCCTTGACCACGTAATCCTTCCCGATGAACTTGTTGATCGTCTTCGCTTTTGCGGGAGACTCGACGATGACGAGGTTCTTAGCCATTGCGGAACGCCCCAAACTGACAGCCGGACTGCGGAAATTCCGGAGGCCGGAAGCGCTGGACCATATCAAACGGTCTGGAGAGGAGCCAAATTGCCACCTCCTGTAGAGGGCGCAGGGGACAGGGCGCAGGGGGCAGGAGCGGGGCTGCGCGAGCCGATGCGGTTGCATGGTCCCTTGCTCCTGTCCCCTGCGCCCTGTCCCCCGCGCCCTATACAATCCGCCCGTGACGGCGCTCCCGAGCTGGGCCACGCGGAAGGTGCCGGAGCCGGTGGTGCTCGGCGGCGGGATCTTTCTGGGCATCGTCCTGCGGGCTCTGCAGATCGCCACTTCGATCGGGACCGTCGACGCTTCGAACTGGCTCCGCCACATCCTGTACGTCGACCAGCTCGGCGTGCTGGGCTGCTATCCCGCTTCCCGCCTCATCAATCATCCGACCTTCGGTCTGGAGATCGCGTACTGGAGCTGGAAGATCGGCGGGCAGCTCGGGCTGCACTTCTTCGACGCCTTCCGGATCCTGACCAGCGCGGCGGACGTCGTCACCGCGCTGGCGCTCGTGGCCGTCGCGCGGCACGTGGGTGCGAAGGCGGTGTGGGTCGCGCTGGCGTTCTTCCTCTCGCCGGCGGCCATCTTCATCAGCGCGTTCCACTGCAACTCCGACCCGATCATGGTGATGTTCATCGTCCTGGCGCTGCTGGCCACGGTGAAGGAACGTCCGGTGCTCGCGGGCGTGCTGATCGCCGGGGCGGTCGGCGTCAAGATCATCGCCTTCGCTGCGCTGCCGCTGCTGCTGTTCGGCTTCCGCGGCTGGAAGGCGCGGCTGCGGTTCCTCGCCGCGGCGGCGGTCATCGGCGCGATCGTGTTCGTGCCGCCCGTGGTCGTCAGCGGCTGGGTTGCGATCCGCAACATCTTCGGCTACACCGGCTGGCGCGGGGCGTGGGGCGTGCACCTGCTCCTCGACGTCATCGGCCTGGTGTTCCCGAAGATCGTTCCGCGCGACTCGTCGACGTTCGTCACGCCGCTGTTGATCCTGGCGATCCTGGCTCTCTGGGGCGTGGAGGCCTGGCGTGCCTGGCGCGGAGAGATCGAACCGCGGCGGATGGTTCGAGTCGTGGGCCTTGCGTTTCTCCTGGTGCTGTTCCTCGGACCCGGGTTCGGCGTGCAGTATCTGATGTGGCTCCTGCCGTATCCGGCGCTCGTCCTCCGCCGCGCCCCGACCCTGATCCTGCACGGGCTGATCTCCGCGTTCCTCTTCGCCGTCTACACGAGCTGGTCGCACGGCTGGCCGTGGCTCTGGGCCAAAGGCAGCACGAACCCGGCGTGGGTGGCGATCTTCGGGCTGGTGGTGTGGGCGGCGATCGGGTGGGCCGCGGCGGTGAACGCGCGCGCGCTGTACGCGCGCGCGTCGTGACTACTCCTCGTCCTCGTCTTCTCCGCCGGCGCTCTTGTACTTCTTGGTCTTGTTGTAGAGCGTCTTGTAGGAGATGCCGAGGATCTCGGCGGTCTTGCGCCGGTCGCCGTCGGTCATGTTGAGCGTCTCTTCGATCACGATGCGCTCGACCTCCTCCATCGGCTGGCCGAGAGGGATCGTGACCGCGTCCTTGGAGCGCTTGCGGCGGTTGCCCGCCAGCTTGTCCGGGAGGCACTCGACGGTGAGCGTGTCCGTGCGCGCCATGATGAACGCGCGGTTGATCACGTTGCGCAGCTCGCGCACGTTGCCCGGCCACTCGTACGCCTGCAGCGCCTCGATGAAGTCGGCGTCGATCTTCTCCACCTTCTTCTCTTCCGTCTCGTTGAGCTTCTGGAGGAAGAAGTGCGAGAAGAGGGGGATGTCCTCGAGGCGCTGCCGCAGCGGCGGCACTTCGATGGGGAACACGTTCAGGCGGTAATAGAGGTCCTCGCGCATCTTGCCGTCGCCGATGGCCTTCTGCGGATCGCGGTTCGAGGCGGCGACGATGCGCGCGTCGATGTTGATCTCCTCGTTGCCGCCGACGCGGCGGAACTTGCCCTCTTCGAGCACGCGCAGGAGCTTGACCTGCAGCTCGATGGGCATCTCCGTGATCTCGTCGAGGAACACCGTGCCGCCCTTGGCCAGCTCGAAGTAGCCCTCGCGGCGCTTGATGGCGTTGGTGAACGCGCCCTTCTCGTGGCCGAAGATCTCGGACTCGATGAGGGTGGGGGAGATCGCGCCGCAGTTGAAGGCGATGAACGGCTTGTTGCGGCGGCGCGAGAGGTAGTGGATGGTGTTGGCGACGACTTCCTTGCCCGAGCCGGACTCGCCGACGATGAAGACGTTGGCGTCCGTGTTCGCGACCATCTCCAGCTCTTCGAACAGCCGCTGCATGCGCGGCGACTTGCCGACGAGGTGTCCGAGGGCGCCCATCTTCTGGAGCTGCCGGCGGAGCTCGATGATCTCCTGCTTCATCATCTGCTTGTCCTCGACGGACTTGAGGATGACCTGCAGGCGGGGGAGGTCGACGGGCTTGGTGACGTAATCCTCGGCGCCGACTTTCAGCGCCTTGACGGCCGAGTCGACCGTGGCGTGGCCGGTGAGGATGATCACCGAGACGTCCGGATAGGTGTCTTTGATCTTGTGCAGCAGATCGAGGCCGGAGCCGTCCGGGAGTTTGAGGTCGACGATCGCGACGTCGGGGATGAGTTTGTTGATGGAGGCCCACCCGGCTTTGACCGTGTCGGCGACCTCCGGCTCGTAGCCCCACTCTTCCACGACATCGGCCATGCCGGCGCTCGTGGCGCGATCATCATCGACGATGAGGACTCTTTTCATTGCGCTCCCAAAGGTAACGACAGGCGAAGGACGACCTTATCACGTTCCACAGCAGCGTACAGCTCACCACCATAAGTCTCTGCGATGAGCCGAGCAACCGCTAGTGAGAGATCCGGGTTGCCCTCGGCGTCGGTGTAATAGAACTTGAAGAGTTTGGTCAGCTCGAAGTCCGGTGCGGCAGGATTGCCCGCGAGCGTCACGTTGTAGCGGGTCTCGTCGAGAGCAGCCGCCGCGGTCCTGTCCGCGATGGCCTTCGACGCGCCCTTGAAGAACAGCTCGTAGGCCTGCCGGATTCTCGCCTCGTGGCCCACGACGAAGGCGTTGCCGTTCGTTTCGCCGTTGGTCTGGACGTCGAAGCCGGCCGACGCAGCGGCGTCCGCACAGATCGGCACGGCGTTCACCGCCGCCGGGACCTCGTTCTTGGGCGGCGTCGAGAGGAGGAAGAAGGCGTCGAAGATCCGCCCCAGGCGCCGCAGCTCCATTTCGATGGCACGGGTATACGAGACGATCTTCTCGTCGTCCTCTCCGCCGATCTTCCGCAGCCGCATGCGCAGGAGCTCGAGATTGAGAACCGCTACGTTGAGCGGGGTCTTGAGGTCGTGCGCGGTATCGGCGCTGCGCTGGAAGTTCGCGCGCGCAAAGTGCTCGAGCCAGGGCTCCATGGGTGAACCGCGCGCAGCTTAATGCAAGCTTGGGGCCGGTTGGGACGTGGGCATGCCGCCAACCCGACGTATCGGTAGGCAACCGAGGTAACATGGTTCGCATGAGTAAGGTCGTAGAGGCTGACTATGATGCAGCCGCGAATGTCTTTCGACTCGTAGAGCCGCTCGACGGTGTTGCGGATCATCAACGCGTGGTGCTGACGGTCACGTCCGCTGACGATGGGGCGGAGCGCCCATGGCTCGCGCTCAGCGGCTCTCTTTCCCGGGAGGCGGGCGAGTCGCTCTCGCGTGCCGTCGACGAGCTGTTTCCGCCGTGGACTCGATAGACCGTCTCGCCGCCGACACGAACGCAGTGATCGATCTGTTGCGTCCTGACAGGCCGAACCCGGCACCGCTGCGCAACGCCCGGTACATCTTCCTGCCACTCCCCGCTGCGGGTGAGCTGTTCGCCGGTGCCCACTATTCCGATCGGCAAGACGAGAATCTTGCGAAAGTCGAAGAGGTCGTGGCGATGTGGAGTGTGCTTCATCCCGACTTGCACACTGCCCGCGTATACGGACGCCTGCGAGGGTCAGCGCACCAGCAGCTCAGCACCTCACGCGTCAACGACCTCTGGATCGCAGCACTCTGTATTCAGCACGATTTGCCGTTGCTGACGAACGACGGCGGCTTCGATCAGGTTCCCGGACTGAGAACCATTCACTGGTGAGGGCAGGGAAACCCTGCCCTCCGATCAGTGCTCCCGGTGAACGTTGATCATCGCGATCGACTCTTCGAGGCGCGCTTCCACTCGGGCGAACTCGGGGTCGTGCGAGGACAGGTAGGCCATTTCTTTTTCGGCGGCGGCGCGGTCCTGTTCGGCGGTGGCGCGGTCGATCTCCGTGGGGAGGTAGCCGCGCTCGGCCAGGACGATCACGCGGTCCGGCAGGACCTCGGCGAAGCCCCAGGAGATGACCAGGCGCTCCATGCGAGTGCCGATGCGGTAGCGGAGCTGGCCGATGCGCAGGCTCGCGAGGAGGGGCGTGTGTCCGGGGAGGACGCCGATCTCGCCGTCGAGCGCGGGCAGGATCACCTCGTCGGCTTCGACGTCGATGATCTTGCGCTCGCGCGTGACCACGTTGAGATGGATCTTCGTCGGGAGATCGGCCATGTCCCTGTCCTTACGCCGCGTCGCGCTTCATCTGCTCGGCGCGCTCGAGCACCTGCTCGATCGTGCCCTGCAGCAGGAAGGCCTGCTCCGGGATGTCGTCGTGCTTGCCGTCCACGATCTCGCGGAAGCCGCGGATGGTGTCGGCGATCTTCACGTACTGCCCCTTGATGCCCGTGAACTGCTCGGCCACGTGGAACGGCTGCGAGAGGAAGCGCTGGATCTTGCGGGCGCGCGCGACGATGACCTTGTCTTCTTCCGACAGCTCGTCGATGCCGAGAATGGCGATGATGTCCTGCAGGTCCTTGTACTTCTGCAGGACCGCCTGCACCGCGCGGGCGGTGTTGTAGTGCTCGTCGCCGAGGATGCGCGGGTCGAGAATCTTGGAGGTCGACGCCAGCGGATCGACGGCCGGGTAGATGCCCAGCTCGGCGATCTGGCGCGAGAGAACCGTCGTCGCGTCGAGGTGGGCGAACGCCGTCGCCGGCGCCGGGTCCGTGAGGTCGTCCGCGGGGACGTAGATGGCCTGCACCGAGGTGATCGAGCCCTTCTTGGTCGAGGTGATGCGTTCCTGCAGCTCGCCCATCTCCGTCGCCAGGTTCGGCTGGTAGCCGACGGCGCTCGGCATGCGGCCGAGGAGTGCGGACACTTCCGAGCCGGCCTGCGTGAAGCGGAAGATGTTGTCGATGAACAGCAGCACGTCCTGGCCTTCCACGTCGCGGAAGTACTCGGCGACGGTGAGGCCGGTCAGGCCGACGCGCAGGCGCGCTCCGGGCGGCTCGGTCATCTGGCCGTAGATCAGCGCGGCCTTCGACTTCGACGGATCGCCCGGGGTGATGACGCCCGTCTCCTCGAATTCGAGGTAGAGGTCATTGCCTTCGCGCGTCCGCTCGCCGACGCCCGCGAACACGGAGAAGCCGCCGTGCTGCTTCGCGACGTTCGTGATGAGCTCGAGGATCAGAACCGTCTTGCCGACGCCGGCGCCGCCGAAGAGACCCGTCTTCCCGCCCTTGGTGTACGGCTCGAGAAGGTCGATGACCTTGATGCCGGTCTCGAACATCTCGATGCCGGTGGCCTGGTCTTCGAACGACGGAGCCTCGCGGTGGATCGACCAGCGCAGCTCGGAGTTGACCGGGCCGCGCTCGTCGACCGGCTCGCCCAGGACGTTCATGATGCGCCCGAGGGTCTCGCGGCCGACCGGAACCTGGATCGCGGCGCCCGTGTCGATCGCCTTCATGCCGCGGACCATTCCGTCCGTCGGCTTCATGGCGATGCAGCGCACCTGGTTCTCGCCGATGTGGTTCGCCACTTCGACGATGACGTCGATCGGCACTTTCCCGAACTCACCCTCGTCGAGGATGCGGATGGCGTTCTGCAGCGCGGGAAGGTGTCCCTCGCCGAACTCGATGTCGACGGCGGGACCGATGATCTGGACGACTCTGCCGATTTGCTGGGTCTCGGTTGCGGTAGCGGTTGTCATTGATGTCTCCAAACTAATGGCCGGCGGCCGCCGCGCCGCTCACGATCTCGATGATCTCCTTCGTGATCGACGCCTGGCGGATGCGGTTGTAGGTCAGGGTGAGATGGCTGATCATTTCCGAGGCGTTCTTCGTCGCGGACTCCATCGCGGTCATGCGCGCGCCCTGTTCGGCCGCCGCGGACTCGAGGAGGATGCGATAGAGCTGGAACTCGATGTGCTTCGGGAGCAGCTCGCTGAGGATCGCCTCCGGGCTCGGCGCATAGAGGTATTCGATCGCCGGCTCGTTGGCCTGCCGCTGCGCGGAGGACCACTCGCGCTGCAGCGGCAGCAAACGCTCGAGCGTCACCCGCTGGGCGATGATCGACTTGAACTCGTTGTAGATGACGTAGACCGCGTCGAACTCGCCGCTCAGAAAGTCCGCGCTCAGCGCCTCGGCGATCTCCCGCGCGGTCTCCAGCGAGAGCGCCTGATACACCTGCGTCGCCTGGCGGCGGATCGGCCAGCGGCGGCGCTTGAAGAAGTCGAGCGCCTTGCGGCCGATCGGAAGGAGCTCGACTTCGCCCCAGCCTTTCTCGGCGATCGCGTTCTGCGCGGCGCGGGTGATGTTCGTGTTGAACGCGCCCGCCAGGCCGCGGTCCGCGGTGACGACGAGCAGCAGGACTTTGTTCTCCTGCTCGCGCTGGGCGAGGAGGGGGTGCTGGTCGACGTCCACGCGCGTGGAGATCGAGGCGAGCACCTGGCGCAGCGCGGCCGAGTACGGGCGCGCGGCCATCATCCGCTCCTGCGCGCGGCGCAGCTTCGCCGCCGCCACCATCTTCATGGCCTTGGTGATCTGCTGCGTGTTCTTGACGCTGCGGATCCGTCGTCTGAGATCGATCGTGCTGGGCATTTCGGTTCTTAGCTGTTAGCTCTTGGCTCTCAGGAGCAAAGCTCTACGCCGCGAGGACGTTCGCGTTGTCCTTCACGTACTGGTCTTTGAAGTCGGTGATGGCCTTGCGAATCGCGCCCTCGAGCTCCGCGTCGAATTTCGGCGAGGTCTCGAGCTTGCCGACCAGCTCCGCGTGCTCGTCGGTGAGGTGCTGGTGCAGCGCGGCCTCGAACGGACGCACCGCTTCGACCGCGAGGTTGTCCAGGAAGCCCTTCGTGCCGGCGTAGATCGACGCCGTCTGGAGACCGACCCGCAGCGGCTGATACTGCCCCTGCTTGAGGATCTCGACCAGGCGCTTGCCGCGGTTGAGCTGCGCCTGGGTGGTCTTGTCGAGGTCGGAGCCGAACTGCGCGAACGCCGCGAGCTCGCGGTACTGCGCGAGGTCGAGGCGGAGCGTGCCCGACACGGAGCGCATCGAGCGCACCTGCGCGGAGCCGCCGACGCGCGACACCGAGATGCCGACGTTGATGGCCGGGCGCACGCCCGAGTGGAAGAGGTCCGTCTCGAGGAAGATCTGCCCGTCCGTGATCGAGATGACGTTCGTCGGGATGTACGCCGAGACGTCGCCGGCCTGCGTCTCGATGATCGGCAGGGCCGTCAGCGAGCCGCCGCCGCGCGCGTCGCTCAGCTTCGAGGCGCGCTCCAGCAGGCGGGAGTGGAGATAGAAGACGTCGCCCGGGTACGCCTCGCGGCCCGGCGGGCGGCGGAGGAGCAGCGAGATCTCGCGGTACGCGGCCGCGTGCTTGGAAAGATCGTCGTAGATGACCAGCGCGTGCTGGCCGTTGTAGAGGAAGTACTCGCCGATCGCGCAGCCGGCGTACGGCGCGAGGTACTGCAGCGGCGCCGCTTCCGAGGCCGAGGCGTTGACGACCACGGTGTAGTCCATGGCGCTGTACTGCTCGAGCGTCTTCACCACCTGGGCAACGGTCGACTTCTTCTGACCGATCGCGACGTAAATGCACTTCACGTCCTTGCCCTTCTGGTTGATGATCGTGTCGACCGCGACGGCGGTCTTGCCGGTCTGGCGGTCGCCGATGATCAGCTCGCGCTGGCCGCGGCCGATCGGAATCATGGCGTCGATGGCCTTGAGACCCGTCTGCAGCGGCTCCTTGACGGGCTTCCGGTCGATGACGCCGGGCGCGAGGCGCTCGATCGGATAGAACTCGCTCGAGGCGATCGGTCCCTTGCCGTCGATCGGCAGGCCGAGGGCGTTGACGACGCGGCCGACGACCGCGGAGCCGACCGGCACGGACATGATGCGTCCGGTCCGCTTGCACTGGTCGCCTTCCTTCAGCTCCTGGTAGTCGCCCAGGAGCACGACGCCGACGTTGTCTTCCTCGAGGTTGAGGGCCAGGCCGGTCACGTTGTGCGGGAACTCGACGAGCTCACCGGCCATGACGCGCTCCAGGCCGTAGACGCGGGCGATGCCGTCGCCGACGGAGGTGATGGTGCCGACTTCCGACACCTCGACCCCGCGGCCGATGCCGGTTAATTGCTGACGAATAATCTCTGTGATTTCTTCTGCCTTCAAATCGACAGCCATTTTTGTTCTCCGATATTGCGACGGCGATTCGTTACGTCAACGACTCGCGGAATTTGTTGATCTTGCCCTGCACCGAAGCGTCCCAGATCTCGCTGCCGATCTTCACCACGAAGCCGCCCAGCAGCTTCGGGTCCGTGCGGATGTCGAGCTCCACCTTCTTGCCGACCTTCTTCGACAGCGTATCGGCGAGCTCGCGGATCTCGTCCGGACCGAGGCTCTTGGCGCTGCGCACCTCGGCGACGGCGACGCCGAGGGCCTTGTTCACGTACGCGGCCAGTGCGGCGACGATCGCGTCGAGGTCGTTGATGCGATGGTGCTTGACCAAGACTTCCAGCGTGCGGCCGGCGAGCTCGGACGCTTTCATCTTCTTGGCGAGGGTCTGCGTGACCGTGATCTTCCCCTGTTCGTCGACGGCGGGGTTCGCGTAGAAGTCCTGCAGGTCCTGCGAAGCGCGCAGGGCCTTGGCGAAGGTCATCAGCTCGCCGCGCAGCTCGTTGGCTTTCGCCGGCGTACCGGCGACGTCCATCATGGCGCGGGCGTACGGCCGGGCGAATCGACGGATCATGCGTTGCTCACCTCACGAAGGCTCTCGGTGAAGAGCTTCTTCTGGTCGGCTTCAGTTATCTTCTCGCGGAGGATCTGCTCGGCGCGCTCGCTGGCGAGCTGGCCGGCGAACTCGGTGAGCTCTTTCCGCGCGTGTTTGAGACGGTTGTCGACTTCGTTGCGGGCGTTGGCGAGGATCTTTTGCGACTCGGCTTCCGCCGCCGCGATGAGCTCCTTCTTCTGCCGCTCGCCTTCGGCCTGGGCGCGCTCGTGGATGGCGCGGACCTCGGCTTCGATCGCGGACAGGCGCGCCTGGATGTCGCCCGCCATGCGGTCGGCTTTCTCGCGCCGCTCGCGCGCCTCGTCGGCGGCGCGCCGGATCGCGGCGCTGCGCTCGGCGAAGGCCTTCTTCACCGGGCCGCCGGCGAAGTACACCAGCACGCCGATGAACAGCACCATGTTCGCGATCTTGAGGATCCAGCCGGGGATGCCGAAGTAGGTCTTCTCGTGATGCTCGGCGCCTTCCGCCGGACCCTCGGTCGGATGCACCTTCTCGTGCGTCTCCCCTTCCGCGGCATGGGCGGCGGTGCCGCCGGTCTTGTCGACCTGGGCGAAGAGGGCGGGGGCGATGAGGACGATGAGAAGAAGGAGAATGAGGCGGCGCATCAGACAGCCCTCCCGAGAATGCGCTCGGCGGCGAGACGGGCCAGGGCCTCGGACTCGGTGACGATCTTCGCGCGGGCGGCCGCGACGTCGCCGGTGAGCTTCGTGTCGGCCTCTTCGACGATCTGCCGGCCCTCGGCGCTGGTGCGGTCGACGACCTGCTGGCGGTAGGCGCCCGCTTCGCCGCGGTAGCGCTCGCGCACCTGGGCGGCTTCGCGCTTCGCGGCATGAAGCTGCGCCTCGGTCTGGGCGGTCGCTTCGTTGAAGCGCGCCAGAGCGTCCTCGTACATCGTCTCTGCGGTCTTCGTCTCCGTCTCGCGGGCTTCCAGTACCTCGTTGATCGGACGCAGGAAGAACTTGCGCACGACGAGGTAATTCAGGATGAAGATCACCATGATCGCGAGCAGAGAGAGATCGGGCGCCAAGTTGATTTGCATAGTGTTTTTCGTGGAAATCACTGCTCGGGGCGAGCCGCGCAGGAGGGCTCCAGTGGCGCGGAACGCGCCCAAAGCCGCGGTTGTATACCACATCGGAAAGAACGTTGTCACGCGAGCGGTTCCGTGACGATGGTGGCGGACGACGACTATCGCAGCATCCTCGACCGGGCGGACCGGCACTTCGCCGCGGTCATGGAGTCGCAGCCGCAGAACCTGCGGTGCGGAGCGGGGTGCTCCCTCTGCTGTTACGGCCTGTTCGAGATCGGCTCGGGCGACGTGCCGCTGATCGCCGAAGGGCTCGAGAAGATGCACCCGTCGCGGCGGCGGAAGGTGATTCGCCGCGCACAGGAGATCGTGGAGCGGAGCGCACACCCGAACCTGCGCGAGTGCTCGCCCGAAGAGAAGGAAGCGTTCTTCGACCGCACCCAGTCGACGCCCTGCCCCAACCTGGACGACGCGGGGCTGTGCATGATGTACGAGCACCGCCCCCTGGTCTGCCGCACGTTCGGCCTTCCGCTGCGCGAGAAGCGCGCCTACATCGGCGACGTGTGCGAGCTGAACTTCACCGAGGCCACGCAGGCGCAGCGGATGAAAGCCGCCTGGGACCTGGCGTGGGAGGACGTGTTGGGACAGGAGGATGAGTTCACGATCCCGGAAGTGATCGTGCTGGTCAGCCGTCTTCGCGGCTGGATTGAGGATTGAGGATGATGGATTGAGGATGCCTGCGCGACCCCTTGATCCTCAATTCTCAATCCTCAATTCTCAATCCAGCGAAAGCGACTACGCCTTCGCCACCAGGTTCGTCACACTCCCGCCCTTCTTATCCCCCATCACGCAATTCCCCTGGAAGATCGCACCCTCTTCGATGACCAGCGCGGGCGTATCCACATCGCTGTACACCTTGCCGTTGCGGTGGATCTCCACGCGCTGGTCGGCCGTGATCTTGCCGACCACGGTGCCTGAGATGGCGATGCGGCCGACGTGGATCTCCCCTTCGATGTGCGCGCTCTCGCCGACGATCAACTCGTTCTTCGAGCGGATCCGCCCGTTGAACTTCCCGTCGATGCGCATCGTGTCCTCGAACTCGAGCTCCCCTTTGAAGGACGAGCCGCGGTCGAGGAAGCCGTTGAGATCACCTGATTTGCCCTTCATCGTCTTCTCCCCATGAGTTCTTCGACGAGCCGGATCAACTCGTCCTCGCTCCCGAAGCGGATGTGGATCACGCCGCCGCGGCGTTTGCGGTCGATTTCTACCTTACTTCGCAGCGTCTTCGCGAGCCGTTCCTCGGCGTCGAGCGTGAAGACGTCCTTTTCCTTCTCCGGCTGCTCGGCCTTGTCGCCGCCCTTGTTCGCGGCCTCGGCGGCGAGCATCTCGGTCTGGCGCACGTTGAGGTTGCGCTTCACCACGCGCTCGGCGAGCTGCTCCTGCTTCTTCGCCTGGTCGACGGCGAGGATCGCCCGCGCGTGGCCCATCGAGAGCTGCCCCGCGGCGAGGAGCTTCTTCACCGAGTCGGGCAGCTTCAGGAGCCGGAGGAAGTTCGCGACCGTCGAGCGCTCCTTCCCCACCCGCTTGGAGATCTCCTCCTGCGTGAGCTGGAACTCCTCGTGGAGCTGGTGGTAGGCGTACGCCTCTTCGATCGGGTTCAGGTCCTCGCGCTGGATGTTCTCGATGAGCGCGACCTGGAGGACGTCCCCGTCGGCCATCGTCTCCTTGATGACGACGGGGACGGAGCCGAGTCCCGCCTTCTGCGCGGCGCGGAAACGGCGCTCGCCGGCGATGAGGCGGTATTTATGATCACCAATTTTCGTTACGACTAACGGTTGAATGATGCCGTGCTCTTTAACAGAGCGCGCGAGCTCTTCGATCGACGCGTCGTTGAACGTCTTGCGCGGCTGGTAGGGATTGGGCGAGATCTGTTCGATCGGCACCACGGCCAGGCCGGGACCGTCCGCGGGCGGAGGAGGCGGGGCCGCGGGCGCAGGTTCCGCGGGCCGCGACGGGATGAGGGCTCCGAGTCCTCTGCCGAGCGCTTTCTTCTGGGTGCTCATGTCAGAACGTTCTCCGCGCGCTGGATGAACTCCTTGGCGAGGCTGATGTACGCCTCACACCCCCGGGAGCGGATGTCGTAGAGGATGATCGGCTTGCCGAACGAGGGGGCCTCGCCGAGGCGGACGTTGCGGGGGATGATGGTCTTGTAGACCTTGTCGCCGAAGTGGGTCCTCACCTCTTCCGCGACCTGGCGGGCGAGGTTCATCCGCTCGTCGTACATGGTGAGGGCGATGCCCTCGATCTCGAGCCCGGGGTTCAGCATGTCGCGGACGCGCTCGACGGTGTTCACGAGCTGGGCGACGCCCTCGATGGCGAAGTACTCACACTGCATCGGGACGAGGACGCTGCTGGCGGCGGTGAGGCCGTTCACGGTCAGCAGGCCGAGGGACGGGGGCGAGTCGATGAGGATGTAGTCGTAGTCCTTGACCACTTCCTGGAGGGCGCGGCGGAGGTAGAACTCCCGGCCGATGGCGTCGGACAGCTCCAGCTCGGCCGCGACGAGGTCGACGGACGAAGGCGCGACGTGGAAGTTCGGCAGCTCGGTGGGACGGACGACCTCGCGGAGGTTCATGCCGTCCGTGAGGACGGGATAGATCGACTTCTCCTCGTTCTTGGAGATGCCGACGCCGGAAGTTGCGTTCGCCTGAGGATCGAGATCGATGAGGAGAACGTTCCGCTCGCAGGCCGCCAGGGAGGCGCCGAGGTTGATGGCGGTGGTCGTTTTGCCGACACCACCCTTCTGATTCACGAGGGTAACGATCTTGCCCATAGTCGAAGACGCCTAAACGACGTCAGATTAGTGTTCCACGTGGAACGTCAGTACCACGAGGTAGTTGGAATCGCCACGAGGCAGCGGGACTGCGTCCTCATGGCTGAATCCGTCGATCTCCGGAGCATCCGGCGATCCCTGGAAGAGCGCGACTCGGGCGCCGGGCTCCAGGTGATCCTTCAGCGTCGGCACCCACTCCTCAGGGCTCCCCACGGCGCGGGAAACGACGAGGGAAAATCGGAGATCGGCGGGGAGCCGCTGCAGAAGGCGCGACAATCTATCACCGTAAACCTGGCAGCTCAAGCCGCATTCGCGCGCAATGTGCTTCAAAAAGGCCCATTTTTTCTGATCCGCTTCCACCAGGTGGAAGCGCGCTGCCGGGCTCATGATGGCCATGGGGATGGCCGGCAACCCGCCGCCGGAGCCGAAGTCCATCACTTCCCGCTCCGGTTTGAGGATCTCCGCGGCCGCCAAGGCCTCGGCGATGTGCTCGTCCAGGTGGGCGGTGGCCTCCGGACCGATGAGGTTCACCTTGGCGTTCCACTTCAGCAGCTCGGATTTGTAGCGCTCCAAAGCTGTCATCCTGGGCCCCGTAGAGGGAACGACCCCCTGATTGGAACGGTCAGCGTGCATCGGCGGGGGATCCTTCGCCGTCTACGCGGCCCAGGATGACAGAGGGGCGCCGCCGCAGGTGCATGCGCAGGATGGCGATCGCCGCCGGGGTCACGCCGGGGATCCGGCTCGCCTGCCCCAGTGACACGGGCTGGACTCTCGTCAGCTTTTCGGTCATCTCTCTCGAGAGCCCGGGCAATGCGTAAGTCATGCTCGCGGGGATGCGGAGGTCTTCGTCCTGGTGGAGCTTCTCCGCTTCGCGCTGCTGGCGCTCGATGTATCCGGCGTACCGCAGGCGGCTCACGACGCCCTCCGTCTCCTCCTCCGTGAGGGCGCGGAACGCCTCGGACAGCTCCGGGAGCGTGGTTTCCGCGGCGGCGGCCAGCTTCGCGACGTCGAGGGCCGGGCGCTGGACCAGCTTCGCGACAGTGGTCTGCGCGGTGAGCTCGACATCCGCTTCCCGCAGCCACGCGACGGTCTCCCGGTCCGGCCGCAGCTCGGCCTCCGCCGCCTCGGACGCCCGGCGCATGCGCGTCACGCGCTCCCCGATGCGGCGTTTGCGCTCGTCGTCGAGGATGCCGAGGCGGTCCGCGACGGGCGCGAGGCGCTCGTAGACGGAGTCGCAGCCCAGGAGCAGGCGGTGCTCCGCCCGCGACGTGAACATCCGGTACGGCTCCTCGGTGCCGAGGGTGACGAGGTCGTCGATCATGACCGCGGCGTAGGCTTCGTCGCGGCGGAGCACGACCGGCTCCCCTCCCCGTACGGCCTGCAGCGCGTTGATCCCCGCCAACAGCCCCTGCGCGGCGGCTTCCTCGTATCCCGAGGTGCCGTTGATCTGGCCGGCGAGGAAGAGTCCCTCCACGCCGCGGACCTGGAGGGTCGGGGCGAGCTGCTCGGGATTCACGAAGTCGTACTCGACCGCGTACCCGTAGCGGGCGATCTGCGCCTGCTCGAATCCAGGCAAAGAGCGCACGACCGCGTCCTGCACGTCGGCCGGAAGCGACGTCGAGATGCCGTTCATGTAGAGCCAGGGGTGCCGGAGGCCTTCGGGCTCGACGAAGATCTGGTGCCGTTCCTTCTCGGCGAAGCGCACCACCTTGTCCTCGATGGACGGGCAGTAGCGCGGGCCGGCGGCGCTGATCTGGCCCGAGTACATCGGCGCGCGGTGGAGGTTCGCGCGGATCAGGTCGTGCGCGAAGGCACCGGTGTGGGTGATCCAGCAGAGAACCTGCGGCTGCTCGAGGCGGTCGGTGAGGATGGAGAACGGGCGCGGGCGCTCGTCGCCGGGAGCTTCCTCCAGCTTCGCGAAGTCGACGGTGGTGCGGTCGATGCGCGGCGGGGTGCCGGTCTTGAGGCGGCCGAGGTTCAGGCCGAGGGCGCGCAGGGAGTCGGAGAGCGTCTCGGCGGAGGGCTCGCCGAAGCGGCCTCCGACGGTCTTCTGCTCGCCCGAGTGCATGAGCGCGCGGAGGAAGGTGCCGGTGGTGACGACGACGGCGCGGGCGTCGAGGCGGGTGCCGTCGGTGAGGACGGCGCCGCGAACGGCAGGGCCGTCGACGATCAGGGACTGGACCGCGCCTTCCACGATGTCGAGGTTCGGCTCGGCGGCGAGGATGTCCTGCACGGCGGCGGCGTAGAGATCGCGGTCGCACTGGGCGCGCGGGCCCTGGACGGCCGGACCCTTGGAGCGATTGAGGACCTTGAACTGGATGCCGGCGCGGTCGGTCGCCTCCCCCATGAGGCCACCGAGGGCGTCGATCTCCTTGACGAGGTTTCCCTTGGCCAGGCCGCCGATGGCGGGGTTGCACGACATGCGGCCGATGGCGTCGCGAAGCATGGTGACCATGGCCACACGCAGTCCGCCGCGAGCGCAAACGCGCGCCGCTTCCGCTCCGGCATGCCCGCCGCCGATGACGATGACGTCGTACCCAGTCATGTTCCACGTGGAACACAGGCGGACCGGAACGTCATCCCTCGAGTGTGACAACGCGCTCGTCGTCAACGATAGCAACGCCCATCAACGATAACGACGCCGTTATCGTGATCGATAGCCGTGCTTGTCATCAACGATAGCCGCGCTTGTCATTGACGATAGCCGCGCCTGTCATCAACGACAGCCGCGCCTGTCACCAACGATAGCGCTCGCTATCATCAATAGCGACGCCGCTGTCATCAACGACAAGGCTCGCTATCATCGACGATAGCGCCGCTTGTCATGAACGACAGCGACCGTTGTCATCAACGACAACGCGCTTGTCATTTACCGATGCAGAACTTCCCGAAGATCTCCGAGAGGACGTCCTCTCTCGTGACCGCGCCGGTCAGGACGCCGAGGGCGTTGGCGGCACGGTAGAGGTCCGCGACGATCATCTGCTCGTCGAGCCCGGCATCGGTCGCGGCGAGCGCGGCCGTGAGCGCTTCCTCACATTCGGCCACGGCGTACCTCTGCCGCTCGTTGACGAGGGCGCCTTCCGGGGCAGCGTAGCGCTCGCGGACGAGCTCATCCAGTCGCGCAAGCAGCTCAGCGATGCCCTCATCTGATACGGCACTTATGGAAAGTCCTGCGTGGCGTGCGAGGTCGGCCTTCGTATGGACGAGCTGCACGTTTTCCAGCCCCGCCAGCTCTGCCTCGTCCTCGGCCGTCAGCCCGGTGACGCCGTCGACCAGGTAGAGCACGATGTCCGCGGTCCGGGCCGCTTCCCTCGCCCGCTCGATCCCGATCCCTTCCACCACGTCCGTGCTCTCCCGCAGACCGGCGGTGTCCGCCAGCGTCACCGGCAGGCCGCCGATCTCGATGGTCTCCCGGACGATGTCGCGGGTCGTGCCGGGGATCGGCGTCACGATGGCCCGGTCGCTGCCGACCAGCCGGTTCAGCAGCGTCGACTTCCCCGCGTTCGGGCGGCCGAGGATGACCGCGCTCAGGCCGGCGCGCGTGGCGCGTCCGCGCCGGTACGTCTCCCGCATCGCCGCCACGTCGGCCAGCGCCGCTTCGATCCGCGAGCGCGTTTCGTCCCGGGTGATGAAGTCGTAGCCCTCTTCCGAAAAGTCGAGCGCCGCCTCCAGCCGCGAGATCACCTCGAGCAGCGTCTGCCGGATCGCCGCCGCCTTCCGGCTGAGCATCCCTTCCAGGTTCGACAGCGACAGCTTCGCCTGCAGCGCCGTCCGCGCGTTGATCAGGTCCGCGACCGACTCCGCCTGGACGAGGTCCATCTTCCCGTTCAGCACCGCGCGCTCGGTGAACTCCCCCGGCTCCGCCATCCGCGCGCCGAGCGCGACGCACGCCTCGATCACCTGCTCTACGAGCAGCGGGTTGCCGTGCAGCGTCAGCTCGACCAGGTCGTTGCCGGTAAACGAGTGGGGCGCCTCGTAGCGGATGGCGACGCACTCGTCGATCTCCCTCAAATGAGTGAGAGTGGCCACACGCACCGCCGGCAGTGCGCCCGGCGATAAGGCCGTAAGGATGGAGCTGCTCTTCGGGCCGTCGATGCGCACGATCGCCAGGGCGCTGCGCCCCGGCGGGGTGGCCGGGGCGACGATCGTGTCCAGCTCGATCACGACTCCGGCTGCGAGTCGGCCGGCTCTTCCTCGGCCGCCGGCTGCTCGGCCACCGGCTGATCCGCCGGACGGGGAATGATCGCGACCCGTTTGAAGAACCCTTCGCCGCGGGAGTCGGTCGTGACATCCGGATCCTCGCGCAGCGCGATGTGGACGATGCGCCGCTCGATCGGCGACATCGCCGGGAGCAGCTCCTCGCGCCCGCCGCGGCGCACGCGGTCCGCCACCTCGCGGGCGCGGCGTCCGAGGTCCTCTTCGCGATGACCTTTGAAGTCCTCGCAGTCGAGCTCGATCTCCTTCTCGACCTTGCGTCCCACCAGGGCCTTGTTGGCCAGCACCTGGATCGCGTCGAGCAGCTCGCCGTGGCGGTCGGTCAGGCGTCCACCGTCCGCGCCGTACAGCTTCACGTGAATCTGGGTCTCGTTCTCTTCGGTGCGGGCGATCACGTCGAGGCGCGAAAGCGCGACCGTGTCCTCGACCCACTCACGGACGATGCGCGCGGCATCCGACTCCGGTCCCTGCTCCGGCACGTCGCCGAGGAAGGTCTCGAAATCGCCGGTGCGGAAGTCGCGGCCCTCTTCGCGGCGGGGACCTCCACCGCGGCGACCGCGTCCGCCTCCTCCACCACCGTCGCGGCGGCCGCCGCGATCGCGACCCCCACCACCCCGCGCACCGCCACCACCACCGCCGCCGCGGGGACCGCGGTCACTGCGCGGCGGACGCGACTCCACCACCGGAGCGGGCGCCGGCGGCGGCGGCTCGGGAGCCCCCGCGTTCACCTCGGCTTCGATGACGACGCGCTTGGTGCCGCCGAGGAAGCCGCGCTTCTCCATCAGCACGTGATAGGTGAGCGCCCAGCGCTCGACGCCGAACGTCTGCGCCGCCTGCTGCAGCGCGTCTTCGAGATTCCGTCCTTCGAACCGCTGGCTCATTCGTTCCTCGAACGACGATCACTTCGCGACGACGGCGTCCGTCTTCAGATCGTCGGGATGGTCTTTCCACCACTTATTCATGATCAACTGCTGGATGATCGTCAAGATGTTCTGCACCAGCCAGTAGAGCACGAGACCGCTCGGGAAGTCCTTGAACAGGAACCCGAACACCAGCGGCATGATGAGAAACATCTTGCGCTGCGCGGGATCGCCGGTCGCCGGCGTGAGATAGGTCTGCAGGAACATCGTGGCGGTCATGAGGATCGGCAGCACGTACGTCGGATCCTTCTCCGACAGGTCCTTGATCCACAGGATCCACGGCGCGCCGCGCAGCTCGATGGCGCGCGAGAGCAGGTTGTAGAAGCCCCACAGGATCGGGAGCTGCAGCACGAGCGGGAGACACCCCGCCATCGGATTGATGCCCTCTCTCTGGTAGAGCTGCATCATCTCCTGGTTCATCTTGTTGCGCTGCTCGGCGTCGGTCTTGGCCTTCTTGTACCTGGCCTTGATGGCCTCGATCTTCGGCGCGACCCGCTGCATCTTCTTCATCGAGACGTTGCTCTTGTGCTGCAGCGGATAGAGCACGATCTTGATGATGATCGTCAGGACGATGATGGCGAAGCCGTAGTTCTGCGTGAACTGGTTGATCCAGACCAGCGCCACCAGGAAGAAGCGCGCGATCAGGCCGAACCAGCCCAGTTGCAGCGCGGCGCCGAACCCGTAGTTGTCGAGGAGGTTGGTCTCCTTCGGTCCGAAGAAGGCGCTGCCCGCCTGCGCTCCGTTCGCCGCGTTGACGCCGGCGAAGAAATCGGGACGCCTCTGCTTCGTGGCCGGATCCGTGAACACCTCGCGCTCGAGCACGCCCTGTCCGCCGGCCGACGGGCGGAGCACGGTGAGGAAGTAGTTGTCCTCGATGCCGATGTAGTCGACGGTCTCGAAGACCTGGAACTCCTCGCCCTTCTCGCGGGGATAGATGTCGAACTCGTTCTCGCTCTGCACGACGCCGTTGCCGGTGATGATGGCCGCGGAGTCGACGTCCTCGGCCCGCACGTTGCCGATGCCCGGTCCGACCTCGACGCGGTAGTCGACCGGCGGCTGGATGCTGGTCGCGTAGTCGAACAGATAGGGACGGACCGGGTCGATGCGGAACGTCTTCGTCGCGGTGTGGCGCCCGTCGGAGTAGCGGTACTCGAGGACGCGAACACCGCGATCGGTGGTGTCGGTGACGGAGTACAGCGCGGAGTTCAGCCGCGCGTCCAGGGCCTGGTCGACGGTGTCGAACGCGAACGGAAAGTCCGTGCGGCCGGCCTCGCGGCTGCGCACCAGATCGACGTCCAGCTTCGGGTTGTCCTTGCGCTGGTAGTGCTTGAGGCGGAAGGAGATGAGCTGGGCCCCGCGGTTCGAGAACACCGCGACGTACTCCGGCGCGTCGATCGTGGTGGTCTGCAGGCGGGCGGCGGCGACCGGAGCGACGGGCGGGGCGGCCGCGATCCCGGTGGCCGGGATGGTTGCCGGTGCCGTGGACGTCGAAGCCGTCGTGGACGCCGGCGAGGTCCCGGTCGTGGCCGGCGCCGGCTTCGGAGCGGTGGACGTGGTCGCGACCCTGGCCGGCTCGGGCTTCTTCGCGAGCTCGGGGAAGAACTTCGGCAGCGCCCAGGACCAGAGTCCGAGAAGCGCGATCGAGATCACTACCGCAAGAAAAATTCGTTTTTCCATGTCAGGGGACCGGGTCCCAACCTCCAGGATTGAACGGGTGACAGCGCCCGAGGCGCTTCATGCCGAGCCAGACGCCGCGGAGGACGCCATATTTTTCGACGGCCTGCATCGTATACACAGAGCAGGTCGGCTCGAAGCGGCACATCGGGGGGAGCAGTGGCGAGAGGAACCGCTTGTAGAAGCGGAGGAGAAACAGCGCGATGGGTCGGCCGATCATGGCTTGACGGCGGGCTTGCCGCCGGGCTGGCCGACGCGGTCGAGCACGCGCGCGAGGTCGCGGCTGTATTCGTCGAAGGAGGCGGAGGCGGCGTTCGGCTTCACATTCACGACGATGTCGAGCGATCGCGCGTCGAGGCCCAGCGGCTCGCGCTGCCGCCGGTACGTCTCGCGCGTCCAGCGCTTCAGACGGTTCCGAACGTTGGCTTTGCCGAGCTTCTTCGTGGCAGTGATGCCGATCCGCGAATGGGGCAGATCGCTGGCGGCGAAGAAGAGGACGGCGTAGCGGGAAAAGACCTTCTGGCCCGTTTCGTAGACCCTGACGAACTCGCGACGTTTCGCCAGTCGTTTCTCTTTCGGCAGCCCTTCGGGCCCGCCCTGAGCAGCGTCGAAGGGCCGCGGGCGTTGCACCGTCAGTACCGCGAGCGCCCGCTTAGACAGCGAGGCGCTTGCGGCCCTTGCGGCGACGGCGGGACAGAACGGCCTGTCCGTCCTTCGTCCGCATCCGGACGAGGAAACCGTGCGTGCGCTTGCGACGGCGGTTGTTCGGCTGAAATGTACGCTTCGATGCCATGTGCGCTAATCCTCTGAAAACGAAGGCGGTGAGTATAGTGATGGCGAAAAGGGCGGTCAACGACCACGCCGTCACCCCGCGGGACGAGCGCGCAAACGCCTCTGCGCGAGAGGGATATTCCAGGGCGCAGGGCGCAGGGCGCAGGGGGCAGACGGCTGAAAAGGAACATCGTCCGGGCTCCGGTTCTCCTGTCCCTGCGCCCTGTTCCCCGCGCCCTGACACCCCACTTTTTTGTCCCTTCCCCACCCCCTACCCCTGTGCTAGACTCCGTCCCCCATCCAGAGAACCCAATTTCCACAACTGTGGAAAAGCTGTGGATCCTCAAGGAGATAGCCCCCGTTCCCGTCCGATGAGCACATGGAATCAGGTCCTCGCCCGTATCGAGCAAGTCGTTGATCGGACGGAGTACGACACCTGGCTGGCGCCCACCCGTTTCGTAGGCCAGAAAGGCGACACTCTGGACGTCGCCGTCCCTTCGCAACGCTATGTCGATGAGATCCGCGAGCGCTTCGGCGCCCGGATCCGAGGCGTGCTCAACGAGATCACCCCCGAGCGCGTCCAGGTCCACTTCGTCGTCGACGCCAACGTCAAAGACGACCTCGGCCTGCAGATGGCTCCGCCGAAAGAGGAGATCCCGGCGGCGGTCTTCAATCCGCGCTACCGGTTCGAGACCTTCGTGGTCGGCGGGTCCAACCAGCTCGCCTACGCGGCCTCGAAGTCCATCGCCGAGAACCCGAGCGGGTCCTTCAACCCGCTGTTCATCTATGGCGGCGCCGGACTGGGCAAGACCCACCTGATCCAGGCCATCGGCCACCAGATCCGGGAGCTGCGCCCTAATCTGAAGGTGTCGTACATGTCGGCGGAAGCCTTCATGACCGAGCTGATCGCGTCCATCCGCTTCGACAAGATGGCGTCGTTCCGGGACCGCTACCGGTCCGTCGACGCGCTCCTGCTCGACGACATCCAGTTCATCGCCGGCAAGGAGCGGACGCAGGAAGAGTTCTTCCACACGTTCAACGCCCTCTACGAGGCACAGAAGCAGATCGTGTTCACGTCCGACCGGCCGCCGAAAGAGATCCCGACGCTCGAAGAGCGCCTCCGCTCCCGCTTCGAGTGGGGTCTGACCGCCGACATCCAGCCGCCCGATCTCGAGACCAAGGTCGCGATCCTCCGCAAGAAGGCGGAAGACAAGGGCATGAACCTCCCCCAGGACGTGGCCCTGTTCCTGGCCGAGAGGGTGCGCTCGAACGTCCGCGAGCTCGAAGGGCACCTGAACAAGATCGCGGTGTTCGCGTCGCTGGCCGGCCGGCCGGTGACGACCGAGCTGGCGAAGGAAGCGCTCAAGGACATCCTCTCCAAGGAAGAGAAGCCGATCAACGCGCCGGAGATCCTGCGCGTCGTGGCCCAGCACTACGGCCTCAAGGTCTCGGACCTCAAGCAGAAGAGCAACGCCAAGACCATCGCCTTCCCCCGCCAGGTGGCGATGTACCTCTGCAAGGAGCTGACGGACCTCTCCTATCCCGAGATCGGCAAGGTCTTCGCCGACAAGCACCACTCGACCGTCATGTACTCCGTCCAGCAGATCAAGAAGATGATGGACGCCGACGCGCAGTTCGCACGGACGGTCGAAGGACTCTCCAAGCAGTTCCGCTGATTCCACAGGCGCTGTGGAATGCCCCAATGAAATCGTGTGGATGAAAACGGCTCGCGAACGACATCGTCTACCCGCTGTGGAAAATGCCCGAATTTCCCGCAGTTTTCACCCTCTCCGATCCACAGGGCGTAGAAACGAAGACTGCTATACTTTCGAATACTTTGCGCGCGGTGCTGCCATTCTCCGCAGCACCTACTACTACCACTACAAGAGATCTAGTCTTGGTTTGAAGGAAGAGGCCAAATGGAGCTGACCGTCGGAAAAGCGGATCTGCAGAAGGAACTCCAACTCTGTCAGGGGGTGGTCGAGAAGCGTTCGACGATTCCGATTCTGTCGAACGTGCTCCTCCGGGCCGCCGACGGACGCCTGCAGATCGCCGCGACGGACCTCGACGTCACGATCCTCAGCTCGTGCGCCGCGCGCATCACCACTCCGGGCGGCGTCACCATCGAGGCCAAGCGCCTCTTCGACATCATCCGCTCGATGCCGGATGACGACGTGCACATCACGCTGCAGGACAACAACTCGGTCCAGATCGACTCCGGCACCGCCAAGTTCCGCCTCCTCGGCCTGCCGGCCGAGGATTACCCGACGCTGCCGACGGTGAACGTGAACGAGGGTTTCAGCATCCCGCTCGACGAGCTGAAGACCATGGTCGGCAAGGTGAAGTTCGCGATCACGCACGAGGAGACGCGCTTCCAGCTCAACGGCGCGCTGCTCAAGGTCCAGCCGAACAAGCTGGAGATGGTCGCCACGGACGGCCACCGCATGGCCCTGATCAACTTCCCGTCCGCGATCACCGGCGGCAAGGGCAAGAAGGGCGGCGACCTCACGATCCTCATCCCCCGCAAGGCGCTCGACGAGATCCTCCGGCTCGAGAGCGTCGAAGACGGCACGGTGAAGTTCGGCGTCTCCGACAACCAGCTCTTCTTCGACGCCGGCGACCGCCGCCTGCTCGCGCGCATGATCGACGTCAACTTCCCGAACTACATGGAAGTGATCTCCCGCGACAACGACCGCCGGGTGATGGTCGACCGCGAGCGGCTGCTGTCGACGATCAAGCGCATCTCGCTGGTCGCCAACGAGCGCACCCGCGCGGTGCGCTTCGACTTCGCGCCCGGAAAGCTCACGGTGTCGTCGACGAACCCGGAGCTCGGCGACGCGCGCGAGACGGTGCCCATCGACTACGCGGGGCAGCCGTTCTTCGTGGGGCTGAACGCGGCGTACGTGATGGACTTCCTCAGCGCCACGGACACCCCGAGCGTCTCGCTCGACCTGAAGGACGAGAACAGCCAGTGCATCGGCCGCCCGGCGACCGCGTCGGAAGATCTGCCGTACGACTACCTGTACGTCGTGATGCCCATGCGACTGGCGTGAACCGCTGTCATCCTGAGTCGCGTAGACGACGAAGGACCCCCTTCCGACAGCGCGACCCTCGTGCATCCGCAGGGGGTCCTTCGCCGTCTACGCGGCTCAGGATGACAGGAAGGTGATCCTCGAGCGCATTTCTGCCGAGAACTTCCGGAACCTGGTTTCCGGCGAGACCGAGTTTCACCCGCAGTCCAACATCCTCGTCGGACGCAACGGGCAGGGCAAAACGAACCTGCTCGAGGCCATCTACTTTCTCGCGACGACGAAATCCTTCCGCACGTCGCGCGTCGCGAGCCTGTTCCGCTTTTCCGAATCGAACGTCTTCGTCAGCGGCCTGCTGCGCCGCGACGGCATCGCCAGGACCCTTTCCGTCGGCCTGGAGACGGGTGAGGCGAAACGCCGCGTGCTGATGATCAACGGCGAGAAGGTCACGCTCCCCGCGTACCTCAACGCGATGAGCGTCTTCGCGTACTCGTCCGCGCGGCTGGATGCCATTCGCGGCACGCCGGAAGAGCGCCGGCGCTTCCTGGACCGCGGCATCGCCAGCGTCAACCCCGCGTACCTCGAGCAGCTCACGCGCTACACCCGCGTCCTCAAGCAGCGCAACGCCCTGCTCGCCGAGGCCGCGTTCCAGCGCTCCGCGCAGGCGTCGCTCGACGCCTGGGACAACGAGCTGATGGTCGCGGCGAACGTCGTCCACAAGGCCCGCGCCGCCTACGCGCACGACCTCGGCGTGGTCTTCCGGGAGATCGTCGCGCAGCACGGCTACCACGTCACCGGGGTGACCATGCAGTACCGGCCGAACCTGACCGAGGAGCTGGCGAAGCACCGCCGCGAAGAGCTGCGCGCCCGGATGACGCTCGTCGGCCCGCAGCGCGACCTGCTGGACTTCGAAGTCGACGGCCGGCCGGCGTCCGAGGTGCTGAGCGGCGGCGAGCAGAAGATGATCGTGCTGTTCCTCAAATTCGCGAAGCTGGAGCTCTTCCGCCGCCGTCACGACGACGCGCCGCTGTTCCTTCTGGACGATGTGGATGCCGAGCTGGACCTCGAGATCCTGCAGTCTCTGCTGTCGAAATTGCCGGTTTCCACGCAGGTCTTCGCCACCTCGGCCAAGGAGGCTTTTCTGGCCGCTCTGGAGGCGGGCCCACACCGCCGGCTAAGTCTAGAAAATGGAAGAGTTACGACCGCCAGGGATTTCGCCTGAAAAGGCAATAAAAACGCTATAATTTCGCGTTCTTAATCGCGGCGAAAAATCCTTCCCCGCTCCGCCGCGGGAACAACCCGAACAGGACCGCCGGAAAGCAATCTTCGATGGCAGAAAACTACACAGCTGAAGACATCAAAGTCCTCAAGGGACTGGATGCGGTGCGCAAGCGCCCGGGCATGTACATCGGCGACACCGATGACATCACCGGCCTGCACCATATGGTTTACGAGGTCGTCGACAATGCCATCGACGAAGCGCTCGCCGGTCATGCGGACCGCGTGACCGTGGCGATTCACGTGGACAACTCGGTGACGGTCACGGACAACGGCCGCGGCATCCCCGTCGACATCCACAAGGAAGAGGGGCGCTCGGCGGCCGAGGTCATCATGACCGAGCTGCACGCGGGCGGAAAGTTCGACAACAACTCGTACAAGGTCTCCGGCGGTCTGCACGGCGTCGGCGTCTCGGTCGTGAACTTCCTCTCCGAGTGGCTGGAGCTGGAGATCCACCGCGACGGCAACGTCTGGCGCCAGCGCTACGAGCGCGGCCTGCCGACGGCGCCGATCGTCAAGGGCGAGAAGACCACGAACCGCGGGACGCGCGTCACCTTCAAAGCCGACCCGGAGATCTTCTCCGTCACCGAGATGAACTTCGAGACGCTCTCGCAGCGTCTCCGCGAGCTGGCGTTCCTCAACTCCGGCATCCAGATCGAGATCAAGGACGACCGCAGCGAGAAGCACCACGAATTCAAGTACGAGGGCGGCATCGTCTCGTTCGTCAAGGACCTGAACAAGAACAAGACGCCGCTGCACGACGAGCCGATCTTCATCCGCGACGAGGAAGACGGCGAGCAGGTCGAGATCGCCCTGCAGTGGAACGACGGCTACACCGATAACATCTACACCTTCACGAACACGATCAAGAACGCCGACGGCGGCACGCACCTGGTCGGCTTCAAGGGTGCGCTCACGCGCACCGTGAACAAGTACGTCACCGACACGGGCGTGCTCGAGAAGCTCAAGCTCTCGCTCGAAGGCGACGACATCCGCGAAGGCCTCACGGCGATCATCTCGGTCAAGATCCGCGACCCGAAGTTCTCGTCGCAGACGAAGGACAAGCTCGTTTCGTCGGAAGTGAAGACGTGGGTCGAGCAGATCGTCAACGAGCGTCTGGCGGAGTACTTCGAGGAGAACCCGAAGGAAGCGAAGCGGATCACCGAAAAAATCATCGACGCTGCGCGTGGCCGTGAGGCCGCGCGCAAAGCGCGCGACCTCACGCGCCGCAAAGGCGCGCTCGATTCCGCGTCGCTTCCCGGCAAGCTCGCCGATTGCTCCGAGCGCGATCCGGCGCTCTGCGAGATCTACTTCGTCGAGGGTGACTCGGCAGGCGGCTCCGCCAAGCAGGGCCGCGATCGCCGCTTCCAGGCCATCCTGCCGCTCAAGGGCAAGATCCTGAACGTGGAGAAGGCGCGCCTGGACAAGATGCTGTCGTCCGAGGAGATCCGCCTGATGATCACAGCCCTCGGCACCGGCATCGGCGCCGACGACTTCTCGGTCGCCAAGCTCCGCTACCACAAGATCATCATCATGACGGACGCGGACGTCGACGGCTCGCACATCCGCACGCTCATCCTGACGTTCTTCTATCGCCACATGCGCGAGATCATCGACCGCGGGCACCTCTACATCGCCCAGCCGCCGCTGTTCAAAGTGACGCAGGGGAAGAAGGACACCTACCTCAAGGACGAGACGGAGAAGTCGCGCTTCCTCCTCGGGCGTGTCGCGGAATCGGTCGAGGTCACGCCGGAAGGCGGCCTGACCGTGCGCGGCGAGGCCCTGATGAACATGCTCCAGCGCATGGAGGAGTACCGCTCGCACGGCCGCAAGGTGGCGGTCCGCGGCATTCCGCGGGATGCGCAGGAAGTGCTCGTGCGCGAGCACTTCACCGACCGCGCCGCGCTCGCGGACGAAGCAAAGCTCGCGTCGCTCGAAGCATCGCTCACGGCGGCCGGCTTCCTCGACGTCCGCATCGTACGCGACGAGATCACCGAGACCGTTTCGGTGCAGTTCCGCTCCGGCAACAACGGCAACGGCAAGACCTACGCGGTCAACGGCGATCTGCTCGGACAGTACGAGCTCCGGCAGATGGTCAAGTCGTACGAACAGCTCTCCGCGTTCGGCCTGCCGCCGTACACGGTGAAGCACGGCGAGGAAGTCACGGTGTATACCGACATCGACTCCCTGCTCGATCAGATCTACAAGCTGGCCGAAAAGGGCCTCTCCATCCAGCGCTACAAAGGCCTCGGCGAGATGAATCCCGAGCAGCTCTGGGACACGACCATGAACCCGGAGACGAGGCGCCTGCTGCAGGTCACGGTGCAGGACGCCGTCGGAGCCGATGAGATCTTCACCATTCTCATGGGCGACCAGGTCGAGCCGCGGCGCGTGTTCATCCAGGACAACGCGCTCGAAGTGAAGAACCTCGATATTTAAAAATGGCTGACGACACCACCGATACCCCGAAATTCACCGAGCAGCGATACCCCGTCAACATCGAAGACGAGATGCGCAAGTCGTATCTCGACTATGCGATGTCGGTCATCATCGGGCGCGCGCTGCCGGACGTCCGCGACGGGCTCAAGCCCGTGCACCGCCGCATCCTGTACGGCATGTACGAGCAGGGGAACACCGCGGGCAAGGCGTACAAGAAATCCGCCCGCATCGTCGGCGACGTGATGGGCAAGTACCACCCGCACGGCGACTCGGCCATCTACGACACCGCGGTCCGCATGGCGCAGGACTTCTCGATGCGCTACCGGCTCGTCGACGGCCAGGGCAACTTCGGCTCGCTCGACGGCGACAACCCCGCGGCGATGCGCTACACGGAGATCCGCCTGACCCGGCTCGCCGAAGAGCTGATGCGGGACGACATCGACAAGGAGACCATCGACTGGGTGCCGAACTACGACGGCTCGCTGTCCGAGCCGTCGGTGCTGCCCGCGAAGTTTCCGAACCTCCTGGTCAACGGCTCGTCGGGCATCGCCGTCGGCATGGCCACCAACATCCCGCCGCACAACCTCGGCGAGGTGATCGACGCCTGCCTGATGATGATCGACAACCCGTCCGTGAGCGTGGCGGACCTGATGACCGTCATGCCGGGACCGGACTTTCCCACCGCCGGCTACATCCACGGCCTCACCGGCATCCGTGACGCCTACACCACGGGGCGCGGCATCATCCAGGTGCGCGCGCGGGCGGTCGTCGAGACGCAGAAGAAGAGCGAGAAGCAGCAGATCGTCGTGACGGAGATCCCGTACATGACGAACAAGGCCCGCCTGCTCGAGAAGATCGCGGAGCTGGTGCGCGACAAGCGCATCGAGGGCATTTCCGACCTGCGCGACGAGTCCGATCGCGAAGGTATCCGCATGGTCATCGAGCTGAAGCGCGACGCGATCCCCGAGATCGTGCTGAACCACCTGTATCGCAACACGCAGATGCAGACGACGTTCGGCATCATCTTTCTGGCCATCGCCAACAACAAGCCGGAGATCATGCCGCTGCCGGTCATCCTCCGGCACTTCGTCGATCACCGCAAAGAGATCGTCGTGCGCCGCACGCGCTTCGAGCTGCGCAAGGCGCGCGAGCGCGCGCACGTGCTGGAAGGCCTCGTCCGCGCGCTGGACGTGCTCGACGAGCTGATCGCGCTCATCCGCGCGAGCCGCACGGGGCAGGAAGCGAAGGAAGGCCTCATCGCGCGCTGGCAGTTCAGCGACATCCAGGCCCAGGCCATCCTCGACATGCGCCTGCAGCGCCTCACGGGCCTCGAGCGCGAGAAGCTCGTGCAGGAGTACCAGGAAGTGCTCGCACTCATCGCGCGCCTCGAAGCGATCCTCGCGTCCGAGGCGCTCGTGCTCGAGATCATCGGCAACGAGCTCCGCGCGATCAAAGAGGCATACAACGACCCGCGCCGCACGGAGATCATCCCCGAGGAGAACGAGATCTCCATCGAGGACCTCGTCGCGGACGAGGACATGGTCATCACCGTGTCGCGCGGCGGCTACATCAAGCGCTCGCCGCTGTCGATGTACCGCGCGCAACGCCGCGGCGGCAAGGGCCGCATCGGCATGCAGACGAAGGAAGAGGACATCGTCGAGCATCTCTTCGTGGCGTCGACGCACGCGTACGTGCTCGTGTTCACGGACCGCGGCCGCATGTACTGGCTGAAGGTGCACGTGATCCCGGAGGTCGCGGCCAACGCGCGCGGCAAGGCCATCGTGAACCTGCTGCCGCTCGACCAGAACGAGAACGTCCGCGCGCTGCTCACCACGCGCGACTTCACCGAGGGCAAGTACGTCGTGATGGCCACGCGCGGCGGCAAGATCAAGAAGACCGAGCTCGCCGCGTTCTCGAACGTCCGCGCCGCGGGCATCATCGCCATCGACATCGCCGAGGGCGATGACCTCTACGCGGTGCGCCTGTCCAGCGGAAACGACGAGATCTTCGTCGGCACGCACCAGGGCTCGGCCATCCGCTTCCCCGAGTCGCACGTGCGCCCGATGGGACGCGGCGCGGCCGGCGTCAAGGCCATCTCGCTGCGCGGCGACGATCACGTGGTGGAGATGGACGTCCTCCCCGCCGGCTCCGCCGAGCCCGCGCCGCCGCCGGTCGACGACGAAGCGGCGGAAGAAGCGGTGTCCGAGGAGATCCCGGCGGAGGAGATGGTCGAAGAGGCCGCGGACGGCGAGGGCGAGGACGAGACCACGCTCACGGCCGACGACCGCGGCTACATCCTCACCATCACGGAGAAGGGCTTCGGCAAGCGTACGCCGGTGCTCGCGTACCGCCTCCAGCGCCGCGGCGGCCTGGGACTTTCGAACGTGAGGATCACCGAGAAGAACGGCGCCGTGGCGGGCATCGCCCACGTCGGCGATGACGATCAGCTCCTGCTCATCACCGAGCAGGGCATGATGATCCGCACCGGCGTCGGCAGCATCCGCATCGCCGGCCGCAAGACCCAGGGCGTCCGCGTCATCAACATCGACGAGGGCGATACGGTCGTCGCGGCGGTGAAGGTGATCGAGCGGCCGGAGGACGAGGCCGGGCCGGAAGACGAGGAGAATCCGGAGACGCCGGATACTCCGACCGAAGAACCGGTGCATTAGAGCCTACAATCTGTGGCCATGGTTCGTCCCTCGCGGGACCGTCTCACGGAGCTGGCGCGTCAGATCGTTGACGCGCTGGCGCGTTCCCGCGCGGTCGTGCTGCTCAAGGACCGGGAGGCCATCCGCCAAGCGGTCGCTCAGGCGCTCGCGGACGAGCTGCGCCGCGAGGAGGAGCGTGAGGAGAACGCCCGCCGGCGCATCGCGTCGATGAAGGGCGGCCCCAAGCCGCGCACCAAGGAGTGGGAAGAGCTCTTCCGGAAGTTCGTGGTGGAGGAGTACCTGCGCGAGGGGATGGACTCGTGATGTCAATGTAGGGCGCGGCTTCAGCCCACCCCTCGGACGGGGAGGGGAAACGTCCCCACCCACGAGAGGGGCGGGCTGAAGCCACGCCCTACATTTGAAGCGGTCAGTTCGCGCGGTCGCCGTCGCCGGTGCGGTCCTCGGCGCTCATCTTCCGCTTGGCCGCGCGCTTTTCTTCGCGCAGGGCCAGGGTGTCCTCTTCCTCTTCGTCGGCGATCATCCGCCGGACGCGCTGCGCTTTCATGCGCTCGAACACGCCGCCCGCGTGACCGGCGGGGATCCAACTGTTGCCTGCGCACTTCGGACACCGTCCTCGAAAGGCGATGTTCTTCCCGCAATCAGGACAGATGATCACGAGCGAGTGCGACAGCTCGAATTTCTGTTCGCCTTCGGCGTCCAGACCGTTCAGAAACGTCGCGAGGTTGCCAAATGTCTCGTCCAGGGGCATCGCTACTCCGGACCCTCTTTACTGCATGCGGCGTGCCGCTCATCAGGGGGCAGGGGACAGGGCGCAGGGCGCAGGAGAGGCCATGGGCGGGTGGCGGCCTCCTGCCCCCTGCGCCCTGTCCCCTCCCCCTCTAGTCAGATCCGCATCACGTCGAACTGCTCGTGGTGCAGCGCTTCGTCCGGCTTGAACACCAGATGGATGCCCATCGTGCGCTCGACCTCTTCAAAAATCGGGTCGCCGGCGTGCAGCGTGCCGTACACGATGGGGTTGACGCGGACGATCACGTCCTGCCCCTCGTGGAAGTCCCGCAGTTTCATCAGCTCGCGCCAGATCTCCAGGGCGATGGTGGTGTTGGACTTGATCCGTCCGCTGCCGCCGCAGTAGGGGCAGGCCTGGGTCAGGGACCGCTCCAGGCTCTGGCGGACGCGCTTGCGGGTCATCTCGATCAGGCCGAACTCGGAGATCTGCAGGATCTTCGTCTTCGAGCGGTCCTTCTTGATCTCGTTCTCGAGCGCCTCGAACAGCTTCTGCCGGTTCCCGGCTTCTTCCATGTCGATGAAGTCGAGGACGATGATGCCGCCGAGGTCGCGGAGGCGGATCTGCCGGACGATCTCTTTCGCGGCCTCGAGGTTCGTCCGGAACACGGTCTCCTCGAGGTTCTTCTTCCCCACGTACTTGCCCGTGTTCACGTCGATCGCCACCAGCGCCTCGGTCTGGTTGATGACGATGTAGCCGCCGGACTTGAGCCAGACTTTCGACTTGAGGGCCTTGGCAATCTCGGGCTCGATCCCGAACTCGTCGAAGATCGGCTCCTCGCGGCGGAAGAGGCGGACGCGCGACACGAGCTGCGGCTGGATCTGGTCGAGGAACTCGACGATGCGCTGGTACTGCTCGATCGAGTCGACCCAGACGCTCTTGAACTCGGACGAGAGGACGTCGCGGATCGTGCGCAGGACGAGGTCGAGATCGTGATGAATGGCGGTGGCGGCGGAGGATTTCTCCGCGCGGCGGCGGATCTGGTCCCAGAGCTCGGTGAGATAGCGCAGGTCGCCGAGGAACTCGTCGTCGCTGCGGCCTTCGCCGGCGGTGCGGACGATGAATCCGCCGTGGCCGTGGGGGCGGATGCGCTCGAGCATCTCCTTGAGGCGCGCGCGCTCGGTCTCGTCCTCGATGCGGCGCGAGACGCCGACGTGGTTCACGGTCGGCATGTAGACCAGGAAGCGTCCTGGCAAAGTGATGTGGCTCGTGATGCGCGCGCCTTTGCCGGCGATGGTGTCCTTCGACACCTGCACGACGATCTCCTGCCCTTCGCGGAGGAGGTCGGCGATGGAGGTCTCGTTGCGGTGCGGCTGCGGGACCTCGTCGAGGTGCAGCTCGTCCGGCGTCTCGCTCTCGTACTCCTCGAGGTCCTCGATGACGTCGGAGACGTAGAGGAACGCGTCGCGCTCGAGGCCGAGGTCGACGAAAGCGGACTGCATCCCGGGGAGGACCTTCGTCACGCGGCCCTTGTAGATGTTCCCGACGATCGTGCGGTGGCGGGTCCGCTCCACCCACAGCTCCACGACCTGCCCCTCATCCAATACGGCGATGCGGGACTCGTGTCGAGTCGCGTTGATCACGATCTCCCGGGACATGCGGCGCGCATTGTAGACCGCCGTGCGTGGCGCACGGCGATCTACTTCGGCATGCGATGGGATTACTGGATCGCGAACTTCTGAGGTCTGGGAATGCGCACCGCAGTGAAGGCGTCGCCGGTGACCGTATTGACGCTGCTCGCGTACGCGACCCACGGCGTGGTGCGTGCCGGCGGTCCGTTGCCGATCGACCATTCCGGGTACACGCGGACCCAGCGCCCGCCCGCGCCCTGGCCGGGAATGCGGATCTGCCGCAGGGAGAGCGGCGGGACGACGACGGCCACGGGCTCCTGATACTGATACTGCACGTAAAACGTCTCGGTCTGCGTGGGGTGCAGGTTCGCGATGCCGACGTTCGTGTAGTACCCGGTGCCGTACGAGTGACGCGAGCCGAGGAAGACGGCTTCCTCGATGGTGTACTCGGTGGAGGGAATCCCGTGGACCTCCTGCCGCGACGCACCTCTGGAGCCGTTGGTGCCGCGCTCCGCCACGATGAACGCATCGGCCTCGATCTGTCCCTCGGGGTCGGGGATGTAGTGCGGCGGCTCGTCTTCGCCGGGCATCGGCGGCACCAGGGTGGCCCGGACGTGCAGGGCACCGACGAAATTCTGGCGCTGCGATGATGTGCCGAAGCCGGCGTCGGTCAGGAGCTTCGTTTCGCCCGGCTCCAGGTGGAACGAGCGGAACTCGGAGTCGTATCCGTCCATGACCAGCGAGAGCAGGACGTACTGCGGAACGTCGCGGTGATTCGTGAGGACCAGCTCCGTGCGATAGACGAGATCGTTTGGCAGGTCGAGGTAGCCGACCACCGGTACGACGACGTCGGCGTCGGGTCGGGCGAACAGCGGAATGGCGGTTGCGAGTAAGAGAACGAGGACGGGGATGAAGCGAAGCGGTCTCACGCGGTTCTCCTTGTTATTTGTAGGAGAGCATACGATAGACTCCGCGCCCTTGGCCATCATTTACTTTTCCGGCTCGATCACCGGCGGCCGGGAGGACGTCGCGGCCTACCGGCAGTTGATCGACGCGCTGGAGGCGGACGGCCACCGGGTGCTCGCAGGCGCGGTGGCGGCGGAGGACGTCGGAGACGGAGGCGAGTCGCTGGCCCTGACCGAGATCTTCGCCCGCGACCTCCGCTGGCTCGATGACTCGGACCTGGTCGTCGCCGAGGTCTCGACGCCCTCGCACGGGGTCGGCTACGAGATCGCATACGCGCGCTGGGCGCGGCGCATCCCCGTCATCGCCCTCTACCGCCGCGGGCGCACGAAACGCTGCAGCGCGATGATCTCGGGCGATCCGGGCGTCCGATTCATCGAGTACCAAGACGCCGCCACCGTGCTGGAATCCCTCCGCCAGGCAGTGCGTTACCCCGACCGCCTACCTTGACGGAGGGGCGTGCGGGTGCTATTTTCCGCCGCCGTTCGTTTCGAGTATTCCGGCATAGCTCAGTTGGTAGAGCAGCGGACTGTTAATCCGCGGGTCGTAGGTTCGAGTCCTACTGCCGGAGCCAATTCGCGATCCCCCCACGGCCGCTCGATGAGCGGCCGTTTCCTTTCGCGCGCATAATCACGGGCATGCCCCACCGATTCGATGCGGCGGCCGCACGGCGCGTCGCCGATGCGGTGCGTGATCTGGAGTCGCGCTCGGCCGCGGAGCTCGTGGTCGAGATCCGCATGCGCTCCGGGCCGTACGCCCACGCGGACTCGCGGTTTGCCGCCGCGCTGGTCGTGCTGTCCCTCGTCGTGCTCGTGTACATGCCCTGGGTGGTCCCGCCGGTGGCGGTGGTGCTCGATGCCATCGCGATGTACGTCTTCGGCGTCGCCGTAGCGCGCCGCAGTACGTCGTTGCGGCGCCTGTTCAGCACGCCCCGCGAACGGGAGCAGGCCGTGCGGACGCACGCCGCGGCCCTGTTCCACCAGCGCGGCGTTGCGAACACGGGCGGGGAGACCGGCGTGCTGCTGTATGTCTCGCTGCTCGAGCGGCGGATGGAAGTGCTCGCCGATCGCGGGGTGCTGCAGAAGGTCGCGGCGAACGAGTGGAACGCGGCACTCGCGGAGCTGCACGCGGAGCGCGCGATGGACGCCGACACCATCGTCGCCGCGATCTCGCGTCTCACGCCGATCCTCCAGCGGGACTTGCCCGCGGCGGAAGGAAACGAGGACGAGTTGCCCAGCGTGCCGGGAGTCCGGTTCTCATGACGCCGATTCGCACCGGGATCGTGCTGCTCGCGTTGCTGCTGTTCGCAGCGACGGTCCATGCGCGCATCGGCGGCGGCCAGACGTACGGAGGCTCGTCCTCGTCTTCGAGCTCGTCGTCTTCGAGCTCGAGCGGCAGCAGTTCCGGTGGCGGCTCGAGCAGCTACGGCGGGTCGTCCTCCAGCTCCGGCAGTGGGTCCGCCGTCGAAGTCAGCGGAAGCTTCGGGTTCGTGATCGCCGTGTTCATCGTGATCGTGATCCTGAGCGCAGTCGGCAATGCCATGAAGATCGGGGAGAACAACGACGCGATGACGATTGCAACGGACGTCGCACGGCCCGTCGACATGACCGCGCTGCGCCAGTTCGATGCGAACTTCTCGCAGATCGTGTTCACGGATTTCTGCTACAGCCTCTTCGCACGTGTCCATGAGGCGCGGGGTCGCGGGCGGCTCGGCGACCTGGCCCCGTACGTCAGCGCCGTTGTGCGCGAGGGGATGGCGCGCCACTCGGAAGGCGTGTCGAGCGTCGACCAGATCGTCATCGGCAGTTTCACGATCACGGCATTCCGCGGCATTTACACGCCGACCGTAACCGCCGACGTGGAGATCGAGGCGAACTGCACGGAGACGAGAACGGGCGGTCCACAGCGCTGGTACGTTCACGAGCGCTGGACGCTGGAGCGGGCGCGCGACATCCTCTCCCCGGCTCCCGAAAAAGCGCGCGCAGAACATTGTCCGAAGTGCGGCGCGGCATTGGAGACGCGCACGGACGGCGCATGCCTCCACTGCGGTACGGTCATCGCCCAAGGGACGTTCCAGTGGTTTTTGCAGTCCGTTGCCGTGCTCCGGAAAGACAGGCGGGAGCCGAGCCTCCGCGGCTCTCACGCCGAGGTCGGGACGGATCGGCCGGCGGTTTATCAGCCGTGGCTCGAACGGAGGCGCAACACGTTCGCCGCGGAGCATCCGGGCTTCTCGTGGGATGCGTTCAAGGAACGTGTGAGCCACATCGCGAACGAGCTGCAGGCGGCGTGGACGTCGCGCGACTGGAAACGCGCGCGCCCTTACGAGACGGACGCGTTGTTCCAGATGCATCGCTACTGGATCGACGAGTATCTGCGGCAGGGCCTGCGCAACGTCGTCGACGACTTCACGATTGGGCACATCGAGCCGGTGAAGATCGCGAGCGACGCGTTCTATGACGCGATCACGGTGCGCATGTTTGCGTCCGGCCGCGATTACACGGTCGACGACTCCGGAGCGATCGTGGGCGGCTCGCCCGCCATGCGCCGCGACTGGAGCGAGTATTGGACGATCGTCCGCGGACGCGCGGGCGCCGCGGCGGGCGCGAAGATCTGCCCCAACTGCGGCGGCTCGCTCGGCGGAGGGCAGACCGCCGTCTGCGAGTACTGCGGCGGGAAGGTCACCACGGGCGACTTTCCCTGGATCCTCTCGCGCATCGAGCAGGATGAGTCGTACCGCGGCTGACTATCGTCGCAGCCAGTCATCCACGCCGCGCGCGAGGCCGGCGAGGTACTCGTCGCCGCGCGGGTGGTGCGTCAATCCCACCAGCACGTAGTGCCGCCCCGGTCCGGAGATCACCGCGGAGTCGTGCAGCCAGTCCTGCCAGGAGCCCCATTTGCGGACGATCGTGACGTCGCGGCCCTTCAGCGCGCTCACGAACTTGATGTCGTCGTGCGGGATGTCCGGCGACGCGAAGATCGCCCGCATCGCGTCCGAGGCCTCGGGAGAGACGAGCTTGCGCTGTTCGAGCAGGAGCCAGAAGCGCAGGAGCTGCCGCACGGTGGCGGCGTGCGAGTGGTCGGCGACCGGGTCGCCGATGCGCTCGCTGTTCGGGCCGTAGTGTTTGCCCACCCAGATTCCGCCGCCGCGGGCCGCGTCGTAGAAGCCGTGTGCGTTGAGCACCTGCTGGATCTCGCGCAGGCCCATGGCGCGGGAGTACTTCGCGGCCATCTCGTTGCTCGACGCTTTGGCCATCAGTCCGAGCTCGTGGCGCGTCGTGGCATCGAGCTTCGTCGCGGCCTCGGGATGCAGCGCGAAGTAGGCGAACAGAATCCCGACCTTCGGCACGCTTGCGGCGTACTCGATGCGGTCGGGATGGATCATCGCCACGCGCATCCGCTTGAGATCGAGCACGCCGACCGCGGTGTGCTCGGTGGTCATGCCGTAGGTCTCCCGCAGCCGCGCATCGAGCGCCTCGACGGCGCTCTGCAGCTCCGGGTCGACGGGCGTGCCGTAGTCGAGGGTGAAGCCGGGTTGGACGGTGCGGCAGCCGGCGAGGAGCAGCAGCAGAACGACGAGCCTCATTACAGGATGTGCCGCAGGGTCCAGACCACGAGCCAACTGATGAAGCCGCAGGCGGGGAACGTCAGGATCCAGGCGAGCACGAGGCGCTGGGTCACGCCCCAGTTGACGGCCGATCCGCCGCGGGTGGCACCGACGCCGACGATCGCGCTGGTGATGGTGTGCGTGGTGCTGAGGGGAATGCCGAAGCGGGTGGCGGCCTCGATGACGGATGCGGCCGCGACTTCGGCGGCGAAGCCCTGGTGGGTCTCGAGGCGCGTGAGCTTCATGCCCATGGTCTTGATGATGCGCCAGCCGCCGGTGAGGGTGCCGAGGGCCATGACGCTCGCGCAGAGGAAGATGACCCAGAGCGGGATCTGGAACGCCGGCAGGACGCCGCCGAGAACCAGGGCGAGGGTGAACACGCCCATGAACTTCTGGCCGTCGTTCGAGCCATGCGCGAAGGCCATGAACGCGGACGACGCGATCTGCAGGCCGCGGAACGTTCCCCTGGTCTTGGCAGGGCTGGCGCGGCGGAACGCCCAGTAGACCCCGACCATCAGGATGAACCCGCCGAGGCCGCCGAGGACGCTCGAGAAGAAGAGGCCGAGGAGCACCTTCCGCCAGCCTTCCCAGAGCAGCGCGCTCGGCCCTGCCGTCGCCAGACCCGCGCCGGCGAGGCCGGCCACGAGCGCGTGGGTCTCGCTCGTGGGGATGCCCCACTGCGCCGCGAGGGACGACCAGACGATGATGCTGAGCATCGCTCCGGCGACCGTGGTCAGGTCGATGGCGCTCGCGTCGATGATCCCTTTGCCGATCGTCGCCGCGACCTTGGTTCCCGAGAGGACGCCGAGGAGATTCAGCACCGCGGCCATGATGACCGCCTGCAGCGGCGTCAGCGAACGGGTGCCGACGACCGTAGCGATCGCATTCGGCGAGTCCGTCCAACCGTTGACGAACTCCGCGCCGAGGATCAAGAGGAGTACGAGGATCAGACCCACTTCCACGCGGGGCGCATCCTATATGAAACCGGCGCTGGTGCATCAGTCCCCTGACCGGTATTCTGATGTCCCGGTCCCGCATGACGATTGCCCCCTTCCCCACGACGCGGCGTAGCGTCGTGCTCGCTCTGGCGAGCGTCGACGACGCCGAGCGCACGCGCGCCTTCGATACGCTGGTCGCCTGCTACTGGAAGCCGCTCTACAAATACGCCCGCGTGGCTTGGAGCCGGAAACGGGAGGATGCCGAGGACCTCACGCAGAGCTTCTTCACGCGGGCGTTCGAGAAGGAGTCGCTCGCGACCTATGATCCGGCGAAGGCGAGCTTCCGCACGTTTCTGCGCCTGCTCTTCGACCGCCACGTGTCCAACGAATGGACCGCGGGTCAGCGCCTGAAGCGCGGAGGCGGTGAGGTGCATCTCGACTTCGACGCCGCCGAAGCGGAGATCGGACGCGACACGTCGGCCCTGAATCCCGAGGTGTATTTCCAGCGCGAGTGGGTGCGGAGCATGTTCGCGCTCGCGGTCGAGCGGCTGCGCACCCGTTGTGCGACGGAGGGCAAACAGGTCCACTTCGCGATCTTCGAGGCGTACGACCTCGACGGCGATCGCGGCGTCTCGTATCGCGAGCTGGCGACGCGCTTCGACGTCCCGGAGACGCAGGTGACGAACTACCTCTCCGCGATGCGCCGCGGGTTCCGGGAGATCGTCCTGGAAGCATTGCGCGAGGTGACGGCCACCGAGGCCGAGTTCCGCAACGAGTCCCGTGCCCTCCTCGGAGGCGCGGCCAGAAAGTGAGCTTCCTCTCCGACGACACGATCGCGCGCCTGCGCGACATCACCGAGCAGCCCGATCTCACCGGCACGCGCTACGAGCTCGTGCGCGAGCTCGGCCGCGGAGGCATGGGCATCGTCTACGAGGTGCGCGACCACCAGCTCGACCGCAGCGTGGCCATGAAGGTCCTGACCGAAACGGTGGATGACGAGTGGCGCGCCGAGGCGAAGATCATCGCGGCGCTCGAGCATCCCGGCATCGTGCCCGTACACGACGCCGGCGATCTCCCGGACGGCCGCTTCTACTACACGATGAAGCTCGTTCGCGGTGTGCGGCTCGACGCGTGGGCAGCCGGGGGACACGCGCGCACCGAGCGCCTGCGCCTGTTCGCGCGCGTCTGCGAGCCGGTCGCGTTCGCGCACGCGAACGGCGTGGTGCATCGCGATCTCAAGCCGGAGAACGTGATGGTCGGCGAGTTCGGCGCGGTGCTGGTGATGGACTGGGGCGTCGCGAACATCGCCGGCACGCCGGGCTACATGCCGCCGGAACGCTCGCGCGACGCGCGCTCGGACGTCTACGCCCTCGGCGCGATCCTCGGCTTTCTGGTGGGCGATCCTCCGCGCCCTTTGCGGGCGATCGTCGAGCGTGCGATGGCCGCGGACCCGGCGCAGCGCTACCAGAGCGCGCGGGAGCTCGGGGACGACGTGCTGCGCTTCCTCGACGGCGAGCCGGTGACCGCCTATCGCGAGAACCCGCTGGAGCGCGCGGGGCGGTGGGTCGGGCGCAATCGGGTGCTCGTCGGACTCGTCGCCGCGTACCTGGTCATGCGCGTGATCGTCTTTTTCTGGATGAGGCTTTAAAGGATTTCCGCGGGACGCTGAATCAAGGGGCGGAGGAGAACATGAACAAGATTCTGCTGGGATTGATCGTGGGCGCGGTGCTCGGAGTGATCGACGGGGCGACGGCGTGGTTCACGCCGCAGGTGCGCGACCAGATGCTGAGCATCATCATCGGCTCGACGTTCAAAGGCCTGGTGGCGGGAGTCGCCGCCGGGTGGTACGCGCGCAGGGTGCAGTCGGTGCCCAAGGGGATCGTCTTCGGCTTCGCCGTCGGACTCGTGCTGGCGTTTGCCGTCGCGGCGATGCCGGATCCGAAGACCGGCGAGCACTACTGGTGGCAGATCATGGTCCCGGGTAGCATCCTGGGTGGCGTGATCGGGTGGGCGACGCAGCGTTACGGTAAACCCGCGCCGTCAGGGCGCTCGGTCGCGACTGCCGCGGGATGACAAGCGTCTCCCTCCGCGTTACTTCCCGCGGAGGGAGACGCCGATTCTGACGCACAAGCAGCTTCCCGACAGCCGCCGCGCGATCGTGACCGCACTGAAGGAGCGCGGCTCGGCGACGATCGCGCAGCTCGCGCCGGAGCTCGGCCTCACCGGGGAGGCCGTGCGCCAGCAGCTTCTGCAGCTCCGGCAGGAGGGGTGGGTGGAGGCGGCGATCGACCGCGATGCGATGCGCGGCCGCACCGGCCGGCCATCCACGCAATACCGCCTGACCGCCGCGGGCGAGCATCTCTTCCCGAAGCACTACGACGCGCTGGCCATCGCCATGCTCGACGCCGTGGGCGAGGAGCTCGGATCGGATGCCGCGCTGCGCGTCCTCGAGCGGGTCTCGAACGATCGCATCGCCGCCTTCGCACCGGCGGTGCAGGGGCGTGCTCTTGAGGAGAAGCTCGGCGTGCTGAAAAGCTGGTACTTCGAAGACGACCCGTACATGGACTTCGAGAGCGCGGGCGACGACTACGTCCTGGTCGAGCGCAACTGCCCGTTCTACAACACGGCCATGCACCGCCCCGCGCTCTGCAGCGTTTCCGTCAACGCGCTCACCCGCCTCCTCGGCGTCCGCGTCGCGCGCCGGGAGAAGTTCCAGAACGGGGACGGGCGCTGCGTGTTCCACGTGTACGTGAACGAGCCGGTGACGAGCCCGCGCTTCACGCTGGAAACGTGAACCGCACGCCTGGCCCAGGAGTCCACTGCTCTGTCATCCTGAGCCGGCGAAGCGCGGCGAAGGATCCCCCGCCGACTTGCGCGTCTGCTGCCTCTCGCAGGGGATCCTTCGCCGCGCTACGCCGGCTCAGGATGACAGCAAGGCGTGCCAAACAGGAGCGCTACGCCACCCACACCGTCTTGATGTTCACGAACTCCCGGATTCCGTACACGCCGAGCTCGCGTCCGAAGCCGGAGTGCTTCACGCCGCCGAACGGGATGCGCGGGTCGGACGCGACCATCGCGTTCACGAAGACCTGCCCCGACTCGATCGCCGCGATGAACTGCTCCGCCTCGGCGCGATCCTTCGTCCAGACGCTCGCCCCCAGGCCGAACGGCGTGGCGTTCGCCAGCCGCACGGCTTCCGCGACGTCGCGCACGCGGAACAGCGACGCGACCGGGCCGAACGTCTCCTCCGCGTACGCCGGCGCGTTCTCGGGGATCTCCGCCAGCACCGTCGGGGCGTAGAAGTTCCCGCGCTCCCGCAGCCGCCTGCCGCCCGCGAGCAGCTTTGCCCCGGCGCTGACGCTCGCGTCGACCTGCTTTTCGATGTCGTCCACGATCTGCGGCGTGGCGAGCGGGCCGACGTCCGTCGTCTCCTCGAGCGGGTCGCCGACGCGCAAGGACTCCATGGCCTCCACGAAGCGGCGCTGGAACTCGTCCGCGACGCTGTCGTGGACGATGAACCGCTTCGCCGCGATGCACGACTGCCCGTTGTTGACGATGCGCGCCTTGATGCCCGTCTTCACCGCCGCGTCGAGATCGGCGGACGGCATGACGATGAACGGGTCGCTTCCGCCCAGCTCCAGCACGCTCTTCTTGATCCGCTTCGCCGCGTTCGAGGCGACGCTCGCTCCCGCGGGCTCGCTGCCGGTGAGCGTCGCGGCTTTCACCCGTTCGTCTTCGAGCAGCGCAGCCACCTGGTCGGAGGTGATGAGCAGCGACTGCAGCTCGCCGCGGTCGAATCCCGCTTCGCGCAGGATGTCTTCGATGGCGAGCGCGGACTGCGGGACGTTCGAGGCGTGCTTGAGCAGGCCGACGTTGCCGGCCATGAGCGCCGGTGCGGCGAAACGGAACACCTGCCAGAACGGAAAGTTCCACGGCATCACCGCGAGGATGGGTCCGAGGGGATCGAAACGGACGTAGCTCTCGGAGGCGTCGGTCTTGATGTGCTCCTCGGCCAGATAGGCCGCCGCGTGCTCCGCGTAATGGCGGCAGACCATCGCGCACTTCTTCACCTCGGCGATCGCGGCGGAGAGGGGCTTGCCCATCTCGAGCGTGATCGTGCGGCCGTAGTCCGCGGCGCGTGAGTCCAGGATGTCCGCGGCTTTCCGCATGAGGGCGGCGCGCTCGGCGAAGGAGCGCGCGCGGTTGATCTCGAACGCTTCCATCGCGCGCACGAGGCGCTGTTCGATGTCGGCACCGGTGAGGGGCTCGAAAGTGGCGATGGTCTCGCCGGTCGCAGGGTTCACACTCGCGATCGTCATGACGGCCGAATGATATTCTTCGAGGCACACGTCCACAGGTTCAATCTCAGTTACATGTGAAGGGGAAATCATGAGAGCTCGCAGAACGCTCCTGCTGCTATTGCTGTGTCTCGCCCTGGCGACTCCGCTGCTCGCGCAGAGCAGCACCGGCTCGATCTCGGGCACGATCACCGACGACTCCGGCGCGGCGCTGCCGGGCGTCACCGTGACCGTCAGCAACGTGGCCACCGGCGTGAGCCGGTCGGCGATCACGAACGCCAGCGGCTACTACCAGATCGCGCTGTTGCCGCCGGCGACGTACACTGTCGACGTGACGCTGGAAGGCTTCCAGCCGGTGCGCCGCGGCAACGTGGTCGTGAACATCGGCTCGGCCGTCACGCTGGACGCGGCGATGAAAGTCGGCGTCTCGGAGACCGTCACGGTCACGGCCGCGGCGCCGCTCATCGAGACCGAGCGCACCGAGGTGACGTCGGTCGTGAACGAGACGGCGATCGAGAACCTGCCGGTCAACGGCCGCAACTTCATCGATTTCGTCCTGACCACGCCGGGTGTCGTGAAGGACGTCCGGCAGGGCGACATCAGCTTCGCCGGCCAGCGCGGCACGCTCAACTCGCTCGTCATCGACGGCGCGAACAACGACAACACGTTCTTCGGCCAGGCCCTCGGCCGCACGGGCTCGGGCCGCGCGCCGTATCAGTTCTCGCAGGACGCGGTGAAGGAGTTCGTCGTCAATACGAACGCGTACTCCGCCGAGTACGGCCGCGCGGGCGGCGCCGTGATCAACGTGGTCACGAAGTCGGGCACGAACGAGCTCGACGGCACGCTCTTCTACTTCCTGCGCGACAAGAACTACAACGCGAACGACTACATCAACGAGATCAACAGCCGCGCGAAGAGCCCGTATCACTTCGATCAGTACGGTGCCAGCTTCGGCGGCCCGATCGTCCCGGATCGCCACTTTTTCTTCGTCAACTACGACGCCCAGCGGAACTCGATTCCGAACCTCGTCGTCCTCGGCCGCCCGGCCGCCGGCTTCCCCACCGATGCTGCGAGCCAGGCCGGCCTCGCGAAGCTGAATGCGCTCGGCGAGACCTACTCGCGCAATCAGGACCAGGACGTCTACCTCATCAAGACCGACCACGAGCTCGGCTCGGCGAATCACCTCACGTTCCGCTTCAACCGGCAGGAGTTCGTCGGCAAAAACTTCGAGAACGGCGGCATCACCAACGCCCTCGAGCACACCGGCAACTCGAACGTCACCACCGACACGTACACGGGCTCGGTGACCTCGACGCTCAACAGCGCGCTCTTCAACGAAGCGCGCTTCCAGTACGCGAAGGACCAGGAGCCGGGCCTTGCGAACAGCGACATGCCCGAGGCCCTGATCCGGCAGCCCAACGACCCGAATGACCTGTCGAAGGGCTTCACCACCGTACTGACGATCGGCCGCAACTTCTTCAGCCCGCGCGAGACGACCATCAAGCGCTGGCAGATCGCCGACACGGCCACGTATGTGCTCACCAGCCACACGCTGAAGGCTGGCTTCGACTACAGCAACGACGACATCCTCAACTACTTCCCCGGCAACTTCTCGGGCTCGTACACGTTCGACAGCCTCGCCGATTTCCAGAACGGCAAAGCCTCGCGCTACCTGCAGGCGTTCGCGGGCCCCGGCACCTCGGGGCCGACGACCCATCCGAACATCACCGAGACGGGCCTGTTCGTCGAGGACGCATGGCGCGTCCTGCCGTCGCTCACGGTGAACCTCGGCCTGCGGTACGACCTCCAGGGCATCGAGCAGCCGGAGGTGCGGAACCCCGACGCGCAGCTCCTCGCGGCCGGCATCGACACGAGTGTCGTTCCGGAGGACGAAAACAACATCGCACCGCGCCTCGGCTTCGCGTGGACGCCGGGCGACGACGGCCGGACGATCGTCCGCGGCGGCTACGGCATTTTCTACGGCCGTACGCCGGCGATCATGATCGGCACGGCGCATTCGAACAACGGGATCAACGTCCAGACGATCACGTTCACGGGCTCGCTCATCCCGCAGTATCCGAACATCTACCAGTCGCTCCCGACCGGCGTGGCGCTGCCGAAGCCGACGATCTTCGCGTTCGATCCCGACTTCGAGAACCCCGAGGTGCATCAGGCCAGCCTCGGCGTGGAGCGGGCGGTGACGCAGGACATCAGCGTCGGCGTGACGCTGCAGCACGTGCAGGGCAACAGCCTGCAGCGCTCGATCGACGCGAATGTCGGCGCGTCCGAGATCGTCTCGGTCAACGGCGTGCCGGTGCGCCGCTACACCAGCGCGCGTCCGTTCGCGAACTTCCAGCGCGTGATCCTCTTCCAGAGCAGCGCGGACTCCCGCTACAACGGCGTCACGCTGGACCTGAACAAGCGCTTCGCGAATCATTGGCAGGCGCGCCTCGCGTACACGTACTCGAAGGTCGAGGACAACAAGCCGGATGCAACGGCCGTCGTGCCGGGCGGCTCCGACGACGCGAAGTACCTGAACGACCCCCTGAACATCGACGGCGACTGGGCAGTAGGCGACAACGACGTGCCGCATCGCATCGTGCTGAGCGGCGTGTGGGACCTCGACTACGGCTCGTTCGACGCTGGCTGGAAGCGGTGGCTCCTCGGCGGCTGGTCGCTGAGCGGCATCGCCGCGTACCAGAGCGGCCAGCCCTACACGGCGATGGCGACGACGGACGTGAACAACGACGGCAACAACCGCAGCGACCGGCAGCCCGGGTTCGACCGCAACACGTTCCGCTTGCCGGCGATCTTCTCGGTGGACCCGCGCGTGACGAAGACGTTCGCCTTCGCGCCGGTGAGGGTGCAGCTCATCGCCGAGGCGTTCAACGTGTTCAACCGCAGCAACGTGAACGCGGTGCGGACGGCGTACACGCCGACCTCGACCCTCACAGCGGGCTTCGGCTCGGCGACGTCGTCGGCCGGGCCGCGGATCGTCCAGCTCGCGGCGAAACTGTCGTTCTAGAGCTCCCTCCGTCCTCTCCCCCGTCTCGGCGCGGGGAGAGGATGTGAGTGGCGGTGCCGCATTAGTAAACGCCCATTGACAAACCGGCGTTAGTGAACCTACGTTTACTAACGCCATGGGCCGGCCGCCGCGCATCACCCGCGAACAGATCCTCGACGCCGCCCGCGGCGCGTTCAGCGCCCGCGGTTTCGCGGCAACGACGCTTGCCGACATCGCCGCCGCGCTCGACGTCACCCCCGCGGCGATCCTGCGGCACTTCCCCTCCAAGCAGGAGCTCTTCCGCGCCGCGATGAGCAACCGCGGCATCGCCACGCCCGACTTCGTCACCGCGATCACGACGCTCGACGCGTCGGCCGACCCGCGCGCCGTCCTCGGCGAGCTCGCGCGGCGCATGATCCCGTTTCTGGGCAGCGTCATCCGGCCCGCCATCGCCGTGCAGATGCACGCCACGACGCTCGTCGTCCCGTTCGATCCGAAGGACGAGGAGATTCCGCCGCGCCGCGCGATCCGCATCCTCACGGATTACTTCGACCGCGCCATCCGCGCGGGTGCCATCCGGGAGGCCGACCCGCGCGCACTGGCGCTCCTCTTCATCGGCCAGCTCCAGGCCCACGTCTTCTTTCATCAGGTCCTCGACGTCACGCCGGCGTATCCGGTCGAGGACTACATCGACGCACTGATCGGGCTGTGGTCCGACGGCGTCTTCGGAGGTACCCGTGCCCGCAAGAAGGCATCTGAAAAAGATCGTTCCCCTGCTCGCGATCGCCGCGGTGGCGACCGCGGTGCTGCTGTACATGCGGAAGCAGAACGAGCCGAAACCGCTCGTGCTCGCCGGAACGCTGGAGGCGCGGACGGTGAACGTGGGGTCCCTCGTGGGCGGACGCGTGGTCCGCGTTCACGTCGATGAAGGGCAGCAGGTCGTCGCCGGCCAGACGCTGGTGACGCTGGAGACGGAGACCATCGACCGCCAGATCGCGGAGCAGCAGGCCGCGATCGCCGCGGCGAGCGCGCAGCTCGCGAAAGCGCTGGCGGGCCCGCGCGACGAGGAGGTGCGGTCGGCCGCGGCGGTGGCCGCAAACGACGAGCGCGAGCGGCGCCGCATGCGCGCGTTGCTCGACGAAGGCATCGTCGCGCGCGAGCTGTACGACGACGCGGCGACGAAGGCGAAGACGTCCGCGGAGAGTCTCCGCGCGTTGCGCGAGGGCACGCGAAGGGAAGACATCGCCGCCGCGCGCGCTCAGGTCGTGCAGCAGGAGCGGCATCTCGACTCGCTGCAGAAGCAGCGCGCGGAAACGGTCGTGCACTCGACCGTCTCGGGCACCATCCAGTCGTTCGGGCTGCGCCCCGGCGACATCGTCGCGCCGAACCAGACCGTCGCGGAGATCCTCGAGCCGCGCGAGCTGTGGGTGCGGATCTACGTCCCCGAAACGCTCCTCGGCCTGGTGCGTGTCGGGATGCCGGTGCGCGTGCGCGTCGACACATGGCCGGACGTCTGGTTCCGCGGCCGCGTCGCGACGGTCGCGTCGCAGGGCGAGTACACGCCGCGCAACGTGCAGACACGCGCGCAACGCGCCGAACAGGTGTACGGCGTCAAGGTGCTGGTCGATCCCGATCCGCGCCTCAAGGCAGGGATGGCCACGGAAGTGGACCTCGGCGTGAAGGGCAGCGCGAAATGAGCGCGCCGATCGGCATCGACGTACGGGGTGTAACCAAGGACTTCGGCGACTTTCGCGCGCTGAACGACGTCACGCTGCAGGTCCCCCGCGGCGAGATCTTCGGTCTCCTCGGCCCCAACGGCTCCGGCAAATCCACGCTGATCCGGATTCTGTGCGGCCTGCTGCAGCCGACGTCCGGAGACGCGACGGTCGACGACCTGGACGTGCGCACGCAGGGTGAAGAAGTGCGCCAGCACATCGGATACGTATCGCAGGCGTTCTCGCTCTATCGCGACCTGACCGTCGACGAGAACCTGGAGTTCTTCGCGTCCATCTACCGCCTGAAGGGCGCGGATCGCCGCGAGCGCAAGGAGTGGGCGGTCGACCTCACCCACATCGGCCCGTATCGCACCCGGCTCGCGGGCGCGCTCTCCGGAGGCTGGAAGCAGCGCCTCGCGCTCGCCGCCGCGCTGATGCACCGGCCGCGGGTGCTGTTTCTCGACGAGCCGACGGCGGGCATCGATCCAGTCGCCCGGCGCGAGCTGTGGGACCTGCTGTTCGGCCTCGCCGCGGACGGGGTCACGCTCTTCGTGACGACGCACTACATGGACGAGGCGGAGCGCTGCAGCAACGTGGCGTATCTCTACCTCTCCAACCTCATCGTCAACGGCCACCCCGCAACGCTCAAGAGGCTCCCCGAGGTAACGCCGCGGGGGATGCGGCGCGTGGAGGTGGAGTGCCGCGAGGGCGTCGCGTCGCTGATGACTTCCGCGCGGACGCTGTCTTACGTGCACGCCTCCACGATCTTCGGCACGTCGCTCCATCTGCTGGTGAGCGAGTCCGTGTCCAACCAGCAGGTCGACGACGACCTGGAGGCCTTCGGGATTTCGTCAGTGGTCGTCAGGGACATCGAGCCGACGCTGGAAGACGTCTTCGTGCGGCTCACGGAAGTGAGGGCCGCAGCATCATGATGAACGGATTCACGGCCGTGTTCCGCAAGGAGCTCACCCAGATGATGCGCGACAAGACCACGGTCATGTTCGCGCTGGCGGTGCCGGTGTTCGAGCTGATCCTCTTCGGGGTCATCGACATGAACGCCAAGAACATCCCCACCATCGTTTTCGACCAGAGTCGCACGCAGGAGAGCCGCCGCCTGGTCGAGCAGTTCGGCGCGACGTCGTATCTGAAGGTGCGGGGATTCGCGTCCTCGCGCGGCGAGCTGCAGCAGGCGATCGTGGCGGGACACGCGCAGGTGGCGGTCGAGATCCCGCCCGACTACTCGCGCGACCTGGCGACCGGCCGCGGCGCGCACGTCCTCGTGCTCATCGACGGCTCCGATTCCAGCGTCGCGTCGCAGGCGCTGTCCGCGGCGAACGGCGTGGTGCTGCAGGAGAGCATCCGCGAGCTCCTCGAGCGCGGCGGCGGGAAGCTGAGCATCGAGGCCCATCCGGTGATGCTGTTCAACCCCGACATGCGCAGCGCCAACCTGCTCATCCCCGGCCTCATCGCCATTCTCCTCACGTTCTCCGGCACGATCCTCTCGGCCTTTGCCATCGTGAAGGAGCGCGAGCGCGGCACGCTCGAGCAGTTGATGGTCACGCCCGTCTCTCCGCTCGCCGTCGTCCTCGGCAAGATCCTCCCCTACCTCGGCCTCGCCTACGGGACGCTCGTCGTCGTCCTCATCCTCATGCGCGTGCTTTTCCGCGTCCCCTTCAACGGCAGCGTGACCCTCCTGCTCGTCCTGTCGTCGGTCTACCTGCTCGCGCTCCTCTCCTTCGGCCTGCTGATCTCCTCCCGCGCCGGATCCCAGATGGAAGCCATGCAACAGGCGATGGGTGTGATGCTCCCGTCAGTGCTCCTGTCCGGCTACATCTTCCCCATCGCGTCCCTGCCCCTGCCTCTGCGCTTCATCTCCTACGCCCTTCCAGCCACGCACTTCATCCGCATCGCGCGAGGGATCGTCATCCGCGGCGCTACCTTCGCGGACTTATGGGAGCCAGTGTTCGCGCTTCTGGCAATCTCGGCCGTCCTCATCGCAGCCAGCGCCCGTGCGTTCAAGAAGACGGTGTCGTAGCCTTCGAGTCTTCCAGTCTACGAGTCGCCGAGGGTTGGAGCGCGTCGATCATTTTCGTAAGCCCGCTGCTGATCTGCTTGATTAGCAGCGTTACTCCGGAAACGTCCTTTGCGAGTTTGGCTCTTATCGCAATCTCGAGCTGCGTTTCCAGTTCGTACAGCGACCCTCGTGCCTGAACGAGATAGTGGCGGCGGTCGCGCGTCGTCGAGCGCCCCTGCCCCTCAGCGATGTTGCTCGGCACCGATATCGCCGCTCGTACCAGCTGATCTGCGATCGCGAACCTGCGACGAGCCACTAAACGTTCGGAGAGGGCAATGATGCGCACTGCCAAATCAATGGAGGCTTCCCACACAAATAGTCTGCGAAATGTACTGGCCATGCCTGTTTGATGATCCGAGGCGAGGGACACGAGCAGCCAGGCGACCGCGTGTGGACGAGGCCAGTATATCGTCCTTGACGACTTGAAGACTTGAAGACTTGACGACTCGACGACTTGACGACTCGACGACTCGACGACTAAAGCACGTATCTGCTCAGATCCTCGTCCCGCACCACGCCCTCCAGCACGCGCGACACGTACGCCGCGTCGATCACCACGGTCTCGCCTCCGCGTTCACTCGCGTCGAACGACAACTCGTCGAGGAGACGCTCGAGGATCGTGTGCAAACGGCGCGCACCGATGTTCTCCGTCTTGTCGTTCACCACCGCCGCGTAACGGGCGATCTCGCGTACCGCGTCGTCCGCGAACGTCAACGTCACGCCCTCGGTGGCCAGGAGCGCGGTGTACTGCGTCGTCAGTGCGTTCTTCGGCTCCCGCAGGATCTTCTCGAAGTCGTTCTCGCTGAGGGACTCCAGCTCCACGCGGATGGGGAAGCGGCCCTGGAGCTCGGGGATGAGGTCGGACGGCTTCGACACGTGGAACGCGCCGGCGGCGATGAAGAGGATGTGATCGGACTTGACCATGCCGTACTTCGTGTTGACCGTCGTCCCTTCGACGATCGGGAGCAGGTCGCGCTGCACGCCTTCGCGCGACACGTCCGGGCCCTGGGAAGTGTTCTGACGGCCGGCGATCTTGTCGATCTCGTCGAGGAACACGATGCCGCTCTGCTCGACGCGCTCGATCGCCTCGCGGGCGACGTTCTGCTGGTCGACGAGCTTCTCCGCTTCTTCCTGGACGATGATCTCTCGCGCGTCGCCGAGGCGCATCTTCTTGCGCTTCGACTTGCCGCCGAAGATGCCGGGGAGCATGTCCTTGACGTTCACGCCCATCTCCTCGACGCCCTGGGGCGTGAAGATCTCGAACGACGGGAAGCCCTGTTCCTTCACGTCGAGCTCGATCTCGCGCTCGTCGAGCTTTCCTTCGTCGAGCCATCGTCCGAGCTTCTCCCGCGTCTCGGCGGACGAGTCCTCGGGCTCGGGGGCGTTGACGAACGCGGGCCGCGCGCGCGGCGGACGCGAATCCGGCAGGAGGATGTCCAGGATGCGCTCGCGCGCGTTGCGCTCGGCCTGCTCGCGGACCAGGCGGCTCTTCTCGTCCTTGACCAGCTTCACGCCGATCTCGGTGAGATCGCGCACGATCGACTCGACGTCGCGCCCGACGTAGCCGACCTCCGTGAACTTCGACGCCTCGATCTTGAGGAACGGCGAGCGCGTGAGCCGAGCGAGACGCCGGGCGATCTCCGTTTTGCCGACGCCGGTCGGCCCGATCATGATGATGTTCTTGGGCGCGACTTCATCGCGCAGCTCGGCGGGGAGCTGCTGCCGCCGCCAGCGGTTGCGCAGGGCGATGGCCACGGCGCGCTTCGCTGCGTTCTGGCCGACGATGTACTTGTCGAGCTCGCGCACGATCTCCTTCGGCGTCAGGCGTTCGGCGTTGAGGACCGTGTCCTCGGGGACAGCAGGGAGTTGGATGACCATGATTCAGAGGCTTTCTACCGTGATGTGGTCGTTGGTGTAGATGCAGATCTCCGCCGCGATGCGCATCGACTCCTTCGCGATCTCGGCGGCCGTCATCTGCGTGTGCTGCATCAGCGCGCGTGCGGCGGCGAGCGCGAAGGACCCGCCGGAGCCGATGGCGAGGATGCCGTCGTCGGGGGAGATCAGATCGCCCGTGCCGGAGATCAGATACGCGCGCTCGTTGTTCGCCACGATGAGCATCGCCTGCAACTGACGCAGGTACTTGTCCATCCGCCAGTCCTTGGCCAGCTCGACGACCGCGCGCTCCATGTTGCCGCGGTACTCCTCGAGCTTGGCTTCGAAGCGCGAAAAGAGCGCGAATGCGTCGGCTGCGGAGCCGGCGAAGCCGGCCAGGATCTTGTCGTGGTACAGGCGCCGCACCTTCGCCGCGCCGTGCTTCATGACTGTATTACCGACCGTCACCTGCCCGTCGCCTGCCATGGCGACGACGCCGTCGCGGCGGACGCAGATCACAGTCGTTGCGTGAAAGACGGGTTGTTCCATACCGCGGCGGATCGTATCGCACTGTCATCCTGAGCCGCGTAGACGGCGAAGGATCCCCTGCGATTCGCGCCGCCCGCGCCTGAATCAGGGGTTCCTTCGCCGTCTACGCGGCTCAGGATGACAGGGGCGGGAAATCCGCCGGCACGGGGGCGACGAGCTCGCCACCGAAGTACGCGTGCGACAGCTTCCACGCGTGCAGCAGCATCCGCGGCGCACGCATCGTCGAGCCGTAGCGGCGGTCGCCCACCACCGGACGCTCGATCGACTTCAGGTGAATGCGGATCTGGTGCGTGCGTCCGGTGAGGATCTCCGCCTCGACCACCGTCATGCCGTCGAGCTGGCGCAGCGGACGCACGACCGTGTGCGCGTCCTTTTCGCCGATGGGCGTCTCGATCGTCAGCTCGCGCTCGATGGCACCCTCCGCGACCGCGAGATAGACCTTGCGCACGTCGCGCGATGCGAATAGCTCCGACAGCCGCGCCGCCGCGGCCGGATGCTTCGCGAAGACCACCACGCCGCTCGTCTGCGTGTCGATGCGGTGTACGAGGTGAATGGTCCGGTACCGCATCCGCAGCAGCTCCTCGAGCGACCGCTGCGCGCGGTCCCGCGCCGGCTGCGTCGGGATCCCCGCCGGCTTGTTCACCGCGACCCAGTCCGCCGTTTCGCGCAGGACGTCGATCCCCGGCAGCTCGTCCATCGCCACGGTGATGCGGTCGCGCTCGCTCACCTCCCGCGACGCGACGCCCACCGGGCGGTCGTTCACGAACACGCGCTTCTGCGCGATCAGCTCCCGGGCCTTGCGGCGCGAGATCTCCGGATAGCGGGCGGGAACGGCCTGGTCGAGACGCATGTGAACTTTGTTAACCCCGGGCGGGACACCGTCGTATACCGCACTGGAGGCCTCGATGAAAACTCTCGCACTGGTTCTGCTGCTGTTCTCCGCGTCCGCGGCGGAGGGGCGTCACATCTCGCAGTCGTCGATGGGCGGCGATCTGGAGGTGCGCACCGCGCCCGACGGCGCCACGCTGCGAACCATGGGCGGAGACATCCGCGTCGACAGTGCGCAGGGCCGGGTCACGGCCAAGACCATGGGCGGCAATATCACCGTCCGCGACCTCTCCGGCCCCTTGGACGCCGGCACGATGGGCGGCAACGTCGACGTCGTGGTCAACCGCGCCGACGGCGACATCGAGATCAGCTCCCTCGGCGGACACGTCGAGCTCACGCTGCCCGCCAATTTCTCCGGAACCTTCGAGATCGAGCTCGAGCAGGACGAAGAAGGCCGCCGCAACGAGATCGTCAGCGACTTCCCGCTGCAGATCCAGGAGAAGCAGAAGAACTACTGGCTGCGTCCCGACACCACCGTGCTCGAAGGGAAGGGAGTGAACGGCACCGGCAAGTATCGCGTGAGGATCACGACCATCGGCGGCGACATCCGCATCCGCCGGAAATGAAAAGGGCGGCCCGAAGGCCGCCCTTGCTTCACGTTTTGTGTCCGTTATTTGCGAACCATGCGCTCGGGCTTGGCCGGCGAGGCCGGTTCGCCGCCCTCGATCACCGTGAGCTCGGGGCCGCCGATGCCGAGGAGGCGGCGCACCTTGCCCTCGATCTCGGCGGAGAGGTCCGAGTTCTCCTTGATGAACAGCTTCGCGTTCTCGCGGCCCTGTCCGAGGCGGACGTCTCCGTACGAGAACCAGGAGCCGGACTTGTCGATGATCTTGTTCTCCAGACCGATGTCGAGGAGCTCGCCGGTCTTGGAGATGCCCTCGCCGTAGCCGACGTCGAACTCCGCCTGGCGGAACGGTGCGGCGACCTTGTTCTTGACCACCTTCACCTTCACGCGCGAGCCGACCACTTCCTCACCTTCCTTGATCTGGTTGGTGCGGCGGATGTCCAGGCGGACGGAGGAGTAGAACTTCAGCGCGCGGCCGCCCGTGGTGGTCTCGGGGTTGCCGAACATGACACCAATTTTTTCACGGATCTGGTTGATGAAAATCAGACACGTTTTCGACTTCGCAAGAATGGCTGTCAATTTGCGCATCGCCTGCGACATTAATCGTGCCTGTAAACCTACATGAGAATCACCCATCTCGCCTTCGAGCTCGGCGCGCGGCACGAGCGCCGCCACGGAGTCGATGACGATCACGTCGATCGCTCCCGACCGCACCAGCACCTCGGCGATCTCCAGCGCCTGCTCGCCCGAGTCCGGCTGCGAGACGAGGAGGTTGTCGATGTCGACGCCCAGTTTCTTCGCGTACTCCGCGTCGAGCGCGTGCTCGGCGTCGATGAACGCCGCCAGGCCGCCCAGCCGCTGCGCCTCGGCGATCACGTGCAGCGAGAGCGTCGTCTTACCGGAAGACTCCGGTCCGAAGATCTCGATGATGCGGCCGCGCGGGACGCCGCCGACGCCGAGGGCGGCATCGACGCCGATCGATCCGGTCGAGATCGCGCTGACGGCGGCGAACTCCTTCGCCCCCAGTCGCATGATCGACCCCTTGCCGAACTGACGCTCGATCTGCGTCAGCGCCGTCTCGGCTGCCTTCAGTTTGTCATTCGGTATGTTGGCCATTAGCCTGCTCCTTCATTTTGTTTCCCGGTGGTGCGTTCGCCGAGGAGAGGCGCGGGAAAACGGTCGGACGGACGGGTCATGCGTGTGGTGCAGCGAGTGTACGACGCGTGCGTGAGGCCCGCAACAAATCGCGCAGAAACGCGGTATTTTGATGGTCTATGCGCGCCAGTTCTACAACATGGAGAGTCTCGTGAAGCTTTCCGCCATCCTGCTGTTGTTGTCCGTCGCCTGTACGGCCTCCCACGCCACGCCGAAACGGCCGTGGCGGGTGGACGTGACGACCACGGGCGGCATCGCCGGCCGCGGGACGGGCGACTACGCGATCGACTCCGATGGCAAAGTCACGGCGCGCCTGTTCAACGGCCGCGAATGCACGTTCACGACGAGCGTGGAAAGCATCGAGTCGATCCTTGCGAACGCGCGTCCGGGCGAGTGGAAAGAGTCCTACTATCCCGAGAACCCCTGCTGTGACCGCTTCGAGTACACGTTGACGTATGACGAGGCCGGCGTGGAGACCACCACGAAGTGGGTCGACGATCCGCTGCCGATGCCGGCCGACCTCGTCGCGCTGTCGAATGCGATGGTCGGCGGTGAGCCGTCGAGCATCCGCATGCTGGCCACCGAGCGGTGCCGATGACGCGCGACGCGGCAAAAGTCGCGAGCCTCCTCTTCTTCTCCGGTCTCTCCGCTCTCATCTACCAGACGGTGTGGCTGCGCCAGTTCCGCCTGATCTTCGGCGCGTCGACCTTCGCGACGGGCGCCGTGCTCGCGATCTTCATGGCCGGGCTCGGTCTCGGCAGCGCCCTCCTCGGCAAGCGTGCGGACGCGAAAGAGAAGCCGCTGGCGTACTACGCGCGCCTGGAGCTGCTGATCGCCGCGGCGGCCGCTGTTTCGCCGCTGCTCCTGGCGCTGGCGGCGAAGATCTACTTCGCGAGCGGCGGCTCGCCGCAGCTCGGTCTCTTCGGCGCCACGGTCCTCCGCCTCGCGCTGTCGATCGTCGTCCTCGGACCGGCGACGCTGCTGATGGGCGGTACGCTGCCTGCCGCCGCGCGCTCGGTCCAGACGAATGACGACGCCGGACGCCGCGCCGTGGCCCTGCTCTACGGCGTGAACACCCTCGGCGCCGTGGCGGGGACGCTGCTGTCGACGTTCATCCTCCTGGAGCGCTTCGGCAACCGCACGACGCTCTTCCTCGCCGTCGGCCTGAACCTGCTGGTCGCGATCGTGGCACGCCTGCTCTCGAGGTCAGTCGACAAGTCGTCGAGTCTTCCAGTCGTCGAGGAGCGGGAGCGAGGCACCCTCGACGACTCGATCACTCGACGACCCGGCACCTCCTTCTTCTATGTCGCGTCTGCCACCGCCGGCTTCGCCTTCCTCCTGATGGAGCTGGTCTGGTACCGCATGCTCTCGCCGATCCTCGGCGGGACGACGTACATGTTCGGCCTCGTGCTCGCGGTCGCGCTCGCGGGCATCGGGCTGGGGGGTGCGCTGTACGCGCTCCTGGGCCGCGGCGCCGCGACCGTGGGCGGCTTCGCCATCACCTGCACGCTCGAAGCGCTGGCGATCGCGATTCCGTTCGCGCTCGGCGACCACATCGCCCTTCTCGCGAACGCGCTCCGCGGCCTCGGACCGCTGGGCTTCGGGGGTCACGTCACGGCGTGGGTGATCGTCACGTCGATCGTCGTCTTTCCGGCCGCGGTGATCTCCGGCGTGCAGTTCCCGCTGCTGATCGCGCTCCTCGGGCGCGGCCGCGACGACGTCGGGCGCCAGATCGGCTCGGTGTACGCGTGGAACACGGCCGGTGCGATCGCCGGCTCGCTGGCCGGCGGCTTCGGCCTGATGCCCCTGCTCACCGCACCCGGCACGTGGCGGCTCGTCGTCATCGTGCTCGTCGCCCTCGGCATCGCGGCGACGTTGCGCGATCGCCGCTGGCTGGCCGTCGCGACCGCGGCGGCCGCCGTCGCGTGCATCACGGCGATCGGGCCGACGGCGGTGTGGCGGCACTCCGGGATCGGCGCCGCGCGCGCGCCGAGTCCCACGTCGCGCAATGCCCTCCGGCGCTGGATCAACGACAGCCGCCGCTCGGTGCTCTGGGAGCGCGACGGCCGCGAGTCCAGCGTGGCCGTCGTCGCGCTGAGCGACATTTCCTTCATCATCAACGGCAAGAGCGACGGCGCCGCGCGCGGCGATGCCGGCACGCAGGTCATGCAGGGCATCATCGCCGCGGCTCTGCATCCGAAGCCGGAGTCGGCCCTGGTCGTCGGTCTCGGCACCGGCTCGAGCGCCGGCTGGCTCGCGGCGGTGCCGTCGATGGCGCGCGTCGACGCCGTCGAGCTCGAGCCGGTCGTCCTCGACGTCGCCCGCGCCTGCGAGGCGGTGAACGCCGGGGTGATGACGAGCCCGAAGGTGCACGTCACCATCGGTGATGCGCGCGAGGTGCTGCTCACCAGCGGACGGACCTACGACATCATCGCCTCCGAGCCGTCGAACCCCTACCGCGCCGGCATCGCCAGCCTCTTCACGCAGGAGTTCTACCTCGCCGCACGCGACCGCCTGCGCGACCGCGGCATCTTCGCGCAGTGGGTGCAGTCGTACGCCGTGCATCCGGAGACGATCCGCACGATCTACGCGACGCTCACGTCCGTCTTCCCCAACGTCCAGACCTGGTGGACGACCGAGGGCGACCTGCTGCTCGTCGCGTCCAGGACTCCCATCGTCGTCGATGCGGAGCTGCTGCGCGCGCGCCTGGGCACGGAACCGTTCCGCTCCGCCATGATGAACACGTGGCGCGTCTCGTCCGTCGAAGGATTTCTCGCCCACCTCTTCGCCAACGAGAGCTTCGCCCTGGCGGCGGCGAAGAACGCGGAGGCGATGAACACCGACGACCGCACGGTGATCGAGTTCGGCTTCGCGCGCAGCATCGACACCGGCGCCAGCCTGCACCGGCAGATCGCCGATGACGCCGCGGCGATGCGGGCCATGCATCCGCGCGACGTGCGCGGCACCGTGGACTGGGCGCAGGTGGAGAAGAAGCGCCCCTGGCTCGACGACCCGAGCGAGCCCGCCAACCTGGGCGTGCTCGCCACGATGGCGCTCGCCGCCGCGACGAGCGGCGACGCACGGGCGGAGGAAGCGGCGAAGGTCATCGCGCGGGAACAGCCGATCGAGGGCGGCTACATCGTCGCGCAGCTGCGCGCGAAGCAGGGGAGGCACGACGAGGCCACCGAGCTGCTGCGCCGCGTCTTCGTGAATTACCGCAAATCCGCGTGGCCCGATCAGGAGCTCATGGAACGCTCGTTCGAGCTCGCCGTGGAGCTCGCCCGCACCGATCCGAAGCGCGCGCGCATCCTGTTCGACGCGCTGTCGAAACCGTTCGCCGCGATGCAGCACGAGAATAGCCGCCGCTTCGCACGCATCGTCATCGCGCCGCTCTTCGAGCAATGCGGCCCGAACGCCATCGAAGCGCTGCAGATGGTGGAGCCATACCCGCTCTGGCAGCGCCAGATCCTCACCATCCGCGCGAACTGCTACGCCCTCGCCGGCCTCGACCTCGCGCCGCAGGCTTGGGAAGACCTCGAGCGCTTCGACGCGGCCGAACAGGGAAGCGTCGCCACGCGGTAGCTCGGTTTCACGAAATGTAGGGCGTGGCTTCAGCCCGCCTCTCGGGCGGGGTGGGGGGGCGAACCTGCCATGTTCACACCGGGGGGGCGGGCTGAAGCCACGCCCTACATTAGTGTCACGCGCCCAGCGCGACGCGGACCTTGCGCAGGTCCTCCACGAACCTCTCCCGCTCCGTCCGCCGCGCCTCGTCCGTCGGGGCGCGCAGGATCGACGACGGGTGCACCGTCGCCGTCACGTACTCCGCGAGCTCCGACGGCACGAAGATTCCCCGCTGCTGCGTCACCTTGAACTTCCGGTCGATCACGGCCTGCGCCGCCGTCGAGCCGAGGCAGACGATGACTCGCGGCTGGACGACGTTGATCTCCGAGTCCAGCCACGGGCGGCAGGCCGTGATCTCCACGCCGTTCGGCTTCTTGTGGATGCGCCGCTTCCCGCGCGGCTCCCACTTGAAGTGCTTCACCACGTTCGTCACGTACACCGTCGTGCGGTCAATGCCCACCTCTTCCAGCGACGCGTCGAACAGCGCGCCCGCGGGCCCGACGAACGGCCGTCCGGCGAGGTCCTCCTTGTCCCCCGGCTGCTCGCCGACGAACATGATCGTCGCCTTCGCTTTCCCTTCCCCGAACACCGTCTGCGTCCCCAGCTTCCATAGATGGCACGCCTTGCACTCCGCGGCGGCGTCCCGCAGCTTGCTGAGCGTCGGACGCGGCGGAATCAGCGGCGCGGCGGTGTGCATGGGCATGCACACGGAGCATGCGAAAATCCTTCCCATGCCTGACCCGATGGCGCTCGTCACCGACTCCGCCCTCGGCCTCGCCGCCCTGATCTTCGCGGTGCGTCTGTGGCGCCTGCACCGCATGTGGGCGCTTGCGTTCGTCTTCACCGCGCTCGCCGGGTTCATCGGCGGCGTCTACCACGGCTACGGCGACCGCACGCCCGAGCTCTGGAAGGCGACCGTGATGTCCGTCGGCCTGGCCAGCTTCTTCCTTCTGGCCGGCACCCACCGCAGGCTCGCCGCCGTCGCCGCGGTGAAGCTCGTCGTCTATCTGACGTGGATGGCGGCGCACGACGACTTCATCTACGTCGTCGCCGACTACGGCATCACCCTGATCCTCGCCGGCATCTTCCATCCCGCGAAGAAGTGGGTCTGGGGCAGCATCGCCGTCTCGGTCCTCGGCGCGCTCGTGCAGCAGACGCGCGTCACCATCCATCCGCACTGGTTCGACTACAACGACATCTACCACGCCATCCAGATCGTCGCCCTGTGGATGCTCTACCGCGCCGCGCGTGACGTTTCGGTGTCCTGGGTAGCGCGGGAGGCGCCGAGGCGTTAGGGTGTTCAGCAAATAACTAACGTCGAGGTGGTCGTCCCAGTGAGTACAACCCGCAAGTTCCTGGTCGCAGTCATCCTCTGCGCGTCGTCCGTCCGCGCGACGGAGACGGTCAGTCTCGACGTCCCCCGCGGCGAGTACGCAAAGGTCATCATCCGCTACCAGGAAGCCCCGCGCCTCGGCCGCCGCATCGCCGCCAGCGCGCGAGCCCACGAGGCGACGACCAATGATGTGCGGAACGCCGGCGCGAAGGTCGAGCGCCGCTTCACCCGGCTGATCTCCGGAGTCAGCGCCACCGTGCGCCGCGCCGACATCGCCGCCCTCCGCCGTCTCCCGGGCGTGGCCAGCGTCCATGAAGACATCCGCGTGCAGGCGACGCTCGCGCAGAGCGTTCCCGCGACGCGCGCCGATCAGGTGTGGCAGACGCTCGGCACGCGCGGAGCCGGCAGGACGGTCGCCGTCATCGACACCGGGATCGACTGGCAGCACGAGGCCTTCGGCAACGGCTTCGGGCCCGGCCACCGGGTCATCGGAGGCTGGGACTTCGTCAACGGCGACGCCGACCCGGACGACGACAGCGGGCACGGTACCCACGTCGCCGGGATCGTCGGCGCCAACGGCGGCGGCCTCACCGGCGTCGCGCCCGAGGTCAGCCTGCTCGCGTACAAAGTACTCGACCAGGACGGCAGCGGCGACTCCTCCGCCGTGATCGAAGCCCTTGAGCGCGCGGCCGATCCGAACGGCGACGGCGATCTCTCCGATCACGTCGACGTCGTGAACATGAGCCTCGGCGCCCCGGCCGTCGCCGACGATCCGATGATGGACGCCGTCCAGAACGCCGTGAACGCGGGCATCGTGGTCGTGGTCTCCTCCGGAAACTACGGCGGGTTCTACTCGGTGGGCACGCCGGGAGTGTCGCCCGCCGCGATCACCGTCGGCGCGATCACGCGCGAAAACACGGTCGCCGGATTCAGCTCGCGCGGTCCCACCGCATTCGAGCTCCTGGCGAAGCCGGAGATCGTGGCGCCGGGCGTCGGAATCGTTTCCGCGAGACACGGTGGCGGGACGATCGCCGCGAACGGCACGTCCATGGCCGCGCCGCACGTCGCCGGCATCGCCGCGCTGGTCCGCGCGGTCCATCCGCAGTGGACGCCGGCCGAGGTCAAATCCGCGCTCGTCTCCACGGCGGTGCCCCTCGGCAGCGAAGTCGTTTCCGAGGGAGGGGGACGTGTCGACGCACTCGCCGCGGTGAACGCGACGGTCCTCGCCAACCCCTCGATCGCGAACTTCGGCATTACCAGCGGTCTGCCCGTGAAGTGGACCGCCACCGTCACGATCTCGCTCACCAATCGCTCCGCGTTGTCCATGGACGTCAACGTCGCCAGCGTCGCCGGCGAGCGCGCCGGCATCGACATCGTCGCGCCCGCGAGCGTCACGCTCCCTCCGAACGTCACGAAGCAGATCACTCTTCGCGTCGACGTCGATCACGCCGTGCTCCCCATCCCCGTCAGCGGCTCGCTGACCTACGGCGGCAGCATCACGCTGCAGGCCGGCGGCGCGACCATCCGCGTCCCGTGGACGTTCGTCCAGGCCGCAACCGTGACCGTGAACTGGGAGTCCGAGGGAAACTTCGGCGGGATCCTCGCCGGTGGCAGCTACACGCACCGCTTCAACGGGAGCGTGCCCGGCCCGGTGAAGCTCTTCGTGCCCGCGGGAGAATTCGATGTGGCCATCGTCTCCTCCGACGAAAACGGCGAGCCGGCGGTCCTCTTCTTCGGCGATCGGTCCGGCGCCGGCAATCCCGTGATCCATGCATCGCGCACGCTCGCGAAGAACGCCGTCGTCTCCGCCATCGTCGACGAACAGGGCAGGGCGATCGAGCCGGTGCCGTACGGAGAAGGCGAAAGCGGGCCCTCCCTGCAGAGGAAGTGCGGCCAGCACCTCCTCTTCAACCTCGGGACGGACCGCCTCGCCGAGAACATCATCCTGCAGTACACGACGCGGCGCCTGAGGATCAACGACGTCACCACGGTGCCGGTGCTGCTGTTCGAAGGCTGCGGAGACCCGGAAACCAACTCCGTCTACGCCGTCGACCGCCTCTTCCAGCCGCTCGACCGCGACGTCACCGTCACCAACAGCCCGTCCGACTACCTCTCGTCGCCGCTCCGCATCGCCATTCCGCCCCTGGCCGCGGCACCGTACGCCACGCTCAGCGCCGGAGTCCTCCCGCGCGGCAGCATCGGCTACGGCAACTTCCAGGTCCGCTCGCGCGCGGCCGGGCCGTTCTGGGAAGGCAGGATCTACCTGACCGCGCCGGTCCATCCGACGATCAGCAGCCTGGCTGCGACCACGCTGACGGAGCTCAACGGGCCCCAGTACATGGAGGGTCCGCCGGTGCGGCGGGACGGCAACCGCTTCAGCACTTCCCTCGGCATCACGCCGTCGCCGTCCGACACGAGCTTCGCCGCGGGCGAAGAGATCGCGTTCGGCACCGGCCCTCTGTATCCCACCTCCCTCACGGTAGCGTGGAACGCGCGCGACTTCTTCTGGTCCTTCCACGAGTGGCGCGGTCCGCTGCGCGAGTACTATCGCCGTCCCCTCGTGCACGATCGCTTCGAGCTCTTCGACGAAGCCGGCACGCTGCTCCGCACCGGAGATGACCAGATCTGCTGCAACGGGATCCCTCTCGGCGCATATACGGTCACAGGCCGGATGTCCTTCGTCAGCACGAAGGGCCTGAACCGCTCGACGATCACGTCGACGTTCGACTCGCGCCGCGCGGACAGCATCCCGCCCTCGCTGCACACCGTGCGCATCGCCGATGCGACGCTCGACTTCTCCGTCCAGGACACCGTGCTGAACGAGATCGGCGAGAACCCGTTCAAGGACATGCCCGCGGATCGCGTGAGCGTCGCCTGGCGACGTCACGGCGCTGCAGAATGGACGTCTGCCACCGCGGTCCTCACCGCCGACGACCAGGGCACCGACGAGGAGCTCCAGCACCAGGCCACCGGCCTGCACTACCGCGTCGACCTCGCACCCGCGGTCCAGGCGCGCGGTCCCATCGACGTCCGCATCACGTTCGCCGACGACTCCGGCAACACGACGGAGTGGATCGGCGAGTCCGTCATCTCCAACGGCGAAGGCAGACGGAGGGCGGTGCGCAAATGACGGCGGCACGTACAATGCGCGGATGCGTAACGCCGTCCTTGCCGCCCTCCTGCTGTTCGCCGTCTCCGCCGTTCCTGTCCATGCCCAGCTCGAAGCCGATCCCGCGTACGGGCTGAGCAGCGACTTCCGCAACTGGCTCACCGCCAACGGCTACGGCTCGTACGGCTTCGCGCGCACCGACGTCCCGGGTGGCAGCTACGGCGGACGCACCTTCGCGGGACAGGCGGTCGTCAACCAGCCGGTCATCTTCATCCACGGCAACTCCGACTCCGCCCTCGGCACCGGCTCCTCGCTGGCGACGGGCTGGCGCTCGAGCATCGAGTACTTCAAGGCGCAGGGCTACACGTCGGCCGAGATCTACGCGACCACCTGGGGCCCGGCGAACTCCGCGTTCGCCTCGCAGCAGTACCACTCGAAGGACTACCTCACCCGCCTGCGCGCGTTCGTCACCGCGGTGAAGACGTACACCGGCGCGGCGAAGGTCGACATCGTCACGCACTCCATGGGCGTGACGCTCATGCGCAAGGTCATCAAGGGCGGCAGCGGCAACGACTCCCTCGCCGGCGGCGCCTACAACCTCGGCAGCTCGCTCACGTCGTGGGTCGACACCTTCGTCGGCATCGCCGGCGCGAACCGCGGCCTCACCACCTGCTACCTCAGCGGACCCACCACGCCGACGTGCGGGTCGACCAACGGCTTCTACCCCGGTTACCTGGTCGGCGGCTTCGGCCCGTACGGTGTGTCCTCGTTTCTCGTGGACCTCGCCGCCGCGAGCCACTACGAGGGCACGTACGTCTACACGATCTGGTCGAGCGCGGACGAAGTCATCGGCTACGGGACGGTGGTGTACGGCCAGTCGACCTGCCGCATCCCCGCGCAGAACGGCGAGCGCACGTTCAGCGGGTATCCGTACGGCCACATCGGGGTGAAGGACCAGACGCCGTACTACCAGTGGCGCATGGTGAAGTTCCACGCGACGTCGTAGAAATCCCTCACGACGTGAGGCTCAACCCCACACTCGACCCGACCCACGTGAACTGCTTGTTGAAGTCCACGCCCAACATCTTCCCGCGCGACAGCCGCACGAGGTTCTGCGCGAGCACCGGTCTGGCCTCGTCGTCCGGCCGCAGGAACATCATCCGGATCTCGATCTTCACCCCGCCGCCGTCCGCTGCTTCCAGCGCGGGCTCGTACTCGATCTTCTCCTGCAGGCACCACGCGTGGCGCTCTTCCGCGGGAATGGCGTCCACGTCCGCGCGGGTCGGGTCGACGTTCACGCCGCCGCCGGCGAAGGAGAACAGCGGTTTGAGCACGTAGCGCGAGAGGTTCTCCGGCACGCGCTCCAGGTCCGAGACGAACGTCGCCTTCGGCACCGACTCGTGCTGCAGGAACGGCAGCGAGTACTTCGACCACACCCAGTACCAGTTCGGGTGCGGCGCCCACTCCACGTCCAGCTCCTCGCGGTAGTCGAACGGCAGCTCGATCCCCTTGGCGATCAGCTCGTCGAACACCACGCGGTTGTAGATGCGCCGCACCGGCGTGCCGTCCGCGCGGAACAGCGAGCGGCCGCGCTTCACCAGCGTCACCGGATCCACCGCGTCCACGCCGAACAGCAGTTTCGTGGCCGCGAAGTCCGGATACGTCTTCTGCCGCGGCGGATCGAGGTCCATGAGGATCACCTCGGCCGGATCGTGCAGTCCGACGATCGTCCGCCGCGCGAGGTCGATGAACGACTCGCGGTCATAGCCCGAGAACCAGCACGACCAGGCCACGTCCAGCCCGTCCATGCGCGCCAGCGTGTCCTTCCACGCGTCGCGCTGGATGATCTGCAGCGACGTCAGCGACGGGAACCCCTGCAGCTCGATCAGCTTCGGCACGAGCGTGCCGTCCGCCGCGCGCACCACCGCGAAGTCCACCTGCGCGAGGTTCGGCAGCGCGTCCATCCCCGGTGTGTTCCAGCGCTCCGGGATCGCGGCCTTCATCCGCTCGATCAGCGCCGGATCGGAGAGCTGCTCGACGATGGCGTTCGCCGCGTCCACCGCGCGCTGCTTGAAGTCGTCGGACAGGAACAGCGGCGACTCCGCCAGGCGGAACTCGAACGTACAGCCCAGCCGGCGCTCGAGCTCAGTGCGGTACCAGTCGTACAGCCCGGGCGTGAACTGCTCGTTGAACGGCTTCCGGAAACGTGCGTCCATGAGCGCGAGAGGTTATCCCATCCCGCACATCTGCGGCGCGGGTCACAAAAGACTTCCGCCGCCAGGCGTAGCGTCCTGACAAAGGAAAACGCCATGCGCACTCTCAGCCGGCTCGTACCGTCGTTGCTCTTCGTGTCGGGACTCTCTGCCCTCGTCTATCAAACCGTGTGGATGCGCGAGCTGCGTCTCGTGTTCGGCGCCTCCACGCTCGCCGGCGCTGCGGTGCTGGCCATCTTCATGGGAGGTCTCGGCCTCGGCGCCGCGATCCTCGGGCGCCGCAGCGACGGGCATCCGCATCCGCTGCGCTTCTATGGCGTGCTCGAATGCGGCATCGCCGTCTCGGCCGCGCTGACGCCGTTCCTGGTCGACGGGGTCCGCGCCCTCTACATCGCCTCCGGCGGTTCGGTGACGCTCGGGTCTGCGGGCGCGACGCTGCTCCGCCTCGCGCTGGCCTCCCTCGTCCTGGCCGCCCCGACGTTCCTGATGGGCGGCACGCTCTCCGCCGCCGCCCGCGCGGTGACGGCGCAGGACGATGCCGGCCGCCGCCGCGTCGCGCTGCTCTACGCCGCGAATACCGCGGGAGCGGTGATGGGCGTGCTGCTCGCGGGATTCGTGCTGCTCGAGCGCTACGGCAACCGCAGGACGTTGTGGATCGCCGCGGCCCTCAATCTCGCGGCGGGCGTGATGGCCTACTTCGGACCGCCGGCGTCCTCGCCGGCTGATGTGCGGGCGTCTCGCTCGCACCGCAGGGCGGTGGTCGGGCGCGCTCCCCTGACCGTCGCCGCCATCTCCGGCCTGGTCTTCCTGCTCATGGAGCTCGTCTGGTATCGCGTCCTCTCTCCGATCCTCGGCGGCACCACCTTCATGTTCTCCCTCATCCTTGCCGTCGCTCTTGCCGGGATCGGCATCGGCGGAGCGCTCTACGCCCGCGTCCCGCGCGCCTCCGCCGGCGCGCTCGCCGTCACGCTGGCCGTGCAGGCGCTCGTCCTCGCCATCCCCTACGCGCTCGGCGACCGCATCGCCCTCCTCGCCCACGCGCTGCGCGACGTCACCGCATTCGGCGCGCACGTCGCCGGATGGGCCCTCGTGACCGCGATCGTCGTCCTTCCGGCGTCCATCGTCGCCGGCATCCAGTTTCCCCTCCTCATCGCCCTGCTCGGGGAGGGCGGCGACGGCGTCGGCCGCGACGTCGGTCACGCGTATGCGTGGAACACGGCCGGTGCGATTGCCGGCTCGCTGCTCGGCGGCTTCGTCCTGATCCCGCGCCTCGGCGCGATGGGCTGCTGGCGCCTCTGCGTCGCCGCGCTGGTGGTCCTGGCCGCACTCTTCGCCTGGCGAGCACGCCACACCTGGCAGCTCGCCTCCGCCGCCCTCGCCGGGGCCATGGCACTCTTCGCCATCTTCACCGCCGGACCGACCGCCGTCTGGCGGCACTCCGGCATCGGGGCCGGCCGTGCGCCGGATATCGCCGGCGCGAACGACCGCCGTGCGTGGACGCACGCCGTGCGCCGCACGCTGCTGGCCGAGGCGGAGGGCCGCGAGAGCAGCATCGCCCTGATGAACGACGACGACCTCGGCCTCGTCGTCAACGGCAAGTCCGACGGCTCCGCGCGCCGCGACGCGGGCACGCAGGTGATGGCCGGGATGATCGCGGCGCTGCTGCATCCGCGGCCGCAGTCCGCGATGGTCGTCGGTCTCGGCACCGGCACCACGGCCGGCTGGCTCGCGTCCGTGCCGTCGATGCAGCGCGTCGACGTCGTCGAGCTCGAACCGGCGGTGGTGCGGCTCGCCGCTGCCTACGGCGCCGTCAATCGCAACGCGCTCGCGCATCCGCGCGTGCACGTGCAGGTCAACGACGCGCGCGAGACGTTGCTCGTGTCCCGCGCCCGTTACGACATCATCTTCTCCGAGCCGTCGAATCCCTACCGTGCCGGCGTGGCCAGCCTCTACACGCGCGAGTTCTACGAAGCCGTGCAGGCGCGCCTCGCGCGAGGAGGCCTCTTCGCGCAGTGGCTGCAGACCTACTCCATCGACGCGCGCACGGCGCAGACGATCTACGCGACGATCGCCGGCGTCTTTCCGCACGTCCAGACGTGGACGACCAATCCCGGCGACGTCGTCCTCATCGCCTCGGCCGAGCCGATCGCCATCGACGTCGACGCCATGCGCGCGCGCCTTTCCCGCGGCGCCTTCCGCGACGCGGCGCACGTCGCCTGGCGCGTCGAGAGTGCCGAGGGCGTGCTCGCGCACTTCATCGCTTCCGAGGACGTGGCGCGCGCGTTCGCACGCGAGGCGCGGGAGCTCAACACCGACGACCGCGCCGTCATCGAGTTCGGCTTCGCGCGCATGGTCGGCCGCGATCGTTTCGGCACCGCCGACATCCTCCAGGCCGCCGCGCGCGGGAAGCACGATCGTCCCCGGCACGTGCGCGGTGCAGTCGACTGGGACCTCGTCGCCGCGAGCCGCGCGTCCATCCCCTATCTCCCGTCGGCCGATCCCCGGAACGTCTTCGCCCGCATCTACGCTGCGGGCGAGTTCGGCAACGCCGCCGCCTCGTGGGAGGAGACGCGCTGGACTCCCGCGACCTCCCGCCAGCTCGCGACGCTCGCGCACGCGCTGGCGATGCACGGCGACGAGCGTGCGCTCGCGATGTCCGCGGAGCTGCGCAAGGACCAACCCGCCGAGGCCGACGCCATCGAAGGCATCCTCCGCATGCGCCAGCAGCGCGGCGCCGAGGCCGCGCCGCTGCTCGCCCGCGCGCTGCACCGCTATCGCGACGACCCGTGGCCGCTGAGCGGCGTCATGGAGTCCGCGCTCAGCATCGCGCCCGAGCTCGCGGACCACGAGCGGATCGTCGAGGCCCTCTCGCGGCCGTACGCCGCGTATCAGCTCGAGGAAGTGCGCCGTCTCGCCTACGTCGCCGCCGCCTGGCGCATCGATCGCTGCGGCACCCGCACGCTCGGCGCCCTCGGGGCCATGGAGCCGAACGCGTTGTGGCTGAAGCCGGTCCTGGAGATGCGCGCGCTCTGCTACCGGAACGCGTACCTGACCGAGCTCGCGGAGCAGGCCCGCCGCGACCTCGCCGACTTCGAGGCCGCCGAGGCGCGGGTCACTTCTTCTTCAGTTCCGTCAGCACGAGCTTCGCCACGGCCTTGAGCGTGTCGAACACGCCCGTGCCGTTCATCGCCACCGCCTCGAACGTCGGCTCGCCCTTGAAGTTCAACTGGCGGTACATCTCGTCCGGCGGCAGCGCCGTCGGCAGGTCGCGCTTGTTGAACTGCAGCACGTACGGCACCTGCCGCATGTCGTAGCCCTGTTCCTTGAGGTTCTTGTCGAGGTTCTGCAGCGACTCGATGTTCGCTTCCATGCGCGCATCCTGCGAGTCGGCCACGAACACCACGCCGTCCACGCCCTTCAGGATCAGCTTGCGCGACGCGTCGTAGAACACCTGGCCCGGCACCGTGTACAGGTGGAAGCGCGTCTTGAAGCCGCGCACCGTGCCCAGGTCGAGCGGGAGGAAGTCGAAGAAGAGAGTGCGGTCGGTCTCGGTGGCCAGGGAGATCAGCTTCCCCTTCGCCTGCGGGTTCGTCTTGTCGTAGATCCACTGCAGGTTGGTCGTCTTCCCGCACAGGCCGGGGCCGTAGTAGACGATCTTGCAGTTGATCTCCCGCGCCGCGTAGTTGATGAACGTCATGGGTGGCTATTCGCTGAAGAGACTGTCGATGTCTTCGTCCGTGATCTCCGCGAACGGCGAGTCGAAGCGGTTGGCCATCGATCCGCGGTCCGCCTCCGCCTTTTTCAGGAGCTGCTCGAACGTCCGCTCCAGCTCCTGCGAGGCCTTCTTCACCCGCAGCCGGACCAGTCCGAGAGAGGACTTCTCGTCGAAGATCACCACCAGGATCACCCGCTGGGCGACCAGGGAGATGTGGATGTTGTCGCGCTCGCCCTCGTGGAAGAGGATCGAGAACTCCTTCTCGCCGATCAGCTTCGCCAGCCCGTCCGTGGCCGCGACGTTGCCGGCCGTCAGCGAGGCGAGAGACGTGGCGTCGACGCCGCGCATGTCTCCCATGACGGCGATCTGTTGGCCGTTCTTGTCGACCAGGAAGACGATCTTCGAGTTGGAGTCGACCTGCAGACGGTGGAGGATGTCCTTGATCTGCTGGTACTCCTCCTCGTACATCACGAGATCAGGAGACGCCATTGTTCACCATACGTAGCATTTGGCCCGTGGAAGGGACGCAACTGTATAGCACAAATTAGATTTCCCGCCTTCCCTCCAGGGCCTTGGACATCGTCACCTGGTCCGCGTACTCGAGGTCCCCGCCCACCGGCAGCCCGAACGCCAGCCGCGTCGTCCGCACGTTCAGGGGCCGGAGCTGCTGCGCGATGTACAGCGCCGTCGCTTCGCCTTCCACGTTCGGATTCGTGGCGATGATGATCTCGCGCGGATTCTCCTTCTGCGCCCGCTTCAGCAGCCCGGCCACGTCGATGTCCTGCGGGCCGATCCCCTTCAGCGGCGACAGCGCGCCGAGGAGGACGTGGTAGACGCCCTTGAAATCGCGCGTCGACTCGATCGTCTGGATGTTGAACGCCTCTTCCACCACCGCGATCAGCGACGGATCCCGCCGCGGGTCCGAGCAGATCGCGCACGGCTCGACGTCCGTCATGTTGTTGCACACCGAGCAGCGGAAGATCTTCGCCTTCACGTCCAGGATCGCCGTGGCCAGCGCCTCCGCCTCCGCGGCCGGCCGCTTGAGGATGTGATACGCCAGCCGCGCCGCCGACTTGCCGCCGACGCCGGGGAGCTTGGTCAGCTCGTTGATGAGGTTCGCGAGGGGAGGAGCAGTCATGATCAGGGCGCGGGGCGCAGGGCGCGGGGGACAGAAGAATCAAACAAACAGGGTGGCCGGGGGTCTTCCGCGCCCTGTCCCCTGCGCCCTGCCCCCTGCATTCAGAATCCCGGCATCTTCATCCCGCCCGGCATCATCGATCCCATCGCGCCCTGCATCTCCTCATCCACCTTGCGGGCGGCTTCGTTGACCGCGGCCTTGACGAGGTCCTGGAGCATGTCCACGTCTTCCGGATCGACGGCTTCCTTGTCGATCGTGATCGCCAGCAGCTCCTTGTTGCCGTTCATCTCCGCCTTGACCATCCCGCCGCCGGCGGTGCCTTCCACGCGGATCGAGGCCATCTGGCGCTGCATCTGGTCCTGCATCTGCTGCGCCTGCTTCATCAGTTGTTTGATGTTCATCGTTCCCTCTCCTTCACCAGCTCACCGCCCAGGTGCTTGCGGAACGCGCTCAGCACGGGGTCGTCCCGCAGCGGCGCCGGCTTGTCCTCGGCCCGCCTGCCCGTGGGGGCCGGTTCGGCTTCCTTCATTTTCGCTTCCACCGAGACACGCTCGCCGTAGTGCTGCGATGCGATCTCTTCGATCACGGTCCGCGAGTCGTTGAACGAGTCCACGGCGAACTGGTCGTCGATCTCGAACACCACCCGCGCGCCGTCCTTCTTCATGGTGGCGTTGTTCAGATAGCTCGCCACCATCGGCTTCTTCTTGCGAATCGCCTCGACGAGATCGCCCGAGCTGGTTGGCGGTTGGCGGTTGGTGGTTGGCGGGGGGGCACTCGACGCAGGAGCGCTCGGTGCGCTGGCGCGAGGCGCGGCTTTGGGCGCCGGCGCGGAGGCGGCCTTCGTGTCTCCCGCGATCACCTGTTCCACGCTCTTCAGCCGCGGGAACGTCGCCGCCTTCAGCAGCGCGATCTCCACCGCCAGACGCTGGTGCTCGGCCTTGTTCACCGTCTCGTCGTCGCGCAGCAGCAGGTTCGCGATCCGCAACAGGTCCGTGTACGAGAACTCCCGCGCCACGGACTGCATCGTCGGCAGGTCCTCCGGCGAGACGCCCGCCAGCATCGACGCGTTTGCGCCTCCGGCGATCAGCAGCAGATTGCGCACGAAGTTCAGCAGGTCCCGGAACAGCATCTTGAAGTCCCGGCCCGTGTCCGAGGCTTCCTGCAGCGCTTCCAGGATGCCCGCGTGATCGCCTTCGCCGATGAGCGTCACCACGCGCGCGAAGAAGTTCGTCTCCGAGAGGCCGAGGATCGTGGCCACGTCGGCGGAGGTGACCGAGCGGCCGGAGAAGGCGATGATCTGGTCGAGCAGCGAGAGCGAGTCGCGCACGCTCCCTTCCCCGCGGCGGGCGATGATCTCCAGCGCCGCGCGGTCGGCCGTGATGCCTTCCGCCTTGCAGATGTCCTGGAGGCGCTGGATGAGGTCGTCCAGCGTGATCTTCCGCAGCAGAAATTTCTGCACTCGCGAGAGGATGGTCTGCGGGACCTTGTGCATCTCCGTCGTCGCGAACATGAACACGACGTGCGGAGGCGGCTCCTCGATCAGCTTGAGCAGCGCGTTCCACGAGGCGGTGGAGAGCATGTGCGCCTCGTCGATGATGAAGATGCGGTAGCGGTCGCGCGCGGGCTGGAACTGCGAGACGTCGCGGAGCTCGCGCACGTTGTCGACGCCCGTGTACGTCGCGGCGTCGATCTCCCGCACGTCCATGTCGATGCCTTCCGTGATCTCCCGGCACATCGTGCATTCGTTGTCCGGCTCCGTGGTCGGACCCTTGATGCAGTTCAGCGCCTTGGCCAGGATGCGCGCCGTCGTCGTCTTGCCCACGCCGCGGACGCCGGAAAAGAGGTAGGCGTGATGGATCCGGTTCCCCTCGATCGCGTTGTGGAGCGTCCGCACCGCGGTCTCCTGACCGACGATGTCGTGAAAGGTTTGCGGACGGTATTTACGCGCGAGCGCCTGGTAGGACATGCGGCGGGAAGTATAGAGCGATAGGGGGCAGGGGACAGGGCACAGGGCACAGGGCGCAGGAGAAAAGCACCCGTGGCCGGGCGGGGGCCTTCTGTGCCCTGCGCCCTGTCCCCCGCGCCCTGAAAAAAAGACCCGCTGAGAAGAGCCCAGGCCTTACTGTGTCACACAGGGATGGCACCTTAGCGCTGCTACCTTCCGGTCCTGACGCGGTTCGGTGCTCCTGCTGCACAGGACCCGGGCTCATCTCAACGGGCCTGAATTTGAATCGTGTCTCGGTGCTGCCCGATGGCGGAGAGAGTGGGATTCGAACCCACGGTACGCTGTTAACGTACACACGCTTTCCAAGCGTGCGCCTTAAGCCACTCGGCCATCTCTCCGGCTTGGGAAGCCGAATCGGACTAGCGCGAATGGCGGAGAGGGAGGGATTCGAACCCTCGATACCCGTGAAGGTATAACGGTTTTCGAGACCGCCGCATTCAACCGCTCTGCCACCTCTCCGTTCGATCGCGCTGGCGCAGTTGGCGGAAGAAGTCCTGAAGCATCGCGCGCGACCGCTCCTCCATGAAACCGCCTTCGACTGCGAGGCGATGGTTGAGCCGTGCGTCCTGCACCAGGTTCCCCAGCGAGCCGCAAAAGCCCGCCTTGGGATCGTAGGCCCCGAAGACCAGACGGTCGACCCGGGCGTTCACCAGAGCCCCCGCGCACATCGCGCACGGTTCCAGCGTCACCACCATCGTCGTCCCTTCCAGCCGCCAGCCGCCGATGCTCCGCGCCGCTTCCGCGATCGCGTAGATCTCGGCGTGGCCCAGCGGGTCTCCCGACTCGCGCCGGTTCCGTCCCCGCCCCAGGATCCGTCCTTCGCCGTCCACGATCACCGCGCCCACCGGGATCTCCCCGTCGGAGGCGGCTTCCGCGGCCAGGGCGAAGGCCGCTTCCATCGCTTCTGCCTGCCACTGCACCTGATTCATCTGTCAAAGAGTACGACGGCGGGCCGAAGCCCGCCGCGGTTCACTTGAAGGGGTTGGTGCACCCATGAGGACTCGAACCTCAAACCTTCTGATCCGTAGTCAGATGCTCTATCCAATTGAGCTATGGGTGCAGAGCACGGACTGGAACGGCCGTACCGGGCCGTTCATTCCGCGGCGGCGGATTGTACTCACCGTGCCCCGCAGCCGCAACTATTGCGGGCACAAATGTTGGAGCGTATCCTTGGTGCTCCTGGGCTGCAGCACATTCACAGCTTTCACGGCCTCTACGGTTGGCTAACTGCCTACCCAACCCTTCCCCAGCCAACCGTGGAGGCGTGATTTTTCGATCGCTGACGCGATTTTCCCCATGAAGAAAGAAGACCTCTACGCGCGGATGATGCATACGCCCGACGATCCTGCGCGCGCCGAGCTGCGCGCCGCCCTGCGCGATGCGTGGAAGCAGCTCATGCCCCTCCACCGCGCCCTCATCGATGCCGCCAGCGCCGAGTACAGCGCCACCATCGGTCCCGTCAGCGGCCCCACGCACCTGCTGCGCCTCCTCCAGGAAGATCCCTTCTTCGAATGGCTCCGGCCGCTGACGTCGATCATCGTCGACCTCGACACCATGTCCCGCACCGACTTCGAGCGTGCCGACGTCGACGCCATCGCCGCGCGGCTCGAGCGCCACTTCGGCAGCACCGCCGACGCCGACTTCAGCACCCGCTACGTCCCCCTGCTCCAGCGCGACATCGACGTCGCCGCCGGCCACGCCAACATCCGCAAGATCCTCCGCCGCCTCCAGCCGTGAGGTAGTAAAGTACAAAGACACCAGAATGGAACTGTTCGTCTTCGATGACGAGTACGTGCGGCGCTTGCGCGAGGGCGATCGGGAGACGGCAGCGCACTTCCACGCCTATTTCCGCGACCTCCTCCTGCTCAAGCTCCGCCGCCGTCTGCGCACGCTCGAGGCCATCGACGAGGTGCGCCAGGAAGTCTTCACCCGCTGCATCGCCAACCTCGAGCAGCTTCAGGACTCCCGCAAGCTCGGCGCTTTCGTCAACGCCATCTGCAACCGCGTGCTGATGGAGTACTACCGCGCCGAGGGGCGGACGGAGTCTCTCGACGACCAGTCCGAGATCGCCATGAACGACAGCATGGACGCCGCGCTCGACAGCGCCCGCAACAGCGCCCGCGTCCGCCGCGTCCTCGAGACGCTCGACGACCGCGACTCCGCCATCCTCCGCGCCGTCTTCCTCGAAGAGGCCGACAAGGCCGAGATCTGCCGCCGTTTCGGCGTCGAGCGCGACTACCTCCGCGTCCTCGTGCACCGCGCCAAGGAGAAGTTCAAAGCGCACTATCTCCGCCGCAAAAGCGGCCGCATGTCGATTTTTGAAACGTTTGGCGGTCCTACGTCACTACAGGTGTGAGAGAAGGTATGGACCACTCAGAAGCTACCGCCGCCTACGCGACCGACCGCTACCTCCTGGGCGAGCTCACCGCCGCGGAGGCCGACGCCTTCGAGGAGCACTTTTTCGACTGCGCCGACTGTGCGGACGAGCTCCGCGTCGGTCTCCGCTTCATGAACGGCGGTCACGGCATGGCCCGCGAAGCCGCCGCTCCCGAGGAGCCGAAGGTCGTGCGTCTCGACCAGCACCGCCCCCGCCGCACCGCCTGGCTTCCCGCCGCCGTTGCCGCCGCGCTCGTGCTCGCCGTGACCACGCCGCTGCTCCTCCGCCTGCGCCCGGCAACCGGGGTGTCCGTGGGTCCGTCCGTGGAACAGACGAGGCAGCACTCGTTCCTCCTCGAGGCCTCCCGCGGGGCCGGCGACGTTCCCGTGCTGGACGGCAAGGTCCGGAACGACCTCGTGCTCGACGTTCCCGTCGATCCGGCGTACTCCCGTTACGAGGCGCGCATCCAGCGGCCCGGCGGCCCGTCTCTCACCGTTCCCGTGACCCCGGACCCCAATGGAGAGCCCACGTCTTTGAGCGTCAGCGGCCTGTCCGCGGGCGCTCATGAGCTGGTGATCGTCGGCTTCGACCAAGGCGGCAGGCAAACCGACCTCGCCACGTACCGGTTCCTCGTACGTCGCTAACCGCTTCACGCAACGGTCCACGCAAGGAGGGAGAAATGTTTTTCGCGTACAACGCCAGTGCGCTCGGCGCTGGAGGAATCATCGAGCGCGGCCCCGTCACGTACACCATCCCCAGTCTCGCTTCAGTCGCTCTTGCGCCGACGGGCGGCGAGGGACGCTCCGTCGTCGCGAACTATGTCTCGCAGGAGCTCTCGTTCTCGCACGCCGAAACGCGCGTCTACGGTCGCCAGACCGGAAGGGGCGTGGACGCGCAGTTCACCACCTCGACCTACGTCTTCATGAAAGACGTGAACATCTTCGGCCGCATCACCGTCGCCGAGATGGGCTCCACCGTCACGTCCACGCGCGGCTTCGAGGGCGGCGACGACCACCCCTTCCACATCGACATTTTCTACCGCGACGTCCGCATCGACGGGAAGCGGGTTCACCCGAGACTCGACGCGCACCTCGCTTCGCTCTCCCGCTATGACGACCTCGCCAAGGCGCTCGTGCCGTCCCGCAAAGGCGGGCCCGATACGCGCGGCGCCCTGGCGAACCGCTTCGACGCCACTCCCGACGAGCTCGCGAGGCTGGTGGCGGAGCGCAAACCGGTGCAGGGCTCCCTGGTCGGCGCCATCGAAGGCCTCGACCCTGCACCGCGGTCGCCGGTGATCCCGGTTCCCGGCCTCGGCACCGTCCGTTTCGCGGAGCTGATGCTGAAGCCCGGGCGGCGCCGCCTGAATCTGATCCGGGTCAACTTCGGCCTTCCCCAGCGCGAAGGCGCCATGCCGATCGCCTTCAGCCTCAGGAACCAGGATGGTCCTCCCGGCGAGAGCTTGGACGACGCGCCGACCGGTGGTTCAATGACTCTCGGTTCTGGCGAGGGGAATGGGACGCCGATCGAGCCTTAGACGAATCCTCGTGCCGCTGCTGGCGCTCGTCTTACTCGGAGCGCCGGCAGCGCCAATGGCGTCACAGCCATCAGCTCCCGCATCCGAGCGCGCCGCCGCCCGCGCCGCCCGCATCGCCATCGACCGCGGCGACTACACCGCCGCCCTGGCCCTCATCGACGACACGCTGAAGCGCTTCGGCTCGCGCCCTTCCGAGGACGTCTGGGCGCTGCGCGTGATGCGCGGCGAAGCGTACGAAGGCCTCGGCGACTGGAAGACCGCCGCCCAGGTCCTCGCGTTCGAGATGCCGCCGTCTCTGCGCACCAGTGAGACCGCGTTCCAGCACGCGGTCATGCGTGCCTTCGCGCTGAACCGCACGGACAAAGTCGCGGAGGCGCGCGAGCTCCTCGAGACCGCGAGGGCGCTCGCCGCCGCGCGCCGTCCCGCGGCTCTGGCCGACATCTACTTCGCGCTCACGCGCATCGCTCCGCAGGATCGCCAGCAGCAGGCCCGCGAGGCCATCCGCCTCGCCCGGCAGCACCGCCGGAAGACCGTCGAAGCGAAGGCCATGGCCGCGCTCGCGTTCGAGCTCGCGGCCGCCGGCCGCTTTGCCGAGTCCGTGGAGTGGGGCGAGCAGGCCCTCACCCTCGCGCGGGCCGTCGGCATCGCCAAGACGATCGAGCAGATCGAAGGCAACCTCGGCTGGGCCTACCGCGAGCTCGGCGACTATGAGACCGCGCTGCAGTTGTTCACCAGTGCGGAAGCGGCGGCCCGGCGCCTGGGCTCGAAGCGCACTCGCGTGTCGTGGCTCATTCAGCTCGGCAACATCCGGGAGGAACGGCGCGACTGGGCCGGCGCCAAGGCGTTCAACGAAGAGGCCGTCACCCTCGCACGCGAGACGGGTCACACGCAGCTCGGGTTCGCGCTCGCCAACCTCGCCCGCATCGCCATCGCGACAGGCCGTTTCGACGACGCCCGGCGCCTGAACAGGGAGGCCCTGCAGCACAAACGGAACGATCGCGAGGCCGAGCTGCGCTCGTACATCCTCGACGCGCACATCCTCGTCGTGGAGGAGCGCAAATACGACGACGCGGCGAAGCTGCTCGCCGAGGTCCTGCGCGACACCAAGCGCGCTCTCACCCGGACCGAGGCCCTCGGAGAGCTCGCCCAGCTTTACGTGCGCACCAACCGGCCCGACCTCGCCGAGGCGCAGTTCCGGCGCGCCATCGCCGCCGCGGCCGAGGCTGGCGCCGAGGTCACCAACGCCGACCTGCGCTTCTCGCTCGCCAACACCAGCGCCGAGATCTTCGGCCAGTACGTCGACTTCCTCGTCCGCGCCAACCGCGTCGAGGATGCTCTCGCCGTCACCGAGACCAGCCGCGCCCAGCTCCTCGAAGAAGGACTGGGCGTCCGCGCCGAGCTCGACGCCCGGGCGATCGCACGCCAGAACGACGCCACCATCCTCTGCTACTGGCTCGGCCGCGATCGCTCGTATCTGTGGGTCGTCACCAGGAACGGCGTCCGCCTCGAGACGCTGCCGCCCGATACCACCATCGAGAAAGCGGCCGAGGCGTATGCGCGAGACCTCGTCGGGCCGCGCGGGTCGATGCAGATGAGCGGCGCGCGCGGGCAGGCGCTCTTCGAGATGCTCGTCCGCCCGGCGCTCCCGTCGATCCCGAACGGCTCGCGCGTGATCGTCGTCGCCGACGGCCGCCTTCATGCGCTGAACTTCGAGACTCTCGTCGCGCCGTCGCCGCAGCGCTACTGGATCGAGGACGTCGTGCTCATGAACGCCGGCTCGCTGCAGCTCCTCGCGCGCGCCGCGCGCAAGCCCGCCCCGGCGCCCCAGCTGCTGCTCGTCGGCAACGCGCCCTCGCCCGCGCCGTATCTGCCGCTGCCGTTCGCGGCCGAGGAGATGCGCGCGATCGCGAAGCGGTTCGCGCGGCGGAAGGTGCTGGAAGGCGCGAGCGCCACACCCGCCGCGTACCGGTCCGCCGCGCCGGAGAAGTTCGACTACCTGCACTTCGTCGCCCACGGCGAGGCCACGCGCAAGCGACCCCTCGATTCCGCGGTCATCCTCGCCCGCGACCCCTCGGCGCAGTACAAGCTCCTCGCCCGCGACGTCGCCGGCCACCCGCTCACGGCGCGCCTCGTGACCATCTCCAGTTGCCACGGGGCCGGCACGCGGACCTATGAAGGGGAGGGCGTGGTCGGTCTCGCGTGGGCCTTTCTCAAGGCCGGCGCCGACCAGGTCATCGCCGCGCTCTGGGAAGTCAACGACGCGGAGACTCCGCGGCTGATGGACCGCATGTACGCGGGCATCGGCGCGGGCAAAGACCCGGCCGTGGCGCTGCGCGAGGCCAAGCTGCAGTTCGTCCGCGGCACGGGCCGTGGCCGCCGCCCGCAGTTCTGGGCGCCGTTCGTCCTCTACGCCGGAACATAGCCCGGTTCCCCTGTCATCCTGAGCCGGCGAAGCGCGGCGAAGGACCCCCTGCCGGTAGCACGAGCAGCGCGCAAATCGGGGGATCCTTCGCCGTCTACGCGGCTCAGGATGACAGGGGTGCTTGACACTGTATTATCGCATTAGTACACTAATCATCAAGCACACCATGATCGAGCTGCGCGGCCTCGCCAAGACCTGGTCGGATGGGCACATTGCCCTCCGCGGGATCGACCTCTCGCTCGGCGAGGGCATGTTCGGCCTGCTCGGGCCCAACGGCGCGGGCAAGACCACGCTCCTGTCCATCCTCGTCCTGGCCGTGGAGCCCAGCGCCGGCGCGCGCTCGTACGACGGCCGGGACCCGGCCCAACCGGCGGCGCGCGCGGAGATCCGCCGCTCCATCGGCTATCTGCCGCAGGACTTCCATCCCATCCGCCACCTGACCGGTTTCGAGTACCTCGTGCACTGCGCGCGGATCCGGGCCGTGGGATTGACGCGGAAGGAGATCGACCGCCGCGCGCGCCAGCTCCTCGAGGCGGTGGAGCTCCAGGACGCGGCCGGCCGCGCCGCCGGCGGCTACTCCGGCGGCATGCGCCGCCGCCTCGGCATCGCCCAGGCCCTGATCCACGCGCCGAAACTGCTGGTCATCGACGAGCCCACCGCGGGGCTGGACCCGGAGGAGCGCATCCGCTTCCGCAATCTCATTGCCGAGGCGTCGGATGAGGTAGCGGTGCTCCTGTCGACGCACATCTGCGAGGACATCGAGGCCACCTGCGACCGCGTGGGCGTCCTCACCGGCGGCACGCTCGTCTTCGACGGCGCGCCCGGCGCGTTGATGGCGAAGCACGGCCGCGCCGAGACGCTCGAGGAAGCGTACGCGCGCGAGCTGGAGGCCGCGCGATGACGCTCTTCCGCGCTTTCCTCGCGCACGAGTGGCTCACGCAGGTGCGCGCCGCGCGCTTCCGGCTGGCGGCGGTCGCCTACGTCGCGCTCGCGGCGGCGCCCGCGGTGGTGGTGAAGATCGTCGCCGCGCGCGCCGAATACGTCGTCGGCCCCGCGAGCTACGCCGCCGCGCTGATGCTCTTCCAGCCGCTGTTCACCACCCTCTTCGCCGGCGCGGTGGCCATCGACGCCATCACCCGCGAGCGCGAGGAGAGCTCGTTCGCCGTGGTCTCCCTCGCGCCGCTCAGCGCGGCCGGCTACGTGCTGCACCGCTGGCTCGCGATCGTCGTCCTGGCCGTGCCCGTGACCTTCCTTCCGCAGCTCGCCGGCGCGGCGCTCGCCGTACACGCCCAGCGGTCGCCGGCGGGCCTGATGCCGTTCGTCTGGACCTGGCTGCTGCAGGTGCTGCCGGTGCTCCTCGCGGTCTCCGCGGCGATGCTCGCCCTCGGCACGATCACCGGCCGCCCCATCCTGGCCATCCTCGGCTTCGCCGCAGCCCTGCCGCTGGCGCTCGGCGCGCTGCAGGACGTCCTCGCGTACGCGCACCGCAAGCTCGACGGGCCGGGACGCTTCCTCTCCTTCGACGAGCGCGCGATCCAGGAGCTGGTGTGGACCGTGCGCGGCTACTGGTCGCTGCCCGTGGTCTCGGAGAGCGGCTGGCCCGTCGAGGCCGCGTTCGACGCAATGCTGCCCGGCGCAATGATGACCTTCGCCGCCGCGGTCGCGCTGCTCGGCGTCGCCCCCGCGTTCCTTCGCCGCACCAGGCGCGACATCCGTCCGTGGCGCATCCGCGAAGACCATCCGCTGCGCACCTTCCTCCGCGCCATCAACCGCGTGCGCGAGGAGTACGCCCTCGACGCCGGCCGCCAGCGCGCCGACGTGCTGCTGTTCCTCGCGGCCCTCGCTCTCGCCGCCGCGTCGTTCGCCGCCCTCCTCGCGCGCGAGTCGCGCTTCAAGGAGCTCGCCGCGCAGCGGTATGCGTCCGAGGTGCGCGAGCCGGCGCCGATGAGCGAGTCCCTCGTGGTGCGCTCGATCCGCGTCGAAGGCACCCTCGGCCGCGAAGTGCGTACGCGCACGACGCTGGCGATCGAGAACCGCGGAGCGCGCCCGGAATCGCACCTGGCGTTCAGGCTCCACCCGGCGCTGGCGCTGCAGTTCAATGTAGGGCGTGGCTTCAGCCCGCCCCCCCGGGGCGAACGGCCCCTTCACGGAGACCGCACCGGCGCACCGGGGGGCGGGCTGAAGCCACGCCCTACATTGGACATCCGTCGCTCGTGGGATCACGTCACGATCGAGCTCGCGCAGCCGATCCAACCCGGCCAGAGCCGTACGCTGCACTTCGACATCTCCGGCACCCCCGACACCATCGACTTCTCCCTCCGGGGCGCCGGCCCCTTCAAGAACCTCTACGCCCGCTACCTCCGCGCCACCACGACCGTCGAGCTGAGCGACCTCTCCCGCTCGCGCATCGTTCCCGCGGCCTCGCGGGACCGCATGCTTCTCGCCGCGAGCGACATCACCCTCGTGCCGCGCTACGCGACGCCCAACGACCCACCCGCAATCATCGAGACCGACCTGCGCACCTCGCTCCCCGCTGCCGATTCCTGCGGCAGCACCGGCCGCGTGCTGCGCAAACGCTGCACGCTCCCGCTCGCGTCGTACACCGTCGCCGCCGCGCACCTCCGCGCGATGCCGCTGGCGCCGGGCACCACGCTCCTCCACCTCGGCCCCCACGAAGCCCTTGCCCGCACGCATGCCCCCGCGCTGACCGAAGCGATGGCCCTCGCCGAGCGCGCCTGGCCCGGCGTCATCGAAGCGAAAGGCGTCTTCGTCGAGCGCCCCACGAAGCCCGGCGAGCGCATTCCATGGCGCGACGACGAGACCGACATCCGCTCCAGCGGCGTCCTCTATCTGGTCCCCGAGACGATGTTCATCCGTCACCAGCCCATCCCCCCCGGGGCCATCGCCGCGTCGATGGTCTCCAGCGCCCTCCTCGGCCGCCGTCCGGTCCTTTCGTCCGAGCGCTGGTTCTTCACGAGCTTCTACGCCGAAGCCGCGCGCGCACGCCTCGGCGGCTCGTCCCGCGACGCCACGGTCTCCCGCCATCCCTCGACCGATCCGCTCCTTCGTCTCGGCAACGGCGCCGTGCCGCAGGCGAGGCTCCGTGCGGTCCTCGCCGAGCTCGAATACCGCGTCGGCGCGGACCGCGTGGCCGCGGGCATCGGCGACTTCGTGAAGATGCCGGGCGAAGGCAACGGGCGCCAGCTCCTCGACGCCATCGCCAAACGCGCGAACGCCGACCTCGATCGCTTCTACCGCGACTACTTCGACGGCGAGGCCCTGCCCCAGCTCAGCTTCGAGAACGTGACCTTCACGCGCGCGGCGGGCGGCTGGGAAGTGCGCGGCACGCTGCGCAACGAAGGCACCGGCGAGGTCTTCTGCCCGGTCGTCCTGCGCACCGAGCACGGCGCGATCAAGCGCGTGCTCCGCATCGACTCCGCCCAGGCCGTGCCCTTCGTCATCTCCGCGCAGCACGCGCCGCGCGTGCTGCAGCTCGATCCCGACCGCGTCTGTTACCGCGTCTCGCGCATCGGTCTCACCGAATCCGTCGAGTATCGAGGTGCCTCGTGAGCGCGGCCCTCGCACGCATGCGCATGTCGCTCGCGCTCCTCACCGAGCGCCGCGCCGCCCTGTTCGCGTGCATCGACGCCTTCTTCCTCCTGGCCGGTGTCAACGCCACCTTCCTCGGCGGCAGCGGCAGCGGACGCGATTTCTGGATCCCGTCGTTCCTGCTGCCCATCCTGGTCCTCGGCGTGCCGCTGATGGCCGACGCGGTCGCCGTCGAGCGCCGCTCCGGCACCCTCGACCTCGCGCTGACGTCGCCCGGCGTGCGCTTCTACTTCGAGCGCCGCGTTGCCGCCGTGGCCGTGCTGATGATCGCGCAGGGTTGGCTGGTCCTCCTGCTCGCCACCGCGCTCACGCACGACTTTCCGCTCTCCGGCCCGCTCGTGCAGGTCGTGTTCGTCGTGGCCTTTCTCACCGCCGCGACGCTCAACTGGACGCTGCGTCTGAAGAGCGCCGTCGGCGTCGTCTTCGCGACCTACGGCACGTGCCTGGTCTTCCTGCCGTGGCTCTTCTCCAACCCCATCCACCCGCCGACGGAGATGCCCGAGGGCCGGATGGTGCTCGGCGACTACATCGACTTCGCGCAGCAGAACCTCGTCCTCGCCGTCGCCGCGGCGGTCTTCTACCTCTACGCGCAGCAGCGCCTCGCGCGTCCCGAATCGATCATCCAGTGAGGCCCCTCATGAAACGCACACTCGCACTGTCCCTGTTCGTCTTCGCCGCGTGCCAGCCCGAGCGCTTCGAGCCGCCGGCGGCGACGCCCGTCCGCGTCGAGGCGCTGCAGCGCAGCGACTTCGCCCCGTCCATCGCGCTGGTCGGTACCGTGCGCGCGGCGCAGACCGTGCCGCTGACCGCGACGCAGCGCGGCACCGTGACCCTCGCGCCGCGTTTCGCCAACGGCCTGCGCACGGGCGAGAGCGTGCGCGCGGGTGAGCTCATCGCAATCATCGCAAACGACCAGGTCGCGTTCTCCCGCACGCAGGCGCGCCTGCAGATGGAAGCGGCGCTGGCCAGCCACGAGCTGATCGAGCGCAGCTTCCGCGACGGGGTCGTGTCCCGCGCCGACTTCACCGCCTCCTCCCTGCGCACGCAGCTCGCGCGGGAGACGTATGCCGCCGCGCAGCGCGAAGCGGGGGAGCTGCGCATCACCGCGCCGTTGGCCGGCCGTCTCGTCGTCCGCGAAAGCGTCGCCTCGGGCGCGAAGCTCGACGCGGGCGTCGTCCTGGCCGACGTCGCCGCGGGCGGCGCGCCGCTCGTGGAGGCCGCGGTCGCGGCCGGCGACCGCGAGCTCCTCCGTCCCGGCCAGGCCGTGCGCCTCGAAGGTCCGGGCGGCTGGAAGGGGAGCGGGAAGATCACCGAAGTCGCCAGCGTGATCGACGCGGCCGGCACCGCGCGCGTGGTCGCATCCATTGACGACGATGTCGCCCCGGTACCCGGCACCGGCGTGGACCTCCACGTCGAGCTCGATCGCCGCGCCGACGTCCTCACCGTTCCCGACGACGCCATCGTCGCCGGCGCCGAGGGCCCCGCGGTGTTCGTGCTCGCCCTCAACGACGGCATGCAGCGCTGGTATCGCGTGAAGCGCGCCGACGTCGAGACCGGCGGCCGCGCCAACGGCCGCATCGAGGTGAAGAGCGGCCTCCGCGACGGCGACCGCGTCGTCGTCTCCGGGGCCGACGCGCTCACCGACGACTCGCTCGTCGTCGAGACCGAAACGGCCGCGGTGACGAAATGATCGACGCCATCCTGCGCCGCCCGGTCTCGGTCTTCGTCGCCACCGCCGCGCTCTGCGCCCTCGGCCTCTTCTCGCTCGCGAAGCTCCCGCTCTCGCTGCTGCCGTCCATCGAGCGGCCGAAGCTCGTCGTCCTGGCGAAGGCCGAGGCCAGCTCGCGCGAAGAGATGCTGCACGGCGTGACGCGGCCCATCGAGCGCCGCCTGTCGTCCATCCCCGGCATCACCTCCATCGAGAGCGAGACCACCGACGGCGAGTCGCGCATCGAGCTCGGCTCCGCGTGGCAGATCGACCCCGACCGCCTGCGCATCGACGTGGCCCGCCGCATCGAAGGCGCGGCCGAGGTGCCGGTCGACGAGCTGCTCATCGAAGTGGCGGGCAGCGACGTCTCGCCCGTGATCGAGATCGCCGTCACCGGCCCGAACGGCGCCGCCCGCACCCGCATCGCCGAGCGCGTCGTCCTTCCCGAGCTCGCCCGCCTCGAAGGCGCCGGCAAGATCGAAGTCCTCGGCGCCACGCCGCTGCGCATGGTCGTCCAGCCCCGCGCCGCCGCGCTCATCGCGCGCAACCTCACCGCGCTCGACGTGGAAGAGCGCCTCCGCACCGTCGGCACCGCCATCGCCGCCGGAAGAGTGCGCGAAGGCGCCAGCGTCCGCCCCATCGTCATCACCCAGCCGGTCCGCAGCGTGGAAGAGCTGAAAGCGATCCTGGTGCGTGACGTCCCCCTCGGCGAGATCGCCGACGTATCCCTCCGCGAAGTCCCCGACGACACCCGCTATGTAGGGCGTGGCTTCAGCCCGCCTCTCCCGGGGGCGGGCGGGCTAAAGCCACGCCCTACATCGGGCGGGCTAAAGCCACGCCCTACATCGGGCGGGCTGAAGCCACGCCCTACATCCTCCGACGCCGTCCTCCTGCGCGTCCACCGCGCGCCCAACGCCAACGCCGTCTCCCTCGCCCGCGCCGTCCGCGCCCGGATCGCGGACCTGCACGTCCCCGCCCACATCACCACCGACCGCAGCCGGGAGGTCACCCGTGCCCTCGCCGAGCTCGGCTTCGCCGCCCTCGCCGGCGTCCTGCTCGGCACCCTCGTGCTCCGCTTCATGCTCGGCGTCTGGCGTCCGACGCTGGCCCTCGCGGTCGTCGTTCCCGCCGCGCTCCTCGCCTCCTTCAGCGCCTTCTACTTCGCCGGCATCCAGCTCGACGTCATCTCCCTCGCCGGGTTGGCCCTGGCCACGGGCCTCCTCGTCGACAACTCCATCGTCGTCCTGGAGTCGATCGAGAGCGCACGCGCCGCGGGCCGGGCGGATGCCGTCGCCGCGGGCACGAAGCAGATCGTGGTCGCCGTCGTCGCCAGTTCGATCACATTGATGATCGTCTTCGCGCCGCTGCTCTACCTGCGCGGTCTCGCCCGCGCGCTCTTCGGCGAACAGGCCGTGGCCGTGGTTGCCGCGGTCGCCGCGTCGCTCGTGCTCTCGCTCACGCTCACGCCCGTGCTCGCGCAGCGCGACGCCACGCCCACCCGCCCGCGCAGCCCCGGCCTGGCGTCGTATCTCCGCCTGCTCGAGCGCACGGCCGCGCGTCCGTGGCGCGCCTACGCGATCGCGTTCACCGGCATCGCCGTCGCCATCGCCCTCGGCGTCCTGCTCCCGCGCGAGCTCTTCGCGCGCGGCGGCGACCGCACCGTCGTCATCGACGCGCAGTTGCCGCCCGATCTCGACGTCGGCGCCGCGCGCAGGCTCGGCGAAGAGCTGTGGCGCGCGACGCCCGGCGCTCGCTCGCTCATTCAGAACGGCGACAAGGTCACCATCGAAGGCACGCGCGCGCCGCTCGTCCCCGGCGTCCGCGCCGTGGCCCGCGTGAAGCCGTCCGCCTTCATCGAATCGATCAGCGGCGACGCGGATCGCGTGCAGCTCGTCGTCTCCGCCGCGAGCGAGCGCGAAGCCGACGCCGTCGCCGCGCGCGTGATCGAGACGATGCGACGCGCCCGCTTCATCCGCGTCGGCGAACAACCGTTGCGGACCGCCATGCTTCTGCGCTGGTCCAACGCGAACCCGGGACAGGCTGCAGCCCGTCCCGAGCACGAAGTGCGTGCGGCCCTCGCGACCACCGACCTCGGCCAGCTCGACATCCCCCGCGCCGAGTCGTCCATCCGGTTGCTGCCCGTCACCCCGAACGACCTCCGCGTGGTTCCCGTCCGGAACGGCGACCGCGTGGTTCCCCTGGCCGCGCTGGCGAATGCGCGCATCGCCCAGCGCACGCCCGTCGCCGTCCGCGACCAGGGCCGTCCGGCGCGCCGCCTCGTCTTCGAAGGCCGCGGCGAGCTTCCGGCGATGGCCGTCTCCGGCACGGAGCGCATCCGCGTCACCGGCCACGCGCGCGAGCTCGCCGACGCCTTCGCCCAGCTCCGGCTCGCGGGCTTGCTCGCCGTCGTCCTGCTCTATCTCACCGTCGCCGCCTTCTACGAGTCGCTGCGGCTGCCGCTCCTGGTGATGGCCGCGCTGCCGTTCGCCGCCGCGGGCGCGCTGGTCGCGCTGCTCGTCACCGGCCAGAGCCTCAACGTGATGTCGCTCATCGGCCTGGTCTTCCTCGGCGGCGTGGTCGTCAACCACACGGTCGTGCTCCTGGATCGCGCCGAACAGCTCCGCCGCACGGGCATCGACGCGGCCGAGGCCATGCGCGCGGCCGCCGCCGACCGCTACCGCCCCGTCATCATGACCACCGTCACCGCGATTCTCGGCATGCTCCCGTTGGCCATCCTCGGCGGCCCCGGCGTGGAGCTGCGCCGCGCGGTGGCCATCGCCGTGACCGGCGGTCTCGTCACCGCGACCATCGGCACGCTGCTCATCATCCCTCTCCTCTACGTCGCGCGTGCGTCCTCGCGCCGCGTTCCCGTCGAAGCGTATGCGTAGACACGTCGCCGCGTTCGCCGTCATCGTCTTCGCGCTCGTCTCCGCGCCGGCGATCCATCTCGACTACGTGCCCGGCCTGGCGCAGCCCGAGGTGACGGTGGCGCTGGAGATGGGGGCGGGGACGGATCCGGAGGAGCTGACCGCGCGCTGGGTCGTCCCCATCGAGTCCGCGATCCGCTCCCTCGGCGACGTCATCGCCACGCGCGGCGAGATCACGGCGGGCGACGCGACGATCACGGTCCGCTTCCGCCGCGGCACGGACACGGAGCTGAAGACCGCGCGCCTCGCGTCCGAGCTCGCCGGCCTGCGGGGCCGTCTGCCGCGTGACGCTCGCCTGTCCGTGTGGCCCTCGCAGCAGAGCGGCGCGCGTCCGAGTGCGTTCCTCGCGGTGCCGCGCGCCGCGGACGCGAAGCGCATCGCCGACGAGCTGCGCGGCGTCACCGGCGTCCGTGACGTGCGGGTCTTCGGCGGCACGGAGATCGAGACCGTGATCGAGACCGAGCGCGCCGACGCGGAGGAGCTGCGCGAGCAGATCGCGTCGGCGGCGACGCCGCACCCCCTCGGCCGCAACGTCTTCGGCATCGCCCCCGCGCCGCCGGTCGCGGGCTACCAGCGCTTCAGCGAGCCGATGATGCTCTCGCGTCTCAACGGCAAGCCGGTGGTGATGCTCGCCGTGATCCGCGATCCCGACGTCTCGCTCTTCCGCTTCGACGCCGCCCTGCGCGACCGCAACCTCGGCGAGGAGATCTGGAGCGAGGCCCGCGAGCTGCGCGCGCTGCTGCTGCGTCTCGCCGCCGGCGCGCTCGTCGCGACGCTCCTCCTCGCCCTGCGCGGCGCCGCGCTGTACGTCCCCCTGTCCATCGCCCTGGCCATCAACGTCGCGCGCATCACCGGTGCGCACGTCGACGCCTGGACGCTCCTCGCCGCCGCCATCGCCATCGCCGCCGTGGCCCCCTTCGCCATCCTCGGCCGCCGGCCCCTCTGGCCCATCCTCTTCTTCGCCATCCTCCCCATCGCGACGTCCTACCTCGCCCCCCAGCTCACACACCACGCCCTGGCCTTCACCGCGGCCGCGACCTGCGCGCTCGTGGCGGTTCCTCGGGTTCCTCGGGTTCCTCGGAGTTCCTCGGAGTGGTTGGTCTGGCCCCCCCGAGGAACCCGAGGAACCCGAGGAGCTCCGAGGAACCGAGGAACTCTCCCCGCCCGCCTCCAACGAAACTCCTTCTCCGTAGCCCTCACGGCAACCGCGATCGCCATCCTCCTGCTCTCCTGGTTCGCCCCGGTCCTCGACCCGCGCAAGACCGCGAACATCGCCGACCGCGGCCGCCTCTACATCCACACGACGCTTCCCACCGGCACCACCCTCGCGTCCACCACCAGCGCGGTCGCCACGCTCGAAGCCGCGCTGAAGAACGAGAAAGACGTCACCCGCTTCTGGAGCATCCTCGGCCCCGGGTATGCCACGACCATCGTCGAGATCGAGGAAGAGCGGAAGCAGCTCCTCCGCCTGAGCGTCCCGGCGCTCGCGCGGGGCGTCCCCGGGTCCGTCACCGCATCCGAGTCGTACTCCCGCGCGAGCGAGGATCTCGAAGACAAACCCGAGGCCGACGAATCGGGTACGGTCTACCGCGTGCTCCTCAAGAGCACTGACGCCGGCACGCTGCGCCGCATGTACGAAGAGCTCGCGAACCGCCTCGCGCGGATGAACGTCCGCCGCGCCGCCGTCGTCCCGGAGTGGGACGCCAGCACCGCGCGCATCGAGCTCGTTCCGCGTCCGCACGTCACCTTCGACGAGGCCACCCGCGCCGCCGCGCAGCTCGCGGAGCGCACCATTCCGCCGCGCGCGCGCATGCTTCCCGACGGCCGCCTCCTGCGCATCCTCACGCCGCGCGCGCCCGCGTCGATCGACGCCGCGCCGCAGCGCGCCGACGTACCCATCCCCGCACTCTTCGTCGCGCGCAACGCCATCGTGCCCGGCCGCGTTACGCGCGAGCTTGGACGCTACGTCCTTCCCGTCACGGTCCAGGTCCCCGGGTGGAACGAGGAAGAGACCGTGAAGAAGCGGGGAGAGATCGACCGCACCCTCGCCACCTTGTCCCTTCCTCCCGGGGTGATGCTCGAGCGCCCGTCACTCGCGCGTTGGACTTTCTCGAAAGAGAAGATCCGGGTCCTCTCCCTGGCCGCCTTCCTGCCGCTGCTCCTCATCGCCGCGGCGTGCGTCGTCCTCTCGTCCTTCCCCCGCGCCCTCGTCGCCTGCGCCCCAGCGATCCTCGGCATCGCCGTCGCCGCGCCGCTGCTCCTGCTCGCCCGCGTGCAGACCGGCGAGATCACCATCGTCGCCCTGGCCGCCGCCGTCTGCGGCACGATGCCCATTGCCGTCGCCGCACGCACGACCTACCGCGACCTCCGCGAGACCCTCGCTCCGCTCCTGCTCGCCGCCGTAGCCGGCACCGCGCTGCTCGCGATTGCCGCCACCGAAGACCTCCGCGGCCCGCTCCTCGGCGCCGCGGCGGTCCTCCTCATCGCCAACGCCACCGGCACGCTCCTGCCCACGACCATCCTCGTTGCTGCCCGCGACGCGAAGCGCCGCATGAAAAAGCCGACGAGCGGACGAGCCTTCCGGTCTTCCAGCGTTCCTCTCGACGACTCGACGACTCGCTCGCTCGACTCCCTCTCCGTCCGCCACCTCACCAAGACCTACGGCGCCTTCCGCGCCCTCCACGACGTCTCCTTCGAGCTCACCCCCGGCGTCATCGGCCTCCTCGGCCCCAACGGCGCCGGCAAGACCACCCTCCTCCGCACCCTCACCGGCCTCCTCACCCCCACGCGCGGGCAGGTGCTCTTCCGCGGCGTCGCCATCGACGCCGAGAACCTCGCCGAATACCGCCGCCACATCGGCTTCCTGCCGCAGGAGTTCAACGCCTACTCCGGCCTCACCGGCGCGCAGTTCCTCCGCTACTGGATGCTCGAGCGCGGCGTCGACGAAGACGTCCACCACCTCCTGCAGCTCGTCGGCCTCGAAGCCCACGCCGATCGCCGCGTGCGCGACTACTCAGGCGGCATGCGCCAGCGCATCGGCATCGCCCGCGCGCTCATTGGCGATCCACCCATCCTCGTCGTCGACGAGCCCACCACCGGCCTGGACGTCGAATCCCGCGCCGCCTTCCGCGAGCTGATGCAATCCCTCGCCAAGGACCGCATCATCATCGTCTCCACCCACATCGCCAGCGACGTCGAGTCCACCGCCTCCCGCATCCTCCTCCTCGTACGCGGACGCCTGCGCTGGGACGGTACCCCCGACGCCCTCATCGCCGCCGCCCGCGGCCGCGTCTTCGAGACCACCGTCAGCGACGCCGATGCCCGGAAGCTCAGCCGCGCCTACCGCGTCACCAAGCGCGTGCGCACCCAGCACGGCATCCGCCTCCGCGGCGTCGCCCGCGCGGACGAGCCGCTCCCCGGCTCCCCGGTCGAGCCGACCCTCGAAGAAGCCTACCTCGCCATCGCCAGCGAAGGCGAAGTCCGCCTCGGCAGCTTCTCCTTCCTCGCGCAGTAGCGACCGTCTACTTTGGAGTGCGGAGGCAATCGTTGCCTCCGCACTCCAAACCTGTCATCCCGAGCGTCGAGCGAGGGACCTGGGTGGGTGGGGCGCGAAGCCCCATGAGGCCGTCCGCGCCACGCAAATCGTGATGTCGATCGCGGCAGCGTCGAGCTGGCCGGCGAAGGCCCCCCACTTGGACTCCATGAAAAAATCTCGCACGTTCGCGACAAAAACGAGCGCACACGTGACCGGCGGGACCGAATCCATGACAAAACCGACCGTTTACGCGTCCGCAGACCGTACGAACGCGCCTCGCGGTCGCGGAAATGGTCGTTTTTCGCGAAAATCGAAGACCCCCTCCTTCGAGCACGTGAAGAAAAGTCATGGAAACGTGAACAAAAGACGCGTGCAGGTGGTCGGCGCGATCGACTGCATGACGAAAACGCGTGTTTGGGTGCCCGCTGGTCACGGAAACATGCCCTGCGATCCCGGAAACGACCATTTTTCCCGAAAATTGAAGACCCCCTCCTTCGATCACGTGAGGAAAAGTCATGTAAACGTGAAGCAAAGGCGTGTGTAGACGATCGGCGCGAGCCATTTCATGACCCTTCGCGTCCCGCCTAACCCTCCCGGCGTCTCCTCCGTAAACCGTCCAATGCGAAGGCTCCTCCTGCTCGCGCTGCTCGTCGTCCCCCCGTCCGCCCGCGCCGACGGCGTGAACGTCACCTTCATCGACGACCAGCCGCGCGCCGTCCTCGCCATCCTCGACAAACGCGCCGCGCAACAACCGATCACCGACGCCGACTGGCAGCGCGTCTTCACCTCCGAGGGGTACATCCGGCTCAAAGCGCGCGAGCACTCCATGAAGCGCGCCTTCGAGGACGACACCTTCAAGACCTTCGTCCTCTCCGACGACCTCCTCGCGAAGCGCAGCCGGCTCGCCGCCACGCTCGCCGAGTGGATGAAGGCCGACCTCGGGCGCGCCGCCGCCCGCGCGCTCGCCTACCTGCCGGAAGGCACCACCATCCGCGCGAAGGTCTACCCGTCCATCAAGCCCGCCACCAACTCCTTCGTCTTCGAGACCACCACCAACCCCGCGATCTTCATGTACCTCGAGCCCCTCCCGCGCGCAGAGTTCGAGCGCACCATCGCCCACGAGCTCCACCACGTCGGCTACGCCGGCGTGTGCGGCGACGACGACCCATCCGACGCCGTCCAGTGGTTCGGCGCTTTCGGCGAAGGCGTCGCCACCCTCGCCGCGGGAGGCCCTCCGTCCAAGCCCGACGTCCAGGCCGAGTGGACCAAGCAGATGCAGCGCTTCGACGCCAACTTCACCACCCTCGACGACTTCTTCCGCCAGGTCGTCGAAGGCAAACTCACCGGCGAAGCCCAGACCCGCCGCGCCTACGAATTCTTCGGTCTCGTCGGCCCCTGGTACACCGTCGGCCACCGCATGGCCACGATCATCGAACAAACCCTCGGCCGCAAAACCCTCATCGATGCCATGTGCGACACCCGCACCCTCCCGGCGACCTACAACCGCGCGGCGGCCGAATGGGAGAAGACCCACAAAGGAGAGAAGCTGCCGCGGTGGTCCGACGCGCTCCTGGAGAAGCTGTGAGGTTGCAATGAGGCAGTGGCAGGGAGTGCTGGTACAACGCCGCGATCTCGCTGGATTGCGATCGAGCAGCGACTCCTGGGCCGCTTTCAACTCCGCCGCTCCGCATCGAGCCTCTTCTCCTCGTCCGAAATAAAAAGCGGAGGCGATTGCGTGCCTCCGCATTCCATGAGCTGACAGCAATTGACCGGCCGTTCCGCGGAGCGCCGGCGTCGGTCATGAACGATGCGGATGGACGCGAACCAAGACAGCCGCGCCGTCGACGATCGGGCCATCAGAGCGGATGGGCTCTCTGCGATAAGGCCATCGTAGTACAATAACCAATTCGGGACTGAAGGCCACCCACATGAACGGTGTATCCGAGGCGCGATTCGACGCGAAGTACGCCGTCTGGAAGGAGCGCTTGCTTGATCTCACTGCGAGCAACCGTCTCCTCAATTTTCGAGAGACGAAAGTCTCGACCGTCCAGATAACCACACCAGATCCCGCAGCGCTGTTCGACGCGATCGTCACGCGCGAACGGTCACTGCGCTTTCCGCTCTACCGCGGTCGTACGGTGATCGCAGAGGGTGAGGAGGAGATTCCAGCAAATGAGTACCGCGTCACTCCTGGTGACATCGAAACGAAGAAAATGCCGCCGGACCTGGAGCGAAGCCTCTATCGTCTAACATCGATCGCACGCACCTATCGCGAAGAACGCGGTATCAATACGCTCTACATTGCGGTCGGGATGCTCCTCTGGCGGCCGGCTGACAGCGCATCGTCGCAGAAGGCGCCGCTCGTTCTCGTTCCGGTCGAGCTGTCGCGACAGGATCGAATGCACCCGTACGTCCTGCAGCCCTTCGACGAAGATCCCGAGATCAATCCGACGCTTATCTACATGCTTCGCCGCGACTTCGAGTATGCGTTGCCCACGCTACCCGAAGAGCTGGCGGCGGAGGGTTTGAGCGCGTTCTTCAACGAAGTTGAAGAGGCGGTATCACGTCGCGGATGGATCGTCGAACGGTCGGCGTGGCTGGGGCAGTTCCACTTTCGGAAACTTGCGATGTACCGCGATCTCGAAGAGCACGCGGCCGTCGCTTCGGAGAACGATCATCTTGCCGCGGTTGCCCTCGGTCGCGAGCGTGATGGCACCCTCGAAGGCCCGAGTGAAGATAGCCTTGATGACATCTCGCCGGCGGAGGTCTTTACTGCCCTTGATGCAGACGCGTCGCAAACGCAGGTCATCGTCCGCGCGCGCGATGGCGAAGACCTACTCGTGCAGGGTCCGCCCGGCACGGGCAAGAGTCAAACGATCGCGAATCTTATCGCGCAGTTTCTTCTCGACGGGAAGAAGGTGCTGTTCGTCAGTGAAAAGATGGCGGCGCTGAACGTGGTGCATGAGCGCTTACGCGAATGTGGCCTCGGCACGTTCTGTCTTGAACTGCATAGTGATAAGGCAAATAAGCGCGACACGCTTGTACGAATCGGCCGTGCAGCTGAGCATGATGCAGTGCCATTCCCTGCGGCCGAGCGCCAGTTCCAAGACCTCCTCCGCCTTCGACGCGAGCTGAACGCATATGTTCGCGCTCTGCACCAACCGGTACTCGGTGGACGCACGGCGTACGACATACACGGCATTTTGGCGGCACTGGATGCTGCGCCGGACGTTCCTGCGGACTTCGGGTTCGATGCCGCTGCGCTGAGCGAGCAGCAGGAAGCAGAGCTTCTTGAACGCGTTGCACGCGTGAGCCGGTTCGCCGCGATCTTTGATGATCCGACGCCGCACATCTTCATAGGCGTACGTGCCGATCGTTGGTCGATTCAACTCCAAGCAGAAGTAGCGATGGCGCTGCGGGCACTTGCCAGCGCGCTCACCGCTGAGGGTGCAGAAGCGGCGTCAGCCGCTGCGCTGCTACGTCTTCCCACTCCAAGAACGCTCACCGAAGCCATAGCCCTCAACGGAACCCTCGACCTCATCGCGAGATCACCAGCGCCGCCGCGGCAGTGGTTTCACGATTCCGACTTAGACGTGTTGCATGCGGCGGCACGCGAGCTCGCACAGAGCGCAGCCGAGTATCGCGAGCACGTCGATCGACTCAGGGATGGATTCGACGAGTCGTTCCCGCGACTCGATGCGCACGCGCTTCTCGCGGATCTCTCGCTCGACGCAGCCTTCCTGCCGACCAATGAGCCGACGGACGTGCGGTGTGCGGCATGCGGGCAGCTCAATCGCATTCCGTCACTCCGCGCAGGGCAGCGCGCGGCCTGCGGGAACTGCAAAGAGTCTCTGCCGGCGGCAGCCGTGTGTCAGGATTTAGTCTTGAGCGCGTTCGAAGCCAGCGCGCCTACGCTTGCCGCGCAATTCCGCGATCTCGCACTCACGATCGATCGACTTCTATCGCTGAGTGCGCAGGTCGCGATAACTCTTGGCGAAGCGGCTCCGACGGATACTGCCGGTATACGGCACTGCATTGATCTCGCATCGGCAATGGGGCGTGTTGAGAAGACGCAACCCGAGTGGTTCGAGCGATCGGCCGTGACAGAGCTGCGCACGGAAGTCTCCGAGTGCGAACGCCAGCATCAACGCGCCATAGCGCTTCGGCGGCAGATCGATCACGAATACTCCGAGCGGCTGTGGACTCTACCGATCGCGAAGTACCACGACGCACTTCTCACGCGCTTCCACGGAAAATTGCGATGGCTCCGACCGACATACCGTCGCCTAGTTCGCGAAGTCCGCTCCGCCTTGAACGTGGACCGAGCACTCTCCTACACCGACATCGTCGTCATCATTCAACGAAGCTCGAAGCTCATCTCCATTCAGCAATGGTTCGCAGCACGCGAAGCACGTCACACATCCACACTCGGCTCGCTCTATCGTGGATACGAGACAGATTGGAAAGCACTGGATGACCGTCTCACTGCGATGGCGACTCTCCACGATCGTCATGCAGACGTACTTCTGCGACCCGTTGTCCGGACCCAACTCGCCACGGGCACGAACGCTCTCTCGGGTCCGACGTCGGAGCTAGAGCGGTTACTCGACGAATACACAACACGAACGAGCAATCCTGACCTCCGACGGCTGTTCACCACGATGACGCCAGCGCTGCCCGATCTTCGCACGAGGTGCAGCGCGCAGCTTGACCCTCTTGAACGGTTCATCTCCGCGGCAGCTATCGTTCGTACGAAGATGCAGAATCCGGCGTCTACCTCCCTTGCGCGGGGAATGGAGGCGCTGACGGAGCTTGCCGCGGCACAAGCGATCAAGGCGCAGTTCGCACGCGACGATGCGCACAACCAGTCTATCTTTGGCGCGTTCTACAACGGATTGAATACGGACTTCAGCGCGATCGACCGGGCGCTCGGCTGGACGGTGCGGTTCCGTAAGGAATGCGGCAACGATGACTTTCTTGTCGGCGCCGCCACAACGCAGAGCGTTATTGATCAAATAGCGCGCGCTCACGCCAAGCACAGCGAGCATGTTCGGATCTGCAACGTGGCGTTGACACGCCTCCGCGATTACTTTGGAGACGAGACGATCACCGCTCTACGAGACGAGACATTTGCGGGCGCTTCAGATTGGGCGAATGTTCGTGCTCAGCGTATCGGTGAACTTGGCGGCTGGCTCCAATTCGCAGAAGTAATGGCGGAATGTTCGGAGTCTGGGCTTCGCCGATTTGTCGATGCCGCGCGTACCGCCGGGATTCGTGCAGACGATCTTGAGCGTGCTTTGCATAAGAGCATTAGTATTCGGCAGCTTGATGCGATCTATGGCGCGCTGCCACCACTCCGCCGTTTCAATGCCGCGGACCATGAGAATCTTGTCAACCGTTTCCGCCAGCTCGACACTGCGCTCATGGAAGTGCATCGTCGTCGCGTTCAAGCGGCGGTTACGTCGCGACGGCCGGACCTCAACCGCGCGAGTGCGGGGCAAAGCCGCTTCCTCCGGCGCGAGCTAGCCAAGCAGCGTCGCCATGCGCCCCTTCGTAAACTCTTCCAAGAGGCGGGGCACATCATCCTCGACATCACGCCGTGTCTTCTTATGAGCCCGTTGTCGGTTGCGACGTACCTCTGCAAAGACGCAGTCGATTTCGATGTCGCGATCTTCGACGAGGCGTCGCAGATGCCGATCGAGGACGCCGTTGGCACCATTTGCCGCGCACGCCAGCTCATCGTCGCCGGCGACACGAAGCAGATGCCGCCGTCGCGCTTTTTCGAGCGAAGCTTGGATGACGGTGTCGAGGATAATTCTTCGGAACAGCCCTTGGAGAGCATTCTGGAGGACTGCGAAGCCGCTGGTATGGAGTCGCGACCGCTGCGATGGCATTACCGAAGTAAGCATGAGAGCTTGATCGCCTTCAGCAATGCGCAGTTCTACGACAACCGTCTGATCACGTTTCCCTCGCCGAGCGTTACAGCGCCGCGCGGACTCGGCGTACGATTCGAATACGTCGCTGATGGTGTGTACGACCGCGGCGCGTCACGCACGAACCGCCTGGAGGCGCGACGCGTCGCACAACTCATTCAGACCCACATCACGATCCATCCCGACCAATCGCTAGGTGTCATCGCTCTCAGCACTGCGCAAGCGCAAGCGATCGATGAGGAAGTGCAGAGTCTCCTCAGCAGTCGTCCTGATCTCGACACGAAGCTGCGCACGAGCGAGCGCGATCCGTTCTTCGTGAAGGCATTGGAGAACGTGCAAGGCGATGAACGCGATGCGATGATCATCTCAATCGGCTACGCGAAGGATGTAAACGGAAAGCTCGCGTTGCAGTTTGGACCGGTGAGTACGGATGGAGGTGAACGCCGTTTGAATGTCGCCTTCACTCGCGCGCGTTGCCAGATGATTGTGGTGTCGTCGATTCGCGGTGGCGAGATCAACGTCGCCAACGTGCAGCGGCGCGGCCCGAAGGTGCTACGTCGATACCTTGAATACGCGGAGCACGGAGTTCTTCCCGATGAGATGACGTCGGCGATGGCCGAGCCAGAATCGCCGTTTGAAGAAAGCGTACGACAGGTCCTACGCGACAATGGATATGAGGTTGATTGTCAGGTCGGCGTCTCACGGTATCGGATTGACCTCGCCGTGCGGCATCCGAACGAGCCAGGTCACTACTTGGTTGGAATCGAATGTGATGGAGCGGCGTATCATTCCTCGCGCGTCGCACGTGATCGCGATCGACTTCGGCAAACGATCCTCGAGCAGCGTCGCTGGAAGATCTACCGAGTCTGGTCGACGGATTGGATTCGGAACCGCCGCTCGACGATTGATCGCCTCCTGAATCACCTGCACGATCTTCTCGAACGCGGTACGAGCGGAGCAACGGCTGACCTTGCGCTCGACGAAGACGACGGCCACGATCTCTCGCTGGAAGCGGACGATGTCTCTACATATCGGTTCGAATCACAGCCGATGGCCGCGACGAACGCGACGGCGTACGAGCGTGCGATCGCTGAGTACGCCGAAGCGACACTTCCAAATCGACACCGAGAAACTCTGTACAACGACGACGCACCGGCTCTGCGCGAGTTGATCATCGCCGTCGTCGAAAAAGAAGCACCCATCCATGAGGACATACTTGTTGTTCGTGTGGCGCGCGCGCATGGGATTCAGCGCGCGAAACGAATCGTGCGCGAGAAGATTCTGAACGGGCTCGCGCATGTCGTGCGTGGTGGTCGCGTCGTGCGCAAGGGCGCGTTTCTCTGGTCGAGTGCACCGCGATCTGTGACGCCCCGAAGGCCCGCCGAGGGGCAGATGCTCCGCCCAATCGAGCACGTTGCTCCCGAAGAGATTGCGGCTGCAGCGATGCTTGTGGTTCAGTCATCCGGTGGAATCACGCAGGTCGATCTCGCACGTGAGACGCCGCGGGTTCTTGGATACCAACGCAACGGTGACAAGATCGAACAGACAGTCACACGAGTAATCGACGATCTCGTATCGAGCGGCCGTCTCTCACCACGGGGCAGCTTCCTCGTCGCGCCCTAGGAGTCGCCCGAAGAAGTGGCTTGCTGCGCGTAGGGAGCGGATAGCCGCCCGAGACGCCTTGCTTGGGCACGTCGTCGTCCGGCGGCGGTCCGGGTTTTGAGACACCCTCCGACTGCCTCCGCACTCCCAAGGTCAGCGCTGTACCGCCGCGGGCCGGATCAGCGCGCGAAGGCGGCAGTCCAACTTCGGGCGCGAGGTGGCGTCCCCGGCAGGATTCGAACCTGCGACCCACAGCTTAGAAGGCTGTTGCTCTATCCGACTGAGCTACGGGGACGGAGGGGGGATTGAGAATTGAGGATGGAGGATTGAGGATGAAGAAGGTCGTCGGCGGCGACTTCCTCAATCCTCAATCCTTCATCCTCAATCCGCCGCCAAGCGGCGCCGTGTTGGTCGGGGCGAGAGGATTCGAACCTCCGACCCCCTGCTCCCAAAGCAGGTGCGCTACCAGACTGCGCTACACCCCGACGCGGAAAAAGAGACGCTGCGGCGGTGGCAACATACCACCGCCGCGCCCCAATTCCGAGGGCGCAGGGGGCAGGGCGCGGGGCGCAGGGCAGAACGACGGCCGATCTCCTGCGCCCTGTCCCCTGTCCCCTGCGCCCTGAGCGGGTCAGCTCGCGTGCGCTCTCGCGGTGCCCAGGCGGCGGGCCGGCAGTGCCGACTCCCACTTCTGCGCCTCGGGCTTCTCCATCAGGAACTCGAACGTCGCGCCGTGGGAGCGCAGGCGCAGCACGCGCGTGGCGTCGGTGTGGTTCTTCCCCGTCACCAGCTCATCCGAGTATTCGATCTCGTCGATGCGATTCAGCTCGAACGACGCTTCCAGGTCGGGGTTCTCGTAGTAGAGGGAGTCGTTGGTGAGCGCCATCGCCACGGGGATCAGCTCGGCCCCTTCGACGTAGTCCGCGCGGCTCACCAGCCGCGAGTTGCCGCGCCGCTTCTCCAGCAGCGCGCCGATGATGTCTTTCTGGCGCAGTTTCAGATACACCACGACCAGTCCAGCCAGTACGAGCACTCCAATCACGGTTGCAAGCGCGGACACGGCTACCTCCTCTTTCCGAAATTTTTCCTGTTGTTTTCAATGTACGCCCATCCATCAAATTCGACTAGCGATTTCGGTACGGCAAGCAGGCCCGGCGGTTGCGCCGCCGCGATGCGGCTAGAATGCGGGCGATGGGGGCGCAGCGGCGGAAGACGCGCAACGAACATTCGTCCGGCGGCGTGGTGATCGCCATCCGCGAAGGCGCCCCGCACGTCGCGCTCATCGCCACCCGCAACAAGACGCGCTGGGGACTTCCCAAAGGCGCGGTCGGCCGCGAAGAGACATCCGAGGCCGCGGCCCTGCGGGAAGTGCTCGAGGAGACGGGGCTCGAGGCCCGCATCGTCCGGCCCCTCGACACCATCGAGTACACCTTCCGCGGCGGCGACGCCGTGATCCACAAGCGCGTCGACTTCTATCTCATGGAGTACGTCGCCGGAGAGCTCGAGCCCCAGCTCAGCGAGGTCGACGACGTGCAGTGGTTCGAGCTTTCGTCGGCGCTGCAGCGCGCGAGCTTCGAGTCCGAGCGGCGGCTGCTCGAGATGGCGCTTTCTTCGATGCAGCCTTCTTCGAGCTGACGGTTTTTCGAGTCGACGAGTCGACGAGTCTTCGAGTCTTCGAGTCTTCGAGCTCTCCCGTCCTACTCGCCGTCTTCCTCGTCGACTTGACGACTCGTCGACTCGACGACTTCTTCGAGCTCGCCGGCTTTTCCAACCGGTCCGCCAGCGTCGGCACCTTCCGCGACGACGACGCCTTCCGGTTGCTCTGCCACACCCGCCCCCCGCCCATTTCCTCCACCAGCTTGTTCGACACCACCGAGCGCGGCGCCACCTCCGTGACGTCCACCTTCTCGTTCGCGAACTCGTCCCGGTGCTTGAGCAGCAGCCACTCGTTGCCGCGGTCCGACTTCCCGCGTCCCTGGATCCGCACCAGCGCCCACTCGCCGAACATCTTCTTCCCGTACATCCGGAACGTGAGCTTGCCCGACTTGAGCGCCGCCACCGGATCGTCCCCCGGCTCGACGAACTCCCAGTGGCCGTTGTCCCAGATGATGACATTCCCCGCGCCGTAGTTCCCTTCCGGGATCACCCCTTCGAACGACGCGTAGTCGTACGGGTGGTCTTCCGTCATCATCGCCAGCCGCTTCGTGCCCGGGTCGTAGGAGGGCCCCTTCGGCACGGCCCACGACTTCAGCACGCCCTCCATTTCCAGGCGGAAGTCGTAGTGCAGGTGCGACGCGCGATGCTTCTGGATCACGAAGATCGGCAGCTTGGTCTTCTTCGGCTTCCCGCCCGCCGGCTCCGGCGTATCGCCGAAGTCGCGCATCTGTTTGTACTTCTTGAGCAGGTCCGGCATGGTTAGTCCTCCGGGCACACGATCGGGGAAGTCTCAAAGTCTCAAAGTCTCAAAGTCTCAAAGTCGCAAAGACATAACCTCCTTTGAGACTCTGAGACTTTGCGACTTTGCGACTTCCCCCGTTCACGACGCTCGCTTCTTCTTCGCCCCCGCTGCCGCCGCCGCGGGCTTGGCCGGTGCGCGCTTCGGCGCCGCGCGCTTCGACGGCGCGGGCTTCGGCGCGCCCTCCAGGCTCCGGCGCAGGGCCTCCATGATGTCCACCACCTCGGCGCTCGACTCCTGGCCCACCGGCTCGGACACGATCACCTGGCCCGCCGACTTCGCCCGGATCTTGTCCATCAGCCGCTCGCGGTAGGTGTCCTTGTACGCCAGCGGGTCGAAGCGCTCCTCCGTCAGCTCGTCGATCAGCATCTCCGCCAGCGCCACCTCCTTGTCCCGCACCTCGCCGCCTTCCTGGTCGATCGCCGAGAAGTCGCGGACCTCGTCCGCGTAATACATCGTGTGCAGGACCAGGCCGTCCTCATACGGCCGCAGGATCACCAGGTGCTCCCGGTGGCCCGAGATCCACCGCGCCACCGCCACCTTGTTCTGCTTCTTCATCGCCTGCGCCAGCAGCCGGTAAGTCTTCCCGCCGCCCGGTGCCGGGCCGAGGTAGTAGGCCTTCTCGAAGAACACCGGGTCGATCTGCTCGAGGTCCACGAACTCCGTGATCTCCAGAGCCCGGTTGTCGTCGCTCTCGAGCTGTTCCATCTCCTCGTTCGTGAGCGTCACGTACTGATTCTTCGCGACCGGGTAGCCGCGCATCATGTCGCCCATCTCGATCATCTCTTCATGATGGGGACACCACCACTTCCGGTTCACGCGCGTGCCGCAGCTCTCGTGCAGCAGGTTGAAGTGCACGTCCTCCGATTTCGTCGCCGTATAGAACCGGACCGGGATGTTCACCAGACCGAACGTGATCGTCGCATTCCGCAGCGGGCGTAGTGCCATGATGCCTCCGGGCTCCATCAAGTGCATGCCCCGTTCCACGGTGACTGGACGCGAAGTCACACGTTTCCATACACTTAGCAACCGGGCGGCGCCGTTTTTGCAAAGAGCCGCGACGGACCACCATGTCTCCATCCATTCGCCGCATGCTCTGGGGAGCCTTCATTGGCCTGGCACTGCTCACCGTTGCCGGGATCACGGCTGCCATCTACGTCCTGCAGGACAACCAGAGCCTGGAGACGCGCATCGTCCAGAGGTGGCGTCCGCTCATCGACGGCGTCCGGCTCATGGACGAGTCCATCGTCACCATGGTCTCCGCGTCCCGGGGCTACCTGCTGCAGCGCGACGAGGGGTTCCAGCAGCAATACGACGACGCCGTGCGCGACTTCGACACCGCCACGTTGCGCGTCCGTGCGCTCCCGAAGGATCCGCGCGACGCCGAGCTGATCGAGAGCCTGATCCGCCATCAGAAGGACATCCGCGAGTACACCGATGCCCAGATGGACGGGAAGAACCTCAACGTCGAGAGGGTCACGAGGATGCGCCGCACCGTCCCGGACTACGCCCAGCAGATCACCGACCGGATCCGGGCCGAGCAGCAGGACGATTTCGACCATGTCCGCGTGCTGCGCCAGTGGCTGACCGTCGGCCTGATCCTTCTGGGCGTCCTGATCGTCGGGCTCGCCGCCGTCGCCGTCTCCCGCATCCAGGACCGCCTCAGCGACTCCATCGTCCGCCAGGTCAAGCGCACCGAGGCCATGATCGCCGGCATGTCCGACGGCGTGCTGCTCGTGGACGGCGAGGGCAACTCCGTCTTCATCAATCCCGCCGGCCAGCGCCTCCTCGGCAAATCCGAGATCGGCGTGCCGATCTACAAGCAGGCCGAGGTCTACCGGCTGCGGGACGAGCACGGGCGCGTCCTCGATCCGCAGGAGCTTCCCGCCGCCCAGGCCCTCTCCACCGGACGTCTCGTGCAGGACGTCACCGTGCTCATCGCCCGCGAGGGCGCCGAGCGCGTCGCCGTTTCCATGAGCGCGACGCCCCTGCGCGAGGACGGCCACACCTCGGGCGTCGTCGTCACCTTCCGCGACATCACCGAGCGCCGCGCCCTCGAAGAGCAGATGCAGGTGCAGGCCGAGCGCGCCCAGATCCTCGCCGACGCCGGGGCCTTCTTCTCCAGCAACATCGACCCGACCTGGGTCACCCAGGCCATCGCCGAGCGCGTCGCCGAAGTCCTCGGCGACTGGTCCGCGGTCATTCTCCGCGGCGGCGACGGGAAGGAGCTCAGCGTCGCCTCCATCTATCACCGCGACATGGCCTCCCTCGGCCTGGCCTGGTCCTACATCTACCGCCAGCCGCTCACCGTGGGCGAGGGCATCATCGGACAGGTGGTCGCCACCGGGTATCCGTCCATGATGACCGACGTCCCGCGCACCCTCGGCGACCTGACCAATCCCGGCATGTACCACCCGACGCCCGCGAAGCTGGCGTCGCTGCTGGTGCTGCCGCTGCGCACGCGCCGCGAGCTCCTGGGCGCGCTCGTCATCGCCGCCAACGATCCCGACCGCGCCATGACCGACGACAAGCTCCCGCTCGCGGAGTTCCTCGCCGAGCGCGCGGCGCTGGCCATCGAGAACGCGAAGCTCTACACCGAGCAGGTCGAGGCACGCCGCAAGGTCGAAGACCTCTCCCGCCTCAAGGACGAGTTCCTCTCCATCGCCTCCCACGAGCTGCGCACGCCCGTCACCTCGATCAAGGGCTACACCCAGCTCGCGAAGATGCTGATCAAGGAAGGCGACCTGACGACGTCCGAGGAGTACCTCGACATCGCGCTCGACCAGATCGACCGCATGTCGCGCCTGATCCTCGAGCTCCTCGACGTCTCCCGCATCGAGACCGGGCGTCTGGAGATCCGCCGCGAGCCCATCGCCTGGCCGCAGTTCGTGCGCGACGTGGTCCATCGCCATCACACCACGGTCAGCGACCGCCGCTTCCACGTGAGCGTCCCGGACGACGGCAAGATCGTCACCGGGGACCGCGACCGCCTCGAGCAGGTCCTCGGCAATCTGCTGGAGAACGCGGTGAAGTACTCGCCCGACGGCAGCGACGTGACCGTGACCGTGGAGGACCGCGGCGACATGCTCATCACCGCCGTCTGCGACCGCGGCATCGGCATCCCCGCCGACGAGCTCAATCAGGTCTTCGAGCGCTTCCACCGCGGCCGGCAGGTCAGCTCGACGAACTACGGCGGCCTCGGCCTGGGCCTCTACATCACCAAGCAGATCATCGAGCGCCACGGCGGCTCGATCTGGGTGGAGAGCAAGGAAGGGCAGGGCACGACGTTCTACTTCTCCCTGCCCGCCACCGAGGCGTCGTCGATCGCGGCGCTGCCCCCAGCGCAAGTGGCCGCACAAACGTAGACTCTCCCGTGATGCTCCTCGCCGCCGCCCTGGTCTTCGAGCTGTCCCGCGAGTCCCTCACCGGAGCGCACTACCGCTACCGGGAGTACGTGAACGGGCTGCCGACGGACAATTACACGACGAGGACGGAGTTTCTCGGGGTTCCTCGGGTTCCTCGGAGGGGATTCGACGACGCCGTCCTCCCCTCCGAGGAACTCCGAGGAACTCCGAGGAACCCCGAGGAACTCCGTATCGTCGCCGGCCGCGTCATCCGCCGCGAGATCGTCTCCGACCATCCCCTGGAGCCGTACGCCCACGATTACGACGCGGTCACCGGCGTCCTCCTCCGTCGCACCCCGCTCTTCTTCCACGCCAAGCCCGCGCGCGTCTTCGACCCCAACCCGGTCGTCACCCTCAACGATCCTGCGCTGCAGGACCGGAACGACTCCGCGAGCGCCGTGCCCGCTGCCGCGTACAAAGACGTCACCCTCGACGACGCCGCGCTCCACGGTCCGCACGTCACGCTCGTCGACCGTCAGCCGCGCAGCATCACTCCGCCCGAGGGGCCGCTGGTCTTCGATCGCGAGCAGGACGGCTTCGAGGACGTCAACGCCTACTTCCACATCGACCGAAGCCAGCGCCACCTCCAGGCCCTCGGCTACACCGGCGCGCGCGCGGTCGTTCCCTACGCCATCGAAGTCGACGCCCATGCCGCCAGCGGCGCCGACAACTCCTTCTTCGTCCCCAGCACGACCGAGGCGGGGAAGGGGGTGCTGTACTTCGGCGAGGGCGGTACGGACGACGCCGAGGACGCCGACCTGCTCGTCCATGAATACGCCCACGCCATCCACGAGTGGATCGCGCCCGGCACCTTCGGCGGGCCGTTCTCCGGCGAAGCCCGCGCCCTCGGCGAGGGCCTCGGCGACTACTGGGCCTTCTCCGCGCATGCCGACGCCCGCCGCGCGTCCGGCCGGGATCCCTACTGCTTCGCCGACTGGGACGCGCGCTGCTGGCAGGACGCGCCATCCGAGAACTGCGGCTACGCCGCGGGCTCCGACTGCCTCCGCCGCCTCGACAGCACGAAGACCATGGCCGATTACGACACCAGCGAGACCTCGGGCGTCGAGCACCGCAACGGTGCGATCTGGGCTTCGGCCCTGCGCGAGATCCACGAGCGCGTCGGCCGCACCGTCGCCGACACCATCGTCATCGAGTCGCTCTTCGGTACGCCACCGCGCCCGACGTTCGCGGTGATGGCCGAGCGCCTCCTGCAGGCCGACCGTCTGCTCTATCGGGGCGCGCATGCCGGCGCAATCTGCAGCGCGATGTTCACGCGCGGCATCGTCACGCGGTGCGACACCACGCCGCGCGGCGAGCGCTCGCTCTTCCAGTCCACCGCCTACGGCGTGGCCATCCCCGAGAACAGTTCCACCGGCGTCACGTCGGCGATCGTCATCGACGACCCGCGCGCGATCGAAGAGCTGTCCGTGCGCGTCGACATCGACCATCCTTCGCGCGGCGATCTGTTCGTCGAGCTCACCGCGCCCGACGGCACGAAGGTCCTGCTCCATCAGCTCTCCAGCTCGCGCACGCCGGACATCCATACGACCTTTCCGCTCGACGCGTTCGCGGGACGCTCCGCCGCGGGCACGTGGACGCTCTTCGTCGCCGACCGCCGCCCGCGCGACGCCGGCACGCTGCAGTCGTGGGGACTGGAGATCCGTTTCGCGGGAGACGGGCCGGTGACGGAGCGGCCGCGGTCGGCGCAGTCGCAGGTGATCCCCGTCGTCGCGCACGTCTTCGGGCAGGACGGCGCGTACATTTCCGACGTGCGGATCGCCAATCCGTCGGATGCGCCGCGAACGGCGACGCTGATCTTCACGCGCAGCGGCGAGGACACCTTCGCCGTGCAGCGGCTCGTCCTCGAGGCAGGGCAGACGGTGGCCCTCGACGACGTCGTGGAGCGCACGTTCCACACGTTCGGCAGCGGCACGCTGGAGATCCAGGGCGACGTCATCGCCATGAGCCGTATGGCCGGCCAGCAGGTGCCGCCCGCCCGCGACACGACCGCGCTCCGCGAGACCTCGCTGCTCGTGGCGGCGTATCCCGATCCCGCCACGCGCGTGAACTTCGGCCTCGCGGAAACGGGCGGCGGACGCGGGATCGTGCGCGTGAACGGCCGCGACGTCCCCGTCACGCCGTTCGGCCACGTGCAGTTCCCCGCAGGTCACGAGCTGCTCGAAGTGAGCGTCGTGGAAGGCGATGCGCGCGTGGCCGCTTACGTGTCGCAGATCGGAGCGGACGCGATGTACATCGCGGCCGAGAGCTCGCGGCAGCCCGGCTGCGCGCCGGCGATCACCTCCCAGCTTTCCGGCCAGCCGGAGTGGCGCAGCGACTTGTGGATCGCGTCGCCGAACCTGGACGTGGCGAACATCGGGGCTTCTCCCGGCGGCGACGTCAACGTGACCATCGCCGGCGCGTACGAGGACGTGCTCGCCCGCCTGTTCCACCGCACCGTGACGATCGCCGAGCTTTGCGTGATCGCGACGCCGCGGTCGTTCGTCTCCACCCGGATCGTCCACGGCGCGACGACGCAGGCGGTGCCGATGGCGCCGTTCCCGGCCGCGGACGCGCAGCACTTCCTCTTCGTCGAGAACAGCGCCGCCTACCGCACGAACATCGGCTTCTCGGGCGCCGGCGGACTGGCGTCGGTGACGATCTACGACGCCGCGGGAGCCGTGGTCGAGCGCTTCTCGCTCTTCACCGACCTCTCCGGCGGCGTGGTGCAACGGGAGGTCCGGAGCCCGGTCACGAACGGCCGCGCCGTGGTCCAGTTCGCCCTCGGAACCGGCCGCGCCTACGCCTCGGTGATCGACCGCCGCACCGGCGACGCAACGTTCTTTCCAGCACAGTGAGCTCCTCGGGTTCCTCGGAGTTCCTCGGGTTCCTCGGAGGGGAGCCGACATCCTCCCTCCCGAGGAACTCCGAGGAACCCCGAGGAACCCGAGGAACCCGTATCGTGTATCCTTCGCCCGCCATGGCCCAACCTTCGCCCCAGCAGACCCTGCCGGAGGCGCAGTCGCTGGCGCAGCTCCCGCTCAAGATCCTCGAGGAAGTGATCCGGCAACTGCGCAGCACGCGCAACGACATCATCCGGTACGGCGTCTGGAACATCCGGAACCTCACGGACGACGACTTCAACAAGACCGACGACCGCAAGCTCCTCGGCTACTTCCGCCAGGACCTGCTCGAGACCCGCTTCCTCTCCAAGGGACGCCGCATCGACCTCATCCAGCTCTGGCGCTGGTTCGACGACCAGATGACCGGCACCGAGCCCCTCCTGGTCGACACCGAAGAAGTCTTCCTCAACGTCCAGGACAAAGACCTCGAGAAAGTCCGCAAGCGGATCCAGGAGATCCAGTCCTTCCTCCCCACCCTCCGCGGCGACGACCTCGACGCCTTCCGCCGGGTCAAGTACAAGCTCCGCCGCACGGTCATGCGCCTGACCTACGACCTCCACCACGTCTTCAAGCGCCTGGAGAAATACCGCAAGAACATCTTCATGAGCTCCGGCGCCCCCCACGTCGACCGCGACCGCATCTCCCTCGAAGCCGTAGCCGAGATCCCCGAGCCCGAGCCGATCGCCATCGAAGGCGAAGACCACGAGTAGCTTCGGGCGCGAGTTGTTCTAGGAGTGCGGTGGCGTGGATGTCGCCCCTTGTCCACTGGAGGACGTCTGCCACCTGCGGCAGGACGCGGGGAGTCGTAACGAAAGGTGGCCGTGGTGCTGCGGTAGCACTCGGGAGTCGTAACGAAAGGTGTCCGGGGTGGTGCGGCAGGACCCGGGAGTCATAACGAAAGGTGTCCGGGGTGCTGCGGCAGGAC
>DASUSN010000134.1:0-18859 GCA_036375075.1 Thermoanaerobaculia bacterium | reverse complement strand
CTTGGCTGTACCAGAGCGGCGGCTCCCACCCCATCCGCCACCCGCGCCACCGCACTCCTAGAACGCCGGAGCTAACGTCATCAGTGAGTGCGTAGGGGGCACGTTTAGGCGCTGAGGCTTCCGAATACGAACGCGGAGGCGTTGCCTCCGCACTCCAAACGTCCTGGGTGAGCCCGAGCGGTGCGCTGACCGTCACCCAGCTCCCCGGGCGGCGCGGCGCGGACGAGCCGCCGAAAAGCCTCGTCTCGCACATCAAGACCGCGCTTCCGCACGACGCACGCGTGCAGGCGCTGCCGCTTCCAGTCGGATAGGCCGCGATCACGTATGGATGTCGACCACCGTCAGCGGTGCGTCGTCGGGCAGCAGGTGGAAACGCTGCGCGAACTGCTGTCGCCAGGCGTCGTCGGAAGGCGCGTCCTGGGACCATCCCTGCTCCACCCAAACTCCGTTCGCCAGGAGAGCGAAGGGAGGCGAGTCGAGCACCTCCTCGATGACGATCTCGCGCTTGAGCGCATGGTCGACACGCTCGACTGCTTTCCTGCCCAGCATCCGGCCGAATGCGGAGGGCTGGCGTGGCTGGCGAAGGTGCAGGTAGCCGGAGAAGGCGCCTCCGATTTTGTACCACTCGAACTTCGCGTTGGGATTGTCGCGGAGCCAGTACGAAAGCTTCCCCTGGTGAATCTCGCCCTTGATGCCCGCCCACTCCGGCATCTTCGCCGCGAGAGCCTCGAGGTCGTCCACCCTCAACCCGAAATGCTCGGCCATCGCCGTCAACTGGTCGCCCTCGACGTAGACGCGGTACGGCTCGACCTTGGCGTAATCGGCGAAAGCGTGGAGCTGCGCACGCACCGCATCGCCGACGACGAGAACGAGTGAATGCATGAGCGCACTATATCGGGAGCGGCGCAGAACATAGGAAGCGCCTCAGCGAGCCCGCCGTGACAGAGCGCATCCTGTATTCTTTCCCCATGCCGAGAAGCAGAGACATCGAACGTACGTACTCCCGCGCGCAGTTCGTCGCGAAGCTGCGCCGCCTCGCCGACGCGCTCGAGCAGAGCGATGCGTTCACGATTCAGGTCGCGAACGAGCGGCTGCGCATCCCCGGCGACGCGACGTTCAACATCGAGCACGAGCGCTCCGGCGGGTCCCACGAGCTCGAGTTCCAACTGCGCTGGTCCGAGTGACGCGGACTGACGACAGGAACGGGGGGCGCCTTCTCAGTGGCGCGAAGCGATTTTTGGCGTCATTATTGACGTCATGCGCATACAGCTCTGTGGTGCCCTGGTGGCCCTCGGCCTCGCTGTCACACCCGTATTCGGCGACATCACCGGCACGGTGATGACCGCGGACGGCGCTCCGATCGCGGGGGCGCGGGTCCTGATCGGCGCGTACGAGACGTTGGAGGCGCGGCGCGCGCGGCTTCTGTCGCCAGCGCCGGAGCCGGTGACGCTCGCCTCGACGCAGACGGACGCCAAGGGCGCATTCAAGCTCCCGTCGCCGAAGGAGGCGGCGGTGGCGCTGCACATCCTCGCGAACGGCTATGGCCCGGAGAGCGGCCGCGTCGAGCGCGATGAAGAGGTCGGCGCGGTCGTGCTGCGCAAAGGCGCGGCGGGCCGCGGGACGGTCACGTCCGCGGACGGGAAGCCGGTTGCGAACGCGACGGTCGCGGTCCATTACGGGATGTACGAGCACGTGACGAAGACGAACGCCGAGGGGCGGTACGAGGCGCCGGACCCGAAACGTGCGACCTCGATCGCGGTCCTGCATCCCGACCATGCGATCGAGGAGAAGCCGCGGCGCGAACAGTGGGCGGAGCGCGACCTCGCGATCGCGCTCACGGCCGGAGCGACGATCACCGGCCGCGTGACCGGCCCGGACGGAAAGACGCCGGCCGCCGGCGCGACGATCTCCATCGACTCATGGCCGATGGCGAAGAGCGGTGAGGACGGCACGTTCACCATCGAGCACGCGCCACCGCGCTGGAGGACGCTCACGGCGCGGAGCGGCGGGATGATGGCGCAGTTGCCATTCGCGGCGGCCGGCGCCCACGCGCTGCGTCTCGCCAGGGCGGCCACCGTCTCGGGCAGGGTGACGGATGCGAAGACGAAGGTGCCGGTTGCCGGCGTCGTCGTCCGCCTGACGGTCCAGGGCTCGGACCGCGACGCACTGGCCGCGGAGACGGACGCGAAAGGGACGTATTCGATCGTGGCTCCGCAGGGCTCGTTCCTTCTGTTCACGTTCCATCCCGGATTCGACCCGGCCAACGCCGACGTGACGGTCGAGCCGGGACAGCAGGTCACCCGCGACCTGTCGGTCCCGCGGCTGGCGCGCGTCAGCGGCACGATCGTGGACGAGGAGAAGCGTCCGGTCGTGGCGGCGGACGTCGCCTCGGAGCTCGACTCTCCGTCGCGCATGGCGCGCAGCAGGGACACCGTGGTCAGCGGCCCGGACGGGCGCTTCAGCACGCGCGTGGCGCCCGACGAGGCACTGCAGATCGTCGCGACGAAGCGCGGCTTCCCTCGCGCGACGAGCGAGCGGTTCCGTCTCGGTCCGGGCGAGCGCAAGGCCGGGCTCCTGCTGACGATCCCGAGCGGCATCGCGGTCTCGGGGCGCGTGACGGATGCGAAAGGAGAACCGCTCTCCGGCGTGGCCGTCACCGCGGTGGACTCGAGGGACGCTGACAACTCGATGATGTATCCCCCGACCCCGGTGGGGGAGGATGACGCCGAGCGCACCGCGGTGGACGGCTCGTTCACGGTCCGCCTCGAGGAAGGGACCTACGACTTCCGCTTCCTGCGCGAGGGGTACGCGCCGAAGACCGTGCGCGCCCAGAGCGTGTCGCGCCTGGCAACGACCACGGTCGACACGACGATGGAGCAGGCCAGAGAGATCAGCGGCCGCGTCGTACGCGGCGGCGCCGGCATCGCCGGTGTCCGTTTGAATGTATTCACCTCCGGCTTCAACGCGGCCGCCGTCACCGGTCCGGACGGCTCGTTCACGCTCTCCGGTCTCGCGCCGGGCAGCGTGCGCGTCATGGTGTGGAAAGCAGACGAGTTCATTCAGGACACGCGCAGCCTGACCGCGCCGGCCCGTGACGTCACCATCGACATTCCGGGCGGCGGCCGGGTCACCGGCCGGGTGGTCGACAAGTCCACCGGCAAGCCGCTGACGTCGTTCCATGCAGGTATATCGATGTCGCGAAGCGGGATGATGGCCGGACCACCGCAGATGCGCGAGTTCAGCAGCGAGGACGGCTCGTTCACGCTCGAGAACGTGCCGGCTGGCGCGCTGTCGCTGGTGGCGAGCGCGCATGGGTACACGAGCACGCGACTCAACGTCACGGTCGAGGAAGGAAAAACGCTGAGCAACGTCGAGCTGCCGCTCGATGCAGGCGTGCGCCTGACGGGACGCGTCACCGGGCCGGACGGAACGGCACTCGCGGACGTGACGGTAAGCATCGAGCCGTCGCCGGTCCGCCCGTTCCCGATGCGGGGCCCGGAATCGACTTCCATCACCGACGCGAACGGCGAGTACTCGCTCGAAGCACTGCCACCCGGCGAGGAAACGATCGTGTTCATGCACCCGGCTCATGTCGGCTCGCGGAAGAAGGTCACGCTGAAGGGACGTGAGACCAAGCTCGACGTGCAGCTCACCGCCGGCCAGCGCGTGACCGGCCTGGTGGTGACGGCAGCGGGTACGCCGGTGCCGGGAGCGCACGTCTCCGCGTACGGCCCCGGGATGAGCGGCGGAAACACGGTCGCCACCGATGCGAACGGCGTCTTCGAGATGGACGCACTCCCGCCGGGACGGTACCGGTTCAACGCGCTCAAGAGCGGTGCGGGCCAGGGAACCGCGGAAAACGTCGACATCGGGAGCAACGAGCAGGTGCGCATCACGCTCCGCGCGGGAGCAACGATTCACGGCCGCGTCATCGGCCTTTCTCCGCAGGAGCTGGCCACGACGAGGGTCTCCGCGTACGCCGGCAGCGGCTATGCGACCGCACTCGTCGAGGCGACGGGGAGTTACCGGCTCGAAGGAGCGCCCACCGGCACCGTTCGGATCCTGGCGGAGGTGGAGTCGAACGAAGCCATGTGGCAGCAGACGTCGCAGCCCCAGACGATCGAAGTGGCGTCCGGCGATTCGCACAACGTCGACCTGACCTTCCGCAGCGACATCGTCATTCGTGGCCGGGTCGTGCGCGACGGAAGACCGCTCCCCGGCGCGAGCGTGATGTTCATGCCGCGGCACGGGAAGGGAGCGCAGACCCACGCGGGCGCCCGGACGGACGAGCAGGGGATGTATTCGCTGACCGGGGTCGAGGAGGGGGAGTACACCGTGCAGGTGCTCGACATGCCTGGATCCACCGCGTACTCGACGGCTTACACGGTGCGCGGCTCGGCGACGTTCGACATCGACTACCGCACCAGCTCCATCCGCGGCACGGTGGTGGACGCGGAGACGAACGAGCCGCTCACGAACGCGTCCATCCAGGTCCGCGCGGGCTCGCAGAACGAGTCGTTCACCATGCCGCGCGTGGCCACGACCGACGCCGCCGGCACGTTCGTGTTCGACTCCGTTCCGTCGGGCCGTTACTCCGTGACGTCGGCCAAAGACGGGTACGGCAGCGTCGTGCGCGAAGTGACGGTGAGCGAGCGCGGCGAAGAGCTGCAGGTGAAGCTCTCGCGGAACGACGGCGTGACCCTGAAGCTCGTCGACGCGCGGAGCGGGCAGCCGGTGGTGGGCAGAGTCTGGGTGTACGACGCGCAGAACCGCGTGGTGCACGAGCCGTCGTACGTGTTCGGCAGCGGGGTGGAGAGCGGTGAAGTGAAGCTGCCGCTCGCAGCGGGGTCGTACACGGGTTCCGTGATGGCGAACGGGTACGCGCCGGTCAACCTCCGGCTCCAGTCCCCCTCCCCGGCACGCGTGGTCGCGCTGACGCCGGGCGGCACGATTCTGGTGAAGTCGAAACACTCCGACCGCCGCCGCATCCGCCTCATCGATGCGGAAGGCATCCCCTACGGCCGCTTCAACAATCCGCTGCCATGGCGCGAGCTGCTGCCGCGCCCGGGCACGACCGAGCTGCGCTTCGTCGCACCGGGAACCTACACCCTGCAACTGCTGGGCGACGGAGAAACCGTGGTCGACAGCACCCGTGTGACGGTACAGGAGGGCGGGGTAGCGGAAGTGGAGATGTGAGGGGATCGCGCAAAGCTTGGCCCTGTCATCCTGAGCCGGCGTAGCGCGGCTCAGGATGACAGCGAGGTACGGGGCTCAGCTCCTACTTCAGTTTCCCGTCGATGCTGGCCTGGATCGCCGCGCGGCGCTCCGGGGTCAGTCCTTTTTCCTCCGCGAGTAAGGCGTTCGCCTTCTTCGCCAGCTCGACGGCTTTCGCGCGGTCGCCGATGGCGAGATAGGCGTCCGACAGGCTGTCCCACGTGTTCGCCGACGACGGCCAGGCCTCGGCGTTGAGGGCGAGCAGCTTCACGCCGTCCTGCGGGCTCGCGCCGAAGAGGACGCTGTATCCGGCGACGTTCACCGTGGCCTCGTCGACCGGCGGCGTGCCGCGCTTCTTCCACTCCGTGCGATACGTGGCGATGGCGGCGTCGACGCCGTCCTCGGCGACCGCATTGAGGAACTCCGCGGCCGTGACCGGAGCCGGGAGCCCGGCGGTTCGCTTCGCGGACGTGGGCTGCTTGTACGCACCGCCTTTCAGGTTCGCGTCGAGGAAAGCCAGCGTCTCGCGGTTCCACGCGTGGAACGCCTCGGTGATCTTCGGCGCGGCGTCGCCGCGCGCGCCGGCGAGGGCGGTGGCGTAGCCGAGGGACTGGAAGTCCCAGTGGATGAGCTTCGGCTCGTCATAGATCAAATAGGTGCGGTCGGCGTAGCGCAGCGCGTCCCACATCTTCACGTCGTCGCGCTTCGCGAAGGCCGCGCTCTGGAGGTGCAGCACCGGCACGCGCACGGCGTCGAGGTCGAAGTGCGGCATGGCCCGCCACGCGGCGGTCTGCCGGTCGTCGTAGAGCATCACCGAGTCGAGCGAGACCACCGCGCGCACGTCCGGGTACTTCATCGCCGCGGCCAGCGCCCACCGGCCGCCCGCGCTGAAACCGATCGTGCCCATGTTGCTCGTGTCCGCGAACGGGAGCTGGCCGGCGACGTTCACCAGGACGTCCATGTCGCGCAGCTTGTTGTCCAGATCGCGCGCATCTCCGGCGTCGGGATGGAACCCCGCCGCCGCCCCGATGCGCGGCGCCTGCAGGACGACGTACCCGTGGCTCGCGAGGTACTCCGCGGTCGCGAACACGGGCGACGGCGAGCCGAGGGAGTAGAGGAGGACCGGATACCTGCCGCTCTTCGGCTTCGCATCGCGCACGCCGCGTCCTTGCAGCGCGAACATCTTCGCGCGCTGCTCCGGCGACAGTTGCACGAAGTTGCGCGTGAGCGCGACGATCCCCTCTTCCTCGCCCTTCGCGTAATCCGCAAAGGTCATCGGCGTCCCGGCCGCCCCCTCGGCCGGATACCAGATCGTGACGGGAATCTGCCGCGCGCGCTCGCCGGTACGAGGCTTGCCGTCGAGCGTGCGTGCGGTACGGAAGGTGCGGGAGTGGTCCACGTGGGTCGTCTGCCGGACTCCGGCGGCGTGCGGGCCGGGCTGCAGATCACCCCAGAGCGAGAGGACGAGCGCGAAGATCAACATGCGCGCAATCTGGCGCGCAGGGCGCGGCGGCGCACGTGTTTTGTCGCGAGCGGTCGTGTTTCGTTCACCACCGTCATCCTGAGCCGCGTAGACGGCGAAGGATCAACGGAGCCTTCACGATCCCCCTGCCATTCTCGCTTCCCGTGAGGGCACCCCTGATCCTTCGCTTCGCTCAGGATGATCGAGGAACTCGATCGACTCGGCGATCACGCCGGCCTCGCGCAGGATGCGGTTGTGGCCGAGGCCCGTGGTCGTGCGCAGCCGCGCGTCCGGCCAGGCGGCGACGACGTTCTGGCTCTCCCGCCACGACGTCTCGCGGTCGTCGCGGTCGTGCACGATCAGCAGCGGCGGCGTGTCCGCGAAGCGGCTCACCTCCGCCACCTCGAGGTCCTGCCATTGGAACTGCAGCCGCCGCTCGACGTTGCTCTTGAAGCGCTCCATCACCGCGTCCGGGATTCCCAGCGCGTCCGCGAACACGCGCTGGTACGCGATCGGGCTGCCCATCGGCGCGATGAACACCGCGGCCGGCACTCTCCAGCCGCGGCGCACCGCCCAGGCCACGGACGTACCGCCGCCCGAGTGCGCGATCACCCCCGCGACCGGCTCGGATCTCCGCGCCAGTTCTACCAGCGCGTCGGCAAACTCGAAGAACGTCGACTGCCGCCGGCCGTGGCGGCTCGGTCCGGAGGCGCCGTGCGAAGGCGCGTCGAAGGCCACGGCGCGATAGCCCGCGCGCACGAGCGGCTCGACGAAGCTCTGGAACTGCGCGGCGAATCCGCCCCAGCCGTGCACCAGCAGCACCGCCGGACCCTCACCCCAGCTCCAGACCGCGACCTTCCGGCCGTGCACGAGGATGTCGGCGCGCGTTCCCGTCCCGAGGAACGCGGCCGACGCGGGCGACAGCCGCGGACGCGGCGGCGTGAACCACACCCGCTGCGCGACCCTGGCGGCGAGTCCAACCGAAACCGCGGACAGAGTCCGGAAGCCGAAGCGCATCAGTGGCAGGAGCGCGTCGGCTGCGGAGCGGGCCTTCGGAGCGAGTACGGCACGTCGTGCGTCCATCGCTTGGAAATCTCGGTCCGTTACTTGGGAAAGTCAAGTGCTGCTACCATATTTCCAATGACCGGCAAGAAGTCCTACGACCAGTACTGCGGCGTGGCCCGCGCCCTCGACGTGGTCGGCGAGCGCTGGACCCTGCTGGTCGTCCGTGAGCTCTACGGCGGTCCGAAGCGCTACACGGACCTCATCGCGGGCATCCCCGGCATTGCCACGGACATGCTCGCCGCCCGGCTCAAGACCCTCGAGGAGAACGAGCTCGTCGCGCGCCGCGTGCTCCCGCCGCCCGCGGCGTCGACGGTCTACGAGCTGACGGAGCTCGGCCGCCGCCTGGAGCCGGTCCTCGAAGAGCTCGGCCGCTTCGGCCTCCAGATCCTCGGCAAGCGCAAGGACGAGTCCTTCCGCATCGACTGGCTGGTCCTGCCCGTGCGGACGATGTTCCGCCCCGAGCGCGCCGGGAACACGACCATGGTCGTGCAGTTCGAGAGCAACGACGGCGAGGCCTTCCATGCGCGCATCGCCAACGGCGCGATCGAGACCGCCACCGGCCCCCACGACGCCCCCGACGTCGTCTTCGCCGGCGACGTGGAGACGCTCGCCCGCGCGTCGAAGGACAAGTCCGTGGCCGAGGAGGCGGTGGCCAGGGGCAAGCTGAAGATGCGCGGGAACAAGAAGGACATCGTCCGCGTGCTGGAGATGCTGGGGATCAAGAAGACCTAGCGTCGTGAGCGGTCCTCCCCGCGGCGCGAGCGGTCACCCGCGTATCATCCCAGCGTGAACCGGCGCGTGCTGCTCATCGCGATTCTCGCGTGGACGCTGATCGCGCTCTACTTCGCCACCCAGGCCTACCTCAACCCCGCCTTCAAATCGCGTCCGCCGTGGAAGGACGTGCTCGCGGTCAACTTCACCTACTACTACCTCTGGGGTCTGGCCACGCCCGTCGTGGCGTGGCTCGCGCGCCGCTTTCCGCTGCGCAGCATCGCCGCGTTCGGCGTGCACGCGCTGGCCAGCGTCGTCCTCACCGCCGTGCAGCTCCTCATCGCCGAGGCGATTTTGTGGAACTTCACGTCCGCGTTCTTCCGGAGAGAGTCGTTCGCCGCCAGCCTGAAGATGGCCCTCACCGCCAACTTCCACGGCAGCCTGCCGACGTACTGGCTGATCCTCGCGGCCTACCTCGCCTGGACCTACGCGCGCAACGCCTCGCGGCTGGAGACGCAGCTCGCCCACGCGCAGCTCGACGCGCTGAAGATGCAGCTCAACCCGCACTTTCTCTTCAACACGCTCAACTCCGTCTCCTCGCTCATGTACGTCGACGTCGACGCCGCGGACGCGATGCTGGCGCGGCTCTCCGAGTTCCTCCGCCTCACCCTCGACCGGCCCATCGCACCGAAGATCCCCCTGCACCAGGAGCTCGACTTCGTGCAGCGCTACCTCGAGATCGAGCGCGTGCGCTTCGAGGAGCGCCTACGCGTGACGGTGGACGTCGAGCGCAGCGCGGAGGACGTGCTCGTGCCCGCGCTCATCCTCCAGCCGCTCGTCGAGAACGCCATCCACCACGGCATCTCCAAGCGCACCGGCGGCGGCTCGATCGTGATCCGGGCCCGGCGCGAGGAGCGCTGGCTGCACCTCGTCGTCCGCGACGACGGCGAGGACGCTGACGGCCGCGGGGGCACCGTCCGCGAGCGCGTCGGCCTCGGCAACACGCGCGCGCGGCTGCAGGCCCTGTACGGCGGCCAGCATCGCCTCGAGTACGGCGCGAAGGACAAAGGCTTCACCGTGGAGATCGCCATCCCATGCTCCGCGCACTGATCGTCGACGACGAGCGCCTGGCGCGCCAGAAGATCCGCACGTTCCTCGACGCGCGGGACGACGTCGCCGTCGCCGGCGAAGCCGCGAACGTGGACGAGGCCATCGCCCTCGTGCGCAGCGTGCGCCCCGACCTCCTCCTGCTCGACATCCAGATGCCCGGCGGCGACGGCTTCGACGTCGTGCGCGCGCTGCCCGCCGGCCACACGCCTGCTGTCGTCTTCATCACCGCGCACGACGACTACGCCCTGCGTGCCTTCGAGGTCGCCGCGGTCGACTATCTCCTCAAGCCTTTCGACCGCCGCCGCTTCGACCAGGCCATCGAGCGCGCCAGGAAGAACGCCCCCCGTGACCTGCGGGCCGCGTTCTTCCCGGTCAAGAAGCGCGAGCGCACGATCATCGTACCCGTGCGGGAGGTCGACTGGATCGAGGCGGAGGGCAAATACGTGCGCCTGCACGCGGGCGGTCAGTCGCACCTCGTGCGCGACACGATCGCCGCCGTCGCGCAGCGCCTCGACGGCCGCCATTTCGTCCGCATCCACCGCAGCACGATCGTCAACCTCCGCCGCGTCTCCGAGATCCGCGACGACACGACGGTCGTCCTGCACGACGGCACCGAGCTGGCCATGAGCCGCCGGTTTCGCTCCCGCGTGCGCGTCGCCACCGGTCTGGATCTATAGTTCCACTCGCGATGTGGTCCCCCGAACAGTACGAACGCTTTGCCGCCGAGCGCCGCCAGCCGTTCTCCGATCTCCTCGCCCTCATCAAGCCCCGCCCGAACATGCGCATCGTCGACCTCGGATGCGGCACGGGCGAGCTGACGCGCGAGCTGCACGCGACGCTGGCGGCCGAGGAGACGGTCGGCGTCGACTCGTCGGAGACGATGCTCCTCAAGGCCGGCCACTTCGAGGGCCAGATGCTCCGCTTCGAAAAGGGCGACATCGAGGCCTTCGTCACCGAGCGGCCGTACGACCTGATCTTCTCGAACGCCGCCCTGCACTGGGTGCCGGACCACGAGCAGTTGTTCGTGCGGCTGACGCGATTCCTGGCCATGGACGGCCAGATCGCCATCCAGATGCCGGCCAACGACTCCCACCCCTCGCACAGCATCGCGGCCGCGGTGGCGCGCGACTTCGGCGCCGCGCCGCGCGAAGACTTCGTCCTCCCGGTCGAAAAGTACGCCGAGCTCCTCCACCGCCTCGGCTACAAACACCAGCACGTGCGCATGCAGGTGTACGGTCACGTGCTGCCGTCGGCAGACGACGTGGTGGAGTGGGTGCGCGGCGCGCTCCTCACGCACTACCAGTCGCTGCTCGCGCCCGAACGCTTCGACGAGTTCCTCGCCGAATACCGCCAACGCCTCCACGCCACCCTCGGCGACGACCGCCCGTACTTTTACACGTACAAGCGCGTGCTGCTGTGGGGCACCTTTTGAGGCAGTTCCTCGGGTTCCTCGGAGTTCCTCGGAGTTCCTCGGAGGGACCCTGAGCCCCCCATCCCCCCCGAGGAACTCCGAGGAACTCCGAGGAACCCCGAGGAACCGCCCCGTCACTCTTCCGCGAGGATCGTGTGCAGGGCGAGGCTCACGGTCATCGTGGCCAGGACGATCAGCAGGGCGAAGAGGGACATCGACATCGACTGGCCGGTGGCCATGTTCTGGACCATGCCCGTCGGCGTGAGGCCCTTCATCCACGACTCCACGGCGTCCCACTTCCACGTCAGCAGCGCGGCCCAGCCGCCGGCCACGACGAGGTAGGCCACGAGTTGGAGGAAGTTCAGCGGCCGGGAGACACGCGCGATGTCCGCGGTGCCCTGGAGCAACTGCGCCTTGAGCCAGACGATCTGCGGGTCGGGGAGGATGTGCTCGCGGTCGCTGATGCGGGCGAAGCGGGACATCCACGGCGCCACCGACGCCGTCGCGACGCAGTCGTCGCACTCGGCGAGATGGTCGCGCAGCGACTCCGTCCAGCGGTCGTCCTGTGCGGCGCGAAGCACGGCGGCTTCGAATCGGCAGCCTTCGCTCATCGCTTTCCCTCCGGCGCCAGGCCTTTCTTCGACAACAGCTCGCCGAGCTTCTTGCGCGCGCGGAACAGCAGTACTTTCACACTCTTGGTCTTCACGCCGAGGGCCTCGCCGATGTCGTCGTGGTCGGCTTCCTCCACGTGCGCCAGCCAGAGCAGCGCGCGCTCCCGCGGCTTCAGCTCGGCGAACGTCTTCATCATGTCGTGCCGCAGCACCTCGCGCGGCTCCATCGACGGCCCCGCCTCCGCCACCGCCGCGAGGTCGGCCCGCGACCGCTCCCGTTTCGTCTCCCGGAAGTGATCGAAGGCCAGGTTCGTGGCCGTGCGGAAGATCCAGCGCCGCTGATGCTCGTCCGTCGCCAGCACCGGGTTCGCGCGCAGGAAGCGGAAGAACGCCTTCTGCAGCAGGTCGTCGGCCGTGGCCTCGTCGCCCGTGAGACGGTAGAGGTACGACCACAGGCTCCCCGCCGTCCGGCGATAGAAGACCTCGAAGCGCACCTCGTCCATCGGGCGGGGGCTACCGCTCCGCGTCCGCCCTTCGGGCGTGAGCGGCATCGGCAACGTCATTCCTGCGGCGACCATGGCGAACATGCCTCACGTACGTTCCAGGTCAGGATGCGGGGGGAGTGAAGACGTCGGCGCCGTGCAGCGTCTTCGACAGCCGCCACGACACGAACGTCGCGAGCAGATAGCCGAGGCCGAGGGAGAAGAGGATCGCCGCCGGCACCGCGAAGTCGTCGTCGTAGAAGAAGGTCAGGGCGATGAACGCCGCGCCCAGCATCGACAGCACGATCGCGCGCGAGAAGCCCGACAGGATCCGCTCCCGGGCGAGCAGCGCCGGCGCCGACTGCACGCCGCTGACGAACTGCCGTCCGGCGGGCGACTGCAGGAAGTCGATCAGCTCCGGCGCCGAGCCGAAGCGGTCGATCAGCCGCGACTGCACCTCGGCCTGGACCTCCGCCCGGCGCGCCCGGCCGCGGGACACGAAATACACGATCAGCACGACCATCGCCGAGGACGACAGGATGCCGAAGATTGGGATCAGTTCCATCATGGTTGCCTCCGATTTCTCTGCCCCTTCTACGGAGAGACCCCCGCCCGGGTTAACAACCGGGCCAAATCGCGGTAAACTAGCGCCGATTAACCCCCTACATCATGAATGAAGACGTGATCGACCTCCGCAGGGGCGACCGCTTTCACGTGGTCCAGCCCATCAGCGGCAGCTTCAACGCGATCGACGTGTCGGTGATCAACGTGAGCGTCACCGGCGCGCAGATCATGCACGAAGTGCCCATCCGCATCGGCACCCGCGCCCGCCTGGCGTTCCGCCACGGCGAGGTGACGGTCTCGGTGCAGGTCCAAGTCGTCTGGAGCCACCTCTGGCAGACGCCGGAAGGCCACGCCTACCGCAGCGGCGTCCGCCTCGACGCCCCGGACGTGCTCTACGCCGCCGCGGTCAACGCCCTGATCCGCACCGGCGCGATCCAGCGCGACACCGAGTCCCTCGAGCGCAAACGCCAGCGCGAACAGGAGCGCGAGCAGCGCCGGAAGTCGGGGCCGAAGATGTCGCCCTTGCCGCCGACGAGTTGATTGTTGGCTGTTGAGTGTTGGGGGTTATAGGACCAATAGGACGGATAGGACGAATAGGAGTCCGAAGACCGTCCTATCTGTCCTATAGGTCCTATAGGTCCTATACGTCCTAGGACAACCCAACCCTAAAACCCGATGAAATTCGGCTCCGGGTGCATCTCCACCCCGAACGCCTCCCGCACCCGCGCCTGAATCATCCCCACCAGCTCCAGCACCTCGGCCGCCGTCCCCCCGCCGCGGTTCACGATCGCCAGCGTGTGCTTCGTCGACAGCCCCACCCTCCCGTGTGCGAATCCCTTCGAGAATCCCGCGTGCTCGATCAGCCAGGCGGCCGAGAGCTTGACGTCGTCGCCCGCCGGGAAGTGCGGCGCGTCCGGCGCCTTGCGTGCGAACTCCGCGTACGCCGCTGCCGGGATCACCGGGTTCATGAAGAACGACCCGTCGCTGCGGGTGTCCGGATCGCCCGGGTCGAGCACCATCCCCTTGCGCTTGCGGATGGCGATCACCGCCTCGCGCACGCCGCGGAGGTCGTCCACGGACACGCCGCGCTCGTCGACGTACTTCTGCAGCTCGGGATAGCGGATCGTGGCGCAGCCGCCCCGCTTGAGGCGGAACGTCACGGACAACACCACGTACCGCCCCGGCTCGTGATTTTTGAAGAGACTCGCCCGGTAGCCGAAGCGGCATTCCTCGTTCGTGAACCCCACCACCCGGTCCGCCGTGCGGTCGAGCGCCTCCACGCGCACGATCGTCTCGCTGACGTCCTGCCCGTACGCCCCGACGTTCTGGATCGGCGTCGCGCCCGTCGAGCCGGGGATGCCGGAGAGGCACTCGATGCCCGCCCACCCGTTCTCCACCGCCGTGGCCACGAACGCGTCCCACGGCTCGCCCGCCGCCACCTTCACCATCGCAAACGCGTCCTCGCTCTCGACGGTCACGCCGCGCAGGTCGACGTGGATCACCACCCCGTCGAAGCCCGCGTCGGCGATCAGCAGATTGCTGCCGCCGCCGAGGACGAACGTGGCCAGCGAGCGCTCCCGCGCCCACGCCAGCGCCTCCCGCACCTCATCGACCGAAGTCGCGCGGAAAAAGAATCGCGCCGGACCACCAATCCCGATGGTGGTCAACGGCGCGAGAGAAACGTTCTCCTGCAGCTCCATCAAACTCCGGGCATGGCTTTCTTCAGCGGACGCATGAGCACGAGCAGCACGACCGCCATCGTCAGCGCCATCCCCGCGAGGAGGATGAAGAAGAACGAGTGGCTCCAGAGGTCCCAGTAGCCGGCCACGCCGGTCAGCTTGTTGCCGATGGCCGTCGCCGCGAACCAGCCGCCCATCATCAGGCCGCGCATGCGGATCGGCGCGACCTTTGACACGAGCGACAGACCCATGGGACTGAGCATCAGCTCGCCCAGCGAGAGCACGAGGTAGGCGACGATCAGCCACCCCGCGGAAACGCGGTTCGTGGTCGCCGTGGTGATCTGCCCGTTGGACTCTCCTTCGAAGCGGACGAACTCACCCTTCGCCGAGGGCGCGCCGCTGTTCGTCACGCGCCAGACTTCCGTGCCGTCTTCGAGCTTGATCGGCGCCGTGGTGATGTTCAGGTGCGCGCGCGCTTCCGGCGAGATCTTGACGAGCGTCTCGGTGCCGTTCGCCTGCGCGACTTCAAACACCGGTTTGTTGAAGCCGCCCGAGTTCGCGGCGAAGTAGAGGATGACGAACGACAGACCCGTGAGGATCATGCCGATCATCATCTTCATGGGCGTGGACGGCTCCATGTTCCGCTTGTCCAGCCAGCTCCAGAACGCGGCCAGTGGCGTCGACAGGATGATGATGTAGAGCGGGTTGATGGCGAACGACAGGATGCCCGGCAGCGCGCGGGAGTGGTCTTCCGCCCACCAGGTCAGCGAGATCGAGTTCTGGTGGAAGACCATCCAGAAGACGATGACGATGAGGAAGATCACGATGAGGGCCATGATCCGCTTCCACTCCGGCACCGCCGCCATGGCCGTCGCCTCGGGCGTCGGCGGCAGGTCCTCGGTCACCGCGACCGCTTCCTGGTTGCCGCGCGAGCCGTCGGCGCGCGCGAAGTCGCCCTTCGGGTCGCCGCGGTGCTTCGCCACGTCCGCCTGGCGCACCCACTTCTGGTTGATCCCGAAGACGATCAGCGAGATCACCATGCCGATGGCCCCCATGAAGAAGGCCGGATGGAAGCCCCAGCGCGGCTGGACGAAGTTCGCCACCAGCGGCGCGAGCAGCGCGCCGATGTTGATGCCCATGTAGAAGATCAGGTACGCCTTGTCCTTGAGGTGGCTCCCCTCGCGATAGAGGTTGCCGACCATGGACGAGACGTTCGGCTTGAAGAAGCCGTTGCCGATCACCAGGAAGGTCAGGGCGAGATAGCAGATGAGGAGGTTGTCCGGGATCGCCAGCAGCGCGTGGCCGATCATGAACGACACGCCGCCGATCATGATGGCCTTGCGGAAGCCGGTCAGGCGGTCCGCGATCAGGCCGCCGATGAGCGGCGTGAAGTAGATGAACATGTTGTACGTCGACACGACCGACGCGGAGCGGGCATTCGAGAATCCGAAGCCGTCTACGGTGTCGCGGAGGTACAGCGAGAGCATCGCTCCGACGGTGTAGAAGCTGTAGCGCTCCCACATCTCCGTTCCGAACAGGACGTATAGACCCCGCGGGTGTTTCTCAGTAGCTGCAGCCATACCTCTCCTTCCCGAAAACCTGCCGTTGTGCGGCGCACGATACAAGAACTCTGCCGGACGCAGCCACTCGTGACGCAATCGCTACCGCTCGCGGCGTCCGGCGGGCCCATCGCAGCCGGAAATCCACTACCGTGTCCGCATGGACAAGACGTGGTTCGGACATCCGCGCGGCCTGGCGACGCTGTTCTTCACCGAGATGTGGGAGCGCTTCAGCTACTACGGCATGCGCGCCCTGCTGATCCTGTACATGGTCGGCTCGGTGCAGCAGCCGGGGCTGGGCTTCGGCGAGAGGCGCGCGGCGATGATCTACGGCATCTACACGATGGCCGTGTATCTCTCCGGCATCCCCGGCGGCTGGGTCGCGGACCGCTTCCTGGGCCACTACCGCGCGGTGTTCATCGGCGGCTGCATCATCGCCGCGGGCCACTTCAGCATGGCCATCCCCGGGCTGCCGTTTTTCTTCACCGGCCTCGGACTGATCGTCATCGGTACGGGCCTGCTGAAGCCGAATGTGTCCTCCATGGTGGGCTCGCTGTACACGCGCGATGACGACCGCCGCGACGCGGGCTTCTCGATGTTCTACATGGGCATCAACCTCGGCGCGTTCATCGCGCCGCTCATCTGCGGCTGGCTCGGGCAGTCGGCGAGCTGGCACCTCGGCTTCGGCGCGGCCGGCGTGGGCATGGTCATCGGCCTCATTCAGTACGTCGCCGGACGCAAGTACCTCACGCCCGTGTCGCAGGAAGCAACCGTGCAGGCCACGGCCCTCGCTACGGATACGGCACCGCAGACCGGCGGCACCGCGCCGAACGCGAAGCTCACCGGCACCGACTGGGCGCGGATCGGCGCGATCGGCATCCTGACCCTCTTCGCGCTGCTGTTCTGGGCCGGCTTCGAGCAGGCCGGATCGAGCCTCACGCTCTTCGCCGACCGCGCCACGCGCCTCAGCGTCTTCAACTGGGAGTTCCCCTCGAGCTGGTTCCAGTCCGTGGAGCCGATGTTCGTCATCCTCTTCTCGCCCGTCTTCGCGGCGCTGTGGCTCGGCCTGGCCCGCAGGCACAAGGAGCCCTCCAGCCCCGCCAAGTTCACCCTCGGCCTGTTCTTCCTCAGCCTGTCGTTCGCGCTCGTGATCCCGGCGGCGAAGGCGTTCGAGTCGAGCGGCGGCCGCGTGAGCCCGTGGTGGCTGATCGGCCTCTACTTCCTCCAGATGGTCGGCGAGCTCTGTCTCAGTCCCGTCGGCCTGAGCATGGTCACCAAGCTCTCCCCGCCGAAGCTGGTGGGCCTGATGATGGGCGTCTGGTTCTTCGCCACGGCGATGGGCAACTACGTCGCCGGCTGGATCGCCGGCTTCCTGCAGGACCGCCCGTTCTCGGACGTCTTCCAGGCCGCCTTCCTCAACCTCGTCATCGCCACGGTGATCCTGGCGGCGCTGATCGTGCCGATCAAGAAGATGATGCGCGGCGTGAAGTAGGGGGACGAGTCGTCGAGTCGTCGAGTCGTCGAGAGTCTCTTGACGACTTGTCGACTTGTCGACTTGACGACTCGTCGACTCGCTCAGAAGCTCTTGAACTGCGCTTCCTCCAGCGCGTCCGCCACGAACATGCGCGAGTCGCCGGAGTTGCAGTAGGCCCAGTCGTGGCTGATGCCCGTGACCATCAGCGACTCGTCGGGACAGAGCTCGCCGAGGGCGGCGCCGAGGGTCTGCACGTCGGTGACGTCGTCGCTCTGGATCACGAACGTCGACTCGAACGGCAGCTCCACCACCGTCCCGAGCCGGTGCAGCGCGTCGTGCAGCTCGGAGTAGTCCGCGCCCGGCGTGAGGCTGTGGCGCACGAGCAGGAAGTCGCGCGTAGTCGTGAACTGCGTGCACGCCACGAGCAGGCGCGCGTCCGCACCCAGGCTCGCGCGCAGATACCGCACCAGCGGCGCCGCATGCCGACCCTCGGGCAGGAACACCTGCCAGCTCTGATCGAAATTGGGCTCCGCGCCGAGGCGGCGCATCACGTGCGAGACCTCGACGGTGAGGTCCCCCTCGTAGCAGATCTGGAACAGCCTGATCTCCCCCATCGCACCCTCCCGAGCCGTTCGCGTTGTGGCAGGACGGAGAAAGCTTAAATTGAAAATTGAAAATTGAGAATTGAAAAATGCGGAGAGAAGATGCCGTCGCGTACTACAAAGCCATTGCGAAGACGATGCTGCCGCATCTGCGCAACCGGCCGCTGTCGTTCAAGCGCTGGCCGGATGCGATCGGCGGAGAGTTCTTCTGGGAGAAGGACGCGCCCTCGTTCACGCCGGCGTGGGTGAAGCGCTTCCCCGTCCCGCGGCGCGAAGGCGGCCCGCCGATCGAGTACGTCGTCGCGAACGACGCGCGCACGCTCACGTGGCTCGCGAAGGTGGGCGGCTTCGAGATCCATCCGTTCCTCCACCGGGTTCCGCACATCGAGATCGCGACGCACGTCGTGTTCGACCTCGATCCCGGCGAAGGCGCGGACATCCTCGACTGCGCGAAGGTCGCGCTGCTGCTGCGCGAGGCGCTGCCGCTGGAGTCGTTCCCGAAGGTATCGGGCTCGAAGGGCATCCAGGTGTACGTGCCGCTGGAGCCGGGAGCGACGCACGAGGTGACGGAAGCGTTCGCGCGCACGGCGGCGGAGGAGCTCGCGCGGAGGCATCCTCGGCTGGTGGTTGCGAAGATGAGCAAGGCGCTGCGCCGCGGGAAAGTGTTCATCGACTGGAGCCAGAACGCCGGCTACAAGACCACCGTGGCGGTGTACTCGCTGCGCGCGACGGGGTTCGTGTCGATGCCGGTGAAATGGGAGGAGCTGAAGCGCCCGCGCAAGCTGACGTGGACCCCGGAGGAAGCGCTGGCACGCGTGCGGAAGCTGGGCGACCTCTTCGAGCCGGCCAATACAAAATGTAGGGCGTGGCTTCAGCCCGCCTCCCCCGTGGAGGGGCGGGCTGAAGCCACGCCCT
>DASUSN010000133.1:0-25915 GCA_036375075.1 Thermoanaerobaculia bacterium | reverse complement strand
AAATAGCTCGATCTTCAGCTCTTGCGCCAGGGCCTTCATTTCATCCTGGGTCTTGCCGACCCATTGTCCGCCGAAGTCGATATAGCCTTGCTCGGAACCGCCGTCCCCGTTTTTGACCTCCACCGTCTGGCCGTACATCCGCCCGCCGACCCGGTCGCGGGCCTCCAGGACGACCACACTCAAATTCTTTTTCTTCAACTCCCGCGCTGCGATGAGACCGGAGATGCCGCGTGGTCACACGGAAAACCGCCGTACGGCTTCGACGTTCTCCATCGCCACACGTAGCTTCCGCACCAGCTCGAGCGCCGCCTGCGATCTGCCGCGGTCGAGCTCCAGGCGGAGAGCGCAGCCGGAGCAGATCACGGCGGAGGCTGTGCTGAGATCCTGCAATGTGACGGTGATCCGGTACCCGCAGCGGGGGCAGGGCATCCCTGGCGCTTCATTCATCTTGTGCATCGGTTTCTCCTTTCTGAGATGGCGAATGGGTCGCATCGTGCGTAAGGTTGAGCATTCGTCCGATTCCACCGGGCAGATCCGCTGCAGCGACGTGCAGCTCCACGGCGATGGTGGGCCCGGCGCTCGCCGCCCGGTCGTACACGGCCATGATTCGCGGGCAACGGACCGGCCGGGGATTTCGCTCCAGATCGAAGGCATCCGCCGCCGGTGGCCCGCCGGTCACCCGCACGACGCGCAGGTGGAACCGGAGCCTGGCGCGCGTCATCTGCAGGATCGGCAGGGGAATCAGCGAGAGCAGCGGAATCGCCACGGTCATCCGTTTCACGATCCCGTCGACCACGTGCCTGAACGTGAACGAGACGTACCGCATCTCACCCCAACGCTCTTCGTTCCGGCCCTCGAATGCCAGGTCGCGGACGACGTCGAGAAACCGCTTCGCCGCCGCCGCGTCGGCATCGACGAGCGACTGCAGCGGCAGCCCGAACAGGGCGGACAGCTCGAGAGTGGTGGATGACGCGGGAGCGTCGTTCATCCCATCCTCCTCATGACTCGCACGCGACCGTTCCCTCCGGAGAGTCGCGCACGATCACGTGCAGGCGCAGCCTGGAGAGCAGCGGCTCCGGCCAGTCGGCGAGCTCGCGCGTCACGACGATGACGTCGAGATCCGGCAGCGCCGGAACTGCCGGAACAGTCGAAAGCAGCTCGGCTTCGGCGGCGAGGAGCGGCGCGAGACGCTGCGCCACCTGTTCGCGCGCCGCCGAGCCGTCGTGAAACAACGTTCCGAAGGCCGGATTGGCGAACAGATGTTCCGCCAGTGCGGCGTGAACGATCCCGGACATCTTCCCCGGCTGACCCGCGGCGGCCGGCCACTCGCGGCGCAGAGCGTCAGCGAGACGGCCCGCGAGCAACGCTTGGAACTCCGCGCCGTGGACGTTCTCGATGATGCGATCCCATCGCGGCCGTTCCGCCGCCAGGCCGAGGTGATCGGAAAGGTACTTCGCGACCGCGTCGCCGGCCGCCGCCGCGATGCGCGATGCCGCGCCTGCGAGCGGCATCCGATCCGGCCGCGCCGTCCGCGTCTTCGCCGCCTGCCGCAGATCCTCGACGCCATAGCGCAACTCGAGGTCGACGCTGTCGATCCGGGCCTTCGGAACCGGCAACGGCCAATGCTCATCATCCGCGGAACGGCCGGCATCGATCGCGGAATCGCCGGCGTAAGTCTGCGCGGCGTCGATGTCCCGCAGGATCGCTCCCACGACTTCTCTCAGAGTGGTCATGCTCCCTCGCTGACGGGCGAAGCCGGCGGGCCGGGGTGGCCGCCGGCTTCGAGGACGTGGATTACTCCGACAGAGGTTTAATGGCGGGGCCGGGCACGAATGGCACCGCCACGGTCACGGACGGCGGTTTCCGGCCCGAACCGAGCGAGTCAGCGGCGATCTGAATCACGACTGGAAGGGGAACTGTATCCTTCTCCACCGTGACCTTGAATCTCGCCGAGCCGTCGTCATCCGTGTCCTGTTTGTCCGGATCGATTTTCACGCCGTCGACGGGGGAGACCTTCAGCGGTTTCTTCGGCACCACAAGTCCATCGGCACCGAACAGAGTCACGGCGACAATCGAGGGCTTGCTGACCGGCGGTGGCGGATCGGTGACCGTGGCCTGGAGCGAGCCGTTCGGGTTCGCGGTGGTGCATGAGCCGGCGAGGATGTTCAGCACGGTCTGCAGGCCGGCCGGCATGCTCTCTTGGCCCGCTTCGACGTGCAGTTTGCACGTGTACTCGACCGAATACTTCGATTCTTTGCTTGCCGCCGACTCGGACTTGCTCGAGTAATTCGCCTGCAGATTCGCGGAGATCTTGAACGGCCCCTTCTCGAACGCGACCGAGCCGGAGCCGCCCGCGGACAGATTGGTGGCCGTGGACGTCGACTCCAGGCTCGACGCCGCCGCCGAGATGTTCGCGATGAAATCGATGGTCATGCTCGAAACGGCGATGTACGGAATCGGCACGATCGCCAGCAGCGGCACGATCAGGTTCGTCATCTGCCCGTTCTGCTGATACTGAAAAGTGACGTGAACCGCCGACCGTTCACCGGTCTTGGGGTTGGTGCTGAAGCCGACGCTGTTGATGAATTTCATCGTCGACGCCGCGGCCATGGTCTGGGCGTCGATCGCGGCCTGCAATGGGCCGCCGATGAGCGTGCTGAAGGGAATGGCCTGCAACGCATTCGTTGCCACCGTGGACGGAGTGGTATCGATCGCCATGAAGTGTTTCTCCTCTCAATGGATCGGTCATTTCGTCGTCTTCGAGTGGCCACCCGATTTACTTCTGTAGCCGGGCGCGTCGCGTCATTTTTCCCGATTCGCTAAAAAGTTTCGCGCCGGCGAGGCTGCAACGAGTGCCCTGGTCGCGCGCGAGGGAGCTCGCGTCGCGTCGCGCCGAGGCGACGCAGGGCGCCGACGACTTCCGCCAGCAGCTCTTCCGCCTTGCGGAGATTCTTGGCGTGGAGCGAAGCGAGGTCGCGGAGCGTTGCAGCGTGGTGTCGTGGCCGGGCGGCAGGACGCGCCGCCGGATCTCCAGCGCTCGCTCGTACAGCGTCTGCGCAGCGGCGGTCTCGTCGCGCGCGAAGTGCACCTCGAACAGCCGCTCGACTGCATGCACGCGCGTCGCGCCGGCATCTGGCACGTTCGTGTCCGCGATCTCGCGATAGAGACGGATCGCCGTGTCGGGATCGCCCGATTGCTCGTGTTGCATCGACAAAGATGAAGCAGACCGCGTCGTAAGAGGCAACCCTGCTTCCCGGTGCGCGCTGCGCAGGAGATCGAGGAACGACTCGCAGGGCGAGGCGCGCGCCGGGATCGTCGAAGAAGCGGCTGTATTCACGGCTGAACTGGGAGGCGCTCACGTACCCGACGCGCCGGCCGGCTGCGCCTGCATCCAGCATGGTCGTCAGCCTGAGGCGCCGGGCTTCCTGCAGCCGAACCGTCTTCTGGTACTGCAGCGGCCTCATGCCCGTGACCGCTCTGAACTGCCGGTGAAACGACGTGACGCTCACGTTCACGAGCGTCGCGAGTTCTTCGATGTTCGCGGCCTGGTCGAAATTCGTGCGCAACCACGTGACGGCGTTCGCGAACCCCTGCACGCTCGAGCCGGCCCGACGACGACCGCTGGAGAGCTCTGCGACAGGATGCTGGAGCTGTACCGGATCGGGTCAATCCCGGCTGGGCGCTCTGGAGCCCGGTGCGGGCGGTGAAGGGATGAAGACGGCTCCGCTAGAGGATCGACATCATCAGCATCGCTGCGGTGCCGCCGATGATCGTCCCGAGGAGCACGTCGCTGACGTAGTGGTGGCCGAGGGCCACGCGCGACCAGCTCACCATGAGCCATAACGCAACCGCAACCGGCGCCGCCATGGGCCACGCGGCGATCACCGGCACGCTGTACGCGGCGGCGGTCATCGCGTGACCGCTCGGGCAGGAGTAGCGGTCGAGCGGCGCGGGACCGCGGACGAGTGCCGGATCGTAGTCGCAGGGCCGCCGGCGGCGCAGGAAGCGTTTCAGCACGGGATAGATCGCAAAGGCCAGGGCGAGACTCGAAGTCGCCGCGGCAAGGAATCGAAGCGGATCCGCGAGCCCGGCCAGCACGAGGACCAGCGACGCGATCGGATACAGCCAGCCGTTGCCCATACGCGTGGCGGCGCGCGCGATGGGACCGAGGCGCAGGCGTTCACACGACGCCACGACCTGCGTCACGACCTCCACTTCGGCCGCATCGAGACTGACGAACACCCGCTCCGCGAAAACCATGATGCACATTAACCTGTGCATGTCACGGAGACGTGCACGCCTGCGTCCGCGGCGTACAAAGCGCGTAAACCCGGCGTAAACCGCGCCGGACGCCACACTTCACACGCGATTCACTCCCTGTGCACCCGTCCTGCGAGCGGCGCCGCTAGACTCGGCCCTGGGATGTCCATGGAAGTCGCCTCCCGCACCGCGGTCCGCCTGGACGTTGTCTGGCGCGAGCCGGTCTCGCGTTTGATGACGGTGCCGGCGGCGCTCGGCTTCATTCTTCTCGGTCCGGTGATCCTCCCGGAGGTGATGCCGCGGATCGCCGGCGTGCCGGGGAGTGTGCGGATGGTCCTGCTCATCGCTTTTCTGGTGGTGATCGCGGGCGCGGCGGTCCTTTCCACCTACGCGGAGCGATACGTCGTCGACAAGACGCTCCAGACGTTCACCATCGAGCAGACCGGTTTCCTCGGCAATGCGAAGCGCGTCATTCCGCTTCGCCAGCTCCGCGTCGTCGAGCAGGTCGGCGACGACGGCGCCGATACCCTCCGTGAGCACGTGGTGCTCGTGCTCAGTCCCGCCAATGAGCGGCTGAAGCTTCCGGTGCGTCTGTACTCCTTCAGCGCGAAGGAGCGCGACCGATTCGCCGGCATACTCGGCTCCTTCCTGGGCATCCCCATCCGTCTCGTTCGGCGGTAGCGAACGATGACGCGCCGTCGGCGCGTCAAGGGCGCGTGCTCGTGAAGCATCTCATCTGCGCGATCATTCCCGTGCGGCCCGCCGGCGGCGCGTGGAGCAGCGTCAACGACATGCTGAAGTCCGCGCAGCACGAATACGTGTTCACGGAGAAGTAAGTTAAACGTAGGGCGGGCTTCAGCCCGCCCTACGTTTTCGTCACTGCGTCTTCCCGATCGCGTCGAAGTACGCGAAGCCCGCGAACGCGTCGATCTGCACGCCGTCGATCACCTGCCCCTCGAGTCCGAGGTTGCTCGCCGGGATCTCGACGCGCACCCACTGCCCGGCCGCGGGAATCGCGCCGTAGTAGTACGCGTCGGGCGGCTCGATCCCGTGGTAGCTGCCGATCCACGCCGTCTTCGTCAGGCCGCTGACCGTGTGATAGCGGATCAGCACCTCGTTCGCCGGCATGCAGTCGTTGAGGAGCATGTTCACCACGAGCTTGTCGCCGGTGTCGACCTGCAGCGTCGCGGTCGCGCCGCTCACCGAAACGGTGTGCAGGCCCGACGCCGCGGCGCCGCCCGTCGCGAGCGACTGCGTGCCCGAGGTCTTGTGCGCCGTATCCCACGACCCCGAGCCGCCCAGCGTCGCGCCGGCGGGCAGCGTGTCGTCGATCCACACCGTGTCCGTGGACGGAATCGCGATCGGCGGCGCCGCGGGCTCCGTGCACGTCTTGCCGAGGCGGTCGATCCAGTGCATGCCGTACGTCGAGCTGCTGTCGAACGCGTCGATCAGACCGCCGTTCGGCATCCCCAGCGCGGAGGCCGGAATCTCGACGCGCGTCCACTCGCCCGTCGCCGGCACCGGGCCGAGGTAGACGTAGTCGCTCAGCTGCAGGCCGAACGTCGCGTGCTTGTACGTGCCGCTGTTGACGTCGCGCCAGTCCATGAGCATCCACACCGGCTGCGCGCACTTGTGCACGAGCACGTAGACGACCAGGCTCTCGTTCGGCCGCAGCACCATCTTGTCCGTGGCGTACTGCAGGTAGAAGAGCTGGCTCGGCGGCTGCTCCGACGTCCACTGCACGTCCTGGTGGAGCGAGCGCGTGCCGCTCGCGTGCTGGCTCGTGTCCCACGAATACGGGTACGCCTGATTGACGGTCATCCCGGGTGCGACGTCGTCGTCGATCCAGACGTACTCGTTCGCGGGCGGCACGATCGGCGCGGCCGTCTGCTGCACGCACGGATGGACGCGCAGCGACGCGCCCCACCACGCGCCGAGCTCCGGCACGTTCGTCGCCACGATCACCGTCGTGGTGAACGGGTTGCCCCACGCCTGATGGCGCGAGACGACGCCGAACGTCGCGGTGCGCTGCCCCGCAGGGATGGTGAGCGACGTGACCACCGGCTCCGCCGCGCGGTACTGCTGCGAGTCGCTGCTCGAGAGGTCGAGCAGCTCGCCGCCCGCCGGGGCATCGGCGTCGAGCGTCACCGTCGCGGTGGCCGTGCCGCTGACCGCGACGATGTCCGTCGCGCTCAGCGTCACGCTGAGGATCCGCGGCTCGGTCACCTCGAGGCCCGCCGACGCGTTGCCGCCGTTGTAGCTCCCGCTGATCGTCACGTTGGTGGCCGACGGCACGGTGTACGTCGTGACGGCGAACGTCCGCGAGATCTGCCCTTTCGGGATCACGATCGTCGCCGGCACCGTCGCCGCGGCGGTGTTCGACGAAGCGAGCGTCACCGTCGCGCCGCCGTTCGGCGCGTTCGCGGTAAGCGTCGCCGTGCCGGTGACGGCGTTACTCCCCGGGATCGTGGAGACGTTGAGGGTGATGGTGGACAGCTTCGCGGGCGCCGCAAACGCACCCGAGGCAAAGAAAAACACACAGACGAGGACGGACCACAACCGACGGTTGGTCGACATTAACTGACTCCTTTTTTGAATGGACCTCTCTCTGGACCAAATTCAATATAAGTCGCGTTCGGCAGGAAAGGAAGCGGGCGGGCAACGCATCGGAACGGAATGGCACGCGAGATCGCGCGTGCTTCAGCGCGTCATCGCGGCTTGGAGTCGAAGGTGACGTGGAAGGCCTGAACGCGCGATCGGTTACGCATGCCCCAGGATCGCTGCCGCGATCGACGGGAGCGGGTGTACGAACTCGACCCCTCCCCTGCCGATCGCGGCGCCGGGCATGCCGAAGACGATCGACGTGCTCTCGTCCTGGGCGATGGTGACGGCGCCGGCGTGGTGCATTTCGAGCAGGCCGGCGGCGCCGTCGCTGCCCATGCCGGTCAGGATCACGCCGATGGCGGCCGGACCGGCGACGCGGGCGACGGACTGGAAGAGCACGTCCACGCTGGGGCGGTGGCGGGAGACGAGCGGGCCGTCGCTGAGCTGGACGGCGAGTTGCGCGCCGTCGCGGCGGAGGAGGACGTGGCGGTTTCCCGGCGCGATGAGGGCGCGGCCGGCGATGACGCGATCCCCCTCGGCCGCTTCCTTCACCTGGATCCGGCAGGTGTCGTTGAGACGCCGTGCGAATGCGGCGGTGAAGAGCTCCGGCATGTGCTGCACGATCACCATTCCGGGCGCGCCGGCGGGCATGGCCTCGAGGATCTCGCGCAGCGCCTCCGTTCCGCCGGTCGAGGCGCCGATGGCGACGATCTTCGGACTGTTGCCGCGCACCGCCGGCACCGGAAGGGCGGCGGGAGGCGTCACCGCCCTCGAGCGCTTCCGGAGCCGTGCGGCCGCAGCGCCGCGGATGGTGTCGACGAGGCGCAAGTTCGACTCCGCCAGGAACTCGTGCAGCGACACGCGGGGCTTCTCCACCACGTCCACCGCCCCTTCCTCCAGCGCGCGCACCGCCACGTCCGTGCCGCGGCCGGCGAGCGCCGAACAGACGATCACCGGCATCGGCCGCTCGCTCATCAGCTTGCGGAGGTAGGTCAGCCCGTCCATGCGCGGCATCTCGACGTCGAGCAGCACGACGTCGAACGTGCCCCGCTCGACCTTCGACTGCGCGATCAGCGGATCGGCGGCGACCGTGACCTCGATGTCGCCGGCGCTTTTGCCGATGGCGATCATGGCCTGCCGCATGACCGCGGAGTCGTCGACGACGAGCAATCGAATGGGACGCGTGTTCATTTGTGGATGGGGCCTAGAACGACAGCAGCAGCTTCACGCCGTAGCGGGTCTCGTCCGGCTTGCCGGTCACGGTGAGCGCGTCGCGGTCGACCAGCACGGCGGCGGTGACCTTCTGCAGGTTCGGCATCCAGTAGGCGACGCCGGTGATGGTGCGCGTCCGCTCCGCGCCGCTGTGACGATCGGGCCGGTTGTGATCGCGGCGCAGCAGGAGCTCCCACCCCTTGCCGAGGCGCGGGGTCATGAAGGCGGACCAGCCGCGCCCCTCGAACTGCGGTTTCGACGCGGACGCGCGGTCCTTCGTCGAGAGCATCTCCAGGCCCGCATGGAACCGCGGGTGCTCGTACGCGACCTGCGCCAGGACGCGCTCGCGGCGAGCGTTCTCGACGTAGTTGTCGCCGTCGTAGAAGAGCGTCGCCCGAAGTCCCTTGCCGAGACGCGACTTCGGCAGTGGCCGGACGGTGGCCCGCAGTTGCATCGCCTTCTGGTCGTTCGCCTCGGGCTTGTTGTATCCCTCGCCGTTGTAGAAGCCGCCGTGGACGTCGCCGTAGTCCGAGGGGAAGACGTAACGGGCCGAGATGCCGGTGTCGGACGACGACAGATATCCCTCACGGTCCGCGAACACCGGCCCCTGAAAGCGATACCGGTAGTGCTGCTCGGCGTAGTCGACGTACGGCGTCTGCTGCATGCCGAAGCGGACGAACGATCCCTTCGTCGTCCACTCGTCCAGGTTGAGCTGCGCGTACGCGTACTTGAGCCGGAACTGCTGCGAGCCGCTGAGCGAGCTCCCGCCGCCCAGCTCGCGCGCGACGTCCGGCGTGATGCGGAAGGCGAAGCGCTTGCTCAGCGTGCCGGTGACGTTGATGTAGGCGCGGCCGACGTTGAAGGAGCTGGGGTGAATCTCGTTGCCGTCCGCGTCCGCCGTTGCGGGCGCGGCCTGATACGTGGCGTCGGCGAAGATCGTGGCGCCGACCTTCAGCGCCGGTTCGTCGGCGGCGGACGTGGAGACGGAGAGGACCATGCACAGGGCCATGGCCGCGAGTGCGCCGGGGGTGTGTCGCATCTGAGTTCCTTTCATCAGGACGTTGGATCACGACAAGGCGTAGGCCGTCGGTCCGACGTGTTTGAGCGCGTGGTTGGCGGTGTGCAGCGTTTCGGAATGACCGAGGAAGAGCAGCCCCGTCGGGGAGAGATGCCGGGTCAGGCGGTCGATGACCGCGGCTTTGGTCTCGCGGTCGAAGTAGATGAGAACGTTGCGGCAGAAGATCAGGTCGAAGGGGCCGTCCACCGGATAGCGCTCGTCATTGAGGTTGATCCGCTGGAACTCCACCATCGAGGTGATGTTCGGCTGCGCGCGCATCTTCCCCTCCTCCCCGCGGAAGCCGCGGAGCATGTAGGCGCGGCGGTAGTCGGCCGGGATGTCCTCGGCACGCTCGATCGGCCAGACGGCCTCGCGCGCGGCGGCGAGCACTTTGGTGGAAAGGTCGGAGGCCAGGATCTCCACGGTCCAGCCGCCGGCGAGCGGAAAGTGAGTGCGCAGGAGCATGGCCAGCGAGTACGGCTCCTCACCCGTCGAACAGGCCGCGCTCCAGGCGCGGATCCGCTTCGGCGCGAGCCCCCCCTCGCCGCGCTGTCTCCAGCGCGGCAGGACGTCGGTGTCGAGGAACTCGAATTGCCGCGGCTCGCGGAAGAAGCGCGTCTCGTTCGTGCAGATCGCGTCGAGCATGAGCGTGTGCTCGGCGGGATCGGCCTCGACGAGCTCGAAGTACGCGCCGAAGTTGTCCAGGCCGAGCTCGCGCAGCCGGCGGCCCAGCCGCGCGACGACCAGCGCCTGCTTGGCCTCGGGGAGAAAGATCCCGGCCTGCCGGTGAATGAGGCTCTGGAAGCGGCCGAACTCGCGGGTGGTGAGGTTCATGACTCAGCTCGCAACCGTCGCCGCTTCGTCGGCCTGGATGGCGGAGAGGACCTCGCTCGACGAGAGCACGCGGTCGACGTCGAGCAGCACGATGAACGGGCCGTCGCTGATGCCCATGCCGGCGATGCAGTCGGCGCGCACCTTCGCGCCGAAGGTCGGCGGCGGCAGGATCTGATCCGGCCGCAGCTCCACGACCTGGTCGACGGAATCGGCCATCACGCCGAGGACGAGACGTTCGCCCTCGTGCTCGAGCTCCACCATCACCACGCACGTGCGGGGCGTGAGCACCGTCGCCGCCAGTCCGAACTTGGCGGCCAGGTCGATCACCGGCACGACCGCGCCGCGGAGATTGAGCACGCCGCGAATCCAGTGCGGCAGACCGGGCACGAACGTCAGCGCGACGCAGTCGATGATCTCCGTGACCTTGAGGACGGTCACGCCGTACGGCTCGCCGGCCACGTTGAATGTGAGGTACTGGTTCATGGCGTCTCCTAGAAGTGCGTGTACTCGGCGAATGCGGAGGCCGGCACGACGCCGCCCGCTTCCGGCAGCACCTGACGGCCGCGGAACGGCTGGACGGTGGCATGCGCGGCGCGCGGCTGCGAGGGCGTGCGCGGAGCGGGCGACGCGGCCGCGTCGGCGGTCCGGAAAAAGGCGATGGTCTGCTGCAGTGCCTCGGCCTGTGCGGCCATCTCTTCGGCCGTGGAGGCGAGCTCCTCGGATGCGGAGGCATTGCGCTGCGTGACCTGGTCGACGAGGGTCATGGCCTTGTTGATCTGGGCAACGCCCGCCGACTGCTCGTTCGACGCGGCCGCGACCTCGCGCACGAGATCGGCGGTGCGGCGGATGGTCGGCACCAGCTCCGTCAACAGACGGCCCGAGCGCTGCGCGACGTCGACGCTGGACGAGGCCAGTCCGCCGATGTCCTTGGCCGCCGCCTGGCTGCGCTCCGCGAGCTTGCGCACCTCGGCGGCGACGACGGCGAATCCGCGTCCATGCTCGCCGGCACGCGCCGCCTCGATGGCAGCGTTCAGCGCCAGGAGGTTGGTCTGGTACGCGATCTCCTCGATGATCGAGATCTTCTGGGCGATGCGGGTCATCGCTTCGACGGACTGACGGACCGCCTGTGCGCTCTCGTCGGCGTCGCCGGTCCCCTTGACGGCCATCGACTCCATCTGCCCGCTGCTCTCGGCGTTCTGGTCGATGGAGGCGCTCATCTGCTGCAGGCTGGAGGTGGTCTCCTCGACCGACGAGGCCTGCTGGCTGGTGCCCTGCGAAAGCGCCTGCGCGCTGGAGGAGACCTGGGTCGAGGCGACGCTCAGCGCGGTCGCGCCGGAGCGCACCTCGGAGATGATCTCGGTGAGCTTGTCGATCATGTTCGACAGCGCGCGGCCGAGGGCGTCGCGGTCCGAGCGCGGCGTCACGCGCACGTGCAGGTCGCCGGCAGCGATCCCGCTCGCGGCGGCGATCATCTGGCCGTTCGACTCGACCATCTTCTTCATGGCCGCGAGGAGCATCCCGGTCTCGTCGTTCCCGCGCGACGGCACGTCGAAGTCGTTCTGCCCCTCGGCCAGCTTGTTCGCCAGCTCGACCACTTCCAGGATCGGCGCGGTGATGCTCCGGGTGATCAGGACCGTCAGCAGGAAGACGATGATGATGCCGGCGATGCAGACGGCCCACATGGTGACGCGCGTGCGCGCCTCGACAGTGAGGACCGTGGCCCCCTTGGCGTTCATCCGCTCGACGTTCGTGGCGGCCAGCTCGGCCGAAAGCGTGTCCAGGCGGCGGATGTCGTCTTTGTACGTGGCAATGGCGTCATTCGCAGCGGCGGACGTCCGGATCCTGCCGGCGGCAATCCGTCCGAGGACTTCCTCGAAGCCGGCCGTGTAGGTGGCCAGGTCCTTCCGCATCGAGCCGATGGCGGCGGCGTCGCCGGCAGCGCTGAGCTCCTGCAGCTTCGCGAGATTCGCCGATGCCGCGGTGTGCGCGGCCTTCCACTTCGCCGTGTACTCCGACACCCTTTCGGCGTCGGCAACGTTGAGGAAGACGTCTTTCTCGTAACGGCGCATGGTGAGCGTCCTGGCCTCGAGATCGGATGCGTGCTGCATGAGCTTCGCATCGCGGTTGATGATGGCGTCGACCGTGGCGGACATCTGGGAGAGACCCCAGAAGCCGGCGGCGGCGACGACGCCGAGCAGGATGAGCGCGATCGAGAACGCGAGGGTCAGACGTCTTCCGATTTTCCAGTTGGTGAGCATGACTGGGATCTCCTTAGTGGGTTGCGGTTTGCGATTGGATGGCGCAGCGAACGATCTCGCGTGCGTCGAGGACGAGGGCGACGCGGCCGGTGCCGAGGATCGACGATCCGGCCACGCCCGCAGCCTGCCGGAGCAGGCCCCCCATCGGTTTCAGGACTGTGTCGCTGGCGCCGTGCAGCTCGTCCACGACGATGCCGGCGCGCCCTTTGTCGTGCTGCACGACCACCACGCTCTCGCGGACGGTCACGCCCGGAATGGCGCGCAGGCCGAACAGGTCGCGGAGGCGGAGGAACGGCAGGACTTCGCCGCGCAGGTTGAGGATGCCGAACGGGCCGCCGCCCGAGTCGGCGGGCAGGTCGAGGCATTCGGCCACGGTGTCGATCGGGAGGACGTAGGTCTCGCCCGCGGCGGCGATCACGAATCCCTCGATGACGCTGACGGTGAGCGGGAGGCGGATGGTGATGGCGGTGCCGCGGCCCGGCTGCGAGGCGACGGAGATCGTGCCGCGCAGCGCCTCCACGTTCTTCCGCACGACGTCCATCCCGACGCCGCGCCCGGAGATGTCGGTCACGCTGCCGGCGGTGCTGAAGCCGGGCTCGAAGATCAGGTTCTCGTCCGGCGCCAGGCCGAGCTCCTGCGCGCGGCGGGCGATCCGCTCGGCGTCCAGTCCGTTGCCGTCGTCGGACAGACAGATGGTGATGCCGCTGCGGTCGTGGGAGGCGGTGATGCGGATCGTGCCGGTGGCGTCCTTGCCGCGCGCGGTCCGCTCGGCGGGAGTCTCGATGCCGTGGTCGATGGCGTTGCGGACCATGTGCGTGATCGGATCGCGGAGTTGCTCGACGACGGTCGAGTCGACTTCCACGTCGCCCGCCTCGATGGTCAGGAGCACGCGCTTCTGCCGCGAGGCGGCCACGTCGCGCACCACGCGCTGAAATGGCCGGAGCGCCGGCGCGAGTGCCACCATGCGCGCCCGCATGACCAGCTCCTGGAGGTTGAAGCAAAGCCCGTCGAGGTCGCGGACGGCGTCCAGCAGCCGCTCGTCGAGCCCGGCCAGTTCCCGGACCCGCCCGCGCGCGATGGCGATCTCGCCGGTCAGGTCGAGCATGCGATCGAGCTTGTCGATGCCGACCCGCAGCGAATGTGCGGTGCGATGCACGGTCTCGTGCGTCGCGAACGTCGCGGCAGTCTCGGGAGCGCCGAGGGCCGCCATGAGCGCCTCCTGCCGCGGGGTGAGAGCTCCGTTTCCGGCGACCGCACGGGCGGCCAGGTCGCGCATCGCGTCGACCGCCTCGAGCAGCCGTGAGATGCACGGGCCGGTCGGCTGCGTGGCGCCGTTGCGCAGGCTCTCCAGCACTTCCTCCACGACGTGTGCGAACGCGGTCAGTCCGTCGTACTGGAAGCAGGCCGCGTTGCCCTTGATCGTGTGTGCGCCGCGGAAGATCTCGTGCAGCAGCTCGTCGTCGTCCGGCGTCTGCTCGAGCCGGAGCAGCAGTTCTTCCAGACGATCGAAGATCTCTTCACTCTCCGAGCGGAAGGCCTCGATCAGCTCAGTCAGTTCGTTCATCTCAGATGTCCTTCACGTACGCCTGGCCGGTGCCGGTGTGGAACAGGAGCTTCCGGCCGCGCTGGCCGCCGGTCTGTTCTCCGCGGACGGGGATGGAGTGCGCGGCCAGGAACCGCATCGCGGCCTCGACGTTCTGCGTGCCGATGGCCTGGCGCGACCCGGTGAAGCCGGCGATCACGCTCGCCCCGCCGAAGACCTTGGCCACCATGCGCGCCACGAAGGCGCCGTGCGAGGTCATGTCGTCGAGCAACTGGCGCATGGCGTCGTTGCCGTAGCGCGGACCCTTCCCGGACGGCAGGAGGAAATGGTTCATCCCGCCGACCCGCGCCACCGGGTCCCACAGGCAGACCGCGACGCACGAGCCGAGGATGGTCGAGACGAGGGCCGCGTACGCGCCGGTGTGGATCTGGCCGGGATGGAGATAAACGCTCACCGGCGCTTCCTCGACTGCCATGAAGATCGAGCTCATGGCGTCCCCAGTACGGCGTGCAGCGACGCGCAATGAAGGGCCGTCGAGGCATGGACGGAGAGCAGCTCGAACAGCTCGTGGTCGACCTGCTCGAGCGACGGTTTGTGCTCGAGGAGGCGAAACACGAGGATGGCCCCCTCCACGCGGTCGCCGACCTGCAGCGGCACGCACGCCGTCAATGGCTGCCGGTCCGCCGGATCGGTGAAGACATGCCCTTTGCCGAGCTTTTCGACCGCGTACTCGCCGGTGACCTCGGCCAGGCGCTGTTCGTCGAGACCGAACGACGCCGCGGGGCGGAAGACCGAGTCGCGGCAGCGCTCGTAGATGACGAGCTGTTCGGAGCCGATCAGGTTGATGACGATCTCCTGGATCGTGGCCAGGACGGTGGCGCGGTCGACGCTGGTGTGGAGCTGGTGCGAGGCGACGTAGAGGTTGGCCAGGTTGCTGTTCTGCTCCTCGAAGTTCTGGTACTTCTCACGGAGCTGTTCCGCCTCCGCCTCGGCCGTGGCCAGCGCGGCGCGCAGCAGCTCGTTCTCGCGCAGCAGCTCCGCGCACTGCTGTGCGCTACCGGCGCTCACTGCACCGCCTCCGCCATTTCGGAGAGCGCCAGGAGGCTGCGCACCTTGGCCACCAGCTCCACGGCGTTGATCGGCTTGGTGACGTAGTCGGTGCAGCCGCTCATCCACCCGGTCTCGACGTTCTCGGCCTCGCCACGCGTGGTGACCATGACGATCGGGACGTTCTTCAACGCCTCGTTCTGGCGAATGAGGCGGCAGGCTTCGAAGCCGCCCATGCGCGGCATGATCACGTCGAGCAGGATCAGGTCGGGACGCTCGGCCTCGGCCTTCCTCACGGCTTCTTCGCCGTTGGACGCGGTCACGATGTGATAGGGATCGTTGCGGAGAATGTACTTCTCCATCATCAGGATGGTGCTCGAGTCGTCGACGAGCAGGATCTTCTTACGGGGCATCGGTCAGCTCCTTTGGGTTTCTGCAGGTAGGGGGAATGTCGCCGCCGCCTTCAACCGCCCGGCCGCAGGCGCTTCGTCGATCTGTGAACTGATGTTCATGTGACGTCCCCCTTGCGCAAGGCGGACGCCGACTCACGGCATGGCGCTAACGCGTTGAAGAAACGCGGGATAGGCGTGATTTACCGCAATTGGAGGGCGGCGGAAATCACGAGATCTCGGGAGGGATTCGCGGGATTACGGTGGCGGCGATCAGCACGGCGAGCAATACGGTCGTGGCGAGCGTACCAGGGGTCACCGGCGGAGATCTGGCCATCACCGCGACCGCCCGGCGCACGACTACGCGAAGCGGCTCGCCATCAAAGGCGACGGACGCGCGATTCTCGTCGACGTCGACGAGGTCGATCGACTCGAAGCGGCAGGCAACTACGTCGAGGTGCACAGCTCGGCGAGACGCGACCCCGCGGGAAGTGTTCGCGGCGGACGTCGAGCGCAAAGATCGGTCCGGTCTCCATGCCCCGGCGCCACACCTCGGCATGCGAGCCGCGGCTCGTTCCGTGCAGGTCGCCCTCACCGAGGTGAGACATGGTCAACGTAGGATTGCTTGTGCGCCTGGAGGCGAGGCGGGATCAGCGGGACGCGACAGCCGAGTTTTTGACGTCGGCTCTGCCGCTGGTGCAGCAGGAGGCGGGAACGACAGCGTGGTTCGCGCTCCGCTTCAACCGTTCCGATTTCGGGATCTTCGACGCGTTTCCCTCGGACGCCGAACGTGACGCGCATCTGAACGGCGCGGTCGCGAGCGCGTTGCTCGGCAAGGCGGACACGCTGTTCGACGAGCCGCCGTCGATTCAGAAGGTGGCCATCCTCGCAGCCAAGCTGCCGGCCGGCGCGCCGGGGGAGATCACGAAAGCCCTCGCGCTCACCTTCCGCGCAAAGTCGGGCCACGAGCCCGACGTGGAGCAGTTCCTGCGCGACGCCAAGCCGCTCGTCGAGGCGGAGCCGGGCACGATTGCCTGGTTCGCGCTGTCGTTCGGCAACGGCGAATACGGCATCTTCGACGTCTTCCCCGACAACGGCGCGCGCTTCGCGCATCTGACAGGACATGTGCCGCGCGAGCTCGCAAAGCACGCGACGACGCTGATGGGGAGTCTGCCGGATCTCGAGCTTGTGGAGGTGCTGGCGACGAAGCTGTAGCGCCGCGAAGTCGTGGCACATGACAGTTTCAGCCCGCCGGCTGCCGCCGGGTCGCGTTCGCGGACGCTCGCGTGCACCTGATCGATACCGCGACGAACACAGTCTCCTCGACCCTGGTTGCCGGCGGCGCCGTGCGGGATGTCACCTTCGCCTTGTTCACCGCCCCACCGGCGCCGACCAGCAAGAACCAGTGCAAGAACGGCGGCTGGATGAACTTCACCAACCCGTCCTTCAAGAGTCAGGCGTGACAGGCCGGCGCTCTATCCGTCAGTGGCGGAAGACCGCCGCCGCCCACCCAACGCGAATGCCGCCAGCGCCGCAAGCGCCATCACTCCCGCCGCCGCGGCCGCGGACGACCACGCGGGCTCGAGCAGCACCGTCGGCACCTCGGGCGCGCGGGGGAGGTTGTACTGCTCCGTGTCGCCGCGGACGAGGAAGATCGAGTGCGTGCCGCCGACGGATGTATCGGTCGGGTTCCAGATCTTCGCGTCGGTCATGCCGGCGGCGTGGAGTTTTTCGATGCGGGCGTCGGCGGCGCGCTGCATCTCTTCGAGGTCGCCGAAGAGAATCGAGCCGGTGGGGCACGCGGTGGCGCAGGCGGGCTGGAGTCCGTCCTTCTGGCGGTCGTAGCAGAAGGTGCATTTGAACGCGCGGCCGTCGGTGGGGCGGCGGTCGACGACGCCGAAGGGGCAGGTCACGACGCAGTAGCCGCAGCCGTTGCAGATGTCGGGCTGGATGTAGACGCCGCCGAACTCGGTGCGGATGATCGAGCCGGTGGGACAGGCTTCCAGGCAGCCCGCCACTTCGCAGTGCTTGCAGACGTCGGACGAGAACTGCCACGTCATCACGTGCGGCGCGTTGCCGCCGGCGCCAATCGTGGTGTCGTGCTCCACGAACTTCACGTGACGCCAGGTGGAGTGGCCGAGCCCCAGGGTGTTGTCGTAGGACTTGCCGGAGAAGGTGAAGCCGTCGCTGGGGACGTCGTTCCATTCCTTGCACGCGACCTCGCAGGCCTTGCAGCCGATGCAGAGGGTGGAGTCGGTGAGAAAGCCTGTGGTCGTCATGGTTAGTCTTCGAGTCGTCGGCTCGCTCTCCGAAGGCTGCACGTCAGTCCCTTCGATTCGAAGATCTTCACATTCGGCTCCTCGGAGATGGCCAGGAGGTCGTTGACGACGTCGCCGGTGACGAGGCCGCGTCCGCCCCAGTGGTACGGGAGGCCGACCTGGTGGATGCGCCGGCCGTGGATGTTCAGGGAGGGCATGCGGGTGGTGACGAGGGCGCGTGCACGGATCGAGCCGCGCGCGGTCGCGATCTCGACCATCTCCCCGTTCGCGACGCCTGCCTCCGCCGCGAGCTCGGGGGAGATCTCGGCGAAAAGCTCGGGCTGGAGCTCGGCGAGGTGCGAGAGCGTGCGGGTCATCGCGCCGGCGGTGTGGTGCTCGGTGAGACGGTACGTGGTGAGGACGTACGGGAAGCGCGCGTCGGGCGAGGAGGCGTACGGATTGTCGGGACGCTCGAAGCGCTGCGCCGCGGGATTGGATTGCTGCTCGTAGAGCGGGTTACGGACGTTGGACTCGAGCGGCTCGTAGTGCGTGGGCAGCGGACCGTCTTTCAGGCCCGAAGGCACCCAGAGCCAGCCCATGCCGTCGGGGTGCATGATGAACGGTGCGTCGCCGGGGATCGCTTCGTCGCCGCCGTGGTCCTGCGCCGGACGGTAATCGGGCGGCTTGCCGCGGGTGAAGTCGGCGACGTCGTGGCCGACCCATTCGCGCTTCTCTTCGTCCCACCACACCAGCGCTTTGCGCTCGCTCCACGGTTTGCCCTCGGGGTCGGCGGACGCGCGGTTGTAGAGGATGCGCCGGTCGAGCGGCCACGCGTAGCCCCAGCCGTGGGCGTAGCGGCCGTGCGGGTCGCGGGCGTTCGCCTTGTTGCTGCCGTCGTAGACGCCGGAGTAGATCCAGCAGCCGCAGCTTGTGCTGCCATCGGCTTTCAGCTCGCCAAAGTGGCGGATCGTGGCGCGTGGAGAAGGAGGAAGGATGAAGGATGAAGGATGAATCTCGCCGCCTTCATCCTTCATCCTTCCTCCTTCATCCTTCCAGCCGTGAATCTCGCGGAGCACTTCGTCCGCATCCTCGTCCGCGTACTCCCACGTCAGCGCGCGCAGCGCCGCGTCGCGCGGCGCGTCCGTTGCGCGCGCCTTGAGCTTGCGTCCGAGGGCGACCAGGAACTGGAGCTCGCTGCGGGCCTCGCCGGGCGGATCGACCGCCTTCTCGCGCCATTGCAGCAGGCGCTGGGTGTTCGTGAACGTCCCTTCCTTCTCCACGTGCGACGCCGCCGGGAAGAAGAACACCTCGGTCTCGATGTCCTCGGGCGCTTCTTCCCAGAAGTTCGACGTCTCGGTCTCGACGAGATCGCGCACGGCCAGCCACTTCAGCTGGCGCAGCGCGGCGCGCTCGAGCTTCGCGTTCGGCGAGCCGACCGCGGGGTTCTGCCCCATCACGATCAGCCCTTCGAGCTTGCCGTCGGCCATGTCCAGCCAGTAGCCGAAGTACGAATGGTCGCCGGTGAGCCGAGGGAGCCAGGCGAAGCCGAAATCGTTCTCACGCTGCGCCGCGTCGCCGTAGTACGCCTTCAGCAGGCTGACCATGTACTTGTCGACGTTGTGCCACCACCCCTTGTCGGCCTTGTGCTTCTTCAGATACGCGCCGAGGTCCAGCTCCCCTGACGTCGGCATGGGCAGGTAGCCGGGCAGGATGTCGTACAGCGTCGGGATGTCCGTCGAGCCCTGGATCGACGCGTGCCCGCGCAGCGCCATGATGCCGCCGCCGGGACGTCCGATGTTGCCGAGGAGCAGTTGCAGGATGGCCGCGGCGCGGATGGTCTGGACGCCGGACGAGTGTTGCGTCCAGCCCACGGCGTAGCAGATCGCGCCCGTCTTCTCGCGGCCCGAGGCGCTCGCAAAGACGTCCGCGATCTTCAGGAACTCGTCGCGCGGGATGCCGCACGACTGCTCCACGAGCTCCGGCGTGTAGCGCGCGAAGTGCTTTCGCATGACCTGGAACACGCAGCGCGGATGCTGGAGCGTCTCATCGCGCGGCGGCGACGCGGACGTCTGCGGCGTCCCCTGCCCTTCTCCGCGATGGCCGAGATCGCGCGAGCCCGCGGGCGCGTCCGGATACAGCCACGTCTCCGCCGGCGAGAAGATCCCGCCGAGGTCCTCGGTGTCGACGAAGTCCTCGCGGAGGATCACCGCCGCGTTCGTGTAGCGCGTGACGTACTCGCGGAACCAGCGGTCCTCCTCGAGCACGTAGCGGATCATCGCGCCGAGGAACACCAGATCGCTGCCCGCGCGCAGCGGCAGCCAGTAATCCGCCATCGCCGACGTCCGCGTGAACCGCGGGTCGACGTGGATGATCTTCGCCCCGTTCTTCTCCCGCGCCTCGATCACCCACTGGAAGCCCACGGGATGGTTCTCGGCCATCGACGAGCCCATGATCAGGATCGCGTCCGCGTTGGCGAGGTCCTGTTGCGCGGTCGTGGCGCCGCCGCGCCCGAGGGAGGTGCCCAGACCGGGCACCGTGGAGCTGTGTCATATCCGTGCCTGATTGCTCAGGCACACCATCCCCAGTCCGGCGGTGAACAGCTTCTTGATCAGGTAGTTCTCTTCGATGTCCAGCGTCGCGCCGCCGAGGTGGGCGATGCCGGTGGTGTGCATGTGCTCCTCGTCGAACGTGCGCTCGCGCGAGGCCCACATCCGGTCCGCGACCATGTCCACCGCGGACTCGAGGTCCAGCTCCACCCACGCCCGCGAGCGCGGCGCGCGGTACTTCACCTTCGTCGCCCGCCCGGGATGCGTCACCAGCTCGAAGCTGGCCGAGCCTTTCGGACAGAGATGCCCGCGCGAGATGGGCGACTGCGGATCGCCCTCGATGCTGATGACCTTGTTGTCGCGATGGGAGACGAGCTGGCCGCAGCCGACGGCGCAGTAGGGGCAGACGCTGCGGGCGACCTGCGCGCCCTCGTTCTTGCGCTTCAGGGCGCGGGTGCGGTCGCTCGTGGCGGCGTCTCTGTCGCCGCGAAGCTGACGGATCAGCGGCCACTTCAGGAGCAGCTCTGCGAACACGGTGGGGAGGATATGCCATCTGCGTTCGAGACGGTTCCTCGGAGTTCCTCGAGACGGTTCCTCGGAGTTCCTCGGTTCCTCGGGTTCCTCGGAGGGGGAATCGACGGCCCCCCTCCCTCCGAGGAACTCCGAGGAACCCGAGGAACTCCGAGGAACCACAGTACACTCAACGCATGAGCACGACTCGCCTCGAGGCGTTCAGCGACGGCGTCATCGCCATCCTCATCACCATCATGGTCCTGGAGCTGCGCGTCCCGCACGGCACGGACTGGGCGGCGCTGCGGCCGACGGTGTTCACGCTGCTGATGTACGTCCTGAGCTTCGTATACCTCGGCATCTACTGGACCAATCACCATCACATGTTTCAGGTGACGGAGCACGTCAACGGCGCGGTGTTGTGGGCGAACCTGCACCTGCTCTTCTGGCTGTCGCTCGTGCCGTTCATCACGAACTGGATGGGCGAGAATCACTTCACCGCCTTCCCCACGGCGGTCTACGGCGCGGTGCTGCTGCTGGCGGCGATCGCGTACATGATCCTGCAGCGCTCGATCATCAAGCAGGAAGGGCCGCAGTCGAAGCTCGCCCAGGCGATCGGCAGCGGCGTCAAGGAGAAGCTGTCGCCGATCCTGTACTTCGCCGGCATCGTGCTCGCGTTCGTCCATCCGCTGATCTCGGACGCGCTGTATGTGATCGTCGCGATCATGTGGCTCGTGCCGGACCGGCGCATCGAGAACCACCTGGCCCGCCAGCAGGTCTGACGGCCGGCTGGAAGCCGGCGCTCCGCGTGCAGCGGCATCGCCGGAGCCGTTCGCGGACGGGCAGTCGCGTCCCATATCCGCGCACCGGCCCGGAGCCGCGGCGCGTCCTTTCTTGCACTTACGCGTGGCACCGGCGATGCTCTCGGCACACCCATGCTCCTCCGCCGGATCCAGCGTCATCCCGCCCGCACTCTGCTCATGGTGCTCACGCTCGCCCTCGGCCTCGGCGCCACGGCGGCCGTCGTGAGCGCAATCCGCGGCGTGCTGCTCGCGCCGCTGTCGTTTCCGCGCGCGGAGCAGCTCGTGAGCGTGCAGGAGCGCGAGGAGGGCGAAGGCTTCGGCACGACGGGCTTCAGCACGTACGCCGACTGGCGCGACTCGCTGCGGTCGTTCTCCTCGCTCACGGCGATCTCGTCGCGGAGCTACACGCTCACGACCGGCGGCGAGCCGGAGCAGATCCCGCTCCTCGGCGTCACCCATCAGGTCTTCGCGACCTTCGGCGTGCGCCCGGTCCTCGGACGCCCGTTCACGCCCGCGGACGACGTGCGCGAAGCGCCGCGCGTGGTGATCCTGTCGCACGAGCTCTGGTCCCGCCGCTTCGGCGCCGATGAGGCGATTCTCGGACGCACGATCCGGATGAGCGACACGGACTTCGAGGTGATCGGCGTGATGCCGCCGCGGACGCGCATGACGCCGGACGAATGGCGCACGGAGCGCACCGAGGCGTGGGTGCCGCTGCGCTACAACACGTCGCTCGAAGGGGCGTGCCGGAGCTGCCGGCATCTGCGCGTGGTCGGGCGGCTCCGGGAAGGCGTGACGGCGGAGCAGGCCGCTCGCGAGGCCGAGACGTTCACGGCGGCGTTGCGGCGGCAGTATCCGGATCAGTACCCGGCGCGCGGCTGGGTGGCGGTGGAGACGCTGCAGGACGTGGTCGTCGGGCGGCAGGTCGCGTCGTCGCTGTGGATGATCCTCGGCGTCGCGGGCCTCGTCCTCGCCGCCGCCATCGCGAACGCGGGCAGCCTCGGGCTGGCCGAGCTGTTCGTGCGGCACAACGAGCTGGTGGTGCGGCAGTCGCTCGGCGCGACGCCGGCACGCATCGCGGGGATGCTGGTCCTGGAATCGGTGGCGCAGGCGCTGCTCGCGTCGGTCGCGGGCGTGGGACTCGCCTACGCCGCGGTGGCGTGGCTGCGCGCGAATGCAAACGCGTTCCTGCCGCGGGCCGCGGACCTCGCGATCGATCCGCTGGTGGTGCTGATCTGCGTGAGCGTGGCCGTGCTCTCGGGTGCGGCGATCGGCGCGCTGCCCGCGCTGCGCGCGCGGAAGTGGTCGCTCGTGACGAACAATCGCGGCATCGTGGCCGGGCGCTCGGGCGCACAGCAGGTGCTCGTCGGCGCGAACATCGCGCTGTCGGTCGTGCTCCTCGTCGGGAGCACGCTGATCCTGCGCAGCGTACGGAACCTGTTCGCCACCCCCGCGGGGTTCGACGCGAAGAACGCGGTCGCGTTCCGCATGGCCGTTGAAGGACAGCAATTCGAGGACGCGAAGGCGCTGCTCGCGCTGTATGACCGCTTCCTCGCCGAAGCGCGGCAGCAGCCCGGTGTCGAGTCGATCGCGCTGACGTCGCAGCTCCCGTTCGCGGAAGACCAGGACAACGCCGGGATCGCGGCCGAAGGGGTGACGCGCAATCCCGGCGACGCGCCGGACGCGCAGCGGTTCGCCGTGACGTCCGATTACTTCGCCACGCTGCGCATCCCCCTCCGTGCCGGCCGCGCGTTCAGCGCGAGCGACACGGCGGCGAGCGAGCCGGTGATCATCGTGAACGAGGCCGCGGCGCGGCTGTTGTGGGCGGACGGAAACGCCCTCGGCAAGCGGATGCGCCTGGGCGGCGGCGCGGACGCGCCGTGGCGCCGCGTGGTGGCGATCGCGGGGAACGTCGCGCCGGGCGATCTCGGCGCCGCGCCGGTCCCGCAGGCCTACCTGCCGATGACGCAGTTCGGGCCGCCGTCCGAGGTGACGATGGTCGCGCGGACGACGACCGGCGCGGCGCCGCTGCGCAACGCGCTGCGGCGGCTCGCACCAAATGCGCCCGTGTACAAGATCGCGGCGCTGCGCGACCTCGTGGCGCGCTCCGAGGCACGCCGGCAGTTCGTGCTGGCGCTGCTGACGGCGTTCTCCGCGGTCGTGCTCGCGCTGGCGATGATCGGCGTGTACGGCATCCTCTCGCTGTTCGTCTCCAGCCGCCGCCGCGAGCTCGCGCTGCGCATGGCCCTCGGCGCGAGCGGACTCCGGATGTTCCACCACGTGCTGACGCGGGGCCTGCGCCTCGCGGCCGTCGGCATCGCGGCGGGCCTCGGCGCGTCGCTCGTCCTCGGCCGCTTCCTGTCGTCGATGCTGTACGGCGTGCGCAGCGGCGATCCCGCGACGCTGGCCGCCGTCGTGGCGGCGCTCACGCTGGCGACGATGCTCGCGTGCGCGCTGCCGGCGTGGCGCGCCGCGCGTGTTTCCCCCGAGGCGACGCTGCGCGAGGAGTAGGTCCGGCTTCAGCGTTGCATAGGTCAGGACTTCAGGGATTCACGCTGAAATTCGCCCGGTACTGGCGATCAGTGTCGCTCGTTCTCCGCTCGCCGATCAATCCAACTAAAGGAACGACTCCATGATGAGGAAAGCCCTCCTTCGCACCGCTGTCGCCACATTTCTTTTCGCCTCGGCCGTCCATGCCCAGACTCTCGATCAGACCCTGAGCGGCTGTAACGGCGCCGCGCCCCTCAGAACCATCAACGCCACGCCTTCCAACTACCGGTCGCTGATCGCGGGACTGATCCCGGGCGACCGTCTGCTGCTTGCCGCCGGGACGTACACCCAGGGTCTTCCCATCGTGAACAAGCACGGCCAGCCCGGCCAGTGCATCGTCTTCGAGGGTCCGGCGAGCGGCTCGCCCGCCCTGTTCACGGGGAGCGACAGCTGGAACGTCATCAGCCTCAAGGACTCGAGCTACATCGCCGTGCGCAACCTGTCACTCGACGGCCTGGACAAGGCCGGCGACGCCGTCAAGGCCGAGGCCACCGCGGTGTCCGTGCATCACATCCTGATCGAGAGGCTGAACATCACGAATTTCAACCCGAACTATCTCCGCGTGGGCATCAGCACCAAGTGCCCGGCCTGGAACTGGGTCATCCGCCACAACACGATCAGCGCCACGGGCACGGGGATGTACCTGGGCGACTCCTCCGGCTACTACGAGTTCTCCAACTCCCTCGTCGAGTACAACCTCGTCTACGACACGATGGACTACAACGTGCAGGTCAAGCACCAGCACAGCCGCAGCACCGGGGTGGGTGCCCCATCCTCGGGCACGACGATCATCCGCTACAACACCTTCAGCAACGAGGCGGGCGGCAGCGGGCCGAACCTGCTGGTCGGTCACTGGCCGCTCTCGGGCGCCGGCTCCACCGACATCTACCAGATCTACGGGAACCTTTTCTATCAGAACCCCACCGAGTCGCTGTTCCAGGGGGAAGGCAACATCGCCTTCCACGACAACCTGCTGGTGAATCGCAACAGTGACGCGATCCGGATCCAGGCGCACAACAGCGTGCCCAAGCGGATCGAAGTCTTCAACAACACCATCGTGGCCGGCCTGAACGGCATCCGCATCTCGGGCGCCGACGCCGCCTACCCGCAGCGCGTCGTCGGCAACGCCGTTTTCGCCGGCACGCCCCTGACCGGCGGCCAGCAGAGCAACAACGTGACCGGGACCTACTCCCAGGCGTCGACCTACCTCAACAACCCGATGGCCGCATTGGGATCGGGCCTCGACCTCTTCCCGAAGAGCGGCCAGCTCCAGGGCACCGCCATCGACTACACCCCCTTCACGTCGCTGCTGGACTACAACCGTGATTTCAATGGCACGTCGCGGGACGCGACCTTCCGCGGCGCCTACTCGGGGAGTGGCGTGAACCCCGGCTGGACGCCGGCGCTGGCCATCCGGCCGGCGGTCTCCGGACCGCCCCCGGCCTGCAATTCCGTTTCGGACGCGGAGCCGAACGACAGCGGGGCCACGGCGCAGGTGATCTCGGGGACCTGCAACCAGATCTCCGGAACCTTCGCCAACGACGCGACCCCTCTGCAGGAGGAGTACGACTATTTCCGCCTGAACCTGCCGGCCGGGCACGCGGTGACGGCATTGCTCGACGGCCTCACGGCGGACTACGACCTGGAGATCTACGACGCCGTAGGGAACTGGGTGGGCTCCTCCTACAACGGCGGCACGACCCCGGACCAGGCGTCCTGGACGAACTGGGGCGCCTCGGCGATCGACGTCTACGTCCTCGTCTTTCGTGAGGTCCAGCATGCTCGCACGACGTATCAACTGAAGGTCACCCATGCGGCGGCAAGCTGCAATTCGATCTCGGACGTGGAGCCGAACAACAGCATCTCCGCGCCGCAGGTGATCTCGGGAAGCTGCAACCAGATCTCCGGGACGTTCCTGAACGACGCGTCGACGCAGAAGAACGACTTCTTCCGGGTGAGCCTCCCGGCGGGCGCCACGGTGACCGCGCTGCTCAACGGTCTCTCCGTGGATTACGACCTCTATATCTACAACGCGGCAGGCACG
>DASUSN010000132.1:0-8448 GCA_036375075.1 Thermoanaerobaculia bacterium | reverse complement strand
ACGGAGCCTCTCGCCACGTGGCACGCTCCACCTCCCACCCGGGGCGGCGAGACGCCGCCCCGGCAGCCGGCGGGACGCCGGCGGTCCCATGGGGTTTTGAGACAGCCTCCAAGCGCCTCCGCTTTCTTGTTCGCGCGCCTGTCGCGTCGAGGCAACCGAATTCGAAAGCAGAGGCGATTGCCTCCGCACTCCAAAGTACGGCACTGAGGCTCGTTGCGAGTCTCCCGGGCCGTGCTCTTCTGCCCCCTGCCCCCTGCCCCCTGCCCCCTGCGCCCTGATTCGTGTATAACTCACGCCGTTCGTTCCAGATGGCCAGACAGCGGCAGACAGGCGCGGATATCGACTGGTATCTGATCTCGATCGATCGGCTGAAGCAGATCGGTCTGGTCCTCCTTCTGCTCGCGCTCGGCGGCGCGGGGTGGTGGTTCTGGCAGAACCAGAAGGCGAACCCGAAGACGAGGGCCGAGTCCGCCATGGCGGATGCGCGGCAGGCGCTCAACGCGCTGGCCGGCTCGCCCGACTTCAACACCCACCGCGCCGAGTTCACCCGCGCCCAGCAGAAGCTGGACGAGGCGACGACGCACTTCAACGCCGCCCGCTACGAGCAGGCGCACACGGCCGCGGTCGAGTCGCAGACGATCAGCCGCGGGGCCGTGAGCGGCGGGGGCGAATTCGCCAGCGACGCGCAGTTCCTCACCGTCGAGGGCGACGTGAAGTTCCAGAAGGGCGCGGCGGGCGAGTGGAAGGATGCGGACGCGCGCACGGCGCTGGTCAACGGTGACTGGGTCAAGACCGGCGAACGGGCCTCGGCGGAGCTGATCTTCTCGAGCGGCACGCTTTACACGATCGGCGCGAACGCCCTGCTCGAGATCGCTTCCGCCGTGAATCCCTCGACGAGCCGCAAGACCAACACCGTGAAGATGACGGTCGGCTCGGTGGAAGTGGCGACGACGACGGACTCGTCCACGGTGCGCACGCCGGGCACGCAGGTGGTGGTCGAGTCGCAGTCGGCCATCCAGGTGGGCGTGGACGAGGAGAAGAGCACGATCATGAGCACGCGCGGCGCGGCCTCGGTCGCCCCGGAGAAGGGCGGCGCGGCGGTGCGCGTGGTGACGGGCGAGAAGGTCAGCGCCACGCCGGCGGGCGAGTTCTCACCGGTGAAGAAGCTGACCATGCCGCCGGCGCTGCTGTCGCCGGGCGACAACCAGGTCTTCCAGCTCTCGCCGGACCTCAAGGTGCAGATGATGTGGCAGACGCAGGCCGACGCCACGGCCTACGTGCTGCAGGTGTCGCGCTCGCGGCTGTTCTCGACGCAGGAGATCAACCGGCGGATGCCGAAGACGGCGGCGACGGCGCAGGTGACGGAGGAGGGCTCGTTCTACTGGCGCGTGGCGTCGGTGGGCCCTGACGGCGATCTCGGACCGTTCTCGCCGTTCCGGCGGTTCCGGGTCACGGGCAGCGGCAAGAGCGCCGGGACGCAGGACCGCACCCCGCCCATGCTGCGGATGAAGGCCCCGTTCCACGTGGGCGGGCAGTTCTACACGATCGCCGGCGTCACCGAGCCGGGAGCGACGGTGTTCATCAACGACGAGGAAGTGGACGTCGAATCGGCCGGCGGGTTCCAGAAACTGGTCGCGTTCGAAAAGGTGGGGCGGAACGTCGTGGTGATCAAAGCGGTCGATCCTGCGGGCAATCAAAAGGTAGAATCGCAGATCGTGATCGTGGAAGAGTAGCCCCCCTGACCACACCACTGGTTCTCCTTTTGCACGCGCGGCCCCTCGACGCCCCGTCGAAACTCTAGCAAGGAAAAGACAAACGGAATGGCTGTGAAATCCCTCCTCTCGATGTTCTCGAACGATCTGGCGATCGATCTCGGGACAGCGAACACGCTCGTCTACGCGAAGAACAAAGGCATCGTGGTCCGCGAGCCTTCGATCGTCGCCGTCAACAAGATCAACAACAACGTCGAAGCGGTCGGCAAGGAAGCGAAGGAAATGCTCGGCCGCACGCCGGGGAACATCGTCGCCATCCGGCCCATGAAGGACGGCGTCATCGCGGACTTCGAAGTCACGGAGAAGATGATCAAGTACTTCATCGAGAAGGCGCACGGGCGCCGGTTCCTGGTGAAGCCGCGCATCGTCATCTCGGTGCCCTCGGAGATCACCCAGGTCGAGAAGCGCGCGGTCAAGGACTCCGCGCTGCGCGCCGGGGCCACGGAGGTCTACCTGATCGAACAGGCCATGGCGGCCGCGATCGGGGCGGGCCTGCCGATCACGGACCCGACCGGCAACATGATCGTGGACATCGGCGGCGGGACCACGGACGTCGCGGTGATCTCGCTGGCCGGCATCGTCTACTCGCGCTCCGTGCGCGTGGCCGGCAACGAGATGGACGACGCGATCATCCAGTACATCAAGCGCAAGTACAACCTGCTCATCGGCGAGCGGACGGCGGAACAGATCAAGATGGAGATCGGCTCCGCGTTCCCGCTGGACGAAGAGATGACCATGGAGATCAAGGGCCGCGACCTCGTCGAGGGCGTGCCCAAGACCCTGGTCGTCAGCGACGAGGAGATCCGCGAGGCGCTCTCCGAAACGGTGGCCACGATCGTGGAAGCCGTGCGCGTGGCGCTCGAGCGCACTCCGCCGGAGCTGTCGGCGGACATCATGGACAAGGGCATCATCATCGCCGGCGGCGGCTCGATGCTCAAAAACCTCGACCGGCGCCTGCGCGAAGAGACCGGCCTGCCGGTGACGCTGGCGGAGGACCCGCTGGCCTGCGTGGCCCTGGGCACGGGGCAGATGCTGACGGACTTCAACTTGCTGCGCAAGATTTCGATCGAATAGGGCACAGGGGCAGGAGCACCGGAACTCGGACGTTCGATCTCCTGCCCCCCGCGCCCTGTCCCCTGCCCCCTAGTAATGGCAGGAATCCTGCTCAGTCCGAATTCGGAAAAACCATGGCGGTACCCACAGACGTCATCCCGCGGCGCCCTACGCTCCTCGTCATCGTCGTGCTCTCGTTGCTGTTCGTCCTGATGAGCCTCAGCAACAAGACGGCGTACGTCGGGGAGACACGCACGATGTTCGAGCGGACGGTCATGACCATCTTCTCGCCCGTGCCGAAGTTCGTGAACTGGATCGGCGGCAGCGCGCAGGACATGCACCAGGGCTACCTGGACATGCGCCGGGCGGTGAACGAGAACGTCCAGCTCCGCCGCAAGGTCGCGGAGTTGACCACCGACAACCTCAAGCTGAGCCAGTCCGCCAGCGACATGCGCCGGCTGCGCAGCCTGCTCGCCTACTCGGAGCAGTTCGAGTTCGAGACGTCGATGGCCCAGACGATCATGCTCGACACGGCCGGGCGCTTCAAATCGATCATCATCGACCGCGGCTCGGCGGACGGCGTCCAGGTCAACGACATCATCGCCAACGCCAGCGGCCTGATCGGGCGGGTGGTGCTGACGACGAACGATCTGGCGAAGGTGCAACTGGTGACGGACACGAACTGCTCGGTCGGATCGCTGGTCGAGCGCACGCGCCGCCAGGGCGTCGTTCGCGGCCTGGGCGGCAACGTCGTGCAGATGCAGGACATCCCGGCGCTCGCCGACGTCCAGCCCGGCGACCGGGTCCTGACCGCCGGCATCGACGGCGTCTTTCCGCGGGGCATCCCCATCGGGACGGTGGTCCGCTCCGAGCCGGGCCAGTCGCTGTTCAAGACCGTGACGGTGCGGCCGACCGTCGATTTCGGGACCATCGAGGAAGTGATCGTGATCCATACGCGGAAGATCCCGCCGGCCGTAGTGAGGTACGCACCTTGAGGTGGCTGCGATTCGCCATCGGGCTGCTGATCGCCCTGACCCTGCACTCCCTGCTCGACAGCTTCTATCCGAACGCCCTGGCGTTCTTCAATCCGTACATCATCCTGGTCATCTATTACTCGATGGGCGGCAACATCCTCGGCGCCATCGCCGCGGGGGTGCTGGCCGGGTTCGTCCAGGACGCGTTCTCGAACGCGATGTTCGGCCTGCACGCGTTCTCGCTGACGGTGTGCGCGTACGTGGTGGCGTCGATCAACGCGCGCCTGGCGCTGCGCGGCTCGCTGGCCTTCGGCGCCTGCCTGGCCGGCGCGATCATCGTCAACGAGCTCGTGATCTACATCCTCGTGAACATCCTCGTGAAACAGAAGATTGAGATGTTCGAGCAGGCGCTGCTGGTGAAGACGATCTTCACCGTTCTGTTCGGGATGCTGGTGTATCAACTGCTTACGTTGTTCCTGCGGGAGGAGCCGATCGAGGCCACCCGCAGCAAGACGGCATGGTAAGAGTCCTGAGTGCTGAGTCCTGAGTCCTGAGTGGCTCACCGCTCGCAGGACCCGGCACTCAGGACTCTAGGACTCAGGACTTAGGACTCCCCAGGACTCAGGACTCCCCTTTATGCGCGTATACCGCGACGACCAGAAGTTCCTCCAATTCCGAATCAACGCGGTGCTCTGGGGCATCGTGGCGGCGTTCGTCTTCCTGGCCGGCTCGTTCTGGTTCGTCCAGGGCGTGCAGGCGGAGAAGTACCGCGGGCTGTCCGAGGCGAATGCGCTGCGGGAGATCGAGATCCCGCCGAAGCGCGGCCTGATCATGGACCGCGAGGGAAAGATCCTCGCGGACAACCAGCCCGCCTACACCCTGCAGGTCGACCGCGTGGTCATGAAGCCGCTGCTGAAGGCGGACGCACAGCGCCGGGAGAAGCTCATCGCTTTCCTCTCCCAGGTCCTCCAGCGTCCGCCGGCCGAGGTGGCGACCCGGTGGGACAAGGAGTCGAAGAAGGCCAGCTTCACCCAGCCGTTCACGCTCGCGGAAGACCTGACCATGTCGCAGGTCGCGCAGGTACAGGCGCAGTCGATCGCGTTCCCCGAGGTCAACGTCGTGCCCGTGCAGCGCCGGAACTATCCGTACGGCACCATGGCCGCCCATGTCCTCGGCTTCATCGGCGAGGTCGGCGAGAAGGAGATGAAGCAGAACGCCGAGCTCGAGCAGGGCGACCTGATCGGCAAGCGCGGCGTCGAGCTGATGTACGACCAGTACCTGCGAGGCCGCGGCGGCGCCGAGTACTGGGAGTACGACGCCGACGGCCGGCGTCTCAGCGAGTACGTCCCGGCGCGCAAGCAGCCGGTGCCGGGCGACAACATCTATCTCACCATCGATTTCGAGCTGCAGCGCCGCGCGGAGCAGTACTTCGCGGAGAACGAGATGGTCGGCGCGGCGGTCGTGCTCGACCCGCGTAACGGGGAAGTGCTGGCGATGGTCTCCTCGCCCGCCTACAACCCGAACGTCTACTCCAAGCGCTTCACGCCGGACACGTGGAAGACGATCACCAGCAACCCGTTCAAGATCGAGCTCAACCGCGCGATCCAGGGCCTCTACTCGCCCGGCTCGGTCTTCAAGATCGTCATGGCCATGGCCGGCATGTCCGAGGGTGTGGTCGATCCGCACACGAGCTTCGGGTGCGGCGGCAGCGGCCACTTCTTCGGGCGCCGCTTCCGCTGCTGGAAGAAGGAAGGGCACGGCGGCGTGGACGTCGAGCGGGCCCTGAAGGTCTCCTGCGACATCTACTTCTACACCATCGGCGGCCGCCTCGGCGTCGACAAGATCAACCAGTACGCGCGCCAGTTGACGTTCGGCGAGATCTCGCACATCGACCTCGACGGCGAGCGCGCGGGTCTGGTGCCTTCGACGAAGTGGCGCGCCGAGCACCCGGTGCGCGGCGACAAGAAATGGTATCCGGCCGAGACGATCTCGGTCGCGATCGGACAGGGCCCGCTCATCGTGACGCCGCTGCAGGTGGCAAACATGACCGCGGCCGTCGCCAACGGCGGCAAGGTCTTCCAGCCGCACGTCGTGCGCTACGTGGATCGCGTGCAGACGGACGGCTCGTACAAACGCTTCCGCGTCCCGAGCCGGATGCTGCACGACCTGAAACTCTCGGCCGCCGCGCTGAAGTCCGTGCGAGACGGCCTCTGGGCTGTCGTCAACGAGCAGGGCGGCACGGGCAGCAACGCCCGCGTGGAAGGGCTGAACATCGCCGGGAAGACCGGCTCGGTGCAGGTCATCGCGTACTCCGGCTGGATCAAAGCGACGTCGCTGCCGTTCAAGTTCCGCGACCACGCCTGGTTCGCCTCGTTCGCGCCGGCGGACAACCCGCAGATGGTGGCGGTGGTGTTCGTCGAGCACGGCGGCGCTGGCGGCGCGGACGCGGCGCCTCTCGCCAAAATGCTGTACGAGTCGGCGTTCCGCAGTCAGGTGGCCGGCTCGCGGCTCGACCTCCGCAATCCCGAGACTCTGGAGCAGATCAAGGAAGGCGAACTGCCTCTCCCCTCGACACGATGATTTTTCGCGACACAGGCAAACCGACCATCGACTGGAACTTCATCGGCACGGCGATCGTGCTGGCGTGTATCGGCGTGCTGCTCGTCTACAGCGCGACGTACTACAGCGACCCGGCGCTGGGGCTGACGAAGAAGCAGGTCATCTGGGTGGTCATCGGCGTCGCGCTGATGATCGCGTTCATGGTGGTCGACTACCACGTGCTGTTCGACATCGCCCCGATCCTGTACGGCATCGGCATCATCCTGCTGCTCTACCTGCTGGTATTCGGCAAGCTGACGGCAAACGTGAAGTCGTGGATCCACATCGGCGGGTTCCAGTTCCAGCCGTCGGAGTTCATGAAGATCTTCACGGCGCTGATGGTGGCGCGGTTCTTCGACTCGAACGACCGCGCCTATCTCGACTTCCGCTCCTTCGTCATCGTCATGGGCATCATCGGCCTGCCGGTGGGGCTGATCATCATTCAGCCGGACTTCGGTACGGCCGCCTCGTTCTTCCCGCTGATCGCGGTGGCGATGTTCTTCGGCGGCATCCGCGCGAAGGTGTGGGTGGCGATGGTGCTGGTGGTGGCGATCGCGCTGCCGCTCGGCTGGTTCGCGTTTCTCAAGCCGTATCAGAAGGAGCGCGTGATGATCTTCCTGAACCCGGAGCGCGACCCGCTGGGGTCGGGCTATCAGGTCACGCAGGCGAAGATCGCCATCGGCTCGGGCGGAATCAACGGGAAGGGGTTCCGCCACGGCACGCAGGCCAAGCTGGAGTTCCTCCCCGCGCGGCATACCGACTTCATCTTTGCGGTCCTGGGCGAGGAGTGGGGCTTCATCGGGGTCCTCATCGTCCTGGCGCTGTATCTGTTCCTGGTGGTCCAGGCGCTGACGTTTGCCAAACACGCGAGGGATCGAGGAGGGACCTTCCTCTGTATATGCCTCATCGCGTTCATCATCTTCCACGTCTTCATCAACGTGTCGATGCAGATCGGCATCCTGCCGACGACCGGCATCCCGCTGCCGCTGATCTCGTACGGCGGGTCGTCGACGATGATGTTCTTCATCGCGATCGGGCTCATCGCGAACGTGGACATGCGGCGCTTCGTCAACGCGCCGTGACGTAGGGCGCAGGGGACAGGGGGCAGGGCGCAGGAGATCGGGAGGACTACTCCTGCCCCCTGTCCCCTGCGCCCTGCCCCCTGACTCTCTCGATCTCGCGGCGGTCCTTCTTGGTGGGGCGTCCCGCGCCCCGCTCGCGGAAGATGGCGGTGACGGCATCGACGTTCTCGCGCGCGGGCGTCTCGTCGACGTACATCGTGCGAGCGGCTTCCTTGGAGACGTTCGTCGTCGGAATCTGCTTCACCACGACGCGACGGTAGTGGTCGCCACCGTCGTAAAACTCGACGACGTCGTCTTCCCTGACGACCGCGGCCGGCTTGACCCGGTTGCCGTTGATCTTGACCTTGCCTCCCTTGCACGCCTCGGTCGCATCCGCGCGGTGCTTGAACAGGCAGACGAGCTTGAGCCAGGTATCGATTCGGGGCCGTTCCATAGGTCCTGTATAATCAGCGCCTTCGGAGGGAAAATGATCAAGGCGGACATCGTCAACAAAGTCGCGGAGACTTCGGAAATTTCCCGCGTCAAGGCGGCCCAGGCGGTCGACACCGTGATCGAAGGGCTCCGGAACGCGCTCGCGCGCGGACAGCGCATCGAGCTCCGCGGTTTCGGAGTGTTCCAGGTCAAGCAGCGGAAGAAGGGGATCGGCCGGAACCCGAAGACGGGCGTGGAGGTGAAGATCCCGCCCGGCAACACGATCCGCTTCAAGCCGGGGAAAGAGCTCCGCAACCTGTTGTAAACAACCGGCAACCGTCCGGCCGGCAACGCAACATCGAGCGCGGGCGTCCGTCATACAAAGTGACGAACGACATACCGCATCACTAGCAACCCCGGTGATGCACCCTCCCGCCTCATTGGGCCGCCCCGCATCAGGCTGCGCTGGGCGGCCCACCTCCCTCCCCCCACCTGTCATCCCGAGCGTCGAGCGAGGGACCTGGGCGGGCGGGGCTCGAAGCTTGTGCCTGCCCCCCC
>DASUSN010000131.1:0-14172 GCA_036375075.1 Thermoanaerobaculia bacterium | reverse complement strand
GTCGACGCAGAAGAACGACTTCTTCCGGGTGAGCCTCCCGGCGGGCGCCACGGTGACCGCGCTGCTCAACGGTCTCTCCGTGGATTACGACCTCTATATCTACAACGCGGCAGGCACGGAGGTGGCGAGCTCGGAGAACGGCGGCACGACCGCGGACCAGGCCTCCTGGACCAACACCAGCTCCTCCGCGGTGAACGTCACCGTCCTGGTCTGGCGCTACGCGTCCACGCAGACGACCTACCAGTTGAGGGTCAGCTACTGACCTGACCGCGCCCGCCCTCGCACCGGGGGCGGGCGCGTCTCGACGCCGCGTCCGGAACGCGGCTACTTCTGCGCTTCCTGCAGCCCTCGCCGGAAAGCCTCGTTCGTGCCGGTGAGCGCTTCCAGCGCCAGGCTGTGGAAGTTCTCGCGGTTGGTCTGCAGCACCATGTTCTTCTTGCTCTTCACCGGACCGAAGTCGATCCCGATCTTCTGCATCGAGCCGATGAACGCCTCGTTCGACGCGTGATCGGCGGTGACGAACTCGCCCGGATCGCCTTCCACACCGATGCCGTCGGTCATGCGCGCGAACGCGCCGCCCTTCTCGTTGGCGATGTAGAAGAGGGTGTAGGCGGGATTCGCGTAGATCGCGGCCTTCGCGGTGACCGACGCGCGGCGCGCGAACTTGCCGCCCGAGCCGCCGAGGGTGGCGAAATCGATGTGCATGATCGGAAAGAGCACGAGCGCGTCCAGCTCTTTCGACATGGACATGATCGCGCGGATGTTGGTCTGGCCCATGCCCTGATCGCTGATGTCACCGTCGAAGTTCGTGAACCAGAGCGGGATGGCGGTCGGAGAGACGACCAGATAGTCCGTCTTCTTGTCGCGCGACCGCTTCGTGTACGGCTTGTCGGCCGTGCTGCCGGTCATCTTCATCTTCTGGAACGCCGCGGAGGCGGTGATGCTCTCCAGCGGCACGACTTCCATGCCGCTTCCCTTCAGGTCCTCGAGCAGATCGGCGTAGGCCGAGTCGGCGATGGCCTGCAGGGTCGGAAAATCGACGTTGCCCAGGACCACCTCCATCGTGGCCTTCGCTCCCGAGCTGCTGCCGCCGCCGACACCGCCGAGCCAGTCCTCGGCGCGGGCCACGACCTTGCTGCGCGTGGTGAAGATGACGCGATAGCCCGGCACCGCGACCCGCTTGTAGCCCTTCGCGCCGCGGATGGACTTCACATCCACGAGCTTGCGGATGTCCGTCGTGGCGACGTCGGCGGGTGAAATGGCAAACGCCTGTGCTGCCACAAAAAGGACGATCAGAAGACGGAACAGACCACCGCTCACACCGCTCTTCATCGGAAAGGCTCCCATTCGTTTGAGTTGGGTTTAGTTGGACCCAGTGAAGATCGCGCAAACGAACGGAGAAGTCCCTCACGAGGCGCTGTCATCCTGAGCCGCGTAGACGGCGAAGGACCCCCTGCGGTTCGCGACGACCGCGCATCCAGCAGGGGGTCCTTCGCCGCGCTACGCCGGCTCAGGATGACAACATCGCGCACCGCACGCGTCCTACGGCTTCTCGTACGCGATCGTTCGCGCGACGATCGCACAGCAGGCCGGGTCGCGGCGGAAGACGACCGACGCTTCGCGCTGCGACTTCCGGGGCACGAACGCGATCATCAGCTCCGCCGCCTCTACTTCCTCGCTGCCGGCCATCAGTGCGATCCGGATGCGGGCCTGCTCCGCCGTGGCGTCGCCGTCGTTCGAGACGATCACGGGGACGAGATAGCCTTCCGGCTCGCGCGTCGCCTCGCGCGTGGCGACGCGCAGGGCCGGCCGTTTGTCGCGTTGCGAGGTGACGGCGGCGTGGACGAGCAATGCGACCACCGCCCCGATGACGGCGACGCTGGCGCCGAACACGGTCCACTCCAGAGCGTTCTTCTTCGCTTTCATGACTGAAGCAGCAGCCGTCCCGCGGCCGAGCCGAGAGCCGCCGGGAATCCGAGGACGACGACCTGCCGCGCGCAGACGTCCGGGCCGACGCCGTCGAAGCGGCCGAAGAACCACAGCAGGATCGCCGACACGGCCAGCGCGATCGCGTACGTCATCGCCAGCCCGATCGCCACGTCCAGTTTGCCCTCCACCGCGGCGAACCGCTCGGCGCCCTTGAAGTCCATGGAGTAAAGCACGCCGCCGGCGACCACCAGCGACAGCGCGGCGAGACCGAGCAGACGCACCGGCCCTGTTTCGGCCGCAATCATCAGGATCTCCTCCGTCGGAGCGACGTTCGCCGCGAAGAGCACGGCGCCGCAGCCGGCGATGACCACCTGGCGCGCGAGCGTCGGCCTGCCCTCGTCATCCTCCGATCCCTTGCCGCGATCGCGGTCGCGGGAACCGAGTTGCGCGGAGCCGACCGAGAACCCGACCGCAACGATCGCCGCTTCCACGACGACCTTTCCCAGCGCCTCGGCCGAGGAAGTCGCAGGCCCGATGCGGCCGATCAGGTAGAGCACCACCGCGGACGTGCCGATCCCCAGTCCCAGCTCTTCGACCGAATCGATCGCCACTTCGCCCCAGCTCGCGTCGTGGCGCAGTCCCGCGTACCGGTTGTAGCCGAGGAGAAGGAGAAACGTGAACGCAAGGAGCACCAGCAGGCGGGATGGCTGGGCGATGAACGAGACCCACCAGACCTCCATCGTGTACAGCAGCGGAAGGCTGAACAGCAGTCCGCCCGCGAAGCCGCGGCCATACTCGCGCAGCGAGTCGGCGGTGGAAGGGATCGCATGGCGCGATCCGGCGTCCGCGGCGTCCGTCATCAACTCCGCATTTCCTCCGGCTGAGCCAGCTGCAGGATTCGTGCATGCGGGCTTATGGTGCCGAGGGCGTCGCCTTAGCGTCATGGAGCGCCGGCGTCCCGCCGGCTGGCGTGGCGGCGTCCCGCGCCGCCACTTGGGTGGGTGCGGGAACCGTGGCGCATGGCGAGTGGCTCCGGTCTCCCCAGTAGCCGGGCGGCGGGGACGCCGCCCGGCCAGCCGGCGGGACGCCGGCGCTCCGGAAACCAGCGCGTCGAGCGAGGGATGACAGACGTGAGCGCACATAATGCGCGGCGATGACCCGCATCGTTCGCGTCGATGGCGATACCTCCACGGAGCTCGAGGACGAGCTGGCGGTCGAGGAGCCGCTGGAGATCCGCGTCGGGGACAAGCCGGTCTCGGTGACGCTGCGCACGCCGGGGGACGACTTCGATCTCGCGGCGGGGTTTCTGTTCACGGAGTCGATCGTGCGGAGCGGCGGGGACGTCGAGTCGTACCGCCACTGGGGGTCGCCGAACGTCGTGCGTGTCGCGCTGCGCGAGGGCGTCCGGGTCGACCTGCAGCGGCTGCAGCGGCATTTCTACTCGACGTCGTCGTGCGGGGTGTGCGGGAAGACGTCGATCGAGGCGCTGCGCGTGCAGACTTCGCCGATCGCGGCGAGGCCGGAGATCGCACGCGAGGTGATCGTGTCGCTGCCGGAGAAGATGCGCGCGGAGCAGAAGAGCTTCGACGCGACCGGCGCGATTCACGCGGCGGGGATCTTCGACGCGAACGGCGCGCTGCTCCGCCTGCGGGAGGACGTCGGCCGGCACAACGCGGTGGACAAAGTCATCGGCTCGTTCTTCCGCGAGGGCATACCGCTCGACGGGCACGTCCTGGTCGTCAGCGGCCGCACGAGCTTCGAGATCGTGCAGAAGGCCGTGGTCGCGCGCATTCCGGTGCTGGCGGCGGTGGGGGCGCCTTCGACGCTGGCCGTAGAGCTGGCGCGGGAGATGGGGCTGACGCTGCTCGGGTTCGTGCGCGACGGACGCTTCAACGTGTACGCTTGAAGACCGGGTTCGCACGCTCCACCCGGGCGACGCGCGTCGCGAACTCGTCGTACCACTTCGCGCGGCCCTGTCCCTGGGCGATGCGATGCTCGGCGTGCTTCCGCCAGTTCGCGATGGCCTCTTCGCTCTCCCAGTACGACACGGTGATGCCGAGGCCGCCGGGGTCGCGGGCGCTCTCGACGCCGAGGAAGCCGGGCTGCTGTGACGCCAGCTCGACCATCTTGTCGGCCATGTCGCCGTAGCCCTCGTCGACCTCGGTGCGCGTCGACGTGAAGATCACCGCGTAATACGGAGGCTGGGGAGTCGTTGCCGGTTTACTCATTGCTCAGAAAATCTTCGGGTACTTGCGCGGGTTGGCCTCGTGCATCAGGTCGTACACGCCGGCGAAGATGGTCTCGCGGTTGGGCTTGGACCAGTAGTCGCCGTCGGAGCCGTACGCGGGGCGGTGCTCCTTGGCCGCGATGGTGCGCGGCTCGGAGTCGAGCCATTCGTACGCGCGGTCGCGCTCGACGACCTGCTGGAGCATGTAGGCGCTCGCGCCGCCGGGGACGTCTTCGTCGATGAAGACGACGCGGTTGGTCTTCTTCACCGACTCCGCGATGATGCCGCGCACGTCGAACGGCAGCAGCGTCTGGATGTCGATGATCTCCGCGTCGATGCCCGTCTTGGTGAGCAGCTCGGCCGCTTCGACGACGATCTTCAGCGTCGCGCCGTACGACACGAGCGTCACGTCCCTCCCCTGCTTCAGCACCTCGGGCACGCCGAGGGGCAAGGTCATTTCGGCGATGTTGGACGGGAGCTTTTCCTTGTTGCGGTAGCCGTTGAGGACCTCGATCACGATCGCCGGGTCGTCCGCGCGCAGGAGGGTGTTGTAGAAGCCCGCGGCCTGGGTCATGTTGCGGGGGACGCAGAGGTGCATGCCGCGCACGAGGTTGAGGATGCCGGCCATGGGCGAGCCCGAATGCCAGATCCCCTCGAGCCGGTGCCCGCGCGTGCGGACGATCACCGGGCAGGCCTGTCCGCCCGCGGAGCGCCAGCGCACGGTGGCCAGGTCGTCGGACATGATCTGCAGCGCGTACAGCACGTAGTCGAGGTACTGGATCTCCGCGATCGGGCGCAGGCCGCGCAGCGCGGCGCCGATGGCCTGGCCGAGGATCGTGCACTCGCGGATGCCGGTGTCCATCACCCTGCAGACGCCGTGCTTCTCCTGCAGCCCCAGGCAGCCCTGGTTGACGTCGCCGAGCTTGCCGACGTCCTCGCCGAAGATGATCAGGCGCGGCTCGCGGCGCAGGGCGTGGTCGAAGCAGTGGTTGATGATCTCGTAGCCGTTGAGCGTGGCCGCGCCGTCCGCGTACTCCGGCTGGACCTCGGCCACCTGGATGCCACCGAGGAGATGCGAGCCGTAGCGGGTGTCGCCTTCCTGCTGCTTCGCGCGGACCCAGGCGATGGCGTCCGGGTCGCGGGTCTCGATGGCGGCGGCGGCAACGGCGCGGACGAGGTCGCGGCGGTACGGCGCCTGGACGCGCTGCAGCTCGTTCTTCTGTTCCGTCGCACCGGCTTTCTCGAGGAGCGCGAGCGCTTCTTTCGCCTCGGCGTCGATGGGCGCGCGGTAGGCGTCCCAGGCGCGGCGCTGCGCCTCGCGCACGGCCGCGATGTCTTCCTTCTCCATCGCGTCGAGCTCCTCGGCGCTGGAGATGCCCTGCGCGATCATCCACTCGCGCATCTTGCGGATGCCGTCGAATTCTTCTTCGAAGCGGAGGCGCTCGGCGGACTTGTAGCGCTCGTGGCTGCCGGAGGTGGAGTGGCCCTGCGGCTGCGTTACCTCGGTCACGTGGATGATCGCCGGGACGTGCTCGTGGCGGACGATGGTCGCCGCGGCGATGTAGGTCTCGCAGAGCGCCGGGTAGTCCCACGCCTTAACGGTGTAGATGTCGAAGCCGCTCTTCGACTTCGGGTCGCGCTGGAAGCCCTTCAGCACCTCGGAGATGTTGTCTTTGGTGATCTGGTGCTCGTTGGGGACGGAGATGCCGTAGCCGTCGTCCCAGATGGAGACGATCATCGGGATGCCGAGGACGCCGGCGGCGTTGATCGACTCCCAGAACATGCCTTCGGCGCAACTGGCGTTGCCGATGGTGCCCCAGGCGATCTCGTCGCCGTGGCGGGAGAACTGCTCGGAGCCGGGGATCTGCAGCTCGCGATAGAGGCGCGAGGCCCAGGCCAGTCCGACCAGGCGCGGCATCTGCGAGCCGGTCGGCGACAGGTCGGCGGAGACGTTGAAGGCGTCGAGCTGGTTCTTCCACGCTCCGTCGGCGTCGAGGAAGCGCGACGCGAAGTGCGCGTTCATCGAGCGGCCGCCGGACCAGGGGTCGTGGGCGACGTCGGCGTGGGCGTAGAGCTGCCCGAAGAACTCCTCGAGCGTCGCGGCGCCGACGGCGAACATGAAGGTCTGGTCGCGGTAGTAGCCGGAGCGCCAGTCGCCCTTGCGGAAGGCACGCGCCCACGCGAGCTGGGCGACTTCCTTGCCGTCGCCGAAGATGCCGAACTTGGCCTTGCCGGTCAGCACCTCCCGGCGGCCGATGAGGCTCGCGTGGCGGCTGCGGACGGCGGTCCGGTAGTCGTCGATGATGCTCTCGCGCGTGAACTGCGTCCGGGTCAGGGTCTCGGGTCGTAACACGGGCGAATCCTAGCGCAGAGGCGGCCGGTATGTCGCGCCCCCGTCGTTTGGAGTCCGGAGGCAACCGCCTCCGCTTTCGTATTCGCGCGTTCGCGCGCCAAGGCGACCGAATACGAAAGCGGACTCCCTGTCATCCTGAAGCCGCGTAGACGGCGAAGGATCCCCTGCCGACTTGCGCGTCTACCGCCTCTCGCGGGGGGTCCTTCGCCGTCTACGCGGCTCAGGATGACAGATCTCGCGCGCGATTGCGGAGATGGCTCCCCCTTCAATACTCCAGCTTCGGGAGCGGCGGGTCGTAGTCGAACGAGCCGAGGAGGAGCCAGCGGCGGGCGGTGGACTCGCGGCCGCGGCGGGCGACCAGGGGGGTCGTGTAGTGCCAGAACGGCAGGCGGTACACGGCGATGGCCGCGCGCGAGGAGACGTCGCGGATGGACGACAGGTACCGTTTGTCCTCGTAGACCAGCGACTGCGACGCGACGCCGTCGTTGGAGAACATGATGTGCAGGTCGATGAACCCGTTGCGGGCCTCGGCGCGCTGGGGGTGGTGGTCGTTGTGCGGGCCGCTGTAGTCGCCGTGCTCGTAGCAGATGACCTGGCGCGCCCAGTAGTCGCTGCGCAGCGGCGGGGTGGTGGCGCGCTGGGCGAGCCGGTGGAAGCTCTTCGACCACAGCAGCCCCGCCAGGCCGCATTGCCGCGCGGCCTCCAGCGCGTTCGATTTCGGGGAGTTGAACGTCACCGTCTTCACGCGCACGGTCTTCGGGAGCCGCTCGGCGTAGTTCTCCTCCATGTCCGTCAGCGCGGTGCGCGGAATGGGGACGTGCATGCGGCGCAGGTACGGGTACATGGCCTCGTCGAGCAGGCGGATGCAGTCGCGCGCGACGCCGTCGTCCATGACGTCGTCCAGCACGACGATGGGCGTCTGCCGCTTCGCCATCAGCGCTTCGAGGCGGGGGACGTCGCGGAGCAGACGGCGTCCCCGGGCATTGAGGAGGTCGTCGAACTCCTCGGGAAACCGATCCATTTTCGGCATGTGCAAAAGGATACCCGAACCGCCGGACTGTACAATCCGGTCCGATGTCGGCGTTGGACGGCGTGGCGGCGGTGGAGCGGATCTCCCGCGAGTGCTTCCGGAGCTTCACTCACCTGCCCGGTGCGCGGCTCATCGACGACGGCCGCGTGTTCGGCGCGCTCACCGATGTGCCGATCAATTTCTTCAGCGGCATCGCGACGAGCCGGCTGTCGGAGGACGAGGTGCCGGGGATCGTGGAGATGATGTCCGCGCGCCCGTTCCGCTGGTGGATCTCCCCGGCGTCGCGGCCGGAGAATCTCGCGTCGATCCTGGTGGGCCTCGGCCTGCAGCACACGTATGACTCCACCGGCATGACCATCGAGCTCCGCGCGATGGACGACGGCGCGATGCCGGACGGGCTCACGATCCGCCGCGTCACGGACCTGGAGGACTGGGAGCGCGCGTTCATCCCCGGCTTCGGACGCCCGGAATCCGATCGCGGCGTATGGCGGACGGTCTATCCGCAGTGCGGCGACGTGTGGACGCATTTCGCCGGCTACCTCGAGGGCGAGCCGGTGGCCACGACGTCCCTGCTGTTCTGCGGCGATCTCGCCGGCGTGTATCACGTGGTGACGCTGCCCTCCGCGCGCGGCCGCGGGATCGGACGGGCGATGACGGTCGCCGCGCTGCACCATGCGAGAGAACTGGGCTCGACGCATGCGGCGCTGCAGTCGTCGAAGATGGGCCTCGGCGTCTATCGCTCGATCGGCTTCATCCCCTGCTGCGATCTGACGCTGTACACCTGGCGCCCGTAATTTTTACTCCGCGGCGCTCTTTCCAGCATTTCGGAGCTGTTTTCAGCATCTTTCTGCTGTTTCCAGCTCATTTCTGCTGTTTCCAGCATCTTTTTGCTGGGTTCCAGCTCTTTTCTGCTGATTCCAGCATCTTTTTGCTGGCTCCCAGCTCATTTCTGCTGATTCCAGCATCTTTTTGCTGGCTTCCAGCATTTTTCTGCTGATTTCAGCTCCGTGGAGCTGGGATCAGCTCGAAACTGCTGCGTCCAGCTCCGCGATCGCCCGGTCCAGCATCGTTTTGACGCGATCGGCAGACGGGCTCTCGCAGTAGATCCGGATGATCGGCTCGGTGCCCGACTTGCGGAACAACAGCCACGAGCCGTCGGCGAAGTTCATCTTCACGCCGTCTTTTTCCTCGATGTTCACCAGCGCGACGCCGAACGCTCCGTCGAGCTCGCGGGCCCGCACGCGCTCGATCAGACGCGCGCTCTGTTCCATCGGACGGTGTACGTCGCGCCGGTCGTAGTGCAGCGCGCCGAACTCCTGCTCCATATCCGCGATGATCCCGCTCAACGGCTTCCGGTAGTGCGCGATCGCCTCGGCCACCATGAGACCGGACAGGATCCCGTCGCGCTCCGGCATGAAGCGGCCGAAGCCGATCCCGCCGCTCTCCTCCCCTCCCACCAGCACGTTGCGCGCGAGCATGAGATCCGCGACGTACTTGAAGCCGATCGGCGTCTCGTGCAGTGTCGCCTTCAGCGCCGCGGCTACCTTCTCGATCAGCCGCGTCGTCGAGAACGTCTTCACCAGCTCGCCCTCGAGCTTCTTCTCCCGCACCAGATACAGGGCCAGCAGCGAGATGATCTTGTGCGGCGAGACGAAGTCTCCGCGCTCGTCGAGGATGCCCAGGCGGTCGGCGTCGCCGTCGTTGCAGATGGCGACGTCGTAGCGGCCGGCGATCATCGCATCCCGGGCCGCGAACAGGTTCTCGGGGATCGGCTCGGGATTCACGCCGCCGAACGACGGATTGACCTCGCCGCGGATCGCATCCACGAGCGTCGTATCGAGCGGCGCACGCTCGCCGGTGACGATGCGATGCGCGCCGACGTAGTCGAGGCCGAGGACCTTGGAGGGGATCGCGGCGGACGCGCCGTAGATCGCGTCGTGGAGGATGTACAGCTTCGCGGACCGCAGCAGCGCCAGGTCGAGCTGCGACCGCAGCGCCTCCACGTAGTCGTCGAGGATGTTCTCCTCCGCCACCACGCCCCCCTCCCGCGTCCTGCGCTGGCCGAGGGAAGAGGCGATGGCGTCGTACATCTCGGGGAGGGCGGAGCCGCCGTACCAGGCCTTGAACTTCAGGCCGTTGTACTTCGCCGGATTGTGACTGGCCGTGACCACGATCCCGCCCAGCACCTTGCGGTGGCGGGCGGTGAAAGAGATCGTCTGGGAGGGCGTGGGGCGGTCCGACAGAATCACCCGGAACCCGGCCGCGCGCAGGCATTCCGCGACCACCGCGGCGAACTCACGCGAGAGGAAGCGGCGGTCGAAGCCGACGATCAACGCGTTGGCGTCGACGTCCGCGGGCGGACGCAGCGTCCGCGCCGCCGTCGCGATCGCGTCGGCCACGAGGCGGACGTTGTCGAAGGTGTAGTGCTCCGCGATGACGGCGCGCCAGCCGTCGGTTCCAAAGACGATCGATCCGGACATTGCGCACACATTCTATGGTGGCGGCCCGTATTGCAATCTATGCGGTATCGACATAAAGTTATTAAACATGCATACCGCCGCTCGTTCCGCCGCGCTCGCGCTGCTCCTGCTGGCCGCCCCGCTCGTCCCCGCGCAGTCGCTCTTCTTCGGAGAAGCGGTGCCGCAGACGGACACGCGCTACGGCACGGCCAGGGCGCTGTCGCAGCTGGCGACGAACGGGCGGGACTTCTTCCTCTTCTGGGCCACGGACACGAAGCTGCGCGTGACGCGCCTGGTCGACGGCCAGAACCGGGCCGGGCGCCCGATCCTCGGCGGGAAGGTCGTGGCGTTCGACGTCGTGTGGACCGGAACGCACTTTCTGGTGGCCGGCGAGGAGCTCGATGTCCAGGGATACCACCACATCCGCGGGCGGCTGTTGAACGGGAACGGGGAGCCGATGGGCGCACCGTTCCCGATCGTGACGCACGCCAGGACGCCGCGCCTGGCCTTCGACGGGGGGCGCGTGCTGATGACGTACGGCTCGGACACGGAGCTCTCGTCCGTCGTGCTGCGGCCGGACGGCGTGCTGTCCACGGACCCGCGGCAGCAGGTGATCTCGTCGCCGGCCCCGGTCGATTCCGCGGTGGCGGCGGGAGGGACGGGCTTCGTCGCGGCCGCGGCGACGCCGACGTCGCTGCGGGTGATGCTGATCCGGCCCAACGGCGACCTCGCCGATTCGGTGCAGTTCGCGGGAGGGCTGGTCGAGCTCCGCCGCGTCGCCGCCGCGAGCAACGGCACCGACGTGCTGGTGGCGTGGACGAACGGCAGCGGCTCGGTGTGGTGGGTGCTGGTGCGCCCGAACGGCACCGTGAGCTCGCCGGCATCGCTGTACCCGTCCGCGGGCGCGACGGACGTCGCGGTGGTGTGGAACGGCACGAAGTGGGTGCTGTCGACGATCCGCGAAGGCGAGATCCACACGGCGTCGCTCGACGGCCTGACGAGCGTGGAGCCGGCGAGGGCGCACGACACGTCGCCGGTGAGCCTGGCCTCGCTGAACGGACGCACGCTGGCGGCGTGGCGGGGCACGGGCGCGTCCCAGCCGGTGGTGGTGCGCGACCTCGCGGTCCCGAAAGCCCTCCGCGAAGCGGCGTTCGCGGCGGCGGATCAGACGATCCACACCACCGCGTGGTCGCATGAGGCCGCGCTCATCGTCTGGTCGGAGGTGCGCGACGGCAAACGCACGGTGCACGCGGGCGTGCGCGCGGCGGACGGCGGCTGGCAGGAACAACGGATCGGGACGACCGAAGACGTGCTGCTCGCGTCGAGCGACGGGGCGAACTTCCTCGTGGTCAAGAAAGAGAGCGACGGCTGGTCGGCCCTCACGCTGAGCGGTTCGGCGGAGATCCTCGCCAGCACGCCGAGAGTCCGGAGCTTCACGCCCACGGGCATCACCTGGGACGGCTCGGGATGGGTGGTGATCGGGATCGCCGGCGACGGGACGCAGATCTTCGCCGCGCGGGTGATGCCGTGGGGCGCGGTGTCGGCGCCGGTGCTGATCGAGCAGCGGGAGGGCACGCGCCGGCTGGAGAATCCGCGCATCGTCTCGGGCGCCGGCGGCTTCCTCGCGGTTTGGCAGAGCACGAACTTTTCCGTGTGCTTTCCGCCGTGCGATGGGTACGAGTCGGTGCTGCACGGCACGCGGCTGACGGCAACCCTGCAGCGGGCCGACCCGGCGACCATCGAGATCGCCCCGAACCTGGCGGTGTCACCCGACGTGTACTGGGACGGGACGCGCTTCCAGCTCTTCTGGCTGGACGGGGGCGCGCTGGAAACGCGCTCGCTGCGGCCGGACGAGGGCGGCTCGGGGACGACACGCATCGCCGGGGCGCAGATCGACACGGGCAAGCTGCGCGCGACGCTCACGCCGTTCGGGACGGCGATCACGTCGAACGACGGCGAGGTGTTGCTCCTGCGCAGGAACGAGCTGGTCCAGCGCTACACCCTCGGCAATCCGAACTCCCCCGACGGCCTGGTGAACCTCGGCCCGGACGTGGCTTACGTGCAGGCGCACCTGCGCGACGAGATGCCGTATCACGGGGCGTCGCGGATCTTCCTGACCACGGGCGGCGTGAACGCGCGGGACACGATGCCGCTGCCGCCGCAGGACGTGCGGGCGGCGATGACGGACGGCGGGAAGCTGATGGTCCTGCAGTGGGCGCCGCCGCTCGATTCGGTCAACGGCTACCGCGTCGAGTATCGCGTGGACGACGGAGCGTGGAACGAGTTCGACGAATGGTTCGACGCGGGCACGACCTGGGTGTCGATCCAGCCATGGCTGGACGACGTGAAGTACCAGTTCCGCGTGCGGGCCTGGAGCGACACGGGGGTCAGCGAGTATTCACGGCCGGCCACGGTAAGGCTGCTGGGACGGCGCAGGGCGATGCGGTGAGACGGTTCCTCGGAGTTCCTCGGTTCCTCGGAGTTCCTCGGAGGAGTCCCCCTCAGGCCCCTCCGAGGAACTCCGAGGAACTCCGAGGAACTCCGAGGAACCGAGGAACTCGTAAAGATCAGCGGCCGAAGCCGCCGGACAGCACCGGCTTGCGCCGCTCGGTGCGCACCACCGCCACGCCATCGGCCCCGCCCACGATCGCGAGGTCGGCTTCACCCCGCACCGAGGCGGCGGTCACCACGGGCGTGACCGGGGCCGGCGTCGCCGGCGGGACGTCGTCGACCAGCCACTGCGAGCGCGCCATCGGCTCGACGAGCGTCGGATCGGCCTGCGTCTGGTCGGTCACCGCCGGCGGCTCTTCCCGCACGACTTCCATCGGCTTGGGCTCGACGGGCGCTGGGACTTCGCGGCCGAAAAGGCGTCCGTAGTCGCCGGGGCGGAGGCCGCGCATCTCGGAGCGGATGCTGATGGCGACGAATGCGATGAGGAGCACGGCCGTGACGATGCCGAAGTTCTTCAGCGTCAGGATCCGCTTTCGCCTGCGCCGATCGCGGATCGGAACGATAAGATCGGGGCGGCGGCTCATGCCTTCCTTACTTCAAACGAGCTGCCAAGGAGCGCGGAGATGGCAAGGATCGGAATTGTCGGGACCGGCTGGGGCGCCCGGGTGCAGGCGCCGACGTTCCGGGAAGCCGGGCTGGACGTTGTGGCGATCGCGGGGTTCCACCGGAACAAGACCCGCCAGATCGCGGAGGAGCTCGGCATCAGGCCGCACGACGACTGGCGGGAGCTGGTCGCCGCGGCCAACGTCGATCTGGTGTCCGTGACGGCGCCGCCATACGAGCATCGCGAGATCGCCCTGGCCGCGCTGGAAGCCGGCAAGCACGTCCTCTGCGAGAAGCCGACGACGCTCGGCCCGCTGGAGGCGGAGCACCTCGTCACGGCCGCGAAGCGGCGTCCGCAGCAGATCGCGATCATCGACCACGAGCTGCGCTTCCTCCCCCCGTGGCGCGAGGCCCGGGAGCGGATCGCCACGGACGTCGGGCGGATCCGGTATGCCGAGGCGCGGTACGCGAGTCCCACGCGCAACGATCCGGCGCGGACGTGGAACTGGTGGAGCGACGCGTCGCGCGGCGGCGGGATCTGGGGCGCCGTCGGCTCGCATCTGGTGGACGCGCTGCGCTACTTCGGCGCGGAGATCGAATCGGTGCAGGCGCTGCTGCACACGATCGTCAAGCAACGCCCGTTCGGCGACGGCATGCGCGAGGTCACCTCGGACGACTGGGCCTCGGTCGCGCTGCGTCTCGGCAACGGCGGTGTGGCATCGCTGGAGCTGTGCGCAGTGTCGTCGGGTCCGGACGATCCCTCAATGCTGACGATCCACGGCGACCGCGGCGCGATGCGCTTCATCGGCGAGGAGGTGCTGCTGTCGCAGGGACGCGCACCGTTCTCGCCAATCGCGGGCGGGCCGCTGGAGAAGCGCCCCGGGAACTCTCCCGGCGGCGCCTACGGCACGGGCACGCTGCACCTCGGGCGCGCGCTCCGCGCCGCGATCGACGGCGGCGACCGCACCGCGCTCGCGCCCGCGGCGACGTTCGAGGACGGCCTGATGCAGCAGCGCGTCCTCGACGCCGCGCGCCGCTCGTCCCTCAACGGCGGCTGGGCGCAGGTGTAAATGTAGGGCGTGGCTTCAGCCCGCCCCTCCCGTGGGCGGGGGAACGCGCC
>DASUSN010000130.1:0-19950 GCA_036375075.1 Thermoanaerobaculia bacterium | reverse complement strand
ACCCGGGTGGGCGGGGCGCGAAGCACGTGCCTGCCGCCCCACCCGCCCAGGTCCCTCGCTCGACGCTCGGGATGACAAGGGCGCGCGGAGTTCCGCATCGCCCGCTCCGTCCTCTCATCGTCGCCGGCGCACCGCGGCCTGTTTTTGCGGACAATGCGTACGTGACGATGGCGCTCAGGCTGTTTCTGTGGACGCTCGCCGTGATCGGGGTCGTGGCCGCCGAGGTGGTGTGGTTTGCGGAGCCGGACGTGCGTCGCGGGGACGTGGCTTCGATGGAACGGCATCTCGTCGAGCAACTGCGCGACGCCGCGGAGGAGCGCCGGCTCGGTAGTGCGGCGCTGGTGCTGGTGCAGCGCGGGAAGATCGTCGCGGAGCACGCGTTCGGCGCGCCCGTCGATCCGGAGCGCACGCGCTTCCGCGTCGGCTCCGTCAGTAAGGCCGTCACCGCCTGGGGCGTGATGCGGCTCGTGCAGGACGGACGCCTCGGGTTGGATGAGCCGGTGCTCGGCAAGGTGACGGTCCGCCATCTCCTCACCCACACCTCCGGCATCGACGACGGTACCGGCCAACGCGTGGTCAGGGAGCCGGGGACGTCGTTCTCGTATGCGAGCGACTCGTATCTCGTGCTGCAGCGGGCGATCGAGACCGTAACGAAGCGACCGTTCGACGCCTACATGCAGGAGGCCGTGCTGCAGCCGCTGGGGATGACGGCGTCGGGCTTCGACTGCCGGGCGGAAGATCTCGCGCCGAATTTCGATGCGGACCTGAAGGTGCTGCCGCACCCGCGCTACCCCGTCCACGCGGGAGTATCGCTCTGCGCGACGCCGCGGGACCTCGCGCGGTTCGCGATGGCGTTCTCCGCGGAGAATCCCGTCCTCACGCGCGCGACGTTGCGACAGATGATCGGCCCGCAGCCCATGACCTCCGGCACGTGGGGACTGGGACTGGCGCTCTTCGCGCCGAACGTCACCGGACACGACGGCGGCGTCCGCCCGGCGGGAGGCGCCGTCGTGCGCGTCAATCCCACGACCGGCGACGCCCTGGTCCTCACCGTCACCGGAGGCAGCGGCGCCATCAACCGCCTCGGCGGCGACTGGATCTGGTGGGAGACGGGCGTTCTCCCTCCCGAGGCACGTCGCGAGCTGGTGTACGCCCGCCTCGTGCCGGCGTTGCTCGCGATCGTTGCGGGGGCGATCGCGATCGTCGCGTTGCAATGGCGATCGCGCGCTACGCGCAGCGCTCGAGACACCGCCGTACGCTGAGGCCCGGCGTCGGCGTCTCCGCCACCCAGGGCAGGGCGCTGCCGGAGCGGTCGAGGAGGCGGGCCGTGTCGGCGTCCACGCCCGCGAGCCAGAGCTCGCCGCCGTCGTGCTTCATCTCGGCCGCGAGGTCTTCCATCGCCCGCAACGCGGCGAAGCGGATCTCGTGGGCGTGGGACAGGTCGAGGACGAGGATGCGCGTGGAGTGGGGGACGATCTCCTCCATCTCTTCGACGAACGGCGCGACGGCGGCGTAGTGGAGGTTGCCGCTCACCTCGACGATCACCACTTCCGCGTCCTCGTTCGGCTCGAGGGGAACCAGGGCGTGGCCGTCGCGGCGCAACACGCGCAGCCGCGGCGCGGAAGTGTTGGCGATGTGGATGATCAGGGCCGTGGCCGTGCCGAGGAGGATGGCCCACTGCAGCGGCAAGAGCAGTGTCGCGGCGAAGGTCTCGACGAGCAGGATGCGCGTCTCGTGCGACGCCCGCCACAGGCGCCGCATGCCGCGCCAGTCGACCATGTGAAACGCGATCACCAGCAGCACGCCCGCGAGCGAGGCCTGCGGGATCCAGCCCGTCAGCGAGCCGCCGGCGATGAGGGCGATGCCGGTGAAGACGGCCGTGGCGGCCGCGCCGAGGCGCGTCTTCGCGCCGCCGATCTTCAGCAGCGCGGAGCGGCCGAGGGATGCCGAGGCGGGGAATCCCGCGGCGAACGCGCCCGCGACGTTGCCCCAGCCCTGCGCCAGGATCTCCCGCCGCATGTCCGGACGCTCGCCGCCCGCGCGCGCGGTCACGGCCAGCTCCATCGTGCCGAGGAGCACGATGGCCATCGCCGGGATGAAGAGCGACTGCAGGATCTCCGCGTCGTATAGCGGCAGCGCGACCGGCGGCCAGCCGTTGGTCATCGCGTGGCGGTCGCGGACGAGCGGCAGCCCGTCCAGCCGCAGCGCCCACGCCAGGATCGTCGCGCCGAGGACGGCGAAGAGCGCGAACGGGATGCGGGGCGAGTAGCGGCGGCCGAGCTCCACCAGCACGGCCGTGCCGATGGTGACGAGGATCGCCGGCCACTGCACGTCCCGCCAGTGCGCGACCACGTCCCCGAACTGCGTGAGGAAGCCGGTCGCGTGCGTCGGAGGGATGCCCAGCGCTTCGTCGAGCTGCATGACCCCGATGAGGATGGCCACGCCGCAGGTGAAGCCGATCAGCACGGACTCGGGGATCAGGCGGATGAGATGCGCGCCGCCGGTGAGCGCGGCCACGATGCGGATCAGTCCCGCGAGCAGCGTGAGCGTCGCCAGCACGCGGATGGAGTCCTCGCGCAGCAGGCCGTTGGGCGCGAGGTAGGGAAGCAGCGCGCCGAGGATCAGCAGGCCGGTGGTGTTCGTAGGGCCGGTGACGACCTGCGCGCTCTTACCCGCCAGCGCGGCGACGAAGCCCGCGACGGCCGCGGTGGCGAGGCCATACGCGGGAGGGAGCCCCGACATGAGCGCGTAAGCGAGGCACTGAGGGAGGCCGACCAGAGCGACCGTGAGGCCGGAGAGGATGTCGGTGGTCGGACGGTGCTCAGCCATGTTTCGCGTTGCTCCCTCCGTCCCACTCTGTGTCTCTGTGTCTCTGTGGTGAATGCTCCCGTGCCTCCTGCGAGGCGCGCGCATATTCACCACAGAGACACAGAGGCACAGAGTGGGACGGAGGGGGATTCATCACGGCAGTTTGTACACCTCGCGCGCCGGCTTCAAGGGCCGCAGCATCCAGTACGGGCGCCGCGTGCCGTCCGGCGAGTGCGACGCCGCCGGCCGCGTCTTCGTCATCCACTCTTCATAGGCCGCGCGCGACTTCGCCACGTCCACGGAGATGTCGCCGTACTTGTCGCCCGCCTCCGCCTTGCGGATGCGCACCGCCTGGTGCCAGCAGTGCATCCCCGAGATCGGGTCCGGCTGCACGGGGAAGGTGAGGTTCTGGTGCACGCCGGCGTCCGTCCACCAGATGCGCTGCGTGTCCGGGTCGTCCGACTCGTACGGCCCGACGCCGCGCTCGCGCTGCAGCTTCCAGCCGCTGCCCTGCTTGTCGAGCGTCACCGTGGCCATCAACTGCCGCTGCCCGTTGTCCGAGGTCTTCCACCGTCCCATGTGATGGCTGCACGCCACCACCCCCGGCCGGATCCCCTCGGTCACCCAAGCCTTCACGACGAAGTGCCCGATGCGCGTCTCCACGCGCACCAGGTCGCCGGTCCGGACTTCGATGCGCGCCGCGTCCGTCGGATGGATCCACAACGGGTTCGTGTGCGCGATCTCGTCGAGCCACTTGGCATTGGCGCTGCGGGTGTGGATCTGCACGGGCAGGCGGAACGTCGGGATGAGCGGCATCTCGCCGGGCTGCAGATTCTCCGGATGCACCTGGCCGCGCGTGTAGCCCGGGATGGCCATCTCCGGCCAGCCCCACTTGGCGAGCGTGGAGGAGTAGAACTCCAACAAACCGCTTGGAGTAGGGAAGCCGCGCCGCACCTTCTCATCGAGCTGCACGCCCACGCGCCGCCGCCCCTCGGCGTCCGGATCGGGCATCGGCACGGGGATGATGTTCGCGAGGTCCGGCTTCGGCGAGCGCGCGTAGGCGCGGCCGTGTGCGTCGACGTGGACGTCCACGAGCTCCGCCGCCGGCACTTCGTCCTCGAAGATGCGGCCGACGCCGCGGGTCACTTCCACCGAGCCCGCGCGGCGCATCCATTCCAGCGGCGTCACGCCGTCCGCCGCGGCCTTCTCGCGCAGGCCGGGAACGGAGTTCTCGAAGATGAACGAGTAGTACTCCTCGACCGACAGCTTCGCGCCCGGCTCCTTCCGCGATTCGAAGAACTTGCGGATGCCCAGCGAGCCGTCGGGATCGATGCGCCAGGAGAGCTCGATCCAGAATTCGTTCTCCTCCCACACCTCGCCCGGGTTGACCTGGCGCGTGTCCGTGATCGTCTCGCCGAGGCGCTCGCGCGCGGCGCGGAGGACGGGCTGGCGGAAGCCGAGCCACTGCGCGTCGTGCGTCTCGTACGAATGCAGGTCGTGGCGCTCGGAGCCGATGCCCACGGGGAGGATGTAGTCCGCGAAGTAACTGCTCTCGTTCCAGGTGGGAGTGAGCGCGGCGTGCAGGCCGATCTTCGACTCGTCCGTCAGCGCCTCGATCCACGAGAAGCCGTCCGGGTTCGTCCACACCGGGTTGTAGACGCGGCTGAAGTAGACGTCGACCTTGCCGCGGCCGTCCTGCAGCAGGTGCGGCAGGAGGAAGGACATCTCGTTGCACGACAGCGGGAACTCCTGCGGCCAGGTGAGCTCGTTCCACTGCGGCGGGTGGGGCGGGAGGTGGATGGGCCGGGGCACGAACTTGTTCCACGCGTTCGGGAACACGCCCCCCTCGGACGCCACCGCTCCGCTGAGCGCGTTGAGCAGGAACAGCGCGCGGGAGATCTGCCACCCGCCGAGGTTGCCGGCGGTGGCGCTGCGCCAGGTGTGGGTGGAGAGGCGGGTCTTCGCGGCGGCGACGATCTTCGCGATCTCTTCGATCGTCTTCGCGGCGACGCCGGATTCCTTCTCGGCGTATTCGAAGGTGTAGGACGCGTATGCCTCTCCGAGTGCGCGCTCGAAGTCCTCGAACGTCGCGGACGGCTTTGCATGCGCGGCGGCCATCCACTCGCGCCAGTTCCACCAGCGCTCCACGAAGGCGCGGTCGTAGAGTCCGTTCGCGATCATGTACCGCGCGATCGACAGCAGGATCGCCCCCTCGGAGCCCGGCCACGGCGCGAGCCAGTAGTCGGCGTGCGTGGCGGTGTTCGAGAGGCGCACGTCGAAGACGATCAGCTTCGCGCCGCGCTGCTTGGCTTCCATGATGCGCTGCGCGTGCGGGTTGAAGTAATGGCCCGACTCGAGGTGCGCGCTGATGAGCAGGATCGCGTCGGCGTTCGTGTGATCGGGACTGGGACGGTCGTAGCCCATCCAGAACTGGTAGCCGGCGCGCGCGCTGGACGAGCAGATGTTCGTGTGCGAGTTGTGGCCGTCGACGCCCCACGCGGCGAGCACGCGCTCGGTGTAGCCGTCCTCGCCGGGGCGGCCGACGTGGTACATGACCTCGTTCGGCCTGCCTTCGACGAGCGCCTTGCGGATGCGCGCGGCGAGGTCGTCGAGGGCCTCGTCCCACGTCACGCGCTGCCACTGGTTCGCGCCGCGCGCGCCCGTGCGCTTCAGCGGAAAAAGGATGCGATCGGGATCGGTGGCCTGGTTCAGCGTGGCCGGTCCCTTCGCGCAGTTGCGGCCGCGCGAGCCGGGATGCTCGGGATTGCCCTCGTATTTGCGGACTTCGAGGCTCTCCTTGTCGACGTAGGCCAGGAGGCCGCACGCGGACTCGCAGTTGAAGCAGGTGGTGGGGACGAGCATGTAGCGGCGCTCGACGCGCTTCGGCCACGCGCGCGAGTCGAGCTCCATCCAGTCGTCCCAGCGCTCCCGCGGGGGGAACGAGGTGAGGTGGGTGCCGCTGGGTCCGGGGAAGTTCTTCATGACGGTTTCCTAAGCGAGGGGGACGGACTGCCCGGCGCCGATGTGCGCGCGCTCGTAGAAGAACAGGCCCGCGAGCACGAGCAGGGCAGCGGGGATGCCGGTGACGATCGCGCCAGCGCCGATGAGCTGCAGCGCCACGCCGGCGAGGAACTGGAGGCGGAAGCGTCCGCGGGTCATCTCGCTCGACGCGAGCCGCGCGTGCGCGGTCGGATGCGGAATCAGCACCTCCCCGGCGATGAGCAGGAGATGGACGAGCGTCGCGACGACCATGATCGCGCCCGTGACCGGCGTGCCCGCGAGGAAGAGCGCGGCCGAGCCCGCGACGATGGACGCGACGAGATGCTGCGGCGGGAGCAGGGGGCTCTGCCACAGGTCGCGCGCCTTCGCCTGGGCGAAGAGCCACGCCGTGTACGTGCCCGAGGGAACCGCGACGAGGATGCCCAGGACCGCGAACCAGCGCGGCGGACCCGCTCCGAGAAAGCTCCAGAGCAGGTGGGCGCCGAGGACGGCGGCGAAGGCGGTGAGGATGATGCCGCCGCGCACCAGCCAGCTCCGCCACTGCGGGCGGGTGAGGATCAGGTAGAAGCGCTTCGGATGTTCGAGCTCGCCGATCAGCAGGCCGAACGTGAGGGCGAGGAAGATCGCCGCGATGACCGGGGCCGTCCACTGCCAGTCGAACGACGAGTAGCCGAAGAGCATCAGCGCCGCGCCGACCAGGTACGCGCCCGCGGCGACGGCTTTGGTCCACACGTAGGCAGTGATGGGCAGGCCCCACGGCGCCTTGTGCGGGACGTCGTACGCGAGCATGGCCGCGGCCATGTTGTTGGGCTGGCCGGGATGCCCCGAGACGACGTCGTGCTCGTCGTTCTGCGTCTGCTCGCTCCACATGAACATCCCGCCCTCGGGGCGCCGCGCCGCCAATGGGTCGAGCGTGGTCTGGTGCGCGCCCTTGTAGAAGAGCTTCGGGAGCGTGGCCTTCTCGGGCCGGCGGACGTTGACGACGTCGCGGTTGACGTACTGCGAGACCTTCGACGTCGGGTCGAGGAGGTTGCCGATGAGGATGGACTCCGTGGGGCAGACCACGACGCACGCGGGCTCGAGCCCCACCTCCAGCCGGTGCGCGCAGAAGTTACATTTCTCGGCGGAGTGGTCCTCGGGGTTGATGAAGATGGCGTCGTAGGGGCACGCGGCGATGCACGCGCGGCAGCCGATGCAGACGTCCTTGTCGAAGTCGACGATGCCGTCCTTGCGCTGGAACATCGCGGCGGTCGGGCAGGCCTCGACGCACGGCGGGTGCTCGCACTGGTTGCAGCGGGTGACCTGAAAGGCGCGCCGCGCCGCGGGGAACTGCCCGACGTCGACGGCCTTCACGTAGGTCCGGTTGACGCCGACGGGAACGGCGTTCTCGGACTTGCACGCGGTGCTGCAGGCATGGCAGCCGATACAGCGCGTCTGGTCGATGACTTTGCCCCACTTCACGGGCTCGGTTGAAGTTGTCACGGCGCGCATCATAACGGCGGGGAGTTCGCAGCGCCCCGCCTTCGCGATTGCCTCCGCACTCCAAGTCAGGTCGCCAGGCGTACCCCCGCCGCTTCGATCTTTTCGTACACCCATTCCGGCAGGCACAGGTCCGTCTTGTCCGCGCGGCAGTTCGAGTGGCAGACGATGGTCGCCACCTGGAAGCAGCGCGGGAAGTCGAAGGACGTCGACGGGCAGAAGAATACCGGGTCGATCTCGTGGCGCCGGCAGATGTCGAGGGTCAGCTCGATCCCCGCGTCGACCTGCGCTTCGTCGAGCTGGGCGAAGTGGCGCCAGCCGCGCCACTCGTAGTTGAGGAACGGTCCGGTGTACACGGTGTGCGGCGTGTTCATCCCGAAGGCGTGCAGGCGGTCGCCGTCCAGCGTGAGCCCGAGCTCGTTCGCGAATTCCACGGCCACCGACGCCTTGTCGTAGTAGCCGTTCGTGCCCTTCAGGCCGAGGTGATGGATCCAGTGCCGGTCGTCGAAGGTCTGATAGATCGTGCCGTCGCGGTCCACCACGTACGGCGCGCCCACGAGCGCCCCGTCGCGGTTCCAGCCGTCGATCGACGTCGTCGCCAGGCCGGGCTTGCGTCCCGCGGGCGTGTAGCTCGTGCGGCCGGCCGTGCCGTGCCACACGACGTACTTCTTCTGCGTCGGCTGCGTGTGCCACTGTCCGGGAGCGAGCGGATACGGTTTGATGTTCATGGCCTTTCCTCCGGAACGTGGGGCGCGCACGCGCGCGCCCCACGAGGATTGCTAGATGTCCTTGCCCGCCTTGAAGCGGGCCGCGACGTTGCCGGCGCTCGGGTCCGCGGCGACCGCGTCGAGCGCGTCGAGGAACTGGGTGATGCCGCGGCGCCAGGGGGCCGGGATCACCGGAAAGCTCGCCAGCGCGGTCAGCTTCGGCCGGACCGTGCCGTAGATCCGGATGGCCCGTTGGACCTTGCCGGCGAACGACTCTTGGGTTTTCGATCTCATCAGATGTGTCCTTTCTTTTCGGTGGTTCAGAAAGAGAGGCAGAGGCATCGAGGTCGGTTCGGCATGGCGTCCTCACAGCGGCGCGCGCTTGCCGGGGCCGTTGATGGTCTCGGCGGCGCGCACACCCGCGTGGATGGCCTGCTGCGCGGTGAGCAGCCCGATGCCTTCGATCGTCACCAGCACCGAGCGGGCGGCGATCTGGTGCATGTGCACGAGCTGGGTCGCGTGCGACTCGGTGACCTTGCCGGCGGCCAGCAGGCCCTCAACGTCCGCGAGCGCCTGCGCCAGGCGGCGCAGCTCACACTCCGCCAGCGCCTGCAACTGCGGCCAGCGATCGCCGGCGTCCGCACGCGCGGCCTCGATCATGATCTCGGCGATCTCGGGAACGGAGAGGCTCATTTCGCCTCTCCCTTCTTCGCGCCGGCGGCGTCTTCCTCCTCCTTCGACTTGGCGCGGCGGCCGCGGTTGATGGCCCGGCGCATCCCTTCGAGGTGGGGGATGAGGCTTTCCTTTTCCGCCCCGGACTCCATGTCCTGGGCGGTCTTGTACGCCTTGAGCGCGCGATGGCCGATCTCGGCCAGCTCCTCGGCGATCGTGTCTTCGAGGCCTTTGGCCACGAGATGGGTCTCCCGGGCCAGGCCCAGAAACTCGCGCCGGAACTCCAGCCGGTCGCGGATCTCCGGTCCCGTGAGCTGGACGCGCGACGCGAACGGCGCGTTGGCGTCGCAGGCCACGGCCATGAGCTGCAGGAACTCCTCCGGCAGCGAGGAAGCGGCGCCGATCTTCACGCGGCGTCCCCGCGCGGAGTAGCGGAAGCCTTTGATCTCGTTCATCAGCTCCCGCACTTTGATCATCAGGGCGAACGCCCGCTGTCCGTACTCGGACGGGGCGACGGGTAATTCAGACATAGAGGGACTCCTTTCAACGATGAGGGGAGAAGAGGTCCTGCGCAGGAGTCCAGAGACGGAAGCGCGCCCTGGGAGCGGCGGATCGGGGGCCCGTTCACGTCGACCGCATCCCGGTGACTTCGGTATGGACGCCTGCAATCTAGGTCTGTGCTAAAAGAAAGTCAATAGCCCTGTATAAAAGGCCAAACTCTGAAATGAGGTCGTGGACCTCATCCCCAGGGTTGCTGTTCCCGAAGTCGAGCTGTTTTGCCTCGAAGAAGAGGCTACGGAAGTCAAAGATGAGGTCTGAAACCTCAAAGGTGAGATGCTTATGTCTTTTTAAAATGACACTGGAGCCTCATTCTTGAGGTTTGCGGACTTTTCCCCGGGTCGAATGAGGCCGACTCCGGGGTGCGATCGTCATTTCTTTATGACGCTCGCATCCCGTCTGCGGGTCTCCGCAGGTCATCCTGCTCTCAAACAGGGCATTTGGTGGGAGGAAAGTGCTACACTTTCTCCATGCTGCACCACCAGATCCGGCAGGCGCGCATCGATCACGGGCTGTCCCAGGCCGAACTGGCCCGTCTGGCAGGCGTTCCGCGGGAACGGCTGCGGCAACTGGAGGCCGGCGGGAACGTGACCCTGGAGACGCTGCAGAAGGTGCTCTCCCAGCTCCCCGACCTCCAGTCGCTCTCCCTCGGCCCGGTCGAGCTGCAGACCCGCGGCGCCAACCCCGCCGAGCTCCGCGACGCGCTGGCGGCGTGGCTCGAAGCAGGCCGCCGCCTGCTGACCCTCCTCGAAAGCGTCTCCGTCGCACCCGACCCGGCCGACTCCCGCATCCACCCGTCCGCCCAGCTCACCCCCGAGCTCGAGCTCCGCCTCCGCCGCCTCGAAGCCCGCTACCAGCGCGAGCCGAAGGACACGTAGGGGGAAATGCGGCACAGTGCAATGCGGAGCTCCGGCATCGTTGCCGGCACGCGGCTCGGCATCACCCCTGTCCCGGAGGGACCCCAAGAAGGTAGCCGGTGGCAAGCCGCGAAGCGGCGCAGCCACCGGTCAGGATCGCGAAGATTGCGCGCCCCGGAGGGGCGCCAGAGCGCCTTCTGCGACCCCTTCGGGGCCGAAAATGGGGGCGAACGTGGTCCGGTGGCTGCGCGCTCCGCGCTTGCCACCGGCTACCTTCTGTCGCGCCTCCGGCGCAGAGGCAGGGTCATTTCATCCTCACCGGCGCATCGCGCCGTTTCACGCTCGGGATGGCAGGCTGTTGCTTCGATCCCTCTCCAAACCTCAGCGGCCGAGCTTTTCCAGCGCCATCGCGTGCGCTTTGTCCAGCGCCTCGGCCTCCGGTAACTCGACGTGAGGCTTCACGCCCGCGCCTTCCCAGTTTCCTTTCGTCACGGGATGCACCGGCTGGCCGATCGACACGCGCTGTACGAACGCCGGCGCGACCGGCAGATGCGCCGGGTTGAACGCCGCCCCCGCCGTCGTTTCCCCGACCAGCGTGCCGAGCTCGTAGTGCCGCACGTGGTACGCGAACTCCTCGGCCGCCGATCCCGTCGCCCGGTTGGTGAGCACGTACAGCGGCTTCCCGGTCAGGCGTCCGGCGGGCAGATACTCGGCGATGTTCGCGTGCCGCGTCTCGCCCGTGTGCGCGTTGACGAAGTCGATGAGCGGCCCGCCATGATCGAAGAAGTGGCTGATCCACTGCCGCACGCCCGCCGCGGCGCCGCCGCCGTTGCCGCGGAGATCCACGATGATCGCGTCGCCGTCGCGCAGGAACCGCGCGGCGTCTTCGATCGGACGGCCGGACTCGTCGCCCGCCCACAGGAAATTCGTGATGCGCACGTAGCGGACGTTGCCCTTCAGGATGCGCAGCTCCTCGACCCCGGCATTCCGGCTCCGCGAGCGCTGCGTCTCGTAGTCCGCGGACGGCGCATCGTCCGGCTTCGTCAGGGCCGCGTATTGAGCGGGGTTCGCGACCAGCGACAGATGCTTGTCGCTCGACGCCGCGCGCAGGTCTTCGGTGATCCGCCGCGCGAGCTCGCCGGGATCGGTCACGTCGTACCGGCCGGCGCTCTGCGCCGTGCGTAACGCGCGGACGATGACCGGCCGCTTCTCCGGGAAGAGATAGTACGTCTCGACGTTCCCGGCGACGTCGTCGACGACCTTCCGCGCCTCCTCGCGCGTCAGGCCGGCGGCGCCCGCGGCCGTCGCGAAGAGCAGCAGCAGGAGTGCGGTTCTCATCGAAGCTCCGCCACCGCGAGTGCGATCCGGCGCTGCACGAGGGGCGGCCAGGTCTCGCGCGCCAGACCGTCGAGGAGCTCGCGCTTCTCCCGCTCGTGGCGGATGCCGCCGGCGGCGGCGAAGTACGCGTCGACCAGGAACGCGTTTCCCGTATCGAGGTACGCGTGCGCCGCGCCGGCGAGGAAGGTGCGCCGCCACACGTCCCCCGGCAGGAGCGCGAGCGCGTCGAGGGCGGCGAGACGCACGGCCGCGGCCTCGTGTCCGGCCAGCGCGCTCAGCACCGCATTGCGATCGGCGATGTCCTCGAGCTGCGCCGTCGCGCGCAGGACGCTCGCGAGCACCTCCTCGCTCGCCCCCTCGCGCCGCGCGAGCGTCGCCAGAAACTGCGCCAGGTCGGGCTCGTACTCGAGCGCCGCGCGCGCGTAGCCGATGGCCTGCTCGCGCGGCAGCTCGTCCGCCGTGCGGAGCGCGAGCAGCACCTGGAGGTACTCGCGCCGCACGCCCGTATTCGCGGGGATCCGCCCGACCTCGGCAATGAGGCCGGCAACCCCTTCGTCCTCGAGGATCCGCCGCGCGCGCGGCTCGATCCCCGCCTGCGTCAGCCGCACGACTTCCGGCAGGAGCGTCCGGTACCAGCGCTCCGAGACGCCGTCCCATGCGGCAGGCTGTCCGTTGATCGTGTACCGCCGCACCAGCGTTCCGTTGGACGCGCCGAGGGAGACGATGCGGTCCGTGCCTCCGCGCTTCTCGCGGACGAGCGCCTCGAGTCCCGGCACCGGTACCAGGTCGCGGTCGTCGTCCGTGAATCGCGCGTTCAGCGAGAACGACGACTCGATGCAGCGGTCCGCCTCCGGGCGCAGGAAGAAGTACGCGACCGTCTTCCCGTCGCGCGTCATCATGCCGCTCGCCTCGCCGAACCCCATCCCGGTCATGACAGCCGGCTGGCAGGACGCGCGCGCCTGCGCGTCCGTCTCGAACATCCGCCCCTCGAACCGGCGGACCTTCTGCGAGGCGCGCTGCACCGCGGAAAGCGGGAGGACGACGACCAGCGCCGCCACGATCGCGAAGGCGCTGAAGGCGCGCCGCGCCGCGACGTCGCGCGCCGGATCGGTGATGGCCCGCACGCGCTGCTCGAGGTCGGAGCGCCGCGCCACGGCGAGCGCCGCGAACGCCGGCACGTCGGCGCCGTCGTGCGCGCGCACGAGCTCGAATAGCGTCGTGGCGTAGACGGCCGGGCGCTCGCCCGCCCGCAGCACGTAGTCGTCGCACGCATGCTCCGCCTCGGCCCGCAGGCACCGGACCGCCAGCCACACCAGCGGGTTGAACCAGAACAGGGCGACGGCGATCTGCGCCGCGAGCTGCGTGAGCGCGTCGGCGCGCTTCACATGCGCCAGCTCGTGGAGCAGCACGTGCCGCCGGTGCTCGTCCGGCCACGCGTCTGCCGCGGCCGGGAGCAGGATCGCCGGCCGGACGAAGCCCCAGGTCACCGGCACCCGGATCGCGCCGCAGCGGACGAGCGTGACCGGCCGCGCCAGCCGCAGCGCCGCGCGCTGGTGCTCCACGACGTCGAGCCACCGGGCGTCCGTGACGCGCGGCGAGCGCCGCGTGATCCACAGCACGCGCATCGTTCCCACGGCGAGCCGCAGCAGAAGCAGGATCGCTCCCGCGGCGAGAATCGCCGTCACCACGTCGGGTGCGGAGCGCGGAGACACCGGCTGCGCTTGCGAAGCGCCGGCGGCCAGTGCCGGACCCGGGACAGGCGCGGCGGTCAGACGCACCGGCACGTCCACTTCCATCCCGCGCGTTGCCGGCATCCACCCGGATAGCGGCACGAGTAACTGCGCGATCACGGCTACGGTCCAGATCGCGTGACGCACGGCCGCCGGCTTCCGGCGCAACAGCGCCGTCGCGGCCAACGCGAGCAGCAGGATCGTGGAGCCCTTCAGCGTCCACCACAGCAGCGAGTCGAGCATGTCCATGTCAGCGTCCCTTCTTCGCGGATTCCTCGATCATCCTGGCGATGCGCGCGGCCTCGTCCGGATCGAGCTTGCGGCGGTTCATCTTCACGAGCGCGGCGACGACGCTCTCGACGCTGCCCTCGAAGAACGTGTCCACCAGGTGGCTCAGCGCCGAGCGGCGGGCCGTCTCCAGCGCGATGGTGGGCATGTAGTAGTAGACCCGGCCCACCTCCTCGTGCCGCACGTGGCCCTTCTCCTCCAGCACCCGCAGCAGGGTGCGCATGGAGGAATTGCCCGGCGGGTCGTCGATGGCTTCCAGGATCTCCGCGGCGCTCGCGCGCCCGCGGCTGAAGAGGACGTCCATGATCTGCCGCTCGCGGCGGCTCAGTCCGGCGATGCTCATAGTGCTAAGAAATTAGCACATATGCGAATTTTTTAGCAGTTACGATTCGGAGACGGATGCCCGCACATCGTCGAGCATCATGTCCACCCGGTCTTTGTGCGTGCGGTGGGAGACGATGGCGATGCGGATGACGAAGCGGCCGTCGGGGAGGGTGGTCGGGGTGAGCATCACGCGTTTGCGGTCGGTGATCCGCTGGAGCAGCGTCCGGGTCGCCGCGTCGTCATCGCGATAGCGGAAGGCGGTGATCGTGAGCTGCGGCTCGGCCACGATCTCGATGCCCTCGATCTTCCGCAGCTCGTCCACCGCGTATTGAATGAGGTCGAGCTTCTCGTCGAGCTGCTCGCGGAAGGGCTCGATGCCGAAGAGCTTCAGCGGTAGCCAGACGCGCAGGCCGCGGAAGTCGCGCGAGAGCTCGGGCGAGATCTCGCAGAAGTCGACCAGCTCGTCGGCCTGCTGCATCGCCGGCAGGTAGTCCGCGTGGAGCGAGTGCGCGCGCCGGAGGGTCTGCGCGTCGCGCACGAGCACCGCGCCCGTGCCGAACGGCAGGAAGAGGGTCTTGTGCGGATCGAGGATGACCGAGTCCGCCTGTTCGATCCCCCGCAGCGCCGCGCGGCCGCGCTCCGTGAGCGCGAACAGCGCGCCGTACGCGCCGTCGACGTGGAACCAGAGCTTCTGTTCGCGGGCGATCCGCGCGAGCGCTTCGAGGTCGTCGACCGCGCCCGTGCCCGTCGTCCCCGCGCTCCCCGCGATGAGGAATGGCGTGAGTCCCGCGCGGCGGTCGTTCCCGATCGCCTCCTCCAGCGCGTCGAGCCGAATGCGGAACCGCTCGTCCACCGGCAGCTCGCGGACGTTCGCGTACGGGAACCCCGCCAGGTTCGCCGCCTTCTGGAACGAGTGGTGGATCTGGTTCGAGCAGTACAGCGTGCCGCGGAGGAAGTCGTCCGGCAGCAGCGCCTTCCGCGCCGTGACGATGCCCGTGAAGTTCGCCAGCGAGCCGCCGCTGGTCAGCACGCCGCCCGAGCCCCGCGGCAGGCCGAGGATCTCGCAGAACCAGCGGACGACGTTCGCCTCGAGCTGCACCAGCGCCGGCGCCGCGGCACACACGCCCACGTACCGGTTCACGGCGTTCGCGATCAGGTCAGCAATCGCGGCGTGAAACAGCCCGCCGCCCGGAACATACGCGAGATACCCGGGCCCGGCAGCGGTGAACGAGCGCGGGATGGCGTCATTGAAGAGGAAATCCAGCAGCTTCTCGTACGACTCGCCGCGTTGCGGCAGCGGCTCGATGAGCGTGCGCGCGTACTCCGTCGCGCCTTCGACGTTCATCGCCGGCTGCGCGGGGAGTGACTCGATGTGGGCCACGATGCGCTGCATCGCTTCGTCCACGAGGGCGCGCATCTCGGAGGCCGACGGTTCGAGCGGATAGCTCATCATCAACCCCTCCGTCCCACTCTGTGCCTCTGTGTCTCTGTGGTGAATCCACGTGTGGCGCCGATGGGATTGTGCAGCGTGACCGCACGCGTGCATTCACCACAGAGACACAGAGGCACAGAGTGGGACGGAGGACGACGCATTACCAGATCGTGCACCTCTCCCCTTCCGCGCGCACCATCTTCGCGCTCGGAGGGCAGTTCCACGCGTCGGCGAACTCCGGCATGTTCTGCACGGTCAGGTTCACGCGCGCGGGGCCCGGCGCGTGCGGGTCGGTCAGCGCGCGGCGGCGCGCTTCCTCCGCCGCCATGTTCTGCCCCCACACCTGCGCGAAGCCGAGGAAGAAGCGCTGCTCGGGCGTGAAGCCGTCCAGCGTGGCGCGCGGCTTCCCTTCCAGCGATTTCAGGTACGCGCGCAGCGCGATCGTCGCGCCGCCGAGGTCGGCGATCGCTTCGCCCGTGACCAGAGAGCCCTGCAGCGTGAGGTTCTCCTCCACCGGCCACGCGCCGTACTGCTTCGCGATGCACTCCGCCCGCGACTGGAAGTTCTTCAGGTCCCCGTCCGTCCACCAGTTGCGCAGGTTGCCCTCCGCGTCGAACTTCGCGCCCTGGTCGTCGAAGCCGTGCGTCATCTCGTGGCCGATCACCGTGCCGATGCCGCCGTAGTTGTACGCATCGTCCGCGGCCGGATCGTAGAACGGCGGCTGCAGGATCCCCGCGGGGAAGGTGATGTCGTTGCGCGTCGGGCTGTAGCCCGCGTTCACCGTCGCCGGCGTGAAGAAGCCCCACTCGTTCGGGTCGTCCTCCTTACCGACGCGGTTCACCGCGCGACGCACGCGGAACGCATTCGCCGCGAACACGTTCGCGGCGTACGACTCGCGCCCCACGTTCAGCGTCGAGTAGTCGATCCACTTGTCCGGATAGCCGATCCGCCGCCGGAACGCCTCGAGCTTCGCCAGCGCGGCCGTCTTCGTCTCGCCGCCCATCCAGGGCAGGCGCGGGATGTCCTCCCGCAGCGCCGCGATGAGGTTCGAGATCAGCTCGTTCATCTTCTCCTTGGCTTCCGGAGTGAACGCGCGCTTCACGTACTCCTGGCCGAGGATCTCGCCGACGTTGGCGTCGGCGGCGCGGACGCAGCGCTGCCAGCGCGGCAGGATCTCCTTCTGCCCGGACAGGGTCTGGCCGCGGAAGGCAAAGTCCTGATTTGCGAACGCCGAGGAGAGCAGCGGCGCGGCCGCGTCCAGCACCGTCCAGCGCAGGTACGCTTTCCACGTGTCGACCGGCAGCTCGTCGAGCATCCGGCTCGCTTCCTTGAAGAACTCCGGCTGCGCCACGTTCAGCGACTTGAGGTCGCGGAGAGCGATGTCGTCGAAGTACGCCGGCCAGTCGAAGCGCGGCGCGTTGGTCCGCAGCTCGGAGACCGGCATCACGTGGTAGACGTTCTCCGGCTTGCGCATGTCCACGCGCGCCATCGACGTGCGCGCGAGCTCCGTCTCCAGCGCCAGGACCCGCTCCGCGTCCGCGCGGGCCTTGGTGGCCGGCACGCCGGCGAGCTCGAACATCTTCGCGATGTGCTCGACGTACTGCCGGCGCGTGGTCGCGAACTTCTCGTCGTCGCGCAGGTAATAGTCGCGGTCCGGCAGGCCCAGGCCGCCCTGCGAGACGGCGGCGATGATCATGTTGCTGTTCCGGTAGTCGTTCTGCGCCGAGAAGCGGAAGACCGGCGACAGCCCCTGCTGATGCTGGCGGCGGATCTCGGCGGCGATCGCCGCGCGGCTGTTGATGGCGTCGATGCGCGCCAGGTCGGGCTGGATCGGTCCGGCGCCCTGCGCTTCGAGCGCGCTCTCGTTCATGCAGGCCGACCAGAAATCGCCGATCTTCTGCGTCGCGCTGCCCGGCTCCGGATTCTCCGCCTTGGCCGCGCTCTCGAGGATGTCGCGCAGACGGTTGCGATTGCGGTCGGCGACCTCTTCGAACCGGCCGTAGCGGGCGTACGTGGCCGGGAGCGGATTCGCTTTCTGCCAGCCGCCGGTGGCGTAGCGGTAGAAGTTGTCGCAGGGCGAGACCGAGCGGTCGACCTGCGCGAGATCGAAGCCGTGCAGGCCGAGGAGCGGCTTCGGTCTCGGCGGCTCGGGAGCGGGAGCCGGCTTCGGGGTGGTGGCGCAGGCGGCCGCGACGAACGCGGTGAACAGGAGGATGGCGCGTTTCATGGCGCGCGAATGCTACCGCACGGCCAATACCAGCTCGAACAGCCGTAACAGTTCCTCGAACACCCCGCCGGGCTTCCGCATGACCGGGGCGTCGATGGGGACGAGCTGGGGGTCGCGGGCGGTCAGGAGGATGATCGGGACGGCGCGGAGCTCGCGGGCGATGTCCAGAGCGCGTAGATCGGGAAGGTCGAGGTCGAGAATGACGACGTCGGGATCGAGTCTACGCAAGGTGGGAACAACGTTCGCGTCCGGGCGAATGATCGAGCACTCCAGTTCCATCAGACGGAAGAACATGTGCAGCATTTCCGCAGCCCGGCGGTCGCCCTCCACCAGCGCCAGACGCCGGGTTGAGAACAACTCCAGGGCGGGGCTACACTTGACCGGCTGCAATGGCTGCTACTGATCCTCCCCTTCCAGGTCGAACAGGTCGGAAGCGCGGACGTTCTCTCCCGAGAGCCGCCGGCAGGCGGCCGCAATGGCGGCAATACAGCGCCGGGTGGGCTCCATCCGCCCTGTCCTCAACCGCAACAGGTGCTGACGGCTGTAGCCCGATTCCCGCGCCAGGTGCGCCGGTTTGATGCCTCGGGACTTCAAAAACGATTCGAGACGTGTCATCGTCATGTGCAGTATCCTGCATGTTAGTGAGGTGCAGGATGGATGTCAATGCACAACTGCCGAAATCGGGCTTGCCGGAGCACGATATTGCGCAAGCCGTGTCCCCATTTAGACTTACGCCAACGCGTCCTTCCGCTACCCTTCTGCCCGTCCCTTTGCCGCACCAGCTTCCACAGGGGGTGGAAAAGTGTCTTTGCGTCACCCCTTGTGCGAGAGTGTCCGTGCATGAAGTGGTCGTTGCCCCAGAGCTCGCGCTGAGCTGCCGCACTCTCGCACTCCTCTGAGTCACGATCCCTTTGCAGTTGTGCATGTGTTGCCTAATTCACAGACCGTTAGTAACCTAAAAGTTCCTAAGTACTAAGTACGCCATGCTCGGTGATACCGTCCGCGAAGCTCGCATCCGCAAGAACCTCACGCAGGCCCGTCTGGCCAAGCTGGCCGGGGTCAGCCGACGGCATCTCGCCGCTCTCGAGAAGGGCGCGAACGTCTCCGTCAGCATCCTGCAGCGGGTCGCCACCGTGCTCGATCTCAACGAGATCCACCTCGGCGATCTCTCCCTGCGCTCTTCCGACGCGGACCGCAACATCAATTACCCGCTCGTGACGGACGCGATCCGCGAGGCCCGCGCCGAAGCGGAGCGCGCGCAGGCCATCCTCGCCCGCGCCGAGAACCTCCTCGGCGGCGGCAGCGGCAGCGGCTACGAGTCGCGCCTGCACTCCAGCTTCCCCACGATGCCCGTCCGCCGCATCCCGCCGCAGAGCGTCCCCACCGGAGCCGAGGCCCGGGAGCGGCCGGACTGGACGGAGATCGCGATCGGCGGCGAGATCCGCCACGGCTATCCCATCGACGAGTCGAAAAAGGACACGGTGGCGGTCCCGCGGTCGCTGGTGGAGGAAGGCGAGATCATCCTGCGCGCGCGCGGCGACTCGATGGCCGACCACGGCATCCACGACGGCGACCTGCTCATCGTCGAGCTCCGGCCCCGCGGCCGCGCGGCCAACGGAGAGCTGGTCATCGGCCGCATCGGCAAGGCCGTGTTCATCGGCCGCTGGTGGCAGAAGCACGGCACCAAGTCGCTCATGTCGCACAACCTGTCCGAGGTGACGGTGGGACGGTCGGCGCGGTCGCTGAAAGTGGTGGCGGTCATCAATCAGATCGTGCGGATGTGAAGCGAGTCTTCGAGTCGTCGAGTCTTCGAGTCGTCGAGTCTTCGAGTCGTCGAGTCTTCGAGTCGACCAGTCGCAAAGTCGCAGAGTCTCAAAGTCGCAAAGGAGCACGGCCACCTGCGCTTTGAGACTTTGAGACTTTGAGACTTTGAGACTTTTGAGACTTTGAGACTCGACGACTCGAAGACTCGACGACTCGAAGACTCGACGACTCGACGACTCGACGACTCGAAGACTCGAAGACCCGCCCCCCTTACAATCCCCGCATGCGTCTCCTCCTCGCGCTCTTCCTCGCCACCTCCCTGTCCGCGCAAACGCTCGACACGCGCGCCGTCGACCGCGTGGTGACGACCACGCTGCAGCAGTGGGACATCCCCGGCGCCGCCATCGCCATCGTGCAGAACGACCGCGTGGTCTACGTGAAGGGCTACGGCACGAAGGACGGCACGCAGCCGGTCACGCCGGACACGCTGTTCCAGATCGCGTCGACGTCGAAGGCCTTCACGAGCACCGCCCTGGCGATGCTCGCCGGCGACGGCAAGCTCTCCTTCGACGATCCGGTGCGCAAGCACGTCCCCTACTTCCGCCTCGCGGACGTCTGCGCCGACGCGCAGGTCACGCTGCGCGACATCGTCACGCACCGCACGGGCCTCGCGCGCCGCGACGAGCTGTGGGACGACACGCCCTTCACGCGCGAGGACGTCGTCCGCAAGATGGCCTCGGTGTCGCTCGCACGGCCGTTCCGCACG
>DASUSN010000129.1:0-17662 GCA_036375075.1 Thermoanaerobaculia bacterium | reverse complement strand
ACACTGCCTCTGCGCCGGAGGCGCGACAGAAGGTAGCCGGTGGCAAGCGCGGAGCGCGCAGCCACCGGACCAGGGTCGCCCCATTTTCGGCCCCGGAGGGGCCGCAGAAGGCGTCTGGCGCCCCTCCGGGGCGCGCAATCTTCGCGATCCTACCCGGTGGCTGCGCCGCTTCGCGGCTTGCCACCGGCTACCTTCTTCTGTCCCTCCGGGACAGGACAAGAGGAGGGGGCGCAACTACTTCCCGTTCAACGCCGCCACGTGTTCCGCCACGCTCGACGCCAGGCCTTCCAGGTCGTAGCCACCTTCCAGCAGCGAGAACAGCCGGCCCTCGCAGTGGCGGTCCGCGCACTCCACCAGCCTCCGCGTCAGCTCGCCGTAGGCCTGCTCGGTCACGTTCATCCCGCCCAGGGGGTCGCGGCGATGCGCGTCGAACCCCGACGACAACAGGATCGCGTTCGGCTTGTAGTCGTCGATGATGCGTACGATCTCGTCCTCGGTCGCCCGGAGGAACGCCGCGTCGCCTTCGCCCGCTTCGAGGGGGATGTTCTTCGTAAAGCCCCGCCCCGCGCCCGTGCCGATCTCGCCGGCCGCGCCTGTCCCGGGGTAGAACGGGTAGCGGTGCACCGAGGCGTAGTAGACGTCGTCGCGGTCCTCGAAGAGGTGCTGCGTGCCGTTCCCGTGGTGGACGTCGAAGTCGTAGATGAACACCCGCTCCACGCCGGGCCGCTCGCGCAGCCATTCGGCGACGCACGCGATCGTGTTGAAGAAACAGAAGCCCATCGCCGCGGCGCGCTCCGCGTGATGGCCGGGGGGGCGGGCGATGACGAACGCGCGCTTCGAGTCTTCGCCCTTCCAGATGTCTTCGGCGGCCACGAGCGACGACGCCACGGCCGCGCGCGCCGCGGAGAAGCTCGCGGACGAGATCGGATTGTCGATGGTGTGGAAGTAGCGCAAGCCGGACTGGACCGCGTGCTCGAGCTCGCGCTCGTAGCCGGCCGAGTGCACCTTGTGGATGATCCGGGCGGTGTCGGGATGCACGACCGCGTCGCGGATCAGCGCATCGCCGAGGCCGGCGCGGCCGATTCCCTCGATGGCCGCGTCGAGGCGCTTCGCGCGCTCGGGATGGTCGAACCCGGTGTCGTGGCGGTAGAAAACGGAGGCTGTGTAGATCTTCAACATCTATGATGCGCGACGCGTGAAGCGCATTCTACAGATCGCGGTCATCGCGGCCCTCACGGTCTTCTTCCTCTGGCTTTTCCTGAGAAATGCCAACTTGCGTGAGGTGGCGGCCATTCTGGGCAGGACGGCGGTCCACTGGGTGGTCATCGGGCTGATCGCGAACGTGGCCGCGCTGATCCTGCGCACGATCCGCTGGCGGACGCTGCTCGATCCGGACGACCCTCCGCCGTTCTACGCGACGTTCTTCGCCAACGCGGTCGGCTACATGTCGTCGATCGTGCTGCCGATCCGGGCGTCGGACTTCGCGCGGCCCGCGCTCCTCTCGCGCCGGACCTCGCACCGCTTCTCCGGCGCCATCGGCACGATCCTCGTCGAGCGCATCCTCGATCTGACGAGCATCCTGCTGATGTTCGTGACGTTCGCGGCCTTGCGCTGGAACGAGTTCTCGCACGACCCGGACATCGCCGCGTGGTTCTACATCGTCCGCGCGGGGGCGATCGCCTCGGCCGTGATCCTGACGGCGCTCTGGGGCTTCATCATCGGTCTGCGGATCTCCCGCGAGACCGTCCGCCGCATGCACGAGTGGCTCGGCCGCTTCCTGCCGCGCCGCCTCCGCGAGTCGTGGATGCACTTCTTCGACACCTTCACCGAGACGCTGGGGATCACCCAGCACCCGCGGGCGCTGGTGCAGGTGCTGCTGTGTACGATCGGCACCTGGGCGTGCCTCACGTCGCAGTTCTGGTTCGCGACCATGGCCGTCCATCAGCACCTGCCGTACGACGCGAGCTTCTTCGTCACCGGCGTGACGACCGTCGGCCTGGCGATTCCGACCCCCGGCGGCATCGGCGGCTTCCACAAGGCCTGCCAGCTCGTCCTGACGCGTTTCTACGGCTTCTCCGTGGATTCGTCGGTCGCCGTGGCTGTGCTCTTCCACGTCATCGGGACCCTTCCTGTGCTCACGATCGGGCTGTTTCTGTTCGCCAAGGAAGGGCTGAGCCTGAGGGCGTTACGGAACCAGCAAGAGGATGACGGCTGAACGCCTGTGATATACGGGCGCCTATGCGGTGCCCGTTCTGCGGGAATCTCGAAGACCGTGTAGTGGACTCGCGGGAAGGGCGCGAGGGCGACGTCATCCGGCGGCGCCGCGAGTGTGCCCGCTGCGAGCGCCGTTTCACGAGCTACGAGAAGATCGAGCTGCCGACGTTCCAGGTGGTCAAGCGCGACCAGCGCCGGGAGCAGTACGACCGCGACAAACTGATGCACGGCCTCCAGATCGCCTGCCGCAAGCGCCCCGTGCCGCAGGCGGAACTGGAGAAGCTCGCGGACGCGATCGAGTCGGCAATGGCCGACACGGCGGAGCGCGAGATCTCGTCCCAGCAGTTGGGAACCATGGTCATGGACCGCCTCCGCGAGCTCGATCCCGTTGCCTATGTGCGGTTTGCCTCTGTTTATCGCCGATTCGAAGACGTAGACGCTTTTGTGAAAGAGTTGCATCGACTGAAATGAAGCGGGAACAGCCATTGCAGCGATCCTCCCCGGTTCCCCCTTCGGAGAATTGAGATGACCGACGCGAACGAAACCGCGAAAGAAGAAGCAATCAAGATCCCCGACGTCCTGCCGGTACTGCCGCTGAAGGACCTGGTGATCTTTCCATTCATCATCGTCCCGCTGTCGGTTTCGCGGGAGAAGTCGATCAACGCGGTCGACCAGGCGCTGGCCGAGAACCGCGTGATCATGCTGACCGCGCAGAAGGACTTCCAGAACGAAGACCCGGGCGAGGAAGACCTGTATCGCGTCGGCACCGTGGCGATCATCATGCGGATGCTGAAGCTGCCCGACGGACGGATCCGCATCCTGGTGCAGGGCCTCTCCCGCGCGCGGATCGACTACTTCATCCAGACCGCGCCGTTCTTCAAGGCCAAGATCACGCGCATCGAAGAGCCGGTGACGAAGGACCGCGGCCTGGAAGTGGAAGCGCTGATCCGCGCCGTCAAGCAGAACCTCGACCGCGCCGTCTCCCTGGGCAAGAACATCTCGCCCGAGGTGATGGTGATCGCGGCGAACCTGGACGATCCGGCGCGGCTGACCGACCTCGCGGCGTCGAACCTCGACCTGAAGCTCGAGGAAGCGCAGGGCATCCTCGAGACCATCGACCCCGTCGAGCGGCTCAAGAAAGTCAACGAGATGCTCACCCGCGAGATCAACCTGCTGACCATGCAGCAGGAGATCTCGTCCGCCGCCCAGGGCGAGATGAACAAGTCCCAGCGCGAGTACTTCCTCCGCCAGCAGCTCAAGGCCATCCAGTCGGAGCTCGGTGAAGGCGAGGAGCTCGCGGAGGAAGTCGAGAACTACCGGAAGAAGATCGAGGAGAAGGCCATCACGGCCGAGGCCAAGGACGAGATCGAGAAGCAGATCAAGCGTCTCGAGCGCTCCCATCCCGACTCCGCGGAAACGTCGATCATCCGCACCTATCTCGACTGGATGACGGGGCTGCCGTGGGGCGTGCAGTCCGCGGACAACCACGACCTCGGCCGCGCGCGGGAGATCCTCGACGAGGACCACTACGACCTCGAGAAGATCAAGGAGCGCATCCTCGAATATCTCGCCGTCCGCAAGCTGCGCGGGCAGAAGATGAAGGGTCCGATCCTCTGCTTCGTCGGACCTCCGGGCGTCGGCAAGACCTCCCTCGGCCGCTCGATCGCGAGGGCGCTGGACCGCAAGTTCGTGCGCATCTCCCTCGGCGGCGTGCGCGATGAGGCGGAGATCCGCGGGCATCGCCGGACGTACGTCGGTGCGCTGCCGGGCCGCATCATCCAGGGCATCAACCAGGCGCAGACGTCGAACCCGGTGTTCATGCTGGACGAGGTCGACAAGATCGGCGCGGACTACCGCGGCGATCCTTCGTCCGCGCTGCTGGAAGTGCTCGACCCCGAACAGAACTTCTCCTTCCGCGACCACTACCTCGGCGTTCCGTACGACCTGTCGAACGTGATGTTCATCGTCACGGCGAACGTGCTGGACACCATCCAGCCGGCCTTCCTCGACCGCATGGAGGTCATCCGCCTCTCCGGCTACACGGACGAGGAGAAGCTGATGATCGCCAAGCAGCACATCATCCCGAAGCAGATGGAGGAGAACGGCATCAAGGAAGTGCCGGTGGTCTGGACGGACAACGGGATCATGCGCGTGATCACCGGCTACACGAAGGAAGCCGGCCTGCGGAACCTCGAGCGCGAGATCGGCACCATCTGCCGCAAGATCGCGGTGACGGTCGCGGAAGGGAAGCAGGCGGAGAACATCCGCATCACGGACGCGAACGTCGACAAGTACCTCGGCGCGATGAAGCATTTCGCCGAGGAGCTGCTGGAGCGGGATCAAGTCGGGGTGGCGACGGGGCTGGCGTGGACCGCGGTCGGCGGCGACATCCTGTTCATCGAAGCGACGGCCGTTCGCGGCAAGGGCAAGCTCTCGCTCACGGGCCAGCTCGGCGACGTGATGAAGGAATCGGCGCAGGCCGCGCTGACGTACGCGCGCGCCCACGCGGACGAGAACGGGATCCCGGCGGACTACTTCGAGACCCACGACATCCACATCCACGTTCCGGCGGGCGCGATCCCGAAGGACGGCCCGTCGGCGGGCATCACCATCACGACGGCGATCATCTCGGTGCTCACGGGCAAGCCGGTGCGGCGGAACGTCGCCATGACCGGCGAGGTGACGCTGCGCGGCGACGTGCTGCCGATCGGCGGGGTGAAGGAGAAGGTGCTGGCCGCGCGGGCGGCGAAGCTGAACACGGTCATCCTGCCGAAGCTCAACGAGCGCGACCTGGTCGACGTCCCCGAGCCGATCAAGCGCGACATGAGCTTCCACTTCGTCGAGCACGTGGAAGACGTCCTGCAGATCGCGTTGCTGGAGCGCGGCGCCGCCGAGCAGAAGACGACGGACCGCGCAGGCCGCGAGTCGCATCCTCTGCCCGAGCCGGAACCGGCCAGCCACGAGCACGTCCAGGTGTAACGTTCGAGCGCGGGGCCGTGAGCCCACGGCCCCGCCCGGATCCCTTTGGAGTGCGGAGGCGATGGAGGCTGTCTCAAACCCCCATGGACCGCCGGCGTCCCGCCGGCTGCGGGGGTGGCGTCTCGCCGCCCCGGGTGGGAGGTGGAGCGTGCCACGTGGCGAGAGGCTCCGTCCTCCCGAGTACGCGCCGGCGGGACGCCGCCGCACAGCCGGCGGGACGCCGGCGGTCCGATGGGTTTTGAGACGCCCTGCGCTGCCTCCGCACTCCAAACGCCATCGGTGTCATCCCTCGCTCGACGCTCGGGATGACATCAGGGGCCTCCGCCCTGCATCTGAGGCAGTCTCCGATGCCCCGCACTCCGAATGGGCGGGCTGAAGCCGCCCGACATTTTTTTCGGCGGCGTTGGAAAAACTGAAACCGTCGTCAGTCCATTGTCCTCATCGAACGCAGAACGAAAGAGGACAAAACGATGGACACAGTACCGGGTGCAGATACTCTGGGTTTCGGTTTCAACATCACGAAGAGCTACGACGACAAGTCCACCACACAGCGCATCTTCGACGAGGGCAAGCGCGACGCCTCGCAGATCACGGTCGGTGAGACGGTGTACGCCGTTCCCGCCAACGTGGCCGTCGCGATCAAGGGGGAGAGCGACACCACCGCGAAGGCGTTCTCGACCCGCGAGCAGGTGCAGAGCTACTTCTCGTCGAAGGCGGGCATCACGGTGTCGGCCTTCGGGTTCGAGGGGCAGTTCGAGGCGGCGTACTCCTTCACTTCGAGCTCGGACAAGAGCTACTCGTACGGGCTCGTCGACGGCTGGACGCACGCCTTCACCGTCAAGCTGAAGCAGCAGGGACGGGAGATGTTCACGGAGGACTTCTCCATCGACCTCGACTCGCTGCCGGAGAAGTTCGCGAAGGAGTCGGAAGAAGAGTACTTCGCGTTCTTCGACGCCTACGGCACGCACTTCGTGCACCAGGTGACGCTCGGCGGAAGCCTCTACTACTACGTCGCCATTCAGAAGACGTACGACTCGAGCGAGGAGCAGATGCGGGCGAAGATCGACGCCGAGTACAAAGCCGTCTTCGCCAAGACCAAGGTCGAGGCGGAGGCGGAGTGGAAGAAGGTCGGGAAAGAGTGGACGGAGAACCGCATCGTCCATCTGCACACCGTCGGCGGCGACAGCTCCATCGAAGGGCTCACGCCGGTGTTCGGGGACTGGAAGGGCGATTTTCTCGAGAAGTGGAACAAGTCGCTGGCGAACCGGCCGGGGCAGACCGGCTTCAGTCTCCAGCCCATCTCGAAGGTCGCGCCGCTGAAGAAGCGGAAGGCGATGGAAGACGCGCTGCGCGCGTACCTGCGGGCTGGTCTGGTCGTCAAAGCCGAGCGCATCGTCACCCCGCAGGACCCGCGCCGGAAGTACACGGCCTACCCGACCATCGACGTCCCGCAGGGGCCGGTCACGCCGCAGCCGCCGCTGCCGTACCCGGCGCGCCGTGAAGACGACGTCGACGGCATGCAACTGGTGCTGCTCGACCCCGACACCTTCGAGGTGATCTTCAGCCGCGCGTACTACCTCAATCCGTCGAGCATCGACAACGTGCGGAAGATGTACGCCGACCTGCTCGCGGACGTCCGCGGCGTTCAGGCCAGCGACTACTACTGCGCGCTGTCGGTCTTCGGGCTGAGCCCGATCTTCTATCCGCCGCCCGAGGTCGCGGCCTGGCTCGGAAACTGCGGCGCGACGCTGGCCCGGTGGAAGGAGTACATCGGCGCGACGTCGTCCGCGAGCGGCGCGATCTGCTACACGTTTGCCGGCCGCAAGAACATGCGGCACGGGCAGGAAGACTTCCGCTTCGATCCGTACCGCACGCTCCGCAACCTCGACAGCACCACCAAGCACTTCCTGCGCGGCAGCGGTGTCCTCCTCGAGGAGCAGGAGCCCGAGCCGCAGCCGGAGTTGGAGCCGGCGTACGCGTGACCACTGTTCTCCTGGCCGGGCAAGCCTCGCAGCAAACGGGGCTTGCCCGAGTCACGCGCGCGATCGCCGATCACCTGGCCGGCGAAGACGACGTCCACGTGCTGGGCATCGACTGCTTCGCCGGCCGCGCGGCGCGGCGGACCGAAGCCGGATGGACGCTGCACACCAATCCCGCGCCTTACGACGTCTTCGCGGAACTGGAGCTGACGGCGCTCCTGGACGAAGTCCGCCCCGACGTCGTCCTCCTGTACAACGATCTCTGGATCGTCAGCCGCTACTTCGAACGGCTGGACCGTGCGGCGCACCGCTGCCCGGTCGTCGGCTACTGTCCGATCGACGGCACGATCGACGACCCCGACTACATCCGCTCGGTTGCACCGCTCGACGCGCTGGTGGTCTTCACCGATTTCGCCCGCAGGACCGTGCAGCCGTACCGGGACGCCCAGGTCATTGCCCACGGGCTGGACGTGCAGGCGTTCTTCCCCGTCGATCGCGATGAAGCGCGACGGACGCTGTTTCCGGGCCGTCCCGATCTCCGGGACGGCTTCTGGGTCCTCAACGCGAATCGCAACCAGCCGCGGAAGCGCCTCGATCTCACCTTGCGCGGGTTCGCGGAATTCGCCGCCGGCAAGCCGCCGGACGTGCGGCTCTATCTACACTGCGGCCTGAAGGACATCGGCATCGACGTGCTGCAGGAAGCACGCTCCCTCGGCATCGAGGACCGGTTGCTCTTCACGCACCGGGCCGACGCGCACCCCAGGGTGGCGACGTCGGCGCTGAACCTGATCTACAACGCCTGCGACGTCGGCGTGAACACGGCCACGGGCGAGGGGTGGGGCCTGATCGGTTGCGAGCACGCCGCGACCGGCGCCGCGCAGGTCGTCCCGCGCCACAGCGCTTGCGCGGAGTTGTGGGAAGGGGCCGCGGAGCTGCTGTCCCCGGCGGTCTCGTCGGGTGCAGGCTTGTTCGCAGGCGGTGCGATCGAGCCGTCCGACCTCGCCGCCTCCCTCGAGCGCCTCTACGCCGACCGCCGCCTTCGCGAGGAGCGTGGCCGCGCCGCCTACGAGCGGATCACGGCGCCGCAATACCGGTGGGAGCACATCGCCGGACAATGGCGCGCCCTGTTCGGCGATGTGTCGCGCGCGAGGTCACGGGTACTGTGAGTTCGAGCAGCCGATGCTGATGTCGCCGGGAGGCGCCGTCCGCGGGCCCTTCGGGCCATGGGGGATCTTTGCGTCCGCCGGCACGCTCTCCAGCACCCGGAAGTGCAGGAGGTAGTCGTTGTCCGTGTCGCCGCGCTGATGGCCGGTGTGCTCGATGTTGATGACGGCATCGGGCGTGAGCCGGATGCGCGACTGCTTGCGGTTCCAGAAGCAGGTCACGGCGAGGGCAGGGGCATCGCCGGTCTCCACGATTGCTTCGGTATTGATTGCACCGTTTGCGGCCTCCGTCGCGTAGATCGTTCCCGCCCCGAGCTCGAAGTAGCAGGCGGCCTGTTCCAGATGCATGACCTCGTTGGAAGGTCCCGGGCGTCCCCTATCGGTCTCGAGGCGCGGCACCTTCTCGAACGAGGGGTCGCGGCGGGCCCGATCGCCGATCGCTCCTTCCAGGGTGAAGGAGACGCCGCGGATCTGCCAGAGGCCGGCCTCTCCCATGGGCTCGAGACCGTACGGGAAGCCCTCGATGCCGGTGACGTGCGCCGGGTCGATCCGGAGCTTGGGAATGTGCGGCGGGATCGAAGCGCCGTTGAGAAACGCACCGTTGTCCGCGCGCACGAGGACGACGCTATGGGTCTGCGCGCCCATCTTCTTGACGTGCGTACAGATCCCGATGAATCGAACTTTGATCGCCATGGTCAGCTCCTTTTCACGTTCACGGTGATGCAGCGGGTGAGGGAAGCGACGGCGCGCCAGGCGCTTGAGCCCTGTGCGATGGCCTCGAGCTGTGCGCCGCGCAGCGCTTCTGCCGGGACCTCGCCCGCGGCGAGGCGGCGCTGCACGGAGTGAAAGAGCTCGCGGGCGTCGGCGTCGGCGATCGGCGTCAGCGTGCCGATCACGTCGGCCGCGCCGGCGGCCAGAAAGCCCTCGCCGAGGGCCGGCGCGCGGACGTTCGCGGAGGCGGGCGATCGCAGTGTGTTGCAGGCGGCGAGGACGACGGTCGGCGCGTGCGGCAGCCGCCGATCGGCGATGGTGCGCCACGTGACGCGGTCCCGCGCGAAGACGAGCGCGGTGCCGTCGTCCTCCGACGGGCGTTGCGTATGCCCCGCGAGGTGGATGACGCTCGCATGCGCCGCGGCCGCGGCGAACGCGTCGAACGTGACGTGCTCCGGCGGGATCGTGACGGCGTTTGCGTACAGCGTGTGGACGTCGTCGACCTCGCGGAGACTGTCGGGAAGCCCGGCGGCGTCTCCCGACGGCAGGGCTACCGCGAGCAGCGCACCCGGAGCGCGGCTGCGTTGCATCGGCCGGAGCGCGCTCGCGCTCATCGCCGTCGAGACGGCCATGCGCTCGATGAGATGGCGCTTCGCCGTCGAGTCGTAGAGCGCCGCGAACGCCACGCCGGACAGCGCGCGATCGGCCACGACGATGAGATGGCGGCGACCCGCGAGCAGCGCGTCGAACGGGCGGATGACCGCCGCGTAGAGATCTGCATGGAGATCGGCGGAGCTCCGGAACGGGCGCCGTTCCATCGCCGCCTCGTCTCCGGTCACGCAGATCGAGACGACCTCTCCCGGCAGCGCGATTACCTGCAGGACGGCCGTGTCGCTTCCGCGCAGGCGCTCCTGCAGCTCGCTGACCGTGGAGACCGACGTTCCGGCGGGCTGGGCCCGCGAGCGCTCCGCGTACGTGAACGCGCGCTCGAGGTCCCCTCGATCGGCGCTGAGCCGGATCGCGTCCTGATAGAGCGCCGTGCCCGCGTTCAGGACGCCGGTACCGACGACGGCACCGCCGGCGGCGCGGGAGCGCTCCAGCGCGGCGATGCCGCTGTCGAGATCGGCGAACGGATCGGCCCCTCCGGCGCGGGCGCGGAGGAGGAAGCACTCCGGCAGAAACACGGTGCGGTCGCCGGCGCGGTAGCGGTCGATCGCCCGGGTGAGCATCTCCGTGGCGCGCGCAGGATCGGAGCGCAGGCAGAAGGCGGCGCCGGCGAGGTCGAGATGGGCCTGCGCGAGCTGGCGCGCGGCGTCGTCGCGGATCCGGCCGGTGGCCGCGGCCGCGTCGCCGAGCGCGCGTTGCGCCTCTTCCCGGTCATCGAGGGCGACGTTGACCAGCGCGGCGTGCGTGAGGATGTCCGCGGCAATCGCGTCGCTGGGCGGCGAGCCTGTGCGCGCGAGGTCCAGCAGCGCGCGGGCCGTCGTCAGCCGTCCGCTGCGCAGCTCCATCTGCGCGGCGGCCTTGAGGCTCACGTGCATGCGATCGCCCGAGTCGTTCCCGCTCAGGAGCGTGAAACCGCGGATGCGCGCGTCCCACGCCTCGTCGAGACGGCCCAGGGAAAGGAGCGTGTCGGCGAGGAGCGACTCGAGGAAGCCGAGGTGGTTGCGCTCGTCGAGCCGCGCGAACGCGTCGCGCGACCGGACGAGCAGCGGCAGCGCGCCGCTCCAGTCGCCGTCGACCATGCGCGTCAACGCGAGCTGCCAGCGCACCTGCGCGCCGAGCGCGATGAATGGCGGACGGGCCTCGGCCTCCGCGAGCAGCGCCTGGAGCGCGTCGCGCGCTCCGGCGACCTCGTTGCGGTCGAAACGCGCGCTCGCGGCGTAGTAGCGCGCGACGAGCGCCATCGGGCTGCGCGATCGCAGGAACGACGCGGCCGCGCGGTCGAGATCGCGCACCGCCGCCTCCAGTTGCCGGCGGCTGTATGCGATGCGTCCGCGGCGATACGTGAGGTGCGCGTCGGCGAGCGTCGCGCGCGCGGCTGGCGCCGCGCCGTCGATCGCGCGAACGGCATCGCGCAGCAGCGACTCGCCCCGCGCTGCCGCGAGGCCGTCGCCGACGGTGCGCGCGCGATCGAGCTCCTGCCGCGCCGCGCCATCGTCGCCGCGCTGCGCCGCTTCCGCCCAGCGCGCGAGCGTCTCCGCCTCCGCATAGGTACGCGTGCGCTGCGCGTCCGACTCCGTCTTCGCCGCGGCGATCCTGGCCAGCCGCTGGCGTGCCTCGGCGGCCCACGGCGATCCGGGGTCGACCTCCAGATACCGCTGCCACGCCTCGCGCGCGGCTTCGGAGAGGCCAAGGTGCTCGAGGATGAGCGCGCGGTTGAAGCGCGCCTCGGCATGGCGCGGCTCGATGCGGAGGGCACGGTCGGCCGACGCGAGCGCCTCGGGCAGCAGCGACGGCCGGGTCAGGCGCAGCGCGGCGGAGTACTGCGCTACGGCGAGATCGTTCCATACGCCGGCGTCGTCCGGCGCCGCTTTCGCGGCGGCCTGCAGGCGATCGACGGCCTGGAGCGGTTTGTCGACCATGACCAACGCGACGCCGGCGGCCTGCTGCGCGGCGGCGGACCGGTCGCGGTCCGCGGCGGCGACGATCTCCCCGGCCGTGCCGATCAGCCGCATCCGTTGCGGATCGGCGTCCGTGTCGTCGGCGCGCATCGGGCCGCGGTACGACTTCCACGGAAATCCGCCCGTGGGCCTGGCCTCGACGAGGCGTGCCGAGGCGGGCATGAGCTCGATCAGGCGTGCGGTCGCCGCCGGCTCGTCCCGCGACACGCGCACGCCGATCGCGATCGCGACGATGGCCACGGCCGCCGCCACGGCGGCGAGCCACCACGGCCTGGACTTTCTCTCCGCCGGTGCGGCCTCGCGCGTGGCGATCGTCTCGTTCACCGCCGCCAGCGTGGCGACGCAGTCTTCGCAGCGCTCCAGGTGCTCCGCAAGCTCCGCCACCTGACGCCGCGACAGGCGTCCTTCGCCGAACGCCGCGAGCGTCTCGGGGTCGGGGCACGCTGCGGCCGGAGATGCAGGAGTCGTCAAGGTTCCTCCCCGGCGTGCTCCGCCGATTGTTGAATGGACTGACGAGCAGTCCCGGATTTCCCGGTCGTCAGGCCGAAATCCATCGCTTCGAGGTCGTCTCGCCCGACCAGCCCCTCGATCGTCGCGCGGTCGACCCCGGCGCCCGTCAACGCCGCGCGGAGGCGCACGAGCAGCGCTTCGAGACGGCGATACAGGGGGCGCTGCGGGAGGCGGGTCATGCGCGAGATGTCGGCGATGCTCATGTCGCCGGCGAAGCGAAGGCGGATCAGCATGCGGTCTTCGTCCGGAATCTCGCGCAACTGGTCGCGCAGCGCTCTGCCGACGGCGTCCGCGACGCGCTGCCGGTCGCCGGCGAGCGCGCGCGCGTCCGCCGGCTCGCCGCCGGCAATGGGCCCGACGGCGTCCACGTCGACCGGGCGCGGGCGTGCCGTGCGCGCCGGCAGCCGCTCGAGCAGCGCCGCGAGCTGTTCGCCCGTGACGTCCGGGTGCGCGGTGCGAATGTGCAGCGAGGCCTCGTCGAGCGAGCGCCCGTCGCGGCGCACCAGTGTCTCGAGCTGCACCGCCACGGGACCGAGCCGCTGCGCCTCGGTCGACGCATGCCACCGGCCCTTCGCCCGCATCCGCGAGTCGGCCAGCAGCCGCTGCACGACCACGGTGAGAAACGTGTCGAGCGAGGAGCGTCCCTCGTACTTGCGCAGGATCGCGTAGTCGTCCTCGATCAACGCCAGCTTCACCTCGGAGGCGAAATCCTCGGCATCCGCCGCGAACAGGCCGCCGCGCCGGCAGACGATGGCGATCACGCGCTCGATCGTCGCGAGGTTGGACAGGAAAAGCTCGCGCGGATTCATGGGAGGGGTCCCCCAAGGATAGGCGCGAATGGCGGAAATGGGTACGTTCGCGCCTGGCTGTCCTCCCGAGCCGGCGTAGCGCGGCGAAGGATCCCCTGATGGATGCGCGGTCGTCGCGAAACCGCAGGGGATCCTTCGCCGTCTACGCGGCTCAGGATGACAGGGCGATGGAACCGGTGCGTTTGTTTAAATCTTTGCCACGAGCTGCTGCGCCTTCGACAGCAGGGCCGCGCCGATCGCGACTTTCACGATGTCGGCGAGGACGAACGGCGCCACGCCCGCGACGAACGCGGAGCGCGGATCGGTCAGCACGGCCAGCCAGGACCAGCCGCCGAGGTAGATCACGCCCAGGGCGAGGAGCATCCCGCTGATGGCGCGGACGACGCTGCCGCCCCAGCCGCGCTCGGAGATGAAGCCGGCGACGTACGCGGCGAACGGGTACGAGAACAGGTAGCCGGCCGTCGGCGCGAACAGCATGGCCGGACCGCCGTGGCCCTGCGCGAAGACCGGCAGGCCGCTGAAGCCCTCGAGGAGATAGAGCGCCGCGGCCGCCGCACCGCGCGTCGAGCCGAGGGCCACGCCGACGAAGATCACGGCGAGCGGCTGCAGCGTGAGCGGGACCGGAGTAAACGGCACAGGGATCGCAACCTGTGCTGCGATTGCGATCAGCAGGCTGGCTCCGACGACGAGCAGCAGGTTCGCGGCAACACGGCCGCGCACGAGACGGTCGATCACGACGGCAGGAATGGTCATCGCTTTTTCAGTCATGACGGAGAGAAGATATCAGACATGCTGAAACGTTTCATGGCCGCGTTCGCCGCGGCAGCATTCGCCATTGCGTGCGACAAAGCGGAGCCGCTGACGGCCGAAAAGGCGCAGAAGCTCATCTCCGCGTACGCGTTCAAGCGCGAGCCGGTGTACGCCGAGGTGCCGCAGAAGGTGTGGTGGACGCCGAAGGCGCCGAAGGACGACTACGACGACAAGGCGCTGCGCACGCTGCGCAACCTCGAGCGCGCCGGCCTGGTCACGGTGACGGAGTCGGACGTGACCGCGGACACCGCGACGTACGTCGCCAAGGTCACGCAGAAGGGGTTCCCCCTCCTCGGGACCGCGCCCAGCGCGCGCGGTCCCGTATATCGCGCCCGCATTGCGGAGAAGCGCTATGACGGCCTGCGCAACTTCGTCCGCCATCCCACCGACCCGACGGTCGGCCACGCGGAACTGGTGTGGCACTACGACAACCCTACGCCGCTCTATCCGCTGTTCGAGACCAAGATCGACAAGCCGCTGCAGAAACCGTTCGTGTCCCACGTGTCCTTCTGGTGGGAGGACAACGTGTGGAAGTTCAACGTGAACGTCAGGAAGGTCGCTTCATCCGGCGCAGTCCCGTCGACCCCGCGATGATCGCCTCGGTGGCCTCGGTGGGGAAGAAGCCGGTCTCCACCACCCCCGCGTGCTCGCGGATGCGCGACACCGTGTCGGCGATGTCGGCGCTCGCGGGCACGTGAACGTCCAGGATGCGGTGACCTTCGTCGGTGATCCGCACCGCGCCGTCGAGCATGCGCAGCGACGGCTGCAGGCCCAGTTCCTCGAAACGCTTCGTGAGGACGTCGAGCGCAAACGGCGTCACTTCGACGGGCAGCGTACCGGTGCCGAGGCGGTCCACGATCTTCGTTTCGTCGGCGATGACGATGAACCGCTTCGCCTGCTGCTCGACGATCTTCTCCCGCAGCAGCGCGCCGCCGCGGCCTTTGATCAGCCGGAGCTGCACGTCGATCTCGTCCGCGCCGTCGACCGCGAGATCGAGCGGGGCCACCTCCGCGAGCGGGAACGTCGGCACGTTCTCTTCGCGCGCCTGCTGCTCCGTCTTCTCCGAAGTGCATGTGCAGCGGATGTCGCGCAACGCGCCGCTGCGGAGTGCCTCGCCGAGCAGCTTCACGAACTCGGCGGCGGTCGTACCGGTGCCGAGACCGAGGGTCATGCCGGAGCGGACTTCCTGAAGAGCAGCGCGGGCAGCTTCGATCTTCAGATTCATCGTTCATCCTTCATCGTTCATCGCTCCTAGAATCCTCCTGCCGCGCCGCCGCGACGCGGGTCTGCGACGGCGGTGAGGCGGCCATTCTCGAAGAGTATCGCGTGCACGTCGCCGATGGCGGGGACCAGCTTCACGCCGTGGCCGCGCGCGTTGAGGGCGTCGATCGTCGCCTGCGGCGCGCGGCCGCGCTCCGTCACCATCTCGTCCGGCATCGCGGCGTGGTGATAGCGCGGCGCGGCGACGGCGTTCTGCAGCGACTTGCCGTGGACGACGACGGCCAGGAAGACCTGCAGGATGGTCGTCGGGATGGCCGTGCCGCCCGAGGTGCCGAGGGCCAGGAATGGGCGGTTGTCGCGGAGGACGATCGTCGGCGAGAGCGAAGACGCCGGCCGGTTGCCGGGTGCCACGGCGTTCGGCTTGCCGCCGAAGTCCGCGTTCGCGGAGTTGAGGAAGAAGCCGAGCGACGGGACGAGGAAGCCGCTGCCGAAGTCGTCGCCGAGGGTCGTGGTCAGCGCGACGACGTTGCCGCGCGCGTCCGCGATCGTGAAGTGCGTGGTGTGCGCGCCCTCCGCGCCGAGGTCTCGCGGCTCGGTGAGCATCGCCGTGCCGACCACCCGCTCCTGGATCGTCTTCCGCCACGCCTCGGCCCGCTGCCGCGAGAGCAGCTCGCGGTAGGGGATGCGCGCCGCCGCCGGGTCGGCTACGTAGCGGTAGCGGTCGATGAACGCACGGCGCTCTGCTTCGAGGAGCAGGTAGAGCGTGCTCGGCGTCTGAAAGCCCGAAGCGCGCAGGTCTTCGTTCGCGAGGATGTTCAGCGTCTCCCCGATGACCAAGCCGCCGCCCGACGGCGGGGGCACGGTGAAGATCTCGTAGTCGCCGTAGAGGAGCTTCAGCGGCGCGCGCCAGACCGGCTTGTACTCCGCGAGGTCGCGGAAGCCGATCACGCCGCCCGCCGCCTTCGCGTCCTCGACGAGCTTCTTCGCGAGGTCGCCGTCGTAGAAATCGCGCGCGCCTTTCTCCGCGAGCTGCTGCAGCGTCGCCGCGAGCTCCGGCGGCGGAAGGGTCTTCGGCAGCTCCAGCTTGCGCGACTTGTTCGCGTTCTCGATGTCGGCCGCGAGCTCCGCGTCGTCACGCTTCTCCTTCGCGAGCAGCACCGCCGGCTCGACGAGCTCTTTCCACGGGCGCGAGCCGAAGCGCTCGTGCAGCGCCTGCAGTCCCGCCACCGTTCCGGGCACGCCGGCGGCCGCCGCGCCGCTGCGCGTGTCTTTCGTCGCCAGACGCGGCGCCGTCTCGCGAAAGTCCAGCGTCCAGACGCCGCGCGACTCCGCGTCGTAGAACGTGGCGAACCCGCCGCCGCCCAGGTTGCCGGACTGCGGGCGCAGCACCGCGAGCGCGAGCGCCACGGCCACCGCCGCATCCGCGGCGTTCCCGCCGCGCTGCAGCACGGAGAGCCCGACTTTCGTCGCCAGAGGGTGCGCCGTCGACAGGGCCGCCTTGCGCGCGGTGATCGTTCCGCCCGCGAAGACCTGGGTCGTGAGGAGGACCGCCGCGACCAGCGCGGCGCGCTTCACTTGCGCGTCCTCCGCCCCGTCGCGCGCGAGACCCGGTTGCGGTCGTAGATGATCTTCAGGCCCTTCAGCGTCAGCTCGGTGTCGACCTCGTCGATGTGCTCCGACTCTTCTTCGAAGAGCGACGCCAGCCCGCCCGTCGCCACGACGCGCTTGAGGTTCGGCACCTCGCGCTTGATGCGCGAGAGGATCCCGTCGACCAGCCCGAGGTATCCGAAGTAGATGCCCGACTGCATGTTGACGACGGTGTTCGTGCCGATCACGTTGTCGGGTCGGCGCACGTCCACGCGGGGCAGCCGCGCCGCCCGCGCGAACAGCGCCTCGGCCGAGATGTTCAGCCCCGGCGCGATCACGCCGCCGATGAACGCGGCGTTCTCGTCGACCACGTCGAAGGTCGTGGCCGTGCCGAAGTCGACGATCACCGTCGGGCCGCCGAACTGATGGTGGGCGGCCGCGCAGTTGACGATGCGGTCCGCGCCGACCTCCAGGGGGTTGTCGACGTGGATGGCGATGCCGGTCTTCACGCCCGGCTCGACGAACATCGGCTCGACTCCGAAATACTTGCGGACCATGAACGTCATCGCGCCGTTGAGGGGCGGGACGACCGAGGCGACGATCGCGCCTTCGAGGTTGGCGTGGAGCGAGTCGCCCACGAGCTGCCTCGCGAGGATGCCGTATTCGTCGGCGGTGCGCTCGCGCGCCGTGGCCAGACGCCAGGAGTTCACGAGCTCGTCGTCGCGGTAGATGCCGAGGACGATGTTCGTGTTGCCGAGGTCGACGACCAGCAGGTTGGACGACACGGGGGGAATGGTAACGCAGGGCGCGTCTCCAGCCCGGTTATGGAGCGGTGCGTCGGGGACTCTGCTGCTGTCATCCCGAGCGTCGAGCGAGGACGTGGGCGGGCGGGGCGGCAGGCAGATGTTTCGTGCCACCTGTCCCGGAGGGACCACAAGAAGGTAGCCGGTGGCAAGCCGCGAAGCGGCGCAGCCACCGGGTAGGATCGCGAAAAGATTGCGCGCCCCGGAGGGGCGCCAGAGCACCTTCTGCGACCCCTTCGGGGCCGAAAAGGG
>DASUSN010000128.1:0-12930 GCA_036375075.1 Thermoanaerobaculia bacterium | reverse complement strand
GTAGACGGCGAAGGACCCCCTGCGAGAGGCAGGAGACGCGCAAGTCGGAAGGGGGTCCTTCGCCGTCTACGCGGCTCAGGATGACAGAGGCATGACCTGTCGTGCCGGTGCTCCTGCTCCTGTCCCCTGCGCCCTGTCCCCTGCGCCCTGTAGAATGCGCGCGGCATTTTTGCCAGAGGAGCGAGTGCAATGGCCGAACTTCCCGGAATCGAGCGAGAGACCCTGGATGTCGACGTCGTCATCGTCGGCGCGGGGCCGGCCGGACTCGCCGCGGCGTACAAGCTCGCGGAGCTGATCCGCCTGCACAACGAGTCGGATGCCGAGAAGAAGCTCGAAGGCATCTCCATCGCGCTGCTGGAGAAGGGGAAGGAGATCGGCTCGCACGGGATCTCCGGCGCGGTCATGGACCCCCGCGGCATCGCAGAGCTGATGCCGGACTGGCTGGATCGCGGCTGTCCGGTCGAGGCGCCCGTGGGGACGGACGCATTCTGGTACCTCACCGAGAACAGGAAGGTCGTCGCGCCGCTGAATCCTCCGCCCCTGCAGAACCACGGCAACTACGTCCTTTCCCTCGGGGAGCTGACCCGCTGGCTGGGCGGCATCGTTGGGGAGATGGGCGTCGACCTCTTCGCCGAGTTCGCGGCCACGCGGGTGCTCGTCGAGGACGGCCGCGTCGTCGGCGTGCGCACGGGCGACAAAGGCATCGACAAGAACGGGCAGCCGAAGCCGAACTTCGAGCCGGGCGTCGACGTCCGGGCGAAGATGACCATCCTGGCCGAGGGGCCGCGCGGGACGCTGGCCAAGCAGCTCGCGGGGATGTTCGACCTCTACGCGGGCAAGAACCCGCAGGTGTACTCGGTCGGCGTCAAGGAGCTGTGGCAGCTTCCCGACGACCGCTTCCCCGCGGGCAGCGTGATCCACACGCTCGGCTTCCCGCTGGACATGGACACCTTCGGCGGCGCCTTCATCTACGGGATGAAGGACCGCATCGTCGACATCGGCCTGGTGGTCGGTCTCGACTACAAGAATCCGACGCTCGATCCGCACAACGAGCTGCAGCGCCTGAAGCTGCATCCGGAGGTGCGCAAGATCCTGCAGGGCGGGAAGATGATCTCCGCCGGCGCGAAGGCGATCCCGGAAGGGGGCTACTACTCGATGCCCCGCCTCCACGGCGACGGCTTCCTGATCCTCGGCGACAGCGGCGGCTTCCTCAACGGCGCGCGGCTGAAGGGGATCCATCTGGCGATCAAGTCCGGCATCCTCGCGGCGGAGGCGGCGTTCGCCGCGCTTCTCGGCGAGGACTACTCCGCGACGCAGCTCCGGCAGTACGAGGAGCTGTTCGAGGCATCGTGGGCGAAAGAAGAGCTGTGGAAGGAGCGCAACTTCCATCAGGCCTTCAACTGGGGCCAGCTCGCGGGACTGATCAACGCCGGCGCGGGGATGGTCACCGGCGGCCGCGGCTTCGGCCTCGCGAACAAGCTGGAAGGGCACGAGGGACACGAGCGGATGGTGCGCATCAAGCGCTACTTCGGCTCGGACGACCCGCACCCGCCGGCGAAGGTGAAGTACGACAACCAGTACACGTTCGACAAGGTGACGAACGTCTACAACGGCGGGGTGCTCCACGAGGAGAACCAGCCGGCCCACCTGCTGATCCACGACACCGAGGTGTGCATCACGCGCTGCACGGAGGAGTACGGCAACCCGTGCTTCCACTTCTGCCCCGCGCAGGTGTACGAGCCGAAGGAGACCGAGGACGGCCGCGGCCGGGTCCCGTTCCTCAACTTCACCAACTGCTTCCACTGCAAGACCTGCGACATCATGGACCCCTATCAGGTGATCACGTGGGTCCCGCCGGAGGGTGGGGGCGGGCCGAATTACCGGAAGTTGTGACCGCTCACGTCTGCCGCGCCATCATCCACGCGCCGGCCACGGCCACGAGGAACGCGAGCGCGGCCAGCGAGGCTGGCGTCAGCGTTGGGACGGTGGCGGTCGAGAGAACGGCAAAGGAGCCGGGGTTGTCCGGTGCTAGCAGCGGCTCGCCGACGACCTGAATTTCGTACGTGTAAATCCCAGGCGGGAGTGGACCCAAGGAAACGTCGACCGCGCTGATCCCTGTGGCCGGGCATCCTGGAAAGTCGAGCACGAAGTGGTTGCCGACGCGAGTCACGCTCGTGGGCTCAAAGCAGATGGTGACGGAGCCGACCCGCAGGGTAACCGAATCGCCTTCACGCGGCTGAGCGGGCAGGATCTCGACGATGCCGAGGTGGTCGGCCGCGGCCGGGAGAGCGAGGACACAAACCAAACCTACTAATGTTAGTTTGTGTTTCATAGGCGAACTCTAGCAGAGTTGTCGCGATTTCGGCTCGGACGACATGGCTCCCGCCGGAGCGAGCGGGCCGAATGACCGGAAGCTGTAGGCGATGTGGAGTGCGGCAGCTGCGCTTCGCTGCGTTGCCGCACTCCACATCGGGATGACACCGGGCACGCTTTTCGTTACCTTCTGTTACGGCGGACGTACAGAAGATTGAACAGATGAGCACTGAACCGCTTCCGATGTCGCGGTCCCTCGACCGCATCACCGCCCTGCAGGCCAATGTCGAGCGTGTCATTCGCGGGAAGTCGGAAGTGGTGCAGTTCTGCATCGCCGCCCTGCTCGCGAAGGGCCACATCCTCCTCGAGGACGTCCCGGGCGTCGGCAAGACCACGCTGGCGCATGCGCTGGCGCGGTCGCTCTCGCTGGAGTTCCAGCGCATTCAGTTCACGAGCGACCTGCTGCCGTCGGACATCGTCGGCGTGACGATCTACAACCAGGACCTGCAGGAGTTCGAGTTCGTCTCCGGGCCGGTCTTCACGAACGTCCTCCTCGCGGACGAGATCAACCGCGCCACGCCCAAGTCGCAGTCGGCGCTGCTGGAGGCGATGAGCGAGGGGACGATCACGGTCGAGAAGCGCCGCCTGTTGCTGCCCGATCCCTTCCTGGTCATCGCCACGCAGAACCCCATCGAGCACGTCGGCACCTACCCGTTGCCGGAGTCGCAGCTCGACCGTTTCCTGATGAAGCTGACCATCGGCTACCCGAACGCGACGGACGAGAAGAAGCTCCTCCGCGCGGGCGGCGCGCAGGAAGCGCTCGATCATCTCGCGCCGGTGCTCGACGCGGCGGAAGTGCGCGAGCTGCAGCAGCGCGTCGGCAGCGTGCACGTCAGCGAGTCGCTGGTCGAGTACCTGATGACCATCGTGCAGACCACGCGCACGCATGCCGAGGTGGCCCTCGGCGTCTCGACGCGCGGCGCGCTGACGTACTTCAAGGTCTGCCAGGCGCTGGCGATGGTCAACGGCCGGGACTTCGTCATCCCCGAGGACATCAAGCGCCTGGCCGAGCCGGTGCTGTCGCACCGCATCGTCATGAAAGACCGGCGCCTCTCGCGCGGCGATCATTCGCCCGAGGCGAAGTTCATCCAGCGCGTCGTCAACGAGACCTCGGTACCGCGATGAACGCCGGCTGGCAGTTTGAAGGCGTCGTCCGCTTCACGAAAGTGGGCACGACCTACCTGCTCACGACGATCATCCTCGCGGTCGCGGCGGTGAACACCGGCAACAACGCGCTGTACCTCGGCGTGTCCCTGATGCTCGGCTCGCTGCTGCTGTCCGGCATGGCGTCGAAGAGCGGGCTCAAGCACCTCCGCGTGGAGATCGCCGGCGTGGACGACGTCTGGGCCGGCCGCCCCGCGCACGGCATGCTGCGGGTGCGCAACGACTCCCGGCTCTGGAACGTGCGCGACGTGATCCTGACGTCCGAGGCGCTGGCGGAGCCGGTGGTGATCCCGGTGCTGCCGCGCCGGCAGACCATCGAGGTCGCGGCGTCGTTCCTCTTCACGAAGCGCGGGCTGGCGCACGTGCACGCGATCGACTCCTACACGCGCTATCCCTTCGGGTTCTTTCTGAAGAAGCGGCGCGTCCGGATCTCCAGCGACGTCGTCGTCTATCCCCGCATCCTCGGCGAGGACTCCGCGCACGATCGCTTCCGCCCGCTCACGGGGGAGCAGAGTGCCGCGAACCGGCCGGGGACGGGCGGCGAGATCCATTCGTTCCGCGAGTACGTCCGCGGCGACTCGCTCCGCCAACTGCACTGGAAGAAGTCCGCGAGCCTCGGCCGCTGGATCGTGAAGCAGACGGACGCGGAGGCGGCGAAGTCGGTGCACGTCGTCGTCGATCCGTACAAGCCGGCGGCGGTCAGCGACGAGCGCTTCGAGGAGATGGTGTCCGAGGCGGCGACGTTCGTGTGGAACGCGGTGCAGCAGAACTTCGACGTGACGCTGTCGATGCCGCGGGTGACGCTGCGTGCGCGCGAGAACGAGCCGGCTTCGCCCCTCTTCCGCGCGCTGGCGCTGCTCGAGCCGGTGTACGAGCCCGTACATCAGGTGCTGGACCGCAACTCCGTGCTGTTCTCCGTGAACCGGAGGGCGGCATGAACCGCAATGTAGGGCGCGGCTTCAGCCCGCCTCCCCCGTGGGCGGGGGGCTTTGCGGGGATTCGCCCGTCCTCCCACGGGAGGGGCGGGCTGAAGCCACGCCCTACATTCCGGAGGGCGGCATGAACCGCGCCCGCGGCTCGCGCGAGCTGGAGACGCTGCTCCTGGCGATGTTCGCGGCGATCCCGCTGTACTTCACCTATGCCATCTCCGTGGGGGCGCTGGCGGTCTTCCACGCGTTCATGACGGCGATCGTCATCCGCGTGGCGACCGGCCGCAGTCCGGAGCTCCTCCCGGCCGCGCTCATGCGCTGGGTGGCGATCGCGTACGTGCCGTTCTACGTCATCGACGCGGCGTTCGTCTCGCGCAGCGCGATCGCGGCGTCGACGCACCTGGTGCTCTTCATCGCCATCTATCAGCCGATCGAGGCGGCGCACCGGAACAACCAGGCCCAGCGCATCCTCACCGCCGCGCTGATCTTCACGGCCAGCCTGGCGACGTCGACGCACATCGCGGTCGTCCCGTTCGTGCTCGTGTTCGCGTTCTTCATGTTCCGGCAGCTCATGTACCTGAGCCATCTGGAGACGGCGCGCGCGCTCGGGCAGCAGTACGCGGACGCGGCTTCGTCGCGTGCGGCGGGGTTCTACCTGTGCGGCGCGGTGGTGATCGGGGCGATGCTGTTCCCGCTGCTGCCGCGCGTCCGCAACCCGATGGTGCGCGGCTTCAGCGGACCGCTGCCCGGCGCGGCGACGGCGCTCAGCGACACGATCAATCTGAATCAGCGGCGGTCGACGCCCAACGACGCGACCGTGGTCGCGCGCGTGTGGCTGGACCGCGAGGCCCGGGCCTTCTTCACGCCGCTGCGTCTGCGCGGCACGGTCTACGACCGCTACAACGGCGGCGAATGGCGGCAGTCGCACCGCGGTCTGCGGGCGGTCCCCCAGCGCGGGGACACCTTCGTGCTGGGGAAGGCGAACGGCATCGAGCACGAGGCGATCGTCGAGATGCGCTCGCAGCGGGGGAAGCTCTTCCTGCCTGTCGGATCGTACGTGCTGTCGGGCATCTCCACGCTGTACGAGGGGCCGTCGCGCGAGTCTTACTACACGTACGACGACGGGTCGCTGACCATGTCCGTGCGCATGGCGAACGAGGCCGAGCCGCTGCAACTGGCGCGGGTGCGGATGTCGGGCTATCCGATCTCGCCGGCGGTCGAGACGCTCGCCCGGACGATCGTCGGGAACGCCACCACGCCGCAGCGGCGCGCGGAGCTGATCGAGCAGTACATGGTGCGCAACTTCCGCTACGTGCCGAATCCGGCCACCGGGACGCCGATCTCCCTCGAGCGCTTCCTGCTGGTGGAGCGTCAGGGGCATTGCGAGTACTTCGCGGCGGGCATGGTCGCGCTGCTGAACGCGGTGGGCGTGCCCGCGCGGATCGCGGGCGGCTTCTACGCCGGGCAGTTCAATCCGCTGACGGGGTACTACGCGTTGCGGCGCGAGGACGCCCACGCGTGGACGGAGGTGTGGGACGGCACGCGCTGGCTGACGTTCGACTCGACGCCGCCGGACCTGCGTCCGGGCGCGGTGCAGGTCAACCCCGTGAGGCTGTATCTCGCCGCGCTCTCCGACTCGATGACGTTGTTCTGGGACCGCTACGTCCTCACCTTCGGCCTGGGCGACCAGATCGGCCTGTTCCTGGACGCCGTCCAGTGGGCGGGCGAGTCCTTCGCCTCGCTGCGGAGCAGGCTGTCGGTGGACCCGCGGGGCTGGACGTCGGGCCGGTTCGAAATGTTGCTGATGCTCGTCGCGGCCATCGGCTTCGTGGCCATCCTCATCCGCCGCCGGCGCCGCCGCACCTTCGATCTCCTGGCGGCCTATCTGGCGGCGCAGGGGATTCGGGTCGGCCCCGGCATGACGATGGAGGAGGCGCTGCGCGAGCTGCGAGGACAGCACCCGGAAGCGGCGGAAGAGCTGGAGCCGCTGATCGCCCTGTACGAAGAGGAGACGTTCTCGGCGACGCGGGACCGGTCGCGGTCCCGGGAACTGCGGCGCCGGCTCGCGGAATTGCGAACGTAGTTTTATGACTTCGTGGTCGGCAATCGGCGCGGGCTGCGCATCAGCGCCGCCATCTCCCTGACCGCCGCATCCAGTCCCACCAGCGCTGCCCGGGAAATGATCGAGTGTCCGATGTTCAGCTCTTCGATCTCCGGGATCGCGGCGATGCCGTCGATGTTGCGATAGGTGAGGCCGTGGCCGGCCAGGACGACCAGGCCGAGCTTCTTCGCGGCGCGGGCGGCGGTGGCGATCTTCTCGAGCTCCGCGGTCCAGTTGCCGCCCTTCCACGCGTCGGCGTATTTGCCGGTGTTGATCTCGATCTTCGGCGCGCGCAGCTTGTGGCACTGGCGGATCTGCTCGAGGTCGGGATCGACGAAGATGGAGACGTCGATGCGAGCTTCGAGGAGTTGCTGCACGACTTTCTCGACGTTCCCCGCGTGCAGCACGACGTCCAGTCCACCCTCGGTGGTCACTTCGTCGCGGCGCTCGGGCACCAGCGTCACCTGATCGGGCTTGATGGTCTGGGCGATGCGCACCATCTCGGTGGTCGAGGCCATCTCGATGTTGAGATGCGTGGTGACGGTGCGGCGGAGGATCTCGACGTCGCGGTCCTGGATGTGACGGCGGTCGCCGCGGAGATGGACGGTGATGCCCTGCGCCCCGGCGAGCTCGCAGATCGTGGCCGCGGCTACGGGATCGGGCTCGTCGGTCTTGCGCGCTTCACGGATCGTGGCGATGTGATCGATGTTGACTGCCAGTCGCATGAAAGAAGGTTAACAGGGTGACTGGGCGTCATAGATCCGTTGTCATAGTCGGATCCTCGGGGATGGAGTGCGGAGGCAAACAAACGCCTCCGCACTCCCGATCACCGCTGCTCGTTGCGCTCGTGGAGCGCGCGACTGAGCTCCGCATCGTCGACGGGGGCGTCGACGTCGGACGTTCCGCCCATCGCGCTGTCCGCCTGGGCCTCGGGTGGCGTGCGGATGAGCTGCTCGCGGTTGCGCGCCGCCGCCTCCCTCCCGCGCTCACTCTCGGGTGGCGGTGCGATTCCCTGCGAGATCGATTCTGCACGTTCGTCGGGCATGATTCCTCCGCACCAGGGAAGTGCAGGGGACATGCCTCGGGGGGAGTTCCTCGGGTTCCTCGGAGTTCCTCGGAGTTCCTCGGGGGGGGGCGTCTCCCTCTCCACCCGAGGAGCTCCGAGGAACCGAGGAACTCCGAGGAACCGTCAGTGACGAATGGTCCTTCTGCGCTCGCCGCGCACGGCAAAGGCGGGCGCCATGGTGTAGTCGTACGTGTTGCCGGATGGGTCGTGCACGGTCAGGGAGAGATCGATCAGGGCGGCGCCGGCCGCGGTGATGGGCGCGAGGTCGGCGCGGAACGCGGTGCCGACGGGGATGTGTCCGAGGGCGTCGAATTCGGCCTGGCCGTTGGCGATCTCGTGGCCGACGATGGTCAGCGGGAGCGTGCGCCACTCCGCGGTGCCGTGCACTTTCCACCGCAGCCTCACGGTCTCCGCGACCACCGGGCCGCGTTGCGCTCCACGCTCGACAGGCACGCGATCGATGGCGGAGAACAGCAACGCTCCGGCTTCGTGCACGCCGAGGCTCGATGCGATGCGGCCGTTGCCGCCGAGAAGGCGCAGCGCTGTGAGGGACGGCGGCGCGCCGTCGGTGCGTCGCGTGTCGAACGCCGCCAGCAGGCGGACTTCGCCGAGAACGCCGGCGATCGCGTGCGGCTTACTCAGTTCGAACTGGTACGCGCCCGGCGTGATCTGGAACGGCGGGATGAAGATCTTCCCGGACCTTACGACGTTCCCGGCTTCGTCCCGCAGTACGACGTTCGAGCCGATGGCTTCCGCGTCGCGCTCCTCATCCAGCGAGCCATGGAAGCGCGTCCCGGTGAGCAGCTCGCCGTCCTGCACCCAGTGCGTCGTCTGCGGATGGGCGAGGCCGGCGCCGAAGGGAAGCACTTCTTCCGGCGCGGCGACGTACGTCGTCGGCGCCTTGGTGAGATACGGCCAGATCCACGTGCCGTCGCTGTTGAGGCGGACCGGCGGGGTGCGCAGTCCGGCGGCGCGCGGGAACGGAGCGGGCGGTCCGTCCCTCGGCACGTCCATCTCCACTTGCGCGTTCATGATCGCCTTGATCGTCGGATGCAGCTCGCGCGTGACGAACGCGGTGCCGTTCCAGACGCCGCCGTTGGCCGGGAAACGGCCGCCCATCGACTCGACGAACGTCCAGTTCGCGCCGTGCCACATCCACGCGACGCTGACGCCGATGCTCGGCGCGACTGCGTCGGGCGGAATGGTGATGCGCAGCGGGTTGCGCGCCCAGGCCGCCGGTTCCAGCGTGCGCGTGACGGGACCGGTCAGGCCGCGGATCGGCTCGAGCTGCGCGGAGTAGGCGGCGACGCGGCCGTAGTCGATGCATCTCTGGAACGGGAGCAGGACGAAACGCTCGCTCAGCGGCGACACCAGCACGCCCTCTTCCCCGCCCAGCGACATGGAGGAGAGCGCGAGTGCACCACCCTCCGGCCACACCAGGATCAGCGTCTGCTGGCAGGAGCCGTTGCCGCGTGCGATGTTCGCGAGCGGCACTCCGCGCTCGTCCTTCGCCGCCGAGATCACCGCGTGCGGGGCCATGTCCCGCCGGAGGGCGAACGTGGCCGCGTTCTCGACGGTCTGGCGCTCGACCACGATCAGCCGCTGGTTCAGGTCGGCGTCGCGCATCGGGAACGGCACGACCTTGATGTCGTACTCGCCCGCGGGCACGGTGCCGGTGCCGGTGCGCTGGTAGGGATCGACGAGGATGCGCGCATGCGCAAGCGAATTCGTGCTGGCGACGAAGGCTTCGAAGGGATTGTCGGCGTCGTAGGTGACGGTGACGACGGCCGCTTTGACGAAGGCCCAGGGAACGTGCAGCGGCATCGCGCCGCCGGTGATCGTCACCGCCCCGGAGATCGCCAGCGAGCCTTCCCGCGGCGACTCGACTTTCGCGTTGTCGACCTCGAACGTGATCCCGATCTCGCGCGTCTCGCCCGCGGCCAGGGTGGCGGTCGATGTGCTGAGGGTGACGGCGATGTGCGGGTGGGGCGAGGATGCCTGCAGCGTGAGCGTGCGCGTGCTCGGGCCGTGATTGCTCAGCGTGAGCGTCTTCGCGACGGACCAGCGCGACTGCGTCACGTCGTCGCGGCCGAGGCTGAGCGTGCTCGGGTGGGCGACGACGTCGGCGCGTGCGGCGCGCAGCGCGTCGACGCGCCCGGCGCCCGTTGCCATCACGTCGTCCGTCAGCCGCTCCGCCGTCCCGACGATCGCGGCTTTGATGTCGGCCGGGGTCCAGTCGGGATGTACGGCGCGCAGCAGCGCGGCCACACCCGCCACGTGTGGCGCCGCCATCGACGTGCCGTTCGCCGCGAGCGTTCCGCCACCCGCTTGCGCGGACACGATGCCCACGCCCGGTGCGACCACTTCGGGCTTGATGGCGAGCGTTCCGCTCACCGGCCCCTTCGAGCTGAAGCCGGCGATCTCGTCGTCGAGGGTCGTCGCGCCGACGGAGATCGCGGACGGCGCGTTCCCCGGCGAGGAGACGGTCTGGAAGGCGCCGGCGTTGCCCGTGGCGATGCAGAAGATCACGCCCGCGTTCGTCGCGGTCTCCACCGCGCGGGACACCGGATCGTCCGGCGTGCCCGGGGCGCCGAGGCTCACGTTGGCGATGTCGGCGTGGTCCTCGGGATTGCCGTCGTCGTTGGGATCGGCGGCGCGCTCGATGCCGCTGAGGACGCCCGAAGAGCTCCCGTTCCCCTGCGCGTTCAGGACCTTGATCGCCAGGAACGTCACCTCGGGCGCCACCCCCACCACGCCGCCGCCGTTTCCGCCCACGATCCCGGCCACGTGCGTGCCGTGGCCGGCGTCGTCGAGCGGGTCGGCGTCGTTGTTGACGAAGTCCCATCCGCCTGCGACCCGGTGGCCGGGGCCGAAGCCGCCGCCGAACGCGGGATGGTTGTAGTCGATGCCCGTGTCGATCACCGCGACGACGACGTCCTTGCCGCGCGTGCCGTAGGCCGACCACACCTGCGGCGCGCGGATCTTCGGGACGCTGCGGTCGAGGAAGGCCTGCACCGGCCGGTCGACGTGGATCGAGCGGACGTAATCGAGGGCCGCGACCCGGTCGAGCGCGTCGCCACCGATGGTGATGGCCGCGCCGGCGAAGGTGCGCGAGTAGCGGGCGGTGATGCGCACGGGTGTGCTGCTGCGCGCGTTGGAGGCGATGCCACGCTGGATCCGCGCGAGATCGCGCTCGAAGGTGGCGAATCGCTCGTCGAACGAGCGTATGGCGGCGTCGCTCGCGATCCGCGTGCGGCCGCGGGCGAACAGCGGCTCGTCGCGGAACTGCACGATGACGTCGACCGTCTCGCCCGGCGTTCCGAACGCGGGCGCCAGCTCACTGCCGCCGCCGGCGACGGTGGTCCGGGAGGAAGGAGCACCGAAAACCAGGGTCGACTGCAGGATCACAGCGGCACAACACCAGGACCGGAGTCTCATCAGGCCTCCCCGTCGGTACTCTGCGTTGGCGGTTGCGGGAAGGATATGGGCGAAGAGGCCGTCACAAAGTTAAAAATAAGTAAATAGGCGCCAGAATGCGGACTGACGGCGCCGTGTTCACGCTTCGACACCATGCTCTACCGCTTCGATAACGTCGAGAAAAGCTACGGGCCGCACGACGTCCTCAAGGGCGTCACGTGGCAGCACAACCCCGGCGAGCACGTCGGTCTGGTCGGCCGCAACGGCGCCGGCAAGACGACGCTCTTCCGCCTCCTGCTGAAACAGGAGGAGCCGGACCGCGGCCAGATCATCCGCGGCTCGGGGATGACCATCGGCCACGTCGGCCAGCACCTCGAAGCGGAGCCGGGGATGTCGCTCTTCGACTTCGTCGAGACGGCGTTCGCGGACGTGCTGCGCATCGACCGCCGCATGCGCGCCATCGAGCACGACCTCGCGGATACGACGAAGAGCGAGGCCGAGCACGCGAAGCTCCTCGAAAAGTACGCCGAGCTGCAGCACGACTACGAGCACGCGGACGGCTACACGCTGCACGCGCTGGTCGAGCGCGTGCTGACGGGAGTCGGCTTCAACGACAAGAGCGAGTGGCAGCGGCCCATCCACGCGTTCAGCGGCGGCCAGCAGAACCGGGCCATGCTCGCGCGCGTGCTGCTGACCAAGGTCGACCTGCTGCTCCTCGACGAGCCGACCAACCATCTCGACCTCAAGGGCATCGAGTTCCTCGAGGAGTTCCTGCAGGAGTTCAAGGGCAGCTATCTGCTGATCTCCCACGACCGCACGTTCCTGAACCGGACCGTGTCGAAGATCGTGGAGCTCGCGCACGGAAAGCTCAACGAGTACCACGGCAACTACGAGAAGTTCCTCCAGCTCCGCGCCGAGCGCATGGAGAAGATGGCCAAGGACTACGAGCGCCAGCAGGAGTACATCGCCGAGACGCAGGAGTTCATCCGCCGCAACATCGCGGGCCAGAAGACCAAGCAGGCCAAGTCGCGCCGGAAGATGCTGGAGAAGCTGGACGAGGTGGAGCGGCCGGAGACGGACGAGACCCTCGCGAAGTTCAACCTCGACGCGGGCGGCCGGTCGAGCGCCGTGGCCATGACCATCGACCGGCTGAGCGTCGGCTATCCGAACAAGCGGGTGGTGGAGAGCTTCTCGCTGCAGATCCGCCGCGGGGAGCGCTACGCGATCATGGGCCCGAACGGGTCGGGGAAGTCGACGCTGCTCAAGACGCTCGCCTCACGCCTGCCGCCGCTGGACGGCTCGGTCGCGTACGGCCACGCCGTCCAGGTGGGCTACTACGACCAGACCCTCGGCGACCTGAAGCCCACCGGGACGGTGATCGACGAGATCTGGAACCTGGACGTGACGCAGACGGAGGAAGAGGTGCGGTCGTATCTCGCGCAGTTCTCCTTCTTCGGCGAGGACGTGTTCAAGAAGACGCGCGACCTGTCGGGCGGCGAGAAGGGGCGGCTGGCGCTCGCGAAGATCATGCACCAGGGCGGCAACGCGATGCTGCTCGACGAGCCGACGAACCATCTGGACGTCTACACCCGCGAGGCGCTGGAAGAGGCGCTGGAGAATTTCACCGGCGCGCTGATCGTCGTGTCGCACGACCGCTACTTCATCGACCGCGTCGCGGAGAACATCATCCTCGTCGAGGATGGAGTGGCCGAGGTGTATCGCGGGAACTACTCGGAGCTGGTGGAGCAGATGAAGGCGGGGGCGGCCGCGCCGGTGGCGCCTCCGGTCATCGCGCAGTCGTCGAGTCGTCCAGTGGCTGAGTCGTCAAGTCGTCGAGTCGTCGAGTCGTCGAGCAAGCCGGACCCCTCGGCGACTCGACG
>DASUSN010000127.1:0-59906 GCA_036375075.1 Thermoanaerobaculia bacterium | reverse complement strand
GGCGTCCCGCCGGCTGCGGGGGCGGCGTCTCCCCGCCCCCGGTGGGAGGTGGAGCGTGCCACGTGGCGAGAGGCTCCGTCCTCCCGAGGACGCGCCGGCGGGACGCCGCCGCACAGCCGGCGGGACGCCGGCGGTCCGATGAGTTTTGAGACACCCTCCAATCGCCTCCGCACGTCAAACACGACGCACCAAAAGCGGCTTCTCCTACAGGCGGGGAACAGGGTAGCGCGCGAAGTGCGCATCCACCGTGACGATGGTGAGCTCGTGTTCGAGCGCCTGACAGATCAACATCCGATCGAACGGATCGCGATGGTGAGACGGGAGGGTCAGCAGCCGTCCAACGGCACCGAGCTCCAGCGGCAAATTCGCAATTCGATGTGCCGATCGTCGTTCGTTGAGGTATTCGTCCGCTGGCGCAGGCAGTTCGAGCTTTCCGATCTGGTGCTTGATCAATGCCTCCCAGACTGAGACGACACTCACATACGCCTGATTGGACTTGTCGCGAATCGCATCGTACGCACGCCGTGGCAGCCTCGAGTCATTGGTGATGTACCAGAGGAACGCGTGCGTATCGAGGAGCAGCCTCATCGCCCCTCGAAGGCGTCCAGCAGGTCCTCAGGCAGAGGATCGTCGAAATCGTCGGGGACGACGAACTCCCCTGCAGCGAGGCCCACCGGCCGAAGCGTCTCCGTTTCGGTGACTGGACGGATCTCGGCGACCGGGCGGTCACCGCGATAGACGACGACCGTCTCGCCGTCAATGACGCGGTGGAGGTATTCGGCGGCCTCCTTCTCGACCTGCTCCAGCGTGACCTTCATCACCTTTGATTCTAGCAAACAGCCGTGAAACACACGCTCGACAGCTCACGGCACCCAGCACGTCACCGCCGTCCCTCCGCCCTCCCGCCCCTGCAGCCGCATGCGGCCGCCGTGGGCTTCGAGGATCTCGTTGCAGAGCGGGAGGCCGAGGCCGGAGCCGGCGGGTTTGGTGGTGTAGAACGGGATCAGGGCCTGGCGGATCACGTCTTCGCTCATTCCGCGGCCGCGGTCGACGACGCGCAGCAAGGTGCCGTCCACGGCCCGGTGTACGGACACGACGATGTCGTCCGGCGGGCTGCCCGACTCGTGCGCGTTCTTCACGAGGTTGATCACCACCTGCTGCATCTGCACGCGGTCGACGCTCGCCTCCTCGTGCGGGCTGCCCTCCACGCGGAACTCGTACAGCGCGGCCACGTCGTCGAGGATGTCCTGCCACGGCGTCCGCTCCCGCCGCGGCGCCGGGAGCCGCGCGAATTGTGCGTAGGACTCCAGGAACGTCCGCAGGAACGCCAGCCGCTCTTCGATCGTCGCGTAGATCTCCGGCAGATGATGGCGGCGGTCGGGACGCTCCTGGGCGATGCGCGCCGAGTGGATCAGGGAGCTGATCGGCGCGATGGTGTTGTTCAGCTCGTGGTTGATGACCCGGATCGCGTTCTTCCACACCGCCACCTCCTGCCGCCGCAGCTCCGCGGTCAGGCGCTCGACCAGCACGAGGCGGTGCGCGACCGTGTTGAGGCGGAAGGTCCGCTGCGTGAGGTGGAAGGTCTCGTCGCGGTCGTCCGTCGGAACCGCCACGATCGCGTCGCCCCCGGCTTCGATGGCCTCGCGGATCGGCGCCACGAGCGCCGGCAGCAGCTCCGCGAACAGCCGGCCGTCCAGGCGCATCCCGAACAGCTCGCGCGCCGCGGTGTTGGAGTACACGACCCGATCGTTCTCCGTCACCAGCACCACCGCCACGGGCGTCCGCTGCAGGATGGTGTCGAGGAAGAGCTCCTTCTGGTAGACGTCGTTCCGCTGCACGCGCAGGACGTCCGCGACCTCGTTGTAGAGCTTCTTGATGTGCATCGTGCGGTCGTCGCGTCCGGACGCGAGCCGCATGCTGAAGTCGCCGTCCTTGAAGGCGCGCAGGCCGTCGTCCAGCGACGTCAGCGACCACTCGACGTAATGCACCAGCCGTCCCGCGCTCCAGAAGACGAAGGGCAACGTCAGGAACAGTCCCACGAAGTACGAGCCGCTGAGGTACGAGATGGCCACCGCGATAACCGCGTTGGCGAAGATCGCCAGCAGGACGCGGGCGCGGAAGCTCACCGCGTCCGCCGCGACGGGTCATCACGCGTCGCCGTGCGACGCTCCACCACGATCCCCATCTTCTCCATGCGCCGGTACAGCGCCTGCCGCGACACGCCCAGCGCTTCGGCCGCCCGCGACACGCTGCCGTTCGCGTTCAGCAGAGCGATCTCGATCTGCGCCCGCTCCATCGGGACCTCGGCCGAGCCCTCCTTCGCCGCCCCGAACCCGAGCTCCTCGGCCGTGATGACGTCGCCGCCGCTCAGCGCCGTGGCCCGCATGACCCGGTTCTGCAGCTCGCGCACGTTGCCCGGCCAGTCATGGGCCAGCAGCGCCGCCCGCGCTCCGTCGCCAAGGCGCTTGCCGGACACGAGAAACGCCTCGGCCAGCGGAATCACATCCTCGCGCCGCTCCCGCAGCGGCGGGACCGGGAGCTCGATGACGTTCAGCCGGAAATAGAGGTCCTGCCGGAACGTCCCCCGGGCGATGGCCTGGCGCAGGTCCGCGTTCGTCGCGCAGAGCACGCGCACGTCCACGCGCCGCGTTTCATTCGAGCCGAGGCGCTCGAACTCGCCGCTCTGCAGCACGCGCAGGAGCTTCATCTGGCCTGCCGGAGACAGATTGCCGATCTCGTCGAGGAACAGCGTCCCGCCGTTCGCGGCCTCGAAGCGCCCGATGCGCAGACGGGTCGAGCCCGTGTACGCCCCCGGCTCCGCGCCGAACAACTCGCTCTCGATGAGGTTGTCCGGGATCGCGCCCGCGTTGACCTTCACCAGCGGCTTCTGGCGCCGGCGCGAGTTGGCGTGAATGATCTCGGCGATCTTCTCCTTGCCCGCGCCGTTCGGACCGGTGATCAGCGCCGGGACGTCCGACGGCGCGATTTGCACCGCCAGCGACAGCAGGCGATGTATGGCCTCGCTCGCGTAGATCGTGCCGCGCAGGTCGTGCGTGCGGGCCAGCGACTCGCGCGAGCGCGTGCGCTCGTTGCGCAGCGTGCGAAGCTCGATCAGGTTGCGCACCGTGGTCACCAGCTTGGTGTCGTCCCACGGCTTGGCCAGGTAATCCGTCGCCCCTTCCTTGACCAGTTGCACCGCCGTCTCCAGCGACGTCCACGCGGTGAGCAGGACCACCGGCAGTTGCGGGTCCGCCTGGCGCAGGCGGCGGAAGAGGGCGATGCCCTCCTCCCCGCTCGTCGCGCCGGGCGTGAAGTTCATGTCCTGCAGGACGACGTCGACGTCGCCGCGCTCGACCGCCCGCAGCGCGCCGTCGGCGCTCGACGTCGCCTCGGCGTCGATGTCGTTCAGGTCGAACAGCATCCGCAGCGCCTTGGCCACGGCAGGCTGGTCTTCGACGATCAGGACCTTCGGCATCATCATGGGTTCCGGTCTCCCAACCCTGAGCGAAGTCGAAGGGTCAAGTTAGCACCTGCGCGAGGCGTCCCCACGTGCACTGCCCATGGCTCATTTCCGTGGATGCTAACCTGACCCTTCGGCTTCGCTCAGGGTTGGGATACGAATTCACACGCTCCGGGTTGCGATGGCCGGGGCCACCCGGGCGGCGCGGAGAGCCGGCGGGATCGTGGCCACGAGGCCGTTGATCCACAGCAGCACCATTCCCACCGCGACGAGGTACCACGGCATCTTCGCGTCGGTGAGGTTGCTCACCAGCGCGAAGTTCAGGGCATACGTGGCGATCACGCCGAGGACCAGGCCGATGGTCGTGACCAGCCAGTTCTCGGCGAGGAAGTGCTTCAGGATGTCGGCCTTCGTCGCGCCGAGGGCGCGGCGCGTGCCGATCTGCTTGGTGCGCTCCGCCACGGACAGCGACGTGATGCCGAGGATGCCCAGAGCCGTGACGAACACCAGCACCACGATCACCGCCGTCATCGACGTGATGATCAGCCGCTGTCCCGCGAAGAAACCGTCCTTGATCTCCGGGATGGTCGACAGATTGAAGATGCGGCCCGCGTTCACCTGCATCAGCCGCGGCTCGATCTGCGAGACCACCGACTTCATCGCGCCCGGCTCGACGCGCACGAGGTAGGCCATGAAGCCCGGGCCGTACGCCCGTCCCGGCGTGAAGAGCACGTACTCGCCGATGTTCCACGCGTACGGGTTGTAGAAGTCGCCGATGACGCCGATGACCGTGCGCGGCGTGTCGCCCTCGCCGTCGGTGATCACCCGCCCGATCGGGTTCGCGTCGCCCCACAGCTTCTTCGCCAGACTGCGGCTGATGATCGTCACTTTGGTCGACGTGTTCGGATCGGTGGGCGTATCGCTCTCGACGAACCCGCGGCCCTGGATGATCGGCACACCGATGGTGTCGAAGATCCCGCGCGTCGTGCCATAGATCTGTGCCTGGAACTTCTCCGGATATCCCTCGGTCTTCCACGTCCCCGAGCTGCCGCCGCCCTGCCACGGGCGGAAGAACGTCGCGCTCGCGGCCTTCACCCCGGAGATGCCTTGGAGCGCGCGGAGGTCGGCGAAGACCACGTTCTCGACGTACGACTGCTCGTTGAGCTCCGGCGCAAACGTCTGCACCCGGATGGAGAGCAGGTTCTGGTCGTCGAACCCAGACTTGCGCTGCATGGCCTTGCGCTCGACGAGAATCATGTTCACGGCATTGGTGACGATCGCCAGAGTGATGGCGATCTCCAGGATGATCAGCGCGAACCGCGTGCGGTTGTGCTTCATCGCGCGAAGAATCGGTCCGATGGGCATGGTTCCTCCTTCAGGGGATAGGGGACAGGGGACAGGGCGCAGGGGACAGGAGACCGGCGAGCGATCTCCTGCGCCCTGCCCCCTGCGCCCTGCGCCCTCGTTTCATTGCACCTTCAACTGCATCGCCGGGGCGACCGAGCAGACGCGCCACGACGGATAGATGCCGGCCATCAGGCCGGCCACGAGCGAGAGAAAGACGGAGACCAGGACCATCTCCGCGTCGAGATGGATGATGTCCGCGCCGCCGGGGACGAACTTCGCGATCACCTTCAGCACGCCCAGCGAGAGGATCAGGCCGATCGATCCGCCGGCGATGCCCACCAGCTCGCACTCCACCACGTGCTGCCAGAACACCTGCAGCCGGCTCGCGCCGAGGGCGCGGCGCACCGAGACTTCCGGAATGCGCGCGAGGAATTTGCCCAGGAGCAGACCGACGAGATTGAGGGAACAGACGACGAGGAACAGCACCGAGACGATGCTCATCGACTTCACCGCCGGCGGCACGGCCTGGAACTCCCGCAGCAGGTCCGGCATCGACGTCACCTCGGTGTGCAGCGGCCGCTGGAAACGCCCGATCTTCTTCTGGTCGCGGACGTAGTTGTCGACGTATTCGCGGAAGGCGGCTTGCTTCTCCGGCGTCGGCAGCTCGACCCAGTACTGCAGCCACACGGTCTCCGACTGCAGGAACTCGTCGATGCTGTTGCCGTCGAAGCCTTTCCAGCCGTCGCTGTTGCCCGTCGTCCGGATCTGCAGCGGGACCGTGAACTCGAAGGGCAGGAACATGCCCTCCAGCGGACTGTTCGCACTCTGGGTCATGTCGTAGAACTTCACCGCCGGCCGCCAGGGCGCGAGCACGCCCACGACCTTGTAGTTGCGCTGGTCCAGACGCACGGTCTTCCCGACGCTGTTCGCGCCGCCGAAGAGCTTCTCGTTCTGGGCGTGGTCGAGGACGACCACGGGCTCCGGCTTCGCGTCCGCGGCCTTGTCCCACGGGCCGCCGTACCGGAAAGGCAGGCGGAACATGTGGAAGAAGTCGTTGTAGACCACGCGGATGCTCTGCGAGTACGGGCGGCCGACCTTCGGGTCGGGGAAGACGAACATGCGGGCCTGGAACGACGGCGTGCGGCGCGTGGGGATGTCGCTGCGCATCAGCGCCCGCATGTCGCGGTACGTGAGCTGCGTCGGCAGCGACCGCGGATCCTCGGCGACGTACGCACGCTGCGGGTCCCAGTTGTCCATGCGCACGTAGAACAGCGTCTCGCTCGTGCCGGGCAGCGGGTCCTTCTCGAAGATGTGCCGCAACGCGATGAACGTGGTGGAGACGCAGATGCCGAGGGCGATGGCGCCGATCAGCAGGAGCGTGAGCACCGGATTGCGGCGGAGGCTCTTGATGGCGATCTTGATGTTGTAGGCGAACATGATTTTTTCCTCAGGGCGCAGGGGGCAGGGCGCGGGGGACAGGAGATCCGTTCTCCTGCCCCCTGCGCCCTGTGCGCTGTCCCCTCTTCCTCATCCCAGCGTCGACGCGATGCCCGCGCTCGCCTCGGTGCGCGCCAGCGAGATGCGCGGCGTCTCCAGGTCCACGACCTTGCCGTCCAGGACGTGGATCTGCCGCTGCGCGCGGACGGCGCATTCCGGACTGTGCGTGACCATCACGATCGTCGTGCCGTCCGCGTTGATGCGGTCGAGGAGATCCATGATCTCGCGCGCCATCAGCGAATCGAGGTTGCCCGTCGGCTCGTCGGCGAGGATCAGCTTCGGATCGCCCGCGAGCACGCGCGCGATGGCCACGCGCTGCTGCTGTCCGCCGGAGAGCTGCGACGGCAGGTGCCGCGCGCGCGACGAGAGCCCGACCGCGTCCAGGGCGCGCTCGATGCGCTCCTTGCGATCCGCGCCCGACAGGCCGCGATAGCGGAGCGGCACGTCGACGTTGTCGAACACGTTGAGGTCCGGGATCAGGTTGAAGGACTGGAAGATGAAGCCGATCGCGCGATTGCGGAAGCGCGACATCTCGCTGTCCGACAGCCGGCTCACGTCCTTGCCGTCCAGCTTGTACGTGCCGGTGTCGAACGTGTCGAGCAGCCCGGCGACGTTGAGGAACGTGGTCTTCCCCGATCCCGACGGCCCCATCACCGACACGAACTCGCCGGCGTCGACCTTCAGCGAGAAGTCTTCGAGCGCGTGCGTCTCGATGGTATCGGTGCGATAGATCTTGCGGATGTTCTGCATTTCGAGCATGTGCATGGTCCTCATCTGAGCAACACGGTTTTGGCGTCTCCGAACGCGGTCGTGTCGGAGACGATGATGCGATCGCCTGCTTCCAGGCCCTTCACCACTTCCACCTCGCTGGCGCTCGTGGCGCCGAGGGTGATGTCCCGGCGCCTTGCGATCTCGCCGTCCACCACCCACGCCGTCCGCCCGCCCGTGGCGTCCACGAACGATCCGCGCGCCACCTTCAGCACGTCCTTCTTCGACTCGAACACGAGCCGGGTGGTGAGCCGCTGGTTCTGCTTGAGTCCCGGCGGCTGACCGCCCACGAACTCCACCGTGGCCGCGACCTGATTCGCGACCACCTCCGGCGACACGGCCAGGACTTTCCCCTGATACTCCCGCCCGTTGAAGGCGATCGTCGCCGGGGTGCCGATCGCGGTCTCGCCGGCGTACTCCTCCGGCAGCGCGATCTCGAGCTCCAGCGCGGAGAGATTCACGACCATCAGCACCGCCTGATTCGGTGCGACGGCGTCGCGGTCCTGGACGGCCACCGAGGCGACCATGCCGTCGAACGGCGCGCGGATCGTCAATTCGTCGACGCGCTTGCCGAGGTCCGACGCGCGCGATTCCTGCGAGACCACCTGCTGCTCGCGCGTCTGGATCTCGAACGCACTCGTCTCGCGGGACAGGTCCAACTCCCGCGTGGCCTGGGCCAGCTCCATCTCCGCGATGTGCACGGAGTCCTGCGCGGCCTCCAGGTCGGCCTTGTTGCTCAGGCCTTCCTGGAACGTGCGCTCGTTGCGGACCAGCTCCCGCCTGGCCGCCTGGAGGCGCAGCGCGAGAAGGTCAACCTGTTGACGAGCGCGCAGCGCGGTCTGCCGGGCGATGATCTTCGCCCGATCCGACTCCGCGCGGATGGAGAGGAGCTGCGCGCGCGCCTGTTCGTACGCGGACTGCAGCTCCTTCGAGTCGATCGTGGCCAGCACGTCGCCCTGCCTCACTTGCGCGCCGGCTTTCGTGCGCAGCGAGACGATGCCCTGACCGGGGCTGAACAGCGTCGGATGCAGCGACGCCACGACGCGGCCCTGGACGGCGATGTCGCGCAGCAGCTCGCCGCGCGTGACCGTGGCGATACGCAGCGTGGTCGCGTCGACCGAGCGCTCCGCGGACGTCCAGCGGCGGATGGAGGGGAAGAGGACGATGGCCAGCACGATCAGCGCCGCGCCGCCGATCCCGGCCAGCAATACCGGCCTGGGAACGCGCGCGCCGGCAACCGGCCGGTCCATGGAAGAAGTGTCTTGAATCATGACCGCCGCTCCCTAGCGCAACCGTGGTGCCATGGGCGCGATCGTTTGTTTTCAGTCGTTTAGCGTGTCCGGACACGCGTCCAGTGGACAGGTGTCCGCGGACAGATGTCCGGTGCGGAGTCGCCGAGTCTTCAAGGAGTCGAGTCTTCGAGAGGGCTCGACGACTCGTCTGCTCGACGACTCGACGACTATGATCTCCACATGAAGCGCCTCGCCGTCCTCGCCCTCCTTTTCGCCGCCTGCTCGCGCGAGACGCCGGTTACCGACACGGTGGCCATCGACACTCGCGAGGCGATCGACGTCTCTTATGTCGGCGCGCCCGAGCTCACGGTGCGCGAGCGGGCGGAGGACGCCGCGCCGGTCATCGCCACCTTCGGCAACGGCGAGGCGGTCTCCGTCCTCGCGGAAAAAGGCGACTGGGTCGAGGTCCGGACCGGCGACAGCACCGGCTGGGCCAAGAAGTCGGACCTCACCACCGCCGCGGCAAAAGAGGAGGCGGAGGCCAATCCCCAGCCGAAGTTCCGCACCATGCCCATGCCCGTCTCCGCCCCCTCCGCGCGCGGCGACGTCTACATCGAGGCCGACGTCAACACCGACGGCGAAGTCACCGCCGTCCGCATGATCCAGAACACCACCGGCTCCGACGCCCTCGGCAAACAGAACATGGACGCGCTGCGGCAGGCCAAGTTCTACCCAATCGTGGTGAAAGGCGAACGCCAGCGGTTCAAGTACTACCACCGGGTGACGTACTAGTCCCCCCGAAGCCCTGCGCGAGCGAAGCGAGTCGAATGGGCCAAGTTAGCAGCAACGCAGCGCACGCACGAAGCACGGTACATGTGCAGCTGCCCGTGGCACCTACCGCGTAGGTGCTAACTCGGCCCTTCGACTCGCTATCGCTCGCTCAGGGTCAAACAGCGATCAGGTTTCGTCGCGCGTGATCCACTTCTCCACCTTGGGCGGCTGCCAGCCGTCGAATCGCTTCAGCAGCGCCGCCGGGTCGCGCTCGATCACGGCGATGGCGCGGTGCTCCGCGCGGAGGAACCGTTCGCGCACGGCGCGGTCGAGGAACTGCATGAGCGGCGCGTAGAAGCCGTTCACGTCCAGAAAGCCCACCGGCTTCGCGTGCAGGCCGAGCTGGGCCCAGGTCCAGATCTCGAAGATCTCTTCCAGCGTACCCAGGCCGCCCGGTAAGGCGATGAAGGCGTCGGCGAGATCCGCCATCATCGCCTTCCGCTCGTGCATCGTGTCCACGATGCGGATGTCGGTCAGGCCGCGGTGGCCCACTTCCCGCGCCCACAGCGCGTGCGGGATGACCCCCGTCACTTCCCCGCCCGCCGCCAGGACCGCGTCGGCCACCTCCCCCATCAGCCCCACGCTGCCGCCGCCATAGACCAGGCCAACGCCCTCGCGCGCGAACAGCTGTCCGAGGTTGCGGGCTGCTTCGACGTAGATGGGATCGGAGCCGGCGTTCGAGCCGCAGAACACGCAGACGCGATGGATCACGGCGCGGATTCTACAGGCGTCACGCGCCAAGTTTTCACGCGGGCAACACTTGACCGTTTGGAGTGCGGAGGCAATCGCCTCCGCTTTCGTATTCGCATGTTCGCGCGCTGAGGCTACCGAATACAAAAGCGGAGGCGATTGCCTCCGCACTCCAAAACGCGCCGCGCGAGTCAGCTTCCATACGGCTGATGCGGATTCGGCACCGTCAACTGCACGCGGTCCAGAGCGTTCTGGTAATTCGGTCTCGGGTCCAGCACGAAGAACAGGACGTTGAAGCCCCACAGGAACCAGAGGCAGAACAGGCCCGTCACGCCCATGATCCAGAAGAACGCGTTGGGCGTCGCGGTGATCACGCCCTGCACGTCGACGATGCCCGGCGCCGGCTGCGTCAGAACGACTTCCGCGTTCACGTCCGCCACGAAGGCAAAGTTGACGTTGTTCGTGCCGTTGCGGATGCGGAACGTGTTGCCGTGGCGCTCGATCGAGCCGCCCACGTGCAGCCGCAGTGACTGCTCCACTGCCGTGAAGACCACTTCCGGCGGCTCGTTCGTTTGGAACCGCCGGTACACCGTGAATTGACGATTCATAAACCTGCCTCATCCCACTTCATGACCGTGTCCCGGATCAGCCCCGTCACCTTTTCCACCACCTTGCGGTAATACTCGTCCGCCTTCTTCTGGTCGAACTTCGGATATCCCTGCCCCGGCTGATACAAGCCGATCGACGAAGGAAACGGCGTTGCGGCCCACGTGCCCGGTACGGGATACGCCGTCGCCAGCTTGTCGCTGTAGCGCTCGGGATGGACGAGCGTGCGGTCGATGGCCTGCACCATGGCCGTCTCGTTCCATCCCGCGTGGCCGCCGTCCTCGCCGAACACTTCCTTCGTCACGTCCGAGGCGAAGGACCACCAGTTGATCACCAGCGTCCGCACGCGCTTCTCCGCCGACACCTCCGCGGCCACGGCGGTCAGCACCGCGGTCTGCGGCCCGCCGTGGCCGTTGAGGACGATGATGTTACGGAAGCCGTTCTTCGCCATCCCCTCCAACACTGCCTTCATGTACGGCCGGTACGCCGCCTCGGGGATCTGGAACGCGCCGGGATACGCTTCCATGGAACCGGTGATGCCGTACGGCACCGCCGGCGCAATCATCGCGTTCACCTTCGGCGCGATCGACCGCGCCATCGCCTCCGGCGCCGTGATGTCCGCCCCGTTGTTCGCGACGCCGTGCGGCTCGAGCGTGCCCGTAGGGATCAGCACCGTCGTGATCTTGGACGGCACCACCTCGCGGAACTCCATCCAGTTGATGCGCGCCATGTCGCGCTCCTGGGCGGCGGCGGAGAGGGCGAACAGCACGAGCGCGGCGCGTTTCATGCGCGCTATGGTAGCGACGGTTACGGCTCCGTGCGGAAGCGAACGGCGCCGCTCCGGACACCGGCGTGAGCGGCAACGCTGACGGCCGCGACTGTCCGGGGGAACACAACCTGCACGCTCGCGGTTAAGGCCGCCGCATGCAGCAGTTTAGATACGACATCCGCAACGTTGCCATCATCGCCCACGTCGACCATGGGAAGACCACCCTCGTCGACGCGCTCCTCAAGCAGTCCGGCGCCATTCGCTCGTTCCAGCACGTGGACGAGCGGGTCATGGACTCGAACGACCTGGAGAAGGAGCGCGGGATCACGATCCTGGCGAAGAACACCTCCGTCCGCTACTTCGTCGACCAGCCCGACGCCCTTGGCCACCCCGTGCACCACGAGGCCACCCACACCGCGTCCGGCCACGACCTCCCGGCGGAATTCGTCCACCCCAGCGAGGTGAAGATCAACATCGTCGACACCCCCGGCCACGCCGACTTCGGCGGCGAGGTCGAGCGCGTGCTGTCGATGGTCGACGGCGTCATCCTGCTGGTCGACGCCGCGGAAGGCCCGATGCCGCAGACCCGCTTCGTCCTCCGCAAGGCCCTCGGCCTCGGCCTGCTGCCGATCGTGGTCATCAACAAGATCGACCGCGCCGACGCGCGGGCGACCGAGGTGGTGAACGAGGTGTTCGATCTGATGATCGAGCTGGGAGCGTCCGACGAGCAGCTCGACTTCCCCATCCTCTACGCCATCGGGCGGCAGGGCATCGTGCGCACCGAGCTGACGGATACGACCGAGGACTGCCGGCCGCTGTTCGACGCGATCCTCAAGCGCATCCCGCCGCCTCCGGGCAACGCGGAGGGCGCCATGCAGCTCCTGGTCAGCTCCGTCGATTACAACGAATACGTCGGACGCCTCGGCGTCGGGCGCGTGCAGCGCGGCCGCATCCGCCAGGGCTCGGACGTCGTCCTGATCCTCCGCGACGGCAGCCAGAAGAAGGGCCGCGTCACCAAGCTGACGGTCTTCGAGGGCCTCAAGCGCGTCGAGGTCGACGAAGCGGCAGCCGGCGAGATCGTCGCCGTCGCGGGCTTCGCGGACGTCGAGATCGGCGAGACCTTCGCCGCGGCCGACGCACCGGAAGCGCTCACCCCCATCGCCATCGACGAGCCGACCGTCTCGATGTTCTGGCTCGTGAACGACTCGCCCTTCGCCGGCACCGAAGGGAAGTTCGTCACCTCGCGCAACATCAAAGACCGCCTCGAGCGCGAGCTCCGCAAGGACGTCGCGCTGCGCGTGCGCGAGACCGGCCAGGCCGACCGCTTCGAGGTCGCCGGGCGCGGCGAGCTGCACCTGTCCATCCTCGCGGAGAACATGCGCCGCGAAGGCTACGAGTTCGCGCTGTCGCGGCCCCAGGTCATCCTCAAGAACATCAACGGCCAGACCATGGAGCCGTACGAGGCGCTGGTCGTCGACGTCGAGGAAGTCCACGTCGGCACGGTCATGGAGAAGATCCAGCAGCGCCGCGGCGAGATGACGGACATGGTCAACCCCGGCACCGGCCGCGTGCGCATCGAGTTCAAGATCCCCACGCGCGGACTGTTCGGCATCCGCACCGAGTTCCTCACCGACACCCGCGGCACGGGACTGCTCTACCATACGTTCCTCGAGTACGGCCCGTATCGCGGCGAGCTGGCGGGCCGCAACCGCGGCGCGCTGGTCGCGAAGGAAGGCGGCGAGACGACCGCCTACGCCATCGAGCCGCTCCAGGAGCGCTCGACCCTGTTCCTGGGCCCCGGCTCGAAGGTCTACGGCGGCCAGATCGTCGGAGAGAACTCCCGCGACAGCGACATGGTCGTCCAGGTCTGCCGCATGAAGCACCTCACCAACATGCGCGCGTCCGGCTCCGACATCGCCGTGCGCCTCACCCCTCCCCGCCTCCTGACCCTCGAGCAGACCCTGGAGTGGATCGAGGACGACGAGCTGGTGGAAGTGACCCCGGAGAACATCCGCATCCGCAAACAGATCCTCGACCACTCCCAGCGCGAAGTCGCGGCGAAGAAGGCCAAGAAGGCGGCGGCCGAGGGGTGATCCTCGCCGCGCTCGTCCGAGGTACCATGTTGCCGTGAACGACGACGAGTTGAAGAGGTTCATCGAAAGCACGGCGGAGAAGACGCGGCGTCACTTCGACGTCGTGGCCGAACGGCTGGACTCCAAGCTCGACCTCCTTGCGGAGGGGGTGACCGGCGCCGTCGACCGTCTCGATTCCAAGATCGACCGGCTCGCGGCGGAGATGGCCAATGAGTTCAACGACGTTCGGTCGATGATCAAGTTCCCCCACCACGCGGACCTTCAGGCACGCGTCGAGCGCCTCGAATCGTCGACCCACTAGTGAGCCCCATCCTCCTTTCGCATCTCGCGGCGCTCCTGCTGGCGATCACCGTCGACGACGTCCCGGCCGATATCGCGCCCTTCGTCGAAAAGAACACGACCGTGCTGGCCGTCGAGCGCGGCGACCTCAATCGCGACGGCCGCGAGGACGCCCTGCTCGTGCTCGAGCCGGAAGCTGCCGACCAACCGCGCCCGCTGCTCATCCTCGTCCGCGGCGCCGACGGCGCCCTGAAACTCGCCAGGCGCAGCGACAAAGCCGTCTCCTGCCGCGAGTGCGGCGGCGTCATGGGCGACCCCTTCCAGGGCGTCACCATCGGGAAAGGCCGCTTCACCATCGAGCACTACGGCGGCAGTTCCTGGCGCTGGACGTTCCATCCCACCTTCGCCTGGTCGAAGCGCGACCAGTCCTGGCAGCTCGTGCGCGTCGAGAGCGCGTCCTTCCACGCGAGCGATCCGGAGTCGGAGGAGAAGACGGTACACACACCGCCGAAGGACTTCGGGCTGATCGACGTGACCGAGTTCGATCCGGCGGATTACCTGGGCAAGGGCAAGAAGTAGCCGCCACGTGCCCGATTTGGAGTGCGGAGGCAATCAACCGCCTCCGCACTCCAAACGACATAGGCATCGTCGATCACTAAATGTCTCTATCTTTCCGTCCATACGTCGCCCGATGATGGCTGGCGATGAATCTCCTGTTGCTGGCGCTGGCCGGCCGGTGAGATTCGCCGCGCGTTGAACGAGGCGTGCTGAGGGCCGCGATGCCCGCGACGAAAACGAAGTGGAGGCCTGATGATGAAACGATTGATCCCCCTTCTCGCCCTGGCCGTGGTGATGTGTCTCCTCGCGGTACCCGATGCATCCGCCAGCTGCTGGCGCTGCAGCGCGGGGCTGCAGCAATGCGTCTACGTGAACCACCCCGCCTGGTACCAGTGCACCTGGAACCCGGCCGAGCACTGGTGCGACCTCGAGGACCCGTGTGAACCGTACGGCAGCCCGCAGACCGTCGCTCCCCTCGCGTCCGAATACCGCGTCGACGCGGTGGACGTGCTCGACGAGACGCCCGCTCCCGCGCTGACCGCCGAAGTGACCGTGCTCGAACAGAAGTTGCCCCAACCGCACATCGACTGATCGCCGGCGGCTTCGTTGCCCTCAGCACGGCGCGGAATGATGACGGCTCGAGGGATGGGTGCGGCAGCTTCGCCGGTCGTACCGCGTTACGGCTGAGGAGGAGGCGGACACTCCGGACTCTTCCCCTTCCCGCCCGCGGACCCCGCGGTTCCCGGCGGACGGCTCCTCCCATCGATGAACGCCGCGAGGTTCCACGCCTCCTGCGCGGTCAGCTCTCCGCCCGATCCCAACGGCATGTTCGCGCGGATGAACGCCGCAAGCTTGGCCGGCGTGGCCATGCCGGCCTGCCTGTTGAACGAGTGCTCGCCCCACAAAGCGGGGCGGTAATACGTCCCGCTCTCATAGCGTCCCTGCCCCTCCGCGCCGTGGCAGAACGCGCACTTCTGGAGAAAGATCTCCTTGCCCGACGCGGCGTCGCCCGACAGCGTGGGGATCGCCGGAAACGCGCACGGCGCCGGCGTCGCCGGGTGCTCCCCGTTCCACTTCCTGGTCAGGTCGTCGATGTACTCGACCAGCGCCATCATGTCCGCGTTGCGCTCGCACGCGGCGTCCCCGTCGCAGATGGCCTTCCCGTTCATGCTGTTCGTGAAGCACTGGTTGATCCGGTCGAACAGCTTCGTGCGCGGCGAATACCGGTCGGACGAGCCGACCCACCATGCGGCGCGGACGTTCGTGCCCGCGTCGAGATGGCAGCTCCCGCAGTGCAGCCTGGCCACGACGTGCGGCGGCGGGACCATCTCGTATGTATTGAGTGTGATCGCCCGCGCGCGCCGCACGCCCCACGAATCGGGATGCGCGGGCGTGAACTGCGGCAGCGGGCGCACGGCCGGGCCGGCATTGTTCAGGGTGAAGGTGAAGTCGGCGGCGACGAAGTTCTCCCGCCGCACCGTCCGCGCCATCGCATGGCACCCCATGCACGACGACGTCGGCTGGATGAAGGTCTCCATCGTCGTATTGGCCAGGACCGGCGGCTGGACGGTGAACACGGTGGCCGGCGTGCCGGACGACGTCGGCCACTGTGTGGAAACGAGTTGATAGCTCGCCAGCGGCGTCCGCCGCTCCGCGAGCGCCGCGCCGACGCGCCGGTTCAGGTCCGCGATGTCGTCGACGAACGTGGGCGCGCTGCACACCGGCTCCTGGGACGGGATGGGCGTCGTCCGCACCACCTGATTGCGGACGCCGGGAAACGTCTGCCGGTTGATCTCGCAGCCGTGGCAGGCGGGGTCGAAGAACGACGGCTGGTCGCCCTCGACGTTGTCGCGCTGTTCGAACGTCGACCACACCCACTGCGGCGCGTTCTTCGTCTTGTGCATGATGTGCAGGCCGGCCAGCCCCACGGTCCGCCGTACGCAACTCCGCATCTGCCCGTCGCAAACCTCGGCTTCGGTGGTGATGTAGCGCTGCGTCTCCGCCCCGTCGATCTCGCGCCACGCGGCCTTGATCAGCATCGAGCCGTCCGGCACGTCGATCGCCACCGCCTTCGCCTGCTCGCCGCTGTTGTAGAGCTTCCGCGCCACGACGTAGTCGAACAACACCCGGTTCATCCGGATCTCGTAGCGCACCACGTTCCGGTTGCGGTCCGTCAGCGTGATGGGCAGCGTGCCGTCCGCGCCGGTCGGCTGGATGTCGTCATCCAGGACGTCGTCGACCTTCTCGTCGCGGAACAGCCGCTTGATCCGCCCGTGCGCGGGCCACTCGTTCCACGCCGGCGGTCTGCGTCCGTCCGGCAGGTAGACCTCCGACGTCTCCTTCCACGTCTCCCAGACCCGCGGCCCGGGCGCGCCGATCGGCTTCGTGCGATCGGGCTCCCCCCGCTCGCCGGGCAGCGCCGGCCAGTTCAACGCGATCATCTCCTGCCACGAGAAGACATCGAACTGCCGCTGCGCGACGTTACCGTTCGCGCTCACGGAATCGACGTCCCGCGGCATCCCACACGCGACCCGCGGCCCGGCGACCGCCTGCCCGCACACCGGCGGCAACGGAATCCCAGGCCCGTTACCACACGGTTGCTGGGCACCGGCGCCCGCGACGAGAGAGACGAGGAGAAGGACGATGAACCGGCGCATGCCGGCATTGTAGGGCGGTCTTCGCGGCCGCTCCATTACGCGCACTCGAGAGGACGACCCCCTCTCCGGAAGTTTGTGGCGCCCTCGGATCACCCGCCCGCGAACGGCAGCTCCGCGATGCCCGAGTTCTTCAGCACATAGTGCGCTTTGTGCACGTCCCCCTCGCCGCGCGCGATTGTCCGTTTGCGGCTGAGCACGTCCTTGCGGAAGGGCACGACACGCGCGAGCTGCAGGCGCTGCGCGAGCGCGGTCTCGCCGAACGCGTGTCGGGGGATTGTACGCCGATCAGCCGATGAGGATCTCGTCCGCCGCGATCGTCAACTCCGGCAGCGGTGGTGCGTGGGCGGGGGCATTCCCAGCATTCCCCCTCCCCGTCCGAGAGGCGGGCTGAAGCCACGCCCTACATTTGAGACAGCCTCCGATTGCCTCCGCACTCCATAGCCGCCACCCGCCGTCGTTCGCTCCGCGACAGTTCGACAGAGCTACTGCGACGCCTCGAGTCGGGCGATCTCGCTCCAGACCTCGTCGAGATCGAGTTGCAGGCCGGGGCAGCCCGGCACCGTCTCCAATCGTCCCTCGGTCGCGCGCGCGGCGCGGGCGTAACGGCCGCCGGTGAGCTCGAAGATCTCGAGGGACTGCAGGCTGGGATCGAGCAGCCAGTAGAACGACACACCGAACGCCGCGTACTCGTCCATCTTTTCGATGCGATCGCGCCGCTCGTCACGCGGTGACGGCGATACGACTTCCACGACGATGTCCGGCGGAACGCGCACGAGGCCGCGCGCGGGCGGGCGGCGGGTCTCGGGATGCAGGTACACCGCGACGTCCGGCTTGCGGCCGCGATCCGGCCGCACTGCGTACTTGCCATCCGAGCCGAAGACGAACCCGGTTGTCCCGATCCAGTTTCCGAGCACTCGGATCAGCCATGCGACCACCAGCTCGTGGATCAGATCCGGCACTTCCTCCTCCTCGAGCCGGCCGTCGACCAGTTCGCCCGATTCGTCCTCGTCCATCGCCGCCCATTCCTCGAAAGTCATCATCCGACCGAGTTGGGGCTGCGCCGGGTGCAGTGTTGTGGTGGACATACGCCAGGAAATCGTAGCAGACGGCGTGCGATCCGGTGGCCTACCCCCCGCCCCCCACCTCCGACATCCACACGTCCGCCTCGATCTGGCGGTCCGAGTAGATCAGGGTGCGGGCGTCGGCGGACAGGGACTGGCCGGTGATGCCGAGGGTGGTGACGACGTCGCGGATGGCGCCGGTCTCGACGTTCACGATGCGCAGGGGGCCGTTGTCGCTGTAGAGGATCTCCTTGCCGCCCGGGAGCCAGAGGGGCCGCGTGCCGGACGTGGTGATGGGGCGGTAGGTGCGGTCGGCGACGGTGTAGAGGACGATGCCGGGGCGGCCGCGGAGCTCGCCGGCGAGGGTGGTGGCGTCGGGGGACCAGGCGTTGAACGCCGGGCGGCTGCCCTGGTGGGTGGCGGGCATCTGCTCGAGCTTCGCGTCGGGGAGGGTGAGGTCGAGGAGGAAGGTGTGCTCGTCGTTGTAGGTGGCGAGCTTCTTTCCGTCGGGCGAGATGGTCGGATACCAGAGGCCTTTGTCGGGCGTACTCGCGACGCGGGTGAGCGCGCTGCCGTCGGCGTTGATGCTCCAGATCTCGTAGGGCCGGCCGTCGCGCTGGGTGTAGAAATAGATCTTCGCGCCGTCGGGCGACCAGAACACGCCGCGATCGCGGGAGGCGTCGTTCGTGAGCTGGCGGACCTCCCCCGTCGCGATCTCGACGACGAACACGTCCTCCTGCCCGCCGCGGTTCGTCACCGCGGCGAAGCGGCCGTCGGGCGAGATGGCGGAGCTGAAGACCAGGAACGTGCCGCCGATGACCGGACGCGGGTTACCGACGGTCGCGGCCGCGACGGGATCGAAGCCGACGATGCGCAGCGACTCCTTCTGGTCGATGGCCGCGTACAGCATCCGCGTGCCCTGCTTGCCCATCGTGTAGTGCGCGCTGAAACGGGCGGGCACGGTCGCGGGCTCGATGTCGCCGCGCGCTTTCCCGCTCTCCTCGTCCACGCGCACGCGCCACAGGTTCATCGCCCCGCCGCGATCGCTGCCGAAGTAAAGATATTGACCATCGTCCGACCACACCGGGTTCCAGTCCACCGAGAGATCGTTCGTGACGCGCGTGATCGTCTTCGACGGATCGGGCGCGTTCGGGTCGATGGTCCAGATGTCCCGCTGCGCGGAGCCCGCGTCCATGCCCCAGTAGGCGATGCGGTATCCGTGCGGCGACCAGTTCGGCTGCACGCCGTCGGATGCGAGGAGCAGCTTGCGCTGGCCCGACTCCGCGTCCACGACCCACAGCTCGCTGAGCTGCCCGCGCGACGTCGGCGTGAAAGTCACGCTCTCGGTGCCGCAGGCGAGCTTCTTCGAGTCGGGCGACCAGGCCGGATTGAAGCACGACGTCGTGATGCGCCGCGCGGCCTCCCCCGTCGCGCCCATGATGAAGATCCCGCCGCCGTCGCATTCGGAGCGGTACGCGATCATCGTCCCGTCGGGCGAGAACGCCGGCTGGCTGTCGGCGTTCTCGCAGCGCTTGGTCAGGTTGATGGCGTTCCGGCCGTTCACGCGCTGCAGGAAGATGTCCGAGGCCGGGCCGCCGCCGTGCGTGAAGACGAACGTGTCGCCGTCCGGCGACGCGGCCGGCTGCATCTCCAGCCCCTCTTCGTGCGTGATCTGCGTGAAGCGCAGGAGCGGGCGCTGCGGCGAGGCGATGCGCGACGACCGCAGCAGCCAGCCGCCCCCGAAGCCCGCGATCACCAGCGCCACGGCGCCGAGGAGGCCGATCAGGGGGCGGTTCCAGCGCTCGGCCATGCGCGTCTCGAGCGTCGGCGCGGTGCCGGAGCCGCTGGAGAGCATGTCCAGGTGGAAGGCCAGATCGCGCGCGGACTGGAACCGCTGCTCCGGACTCTTCTCCATGCAGTGGCGGATGACCCGGTCCAGCCCGGGCGTCACGTTCGGATTGATGGTGGTGAGGTCGCGCGGGTCTTCCCGCAGGATCGCCGACATCGTGTCCGCCGGCGAGTTTCCCCGGAACGGATGCTCCCCCGAGACCATCTCGTACATGAGCGTGCCGAGGGAGAAGATGTCGCTGCGGCCGTCGACGGCCTGGCCGCGGACCTGCTCGGGCGACATGTACCCCACCGTGCCGATGACCGTGCCCGGCGAGGTGTCCTGCTCCAGCGTGTCCTCGTCGGACAGCGCGGCCGCGTCTTCCGAGCTGAGGAGCTTCGCCACGCCGAAGTCGAGGATCTTCACCCGGCCGTCCTTGGTGACGAACAGGTTCTCCGGCTTGAGGTCGCGGTGGACGATGTTCCGCTCGTGCGCGGCGGCGAGGCCGTTGGCGATCTGGATGCCGTAATCGACGGCCTTGCGGATGGGGATGCGCACCGCCGTGCCGCTCTCCCGGAGCATGGCCCGGAGCGTCTGCCCCTCGAGGAGCTCGGTGACGATGTACGGGCGCCCGTCGGATTTGCCTGTATCGAAGATCGTGAGGAGGTTCGGATGGCTGAGCGCGCCGACGGCCCGGGCCTCCTGCTCGAAGCGGTGCAGGCGGTCGGCGAACTTGGCGAGCGTCGGCGGGAGGACTTTGATGGCCACGTCGCGGCGGATGCGCGGATCGAAGGCGCGGTAAACCTCGCTCATGCCGCCGGCGCCGATGCGCGAGACGATCTCGTAGGGACCGATCCGTGTTCCTGCTGTGAGTACCGACATCCGGACGCGGGATTGTCGCATGGGGAGGCCTCGGAAGTTCCTCGGGTTCCTCGGGTTCCTCGGAGTTCCTCGGGATTCCTGAGCCGAGGAACTCCGAGGAACTCCGAGGAACCCCGAGGAACCGTCCCCCCCCCGTCAACAAATGGAAAACGCGTGACGTCCCTCACGCAACTTTGTTACGCCCGAACCGAATATTCATGGCGTATGAGCTACACCGAGTGGCTTCGCCGTCAGGTAACGAGACTGGAAGAGGAGATCCGCGCCTGTTCCGTCTTCGAGACCGACTCGCCCGCCACGGCGGCGGAGCTGAAAGCCCTGCGCTCGAAGGTCGTGATCCACACGTACCTCAAGCAACAGCTCCTCCGCCGCGAGACGGTCACGGTCCTCGAGGAGGAGTACGACACGCAGGAGTTCGTGATGGTGCGGCGGGCCTGATGAGAGCCCGCAGGGCTCAGCCCTGAGCGCAGTCGAAGGGCCAGGTTCGCACCTGCGCGGCATCATCCTACAGGCGGATGCACGTGCACCGCTTCACGCACACGCAGCGTAGGTGCTAAGGTGACCCTTCGGCTTCGCTCAGGGTCAAAATCCTTCCATGCTCCGCCTGCTGTTGTTCGCCGGCATCGTCGCGCTGATCTTCCTTCCCTTCAACTGGGTCGCGCTGCGCAACCTCCGGCGCATCCACCCCCGGCGGAAGCGCTGGATCCTCGGCGCCGCCATCGCCGGGAACCTGATGTGGGCGTTCTTCCCGGTCATGCGGTACCACAACGACTTCAGCCGGGTGGTGCGCGCGGTGCTGGGGCCGGTGTGGTGGGGCTGGGCGATGTTCGCCGTCCTCTACACCCTCTTCGTCGTGGTGATGCTGCTGGTGTGGCTGCCGTTCCGGCGGCGGCGGCCGTTCGCGGAGCTCGCGCGCGTCCCGTCGCGGGTGTTTCTGACCGTGCTGTTCCTCGGCTTCATCGCCGGTTACGTCCAGGCGATCGTGCCGCTGCGCGTCGAGCGCGTGACCATCCGCGTGCCGCATCTCACGCAGCCCGCCCGCCTGGTGCTGCTGGGCGACCTGCACACGGGCCTGTTCACCCGTCCCTCCCGGCTGACGCGCATCTTCGCGACGGCGAGCGCGCTGCAGCCGGACGCGGTGCTGATCGCCGGCGACCTGATCGACGACGACCCGCACTTCGTCCCCAAGCTGCTCGCGGGCACCCGCCCGCTGGCGGCAGGCATCCCGCTGTACGCGGTGTTCGGCAATCACGAGATGTACGGCAATCCCGGCGCCGTCTACGACCGCCTGCACGGCAGCCGCATCCGGCTGCTGGTCAACGAAGGGGCCGCGGTGCGCGGCCTCTGGATCGCCGGCGTGTCCGACCGCGACGCCGGCCAGACCAACGACCCCGCGCAACGAGTCCGCTTCCGTCCCGATCTCGACAAGGCGCTGGCCGGCCGTCCGGCGGACAGCGTGCCCGTCGTCCTCGCGCACAATCCGCTGACCCTCGAGGAGATCCGCAAGCGCGGCGTGCCGGTGGCGCTCTGCGCCCACACGCACGGCGGCCAGTTCGGCTACCGCCCCTGGGGGTTGTCGCTCGCGGGATTGTTCCTGAAACACCACATGGGGTACTACAACGTGCCCCCGACGCAGCTCTACATCAACACGGGCACCGGCTACTGGTGGTTCCCGTTCCGGCTGGGCATGACGCCGGAGATCACCCTGATCGAGCTCACCCGCTGAGCTCTACCCGCCCGCCTGCCGCCTCGCGGAGGACTGCCCCGCAGCGCTCCTCGATCTTGAGCGTCGCCAGGTCGTCCGCGCGGGTGGGGCCGATGTTCACGATGGCGATGGGGATGCCGCGGTCGTGCGCGCGTTTGGCGAAGCGGAAGCCGGACCAGACCGTGAGCGACGAGCCGACGACCAGCAGCGCACCCGCCTCGTCGACGCGCGACATCGCGTAGTCGACCTTGTCCTTCGGCACGGACTCGCCGAAGAACACCACCGCGGGCTTCAGCACGCCGCCGCAGCGGTGGCACTCCGGCACCTCGAACCCGCCGACGACGTGTTGGGCCACGTCGGCGTCACCGTCGGGCGCGAATTCGGCCTCGTCGGCGTGCAGACGATCCCATGGCGCGTCTTCGAGCCACCGCGCGTTCCGGTCGCGCAACCGCTCCTGCATCTCCTCCCGCGGGATCTCCCCGCCGCACTCGAGGCAGACCACCACACGGTTCCGCCCGTGCAGTTGCACGACCGCGCGGCTCCCCGCCTCCTGATGCAGGTCGTCCACGTTCTGGGTGATCAGTTGATGCACGCGGCCGCGCGACTCGAGCTCGGCCAGCGCGCGATGCGCGTCATTCGGCCGCGCCCGGTCGAACCGCGGCCACCCGCGATAGCTGCGCGCCCAGTAGAACCGGCGCACCTCCGCGCTCCGCACGAACGCGCTGAAGTAGATCGGCTTGTGCCGCGTCCACGCGCCGCCCGGGCTGCGGTAGTCGGGAATCCCCGACTCCGTCGAGCAGCCCGCGCCCGTCAGGACGACCAGACGCTTCGCACGTGAGATGAAGTCCGCGAGCACGCCACGCCGAAACGCTAGGGCGCGAACGCCCCTTCCAGCTTTGGCCCCGTCGCGAGGTCCACCAGGGCGTGAATCAGCACCTTCGCCCCCTTCTCCAGGTCGGCGATGGGGATCTTCTCGTCCACGTCGTGGCCAGGGTACGGCTTGCCGGGGAACCACATGCCGAAGGCGATGGCGTTCGGGAGCCGCTTGGCGTACGTCCCGCCGCCGGAGATGGCCGGCTTGGGGCTCTTCACGCCGGTCGCGCGGCTGTAGGCGGCCATGAGCCGCTTGACGATCTTCGCGTTCGGGTCGAAGCCGAGGGGCTCGTCGGAGAACCAGGAGGTCGCTTCGTCGATGGTCAGGCTCGCGCCGGTCCGCTTGTTGAAGCGCTCGACCACGGACGCGAGGTGCGCCTTCGACTGCGGTCCAGTCCGCGGCGGGATGCGGCGGAGGTTGATGTAGAGCATGACCTTCGTCGGGTCTTCCTGCACCGGCTTCACGGTGGCGACGTTCACGCCGTAGCGGCCCCAGAGCGGATCGCGGTCGGTGATGCCGAGGCCGCCGCCGTGGAGGTCCTGCCCGGCGAGACGGGCGAAGGCCAGGAGGTCGTCCGCGCCGCCGCTCGGCAGCTTCCCTTCGAGCGCTTTGGCCAGCGCGACGAGCGCGTTGCGGCCGCCGCTCAGGTTCACGCCGGAGTGCGCGGACTTGCCGTACGCGACGACGCGCAGCCGCGCCCCTTCCGGTCCGGTCACCAGCCGCGTCCCCTCGGGCAGCTTCACCTTCTCGAGCGCCGCGATGAGCGGCTCCCAGTTCGCGGCGCCTTCCCGGGTCCAGAGGAGCTTCACCTCCGCGCGATCGGGCACGATGCTCGGCGACAGGCCGGCGTCGATGGACTCGACGGCGTACGGCTTCGTCACGCCGCCGCGCAGGGACAGCGGCGTCACCAGGCCGAGGCCGTCCCAAGCCTTTTCGCCGACGACGACCGGGAACTCGGAATCGAGCACCAGCGAGTAGTCGGGCGGCTTGTGCGTCTCGAGGTACTCCTTCATCTCGTTCGCCGACGATTCCTCCTCGCTCCCGACGAGCAGGCGGACGGTGTGCGTGCGCTCGACGCCCGACTCCGCGAGCGCCTTCATCGCCAGCAGCGCCTGGATGAGCGGGCCCTTGTCGTCCGCGGCGCCGCGGCCGAGGACGTAGCCGTTCTCGACGCGGCCCTCGAAGGGCGGGAACGACCACGCGTCCGCCTCGGCCGGCTGGACGTCGCCGTGAATGACCAGGCCGAGGACCGGCGCGCCCGGCGGACCGGGAAGCTCGATCTCCGTGATCTTGCCCGCGTCGCGCGCGACGAAGTCCATGTCGCCGGCAACCTTCGTCAGCCACGCCTTCTGCGCGGCGTGCGCCTCGGCGTCGTACTGATGCGTCGAGAACTTGATCACTTCCGACAGCATCGGCACCAGGTGCTTGGCCTCATGCTGCTCGTAACGCGCGAGGACGGGGTCGACCGTCGCCGCCAGCAGGAATGTCGCGAGAATCATCAGAACAGCCTCCTCCCCTCCAGTGCGAGCAGCCACTGCTTGCGCTCGATGCCGCCGCCGTAGCCGGTGAGCGTGCCGTTCGAGCCGATGACGCGGTGACAGGGGATGATCACCGGGATCGGGTTGGCGCCGTTGGCGGCGCCGACCGCGCGGACCGCACTGGGGCGGCCGATGCGATGGGCGAGCTGGGCGTAGGTGCGCGTGTCGCCGTACGGGATCTCGAGCAGCGCGTTCCAGACGGCGAGCTGGAACTCGGTGCCTTTCGGGGCGAGGGGGAAGTCAAAGGTCTTGCGCTTGCCGGCGAAGTACTCGCGGAGCTCGGCCGACAAGTCTTCGAGTCGTCGAGTCGACAAGTCTTCGAGAGGAGGCGTCGAGCCTTCCCTCGACGACTCGAAGACTCGACGACTCGAAGACTCCCGGAAGCCCAATTCCGTGAGCCTCCCCTGCTCGTCGAACGCGGCGTGCAGCGTTCCGATCGGCGTCTCGATCTTCATCATCAGGATCAACACGCCGGACGGCGCGCGCGTTCGCGTAGAATAGCCGGAAGTCCCGAATCGAGAGAGGTTCCCGTCATGAAAACCTTCTTCAAGGTCGCCGGCATTGCCCTGCTCGTGGTCGTTGCGCTCGCCGCGATCGGCGTCTCGTACCTCGCCCTGCGCAAGCCCGCCCAGCGTCCCGCCTCGGCCGAGAAAGTCCAGGCGACGCCCGAGCGGATCGCGCGCGGAAAGTACCTCGTCCACAACGTGTCGATCTGCTTCGATTGCCACTCCGAGCGGACGTACGCCTACGCCCTGCCGTTCAAGCCCGGGCGCGAAGGCGTCGGCGGCTTCATCTGGGACAAGAAGATCGGCTTCCCGGGGACGCTCGCGGCCGCGAACCTCACGCCCGACCCCGAGACCGGCCTCGGCCAGTGGACGGACGGAGAGATCCTCCGGGCCATGCGCGAAGGTGTCGACCGCGAGGGCAAGGCGCTCTTCCCGATCATGCCTTACGGCCACTACCGCCACATGAGCGACGACGACGCGAAGGCGATCGTCGCCTACCTGCGCACCCTCGCGCCGCAGCGCTACGCCAGGCCGGAGAAGTCGCTGGACGTGCCGCTGAACTTCATCGAGAAGTTCGTCCCCCAGCCGATCGACAAGCCCGTGCCGCCGCCGGACCGGAGCAACGAAGTGGCGTACGGCAAGTACCTCACGACCATCGCCGCGTGCAGCGAATGCCACACGCCGAAGGACGACAAGGGGAACGCGCTGCCGGGGATGGAGCTCGCGGGCGGCTTCGAGATGCACACGCCGGAGTTCCGTGTGGTGACGGCGAACATCACGCCGCATCCGTCGACCTACATGGGCACGGCCTCGCGGGACGAGTTCATCGCGCGCTTCCGGGCGTTCTCCGGGTTCACGGTGGAGACAGCGCCGCAGGCTGCGAAGGGCAAGAACACGATCATGCCGTGGATCGCCTACTCGGGCATGACCGACGAGGACCTCGGCGCGATCTACGCGTACCTGAAGACGGTGAAGCCGGTGGAGCACAGGGTGAACGTGTTCCCCGACGCGAAGTAGAAGATAGGACGAATAGGACCTATAGGACGAATAGGACAGGCAACCGTCCTATCCGTCCTATTCGTCCTATCCGTCCTATTCGTCCTATCCGCCCCCCTGGAAACCCTCCCGCGCCCGCGCCCGTATACGGGGCATGCCACTCGAATTGCGCATCGAAGACCTCTCCAAGACTTACCCCAACGGCGTGCGCGCCCTGCAGAACGTCAGCCTCACCATCCCCACCGGCATGTTCGGGCTCCTCGGGCCGAACGGGGCCGGGAAGTCGACGCTCATGCGCACGATCGCGACGCTGCAGGAGGCCGACTCCGGCCGGGTGACGCTCGGCAACATCGACGTCCTGCGTCAGAAAGATCAGGTCCGCCGCGTCCTCGGGTACCTGCCGCAGGAGTTCGGCGTCTACCCGCGCATCACGGCCGAGGCTCTGCTCGATCACTTCGCGATCCTCAAGGGAGTGCAGGACCGGAAGGAGCGCCGCGAGGTCGTGGCCGCCCTGCTCCGCCGCACCAACCTCTACGAAGTGCGCAAGCAGAACCTCGGCACCTTCTCCGGCGGCATGCGCCAGCGCTTCGGCATCGCCCAGGCCCTGCTCGGCAACCCGCAGCTCATCATCGTCGACGAGCCGACCGCGGGACTGGATCCCGGCGAGCGCGTCCGCTTCCACAACCTCCTCGCCGAGATCGGCGAGAACGTCATCGTCATCCTCTCGACGCACATCGTCGAAGACGTCAGCGACCTCTGCTCGCGCATGGCCATCATCTCCCACGGCCGCGTGCTGGCCTCCGGCGACCCGATGGAAGCGCTGCGGGACGTGGAAGGGAAGATCTGGCGGCGGAAGGTGGCCAAGGGCGATCTCGCGGCGGTGCAGCAGGAGCACGCGGTGATCTCGACGAAGCTGGTCGCGGGCCAGACCGTCGTCCACGTGTTCAGCGACGAGCAGCCCAGCGGCTTCGAGCCGGTCAACGCCAGCCTCGAAGACGTCTACTTCTCGACCCTGGAGCGCTCCAAGGAGGTTGCGGCCTAGTGTTCCGCGCAATCGCTTCCTTCGAATCCAAGTACCACCTGAAAGCGCCGCTGTTCTACATCCTGCTGCTGGTCTACTTCCTCCTGACCTTCGGCGCGGTGACCTCGGACGGCATCACCATCGGCGGCTCGGTCGGCAACGTCAACCGCAACGCACCGTACGTGATCATGCAGTTCCTGCTGGTGATGAGCATCTTCGGGATCCTCACCACCACGGCCTTCGTGGCGAACTCGATCCATCGCGACTTCGAGCTCGGCACGGACGCTCTGTTCTTCAGCTCACCGATCAGGAAGTTCCAGTTCCTGGCGGGCCGCTTTTTCGGCTCGTTCAGCGTGGCCGTACTGGTCTACCTCGGCGTCATCGGGGCGATCGTCATCGGCAGCATGATGCCGTGGATCGACCAGGCCCGCCTCGGCCCGTTCATGCCGTGGCACTACCTCTATTCGCTGTTCGTGATGGTCGTGCCGAACCTCTTGCTGGCCGGCGCGATCTTCTTCGCCGTGGCCGCGCTGACGCGCAGCCTCATGGCCACGTACGCCAGCGTCGTGGCGTTCCTCGTCGGCTACGCCGTCGCCGGCTCCATGCTCGAAGACGTCGAGAACGAAACGGTCGCCGGCCTGCTCGACCCGTTCGGCCTGGGTGCCTTCGGCCTGGCCACGCGTTACTGGACGGTGTTCCAGAAGAACACCCAGGTCCTGCCGCTGGAGGGGATCTATCTCTGGAACCGCATCCTCTGGATGAGCGTCGCGCTGGCGATCCTCGCCTTCGCGTTCTGGCGCTTCCAGTTCACCACCGGCACGCGCAAGGCCCGCAAGAAAGCGAGAAAGGCGAAGGCGGAAGAGCTGCCGCCGATCGAGCGCATCCCGCTGGCGCTGCCGAAGGTGTCGCAACAGTTCGGCAGCACGGCAGCGTGGAAGCAGTACTTCGCGGCGGTGCGCCTCGAGTCCGCGCAGATCTTCAAGGGCATCCCGTTCCTGATCATGCTCGTGCTGGGTATCCTCAACATCTGGGGTAACAGCACGGGCCTCAACGACCGCTTCGGGACGTCCGTCTATCCGACCACCGGCGCGATGGTGGACGTGATCAACGGCGCGTTCTCGCTCTTCGCCATCCTCATCACGGCGTTCTACGCGGGCGACATCGTCTGGCGCGAGCGCAACCTGCGCATGAACGAAGTGGCAGACGCCATGCCCCTGCCGACGTGGGCGCAGTGGGCGGCGAAGCTGACCGGGCTGGTGTTCGTGGCCTTCGCCACGCTGGTCTCGGCCATCGCCACGGCGATGGTCATCCAGACGGCCAAGGGCTACACCAACTACGAGCTGCCGGTCTACGCGAAGGGCATCCTGCTGGAGTTCGGCGCGACGCTGCTGCTGATCACCGCGCTCGCGTTCATCCTGCAGGTCGTGTTCAACCAGAAGTACGTCGCGTTCCTCGGCGTGATGATCTTCTTCATCCTGAACCCGGCGATGCGCGCGCTCGATTACGAGCACCGCCTCTATCGCTACGCCTCGGCGCCGAACGCGGTCTGGTCGGACATGAACGGCTACGGCCACTACGCCTGGCCGGTGACCATCATGAACGCGTACTGGATGGCGTTCGTGGCCGTGTTCCTGGTCATCTGCCACCTGCTGTGGGTGCGCGGGACGTCGGGCGGCGCGCGGCAGCGGTTCTCGATCGCGCGCCAGCGCTTCAGCAAGCCGGTCACGCTGGCGCTGTTCGCGTCGCTGACCGCGTTCGTGGCGACGGGCTGCTACGTCTACTACAACACCAACGTCCTCAACGAGTACACGACCACCAAGCAGCGCGAGGAGATGCAGGCGAGCGCGGAGAAGAAGTACAAGAAGTTCGAGCACATGGCCAAGCCGCGCATCACGGCGGTGAAGGCGGACGTGCAGATTTTCCCCGAGCGCCGGGCCGTGGACATCCGCGGCGAGTACACGATGGTCAACAGGACCGGCAAGCCGCTGACGGAGATGCACGTCGCGGTGAACCCCCAGACGCTGAGCAAGTGGAAGATCGAGATCCCGGGCGCCCGTCTGAAGAGCGAGGACCGCGGCCTCGGCTACATGATCTACACGTTCGACCCGCCGTTCGCGCCGGGCGCCACGCTGCCGATGAAGTTCGAGACCGGCTATGCGGCCCGCGGCTTCGTCAACGGGGAGCCGAACAACAACATCGTCGCGAACGGCACGTTCTTCAACAGCACCTCGTACTTCCCCCACCTCGGCTACGACAACGGCATCGAGCTGCAGGACCGCAACAAGCGCCGCAAGTACGGCCTGGGCGAGCCGCAGCGCCTGGCGCCGCCGACGGACCAGCGCGCGCTGATGGACAACGGGCTGAATAACGAGTCCGACTGGATCAGCCTCGACACGACCGTCTCGACGTCGCCGGATCAGATCGCCCTCGCGCCGGGCTACCTGCAGCGCGAGTGGACCGAGAACGGCCGCCGCTACTTCCACTACAAGACCACCTCGCCCATCCTCGGCTTCTGGTCCTATCTGTCCGCGCGGTACACGGTGATGAAGGACGAGTGGCGCAACCCCGCCACGGGCGAGACGGTCCCCATCGAGATCTACTACGACGCCAAGCACGGCTACAACGTCGACCGCATGGTCGACGCGACCAAGAAGTCGCTCGACTACTTCACGAAGAACTTCTCGCCGTACCAGCACAAGCAGGTGCGCATCCTGGAGTTCCCCGGCTACGCGAGCTTCGCGCAGTCGTTCCCGAACACCATCCCCTACTCCGAGTCCATCGGCTTCGTGGCCGACCTGCGCGATCCGGACGAGAGCATCGACTACGTCTTCTACGTCACCGCGCACGAGGTCGCGCACCAGTGGTGGGCGCACCAGGTCATCGGCGGCAACGTGCAGGGCTCGACGATGATCGTCGAGTCGATGGCCCAGTACTCCGCGCTCATGGTCATGGAGAAGGAGTACGGCAAGGCCAAGATGCAGAAGTTCCTCCGCTACGAGCTCGACCGCTACCTGCGCGGCCGCGGCAGCGAGCTGATCGCGGAGAAGCCGATCTCGCTGGTCGAGAACCAGCAGTACATCCACTACGGGAAGGGCAGCGTGGTCATGTACGCGCTGCGCGACGCCATCGGCGAAGACGCCGTCAACCGCGCCTGCCGCAAATTCATCGCCGACCACGCCTTCGACATGCCGCCGTACACCACCGCCCAGGAGCTCGTCCGCTACTTCCGGGCCGAGGCGCCGCCGGAGGCGCAGAACTTCATCACGGACCTGTTCGAACGGATCGTCCTGTTCGACAACCAGGCCCGCGAGGTGTCCGCGACCAAGCGCGCCGACGGCAAGTGGGTCGTGAAGATGACCGTGGCCTCGACCAAGCTGCAGTCCGACGCGAAGGGCGAAGAGAAGCCCGTGCCGGTGAACGACCTGATCGACATCGGGGTGTTGGGCGAGAAGGACGCGGTGCTGTTCGCCGAAAAGCGCCGGATCACCAAGCCGGTGGAGACGTTCGAGGTCGTGGTTTCGGGAAAACCGGTGAAGGCGGGGATCGACCCGTTCAACAAGTTGATCGACCGCAATCCCAAGGACAACACGAAGTCGTTATAGGACCTATAGGACCTATAGGACCTATAGGACGAATAGGACGGATAGGACTCATAGAGATCCTATTCGTCCTATGAGTCCTATTCGTCCTATCCGTCCTAGTGCACCGCCCCCAGCGCCTGCACGATCAACCACGCACACACCAACCCGCCGAGCGTCGCCCCGATCAACGTGAACTTCGGCCGGTCGTGCACCTGCGGCAGCAGATCGCTCGCCCCGAAGTACAACAGGAACCCTGCGAAGAACGAGAGCTGATACGCCAGCATCGCCGGGTCGATGCGCAGCACGTTCGCCAGCAGCGCGCCCGCCACCGGCGCGCTCGCGTCGACGAGCAGCAGTGCGATCGTCCGCCAGCGCGAGTTGCGCGTGGCCAGCATGAACGTCACCGTGTTCAGCCCGTCCGCGAAGTCGTGCGCGAGCACGGCCAGCAGCACCACGAACCCGACTTCCCTTCCCGCCTGGAAGCCCACCCCGATCGCCAGGCCGTCCAGGAAGCTGTGGAACGACAGCCCGATCGCCCCCGCCAGCCCCACCGCGTGATGGTGCCCCGGCGCGCCGTGCGTCTTCTCGCTGTGGATGATGGTCAGCTTCTCGAGCAGGAAGATGGCCATGAACCCGCAGATCAGCACGATCATCAGCCGGCGCATGTCGCCCGAGGACTCGTGCGCGAGCTCGGCGATCTCCGGCACCAGATCCAGGAACACCACCCCGATCAGCAGGCCGGCGGAGAAGGCCATGATGACCTTCAACGAACGCTGGTAACGGAACGCAAAAGCGCCACCAGCGAGGGTCATGGCAAACGCCAGCAACGCCCACGCCGCATTCATGCGGCGCGGATTGTATGACGGAGTTCCGTGGGCTCAGGCGGCGTATACGCGCACGAGGAAGACCGTGTCTTCCTTCTTTACCGTGGCGATCGATTCCATTCCCCGGGGGCTGGTGAAGCTGACCAGTTCCGCGTCGCTCTGCTGCACGTACTGCGAGATGGCCTCTCCCGCGTCTCCGGCCTCGATGGTCATCTTGCGCGCCTCGCCGTCGTAGGCCGGGCGGTGGGTGTATTCGTTCGTCAGCTCTCTTGCCTCGATGGTGTATTGCAAGAAGCACCCCTCCACATTTTGCACTTGCTGCAAAGTATGAATCCAGCAAACCGCAGGCCAGTTGTTACCGTTCTCGCATGTAATCGTGGATCAACTGCACGGCCATGGCGCCCTCCCCGACCGCGGAGCCGACGCGCTTCACCGAGCCATGCCGGGCGTCCCCGGCCACGAAGACCCCCCGCATGCTGCTCTCCAGCGGCGCGGGCCAGCAGTCGTCCGGCCAGCCGCGAAGCTGTGCGCGGCGGAGATCGCGTCCGGTGAGGATGAAGCCCTGCTTGTCCCGCTCGACCGCGCCGGCCAGCCACTCGGTGCGCGGCTTGGCGCCGATCCAGATGAACAGCGCGTCCGTGGCCAGCTCGCGCCGCTCCTTCGTCTCCATGTCCTCCAGCACGACTGCCTCCAGCCGCTCCTCCCCCTTGACCTCGGCCACGCTGGTCTTCGTCAGCAGCTCGACGTTCGGCAGCGCGCCGATGCGGTCGACCAGGTAGCGGGACATGGTCGTCTCCAGCGACGGGTCGATGGTGATCATGGTCAGCGAGCGGACGTAGCGCGCCAGCAGCAGCGCCGCCTGGGCCGCGGAGTTGCCGCTGCCGAGGAGACAGATGTCCCGGTCGCGGAAGCGGGCGGCCTCGGCGGCGGCCGCGCCGTAGTAGACGCCCGAGCCCGCGAGCCGTTCGGCGCCCTCCACGGTCAGTTTCCGATAGGAAACGCCCGTCGCGAGCAGCACCGTGTGCGTCGCCATCCTGGTGCCGTCGTCGAGCTCCAGGACCCGGTAGCCGCGGTCGTCCCGCAGGGCCGCCGCGCTTTTCGTCAGCAGGATCTCCGTGCCGAACTTCTGCGCCTGCGTGACCGCCCGCGACGCCAGCTCCGCACCCGACAGTCCGTCGGGAAAGCCGAGGTAGTTCTCGATCAGGGCGCTCGACCCGGCCTGGCCGCCCGGGACGTCGCGCTCGACGATCACCGTGCGCAGCCCCTCGGAGCTCGCGTACACCGCGGCCGCGAGCCCGGCCGGGCCGCCGCCGACGATCACTACGTCGTAGAACGACTCGTCGGGCGACGTACTGAAGCCGAGCTTCTGCGCGATGTCCTCGTCCGTCGGATCGACGAGATCGGAGCCGTCCGGGAAGAGGATGCGGGTCCCCTGCTCGGCTTCCTCCTCCTCCCCCGTGTCCACCCACCGGTACGGGACGCGGTGCCGGGCGAGGAGGTCCTTCACGTCGTGACAGCGCGGCTGCCACTGGTCGCCGTAGATCTCGACGACGTCGTTCCCCGCGGCGTTGTTCTCCCACGCCCGCAGCGCGTCGCGCACGATCGGCTCGAGCGAGACCTCGGGCGCGTCCCACGGCTCGTCCACGCTGTAGTCGACCAGGCCCTCCCGCTTTGCGTCCACCGCAAAGCCCGGATCGAGGTCACCGGCATAGAGGATGACCTTCAGGCCCGAGGAGATCTCCTTGCCGCGGCGGAGCAGGTCGCGCAGCTCGTCACTCGTCGTGGGGAGGTGGCGGACCAGCAGCAGCACGATCGGCTGCCCGTGCGAAGCCGCACGGTCCAGGGCGTCGCGGGCGCCGGCCAGCGTTTTCTCCGTGGCCACCTCGAACGTTTCGGAACAATCGGCGAGAAGGAAATCGCGGCCGCGGCCGAGGTGCTCCTCGTGCGGCTCGACGAGCAGAATCAGGGGACGTTGCACGGCCGGATCCGTTGCGAGGTGTGTGCCTTGCAAGGGACGCAAAACCATGGCGTCAGCAGAAGAGCACGAAGGCATCGCGCGATCGTCGCCCAGCGAAACCGTCGTCTACCACGCGATCCGTCACGAAGGAGAGGGAGAGCTGGAGCGCCCCTCGGCCGCGCTGGCCTGGTCGGGACTGGGCGCCGGCCTGGCCATGGGCCTCTCGTTCCTCGCCGTGGGACTGCTGCACGCGCACCTGCCGCACGCGAAGTGGACGGTGCTCGTCACCTCCTTCGGCTACACGATCGGCTTCGTGATCGTCATCCTCGGCCGCCAGCAGCTCTTCACGGAGAACACGCTGACCGTGGTCCTGCCGCTGCTGTCCGGGCACCGGGCGGACACGCTGGCCAACGTCCTGCGCGTGTGGGGCGTGGTGCTCGCGGCCAACGTCGTGGGCGCGCTGCTCTTCGCGCTGGTCCTGGCCAGGACCGAGGTGGTCGACGCGGAGACCTGGAAATCGCTGAAGCAGGCAGCCGAGGAAGCCCACCGCGGCGGGATGGCCGTGACCCTGCTGCGGGCCATCGTGGCCGGCTGGCTGATCGCGCTCGTCGTCTGGCTGATGCCTTTCGCGGAGGCGGCCCGCGTCGGCGTGATCGTCATCCTCACGTGGCTGATCAGCGCCGGCCACTTCGTCCACATCATCGCCGGCAGCGTGGAGGTGGGCTTCCTGGTCTTCGTGGGGGCCCGGACATGGGCCGACTTTCTCGGAAGCTTCTTCGTTCCCGCCCTCCTGGGCAACATCATCGGCGGCGTGGCTCTCGTGGCCGCGATCAATCACGCGCAGGCGAAGGCCGGCGAGCCCGAAAAGGAAGAGCCCGAAGGCATCATTATTGCTTAGGACGCTTGGTACTTATGGGTCCTAAGGGCCGCGTGCTGGTGGTGGACGATGAACCGGCGATCCGGGCGCTGGTCACGAAAATCGTCGAGAGAGCCGGACATCCCGTCGACAGCGCCCGCGACGGTGCGGAGGCCATCGCCCGCCTCGAGGTGGAGGACTACAGCGTGCTGGTCCTCGACCTCATGATGCCGAACGTGGACGGCTATGCCCTGATCGACCATCTCAAGGCCCGCGGCGGACGGCGCCCGGCCATCATCGTCATCAGCGCCGGCGACACCGCGGCCCTGCGGCGCCTCGACGGCTCGATGGTGCACTCCATCCTCCGCAAGCCCTTCGACATCGACGTCCTCGGCGATCTGATCACCGCCGCCGTGCGCTCGATGGCGGAGGTCGCGGAGCCGCACAACGGTCAGGTGCTGCCCTTCCCGAAGAGCGACGCCGTGTGCTGATCGACGGCCTGCTCTACCTTCCCGGCTTCCTCACCCCCGACGACGAACGCGACCTCCTGGCCGAGGTCGAGGCCTATCCGTTCCATGAAGTGAAGATGCGCGGGCAGGTCGCGCGGCGGACGGTGATCCACTTCGGCTGGGACTACGACTACGAGGGATGGAAGATTCATCCGACGACGCCGCCGTCGCCGCGGTTGCGCGCACTCGCCGACCGCTGCGCCGAGGCGGCGGGAGTGGCGGCGGAGTCGCTCGAGCAGTTCCTCGTGGCGCGCTACCCGCCCGGCGCCACCATCGGCTGGCACCGCGACGCGCCCATGTTCGGCAGCCCGGTGATCGGCGTCTCCCTGCTGTCGGAGTGCACGATGAAGTTCCGCCGCAAGCAGGGCGACACGTACGAGGTGCTGAAACAGAACCTCGAGCCGCGCTCGATGTACGCGCTGTCCGGCACGGTCCGGAACCAGTGGCAACACTCGATCCCGCCCACGAAGGCGCTGCGGTACTCGATCTCGATGCGCACGCTGCGGAAGCGCGCGTAGCGTGGCGAGCGCATCCCAAATGTAGGGCGCGGCTTCAGCCCGCCCCCCCGTGGGCGGCGGCGTTCCGCCTCCCCGCCCGAGGGGCGGGCTGAAGCCACGCCCTACATTTGGAGACATCCCGGAACGTCGCCCGGGGACTCGGGGATAATGGGCGAGGGGCTTCTCATGCAGGTTCATCGGCCCACCGCCGGAGACCCCGGCGAACAGGCGCTCGAAGAGGTATTCCGGCACACACCCGTCGGCGTGGTGCTGATCGACCTGCACGGGACGATCCTCGACGCCAACCTGGCGTTCTGTTCGATGCTCGCGCACGAGCGCACGGCGGTCGTCGGGCGCGATTTCCTGCTCTTCCTGCATGCCGAGGAGAGCGGCGGCGCGCGAGCCGACCTGGCCCGCCTCTGTGGCAAGGAGGTCAGCAGCGTCCAGAACGTACGGCGGTGGCTGGCGAGCGACGGGCGCGTCGTCACGGCGAAGGTGACGATCTCGGTCGTGCGCTCCGGAGACGGAGAGGCGATCTGCGGCATCGCCTTCGTCGAGGACGTCGGCGAGCGCGTGGCCATGGAGCATGCGCTGCGCGAGAGCGAAGGGCGCTACCGCCGGGTGGTCGAGGATCAGACGGAGCTCATCGTGCGCTGCATGCCCGACGGCACGCGCACCTTCGTCAACGAGGCCTATTGCCGCTACGCCGGGGCCCGGGCCGAGGAGCTGATCGGAACGTCGTTCTTCCCGCTCATCCCGGAAGACGAGCGGGACGCCGTCCGCCGGAAGTACGCCGCGCTCACGCCGGAGCGCCCGGTGGCCACCGAGGAGCACCACGCGTACGCACCCGACGGCTCCCTGCGCTGGCATCGCTGGACCGACCGGGGCATCTTCGACGCCTCCGGGACTCTGGTCGAGATCCAGGCCGTCGGCCGCGACATCACCGACGAGCGCGAGGCCCAGGAAAACCTCCGCCGCAGCGAGGAGAGCTACCGGCGCCTGTACAGCGCGCTTCCCGTGGCGGTGTGGGAGACCGACCTCCGCGACGTCCTCCGCGAGCTGCACCGCCGCGATCTGGACACACCGGCAAAGTTCCTCGCGGCGGTGGAGGAAGACCCGGCGGTGTTCTTCGAGTGCGCCGCGCTGGCCAGGACCGTGAGCGCGAATCACGCCGCCATGGCCCTGACCGGCGCGGCCACGCCGTCCGACGTTCTCCCCTGGCTGGTCGGGCGCTACACGGCCGAGACCGCGCTCGCCTACGCCCGCGCGGCCGCGCCGCTGCTCCTGGGCGACACGCCGGCGGTCGACATCGAGCTGCCGCTGCGCATGCCGGACGGCAGGCCTCTCGACTTCCTGCAGCGCCTCGCGCGCCAGCCCAACTGGAGCGCGGAGCCGACGGTCATCGCCATGACCCTCGACGTGACCGAGCGCCGCCGGGCCGAGCGCGAGCGCGAGGCCCTGCTGCATGCCGACAAGATGATCTCCCTCGGCGTCCTCGTTTCCGGCGTGGCCCACGAGATCAACAACCCCAACCACTCCATCATGCTCAACGCGCCGGTGCTCCGCGAGGCCTGGCGGAGCGTGCTGCCGATCGTCGACGAACATGCCTCCCGCCACGGCGAGGTCCTGGTGGCCAACCTGCCGTGGGAGGAGATGCGCGGCGAGATCGCGGCGCTGATCGACGACATCGAGCACGCCGCCGAGCGCATCCGGGCCATCGTCACCGAGCTGCGCGGCTTCGCTCTCGATCACGATCGCGGCGAGCGCCGCGCCGTGTCGATGAACGACGTCGTCCAGTCCTCCCTCCGCCTCCTCGGCAACCACATCCGCAAAGCGACGTCGCGGTTCTCCGTGAGACTGGCGGACGGCCTGCCGGCGGTCAGCGCCAACCAGCGGCGCATCGAGCAGGTGCTGGTCAACCTCGTCATCAACGCCTGCCAGGCGCTGGACGGCCCCGATCGCGCCATCGCCATCGAGACCGGGACGACCGCCACCCACGTCTACGTGCGCGTGACCGACGAGGGACAGGGGATCTCCGGCGAGGACCTCCGCAAGATCAAGGACCCGTTCTTCACCACCAAGCGCACCGCCGGCGGATCGGGCCTCGGCCTCGCCGTCTCCGACCGCATCGTCCAGGAGCACGGCGGCGAGCTGACGTTCGAGTCGGAGCCGGGACGCGGCACCACGGTCACGCTGTCCCTTCCCGCCGGCCCCGCGGCGAGCGTCGTCACGAGCATTCCTGCGACGAGCATTGCGGGAAACGGGGCGCTCTGACCTCCCCTCCTCCGCGCACGTTGATCCTCGAGGTGCGCGAAGTGAAGACATCTTGACATCGTGTCTTTTCGACACTAAGTTTAGTGTCACTGAGACACACCATGGCATTCGCCGGCCGCCGACGAGATGCGGCACGCCGGCGTCGACATCACCAGCAGCGGAGCGATCCAATGACCATTTACTTCTACGCCACGCGCGACGCGTACGGCTGCTTCTCGAATTTCTCGGCCCATCCGTTCGACCTCGACGGCCTGCGCTGGCCGACCAGCGAGCACTACTTCCAGGCGAGCAAGTTCGAGGACGCGGCGCGCCGGGAGGAGATCCGCGCGCATCCGAGCCCGATGGTGGCGGCGCGGATGGGCCGCTCGCGCAAGGTCCCGCTGCGCGCCGACTGGGAGCAGGTGAAGGACGACGTGATGCGCCGCGCCGTGCTGCGCAAATTCGAATCGCATCCCGACATCGCGGCCATCCTCCTCGGCACTGGCGACGAGGACCTGGTCGAGAAGACCACCGGCGACCACTACTGGGGCTGCGGCTCGACGGGCACGGGGCAGAACATGCTCGGCCGCATCCTGATGGAAGTCCGCGCGACGCTGCGCGCGCGGCAGGGAGAGTCCTCATGATCGGTTTCACCACCGTCCGCACCGGCGAGCGCGCCGCCGTCTGGAATCGCAGCGGCGAAGTGCGTTACGTCGACGGCTCGCGCCGGCTGCTGCTGTGGCGCGAGACCGTCACACCGCTCGCGCTGCATTTGAGGCGCGCCGGCCGTAAACCGCCCTTTGGAGTGCGGAGGCCCTCGCCTCCACACTCCCATACGGACGATAGTTGGTTGCACCTCGCCTCACGCCAGACACACCGCCGACGTCAGCAGCGCATCCGCGTCGTCGTAGCGCCCTTCGATCACCGCCAGGTGGGCGAGCGCCATCAGCGCCTGCAGCGCATCCGAATCCTCGCCGAGGTGCCGGCTCACGGGGAACGTGCGCCCGAGGATCGATCAGGACGTCGGTCGTGGTCATGGTGACGCGATAGCCGTCGCCGTCGCGCTCGAGCATGCCGCGGTCCAGCAGCATGCACACGAGCTCCTCGGCGAAGAACGGATTGCCTTCGGCGCGCGAAGCGAAGCAAGGTCCGGCCTGCATCCCCCCGGCAGCCTCGGCCGTGCCGTCAATAAGCAACAATTTCGTCGTCACCGGGTAGGGGAGCCGCCCCCTCGCGGTACTCCTCTTCAAAGAGGAAATGCCGGGACCACTCTGCCCGCAATGGCGAGCACGCCATCGCGGGGTGTGGTCGTGGCTGTCTGCGATGGACTTTGATGGTGCAGGAGGATGAGGGCATGTCTACGGATCTGTTCCGGCAAACCGTTCAGTACATCGGCGAGTATCTCGAGACCGACGTCAGTCATCTCCGGCCGGATTCCCGGGTGGCTTTTGCGGTTCCGGGGCTCGACTCCTTCAAGCTCTTCGAAATGATCCTGTTTCTGGAGGATCGCTTCGACATCGAGTTCGACGAGAACGTGATGGAGAAGATCGACACGATGCAGGATTTCGTGAGCCACATCGAGCTGCTGCTCTCCAGGAAAACGCAGAACGTCTGATTCCCCGGCAGCTCATGTCCTCTCCGCATCAGGTATGCATCACGGGGACCGGCGTCATTTCGCCGCTGGGAGCCTCCGTGCCCGGCATCTGGGAGCGGTTGCTCGCCGGATGCTCCGGGATCGGACTGCTCCGGCGGTTCGACGCGAGCCGTTTTTCCTGCCGGCTGGCGGCGGAGATTGCCGACGCGGATCTGGATTTCGCCGATGGCCCTTATGCGCACGAGATGAAGCGCATGGACCGGTTCGTCCAGTACGCCGTCACCGCGGCCAAGGACGCGGTCTCGAGCAGCGGACTGCTGCCGGAGGGAACGTGTCCGCCGGATGGCGGCGTGTTCATCGGAGTGGGAACGGGAGGATTGCCGCATCTGGAGGCCGGGGTCCTCCTCCAGGAGGCGCGAGGGCCGCGCAGGGTCAGCCCGTATCTGATTCCGTCGCTGATCTCGAACATGGCCGCGAGCATGATCGCTCTCCATTACGGTTTTCGCGGACCGCAGTACACGATCGCGGGCGCCTGTGCGAGTGGAAACCAGGCCATCGGACAGGCGGTGCACGCCATTCGCGCGGGCAACTTGAAATGGGCGCTGGCCGGCGGGACGGAGGCGGCCATTACGCCGATCGGGTATTCCGGACTCCAGGCCATGCATGCATTGAGCTCCTCGTCCGAGGCGCGAGCCACACCGCGTCCGTTCGACCAGCGGTGCGACGGTATGGTCGTCGGGGAAGGCGCGGCCGTTTTCGTGCTCGAAGAGCGCGCCCACGCGGAAGCCCGCGGCGCCACGATCCACGCGGAGCTCAGCGGCTACGCGACCTGCACCGGCAGCACGCAGATCACGCTGCAGGCGGCCGACGACCTCACCCGCTGCATGACCCTGACCTTGCGCGACGCGGGGCTCGACGCCGCGGACATCGATTGCGTCTACGCACAGGCGGCCGGCCTGGTGAAAGGCGACGAGTGCGAGCTCGAAGCGCTGCAGAACGTGTTCGCCAGGCAGGCGGCGCGGCCCGCGGTGACCTCCATCAAGGGCCATGTCGGCCATACGTTTGCCGCCAGCGGGCCGCTGAATCTGATGGCGTCCATCGAAACGCTGCGCACGCGCAGGATTCCGCCGACGCTGAACCTCGACACGGTGGCACCGCAATACGCGGACGTCGACGTCGTGCGGGAGACGCGCGACAGGGACGTCCGCCACTGCCTGATCAATTCCTTCGGCTTCGGCGGCGTCAACGCCAGCCTGATCGTCTCCCGATCCCAGAGAGAGCAAGCTTCACGTCAATCGAGTTAGGCCCTTTACACACACGGAGGCTCAGAATGAAAAAAGTGCTCTTGACGACGGCCCCCAAGGAAGCACTCATCGACCCGGACGGGCTTGGCGGCAACTGGTACGACCGCACCGACATCTACATGAGCTGGACGTGCGCGGTCGACATCGAAGACCGCCTCTCCGTGAACTGCCCGCCCACCGGCCTGCTCTTCCTCAAAGCCAACGTCCCGGACGTGGAGATCCTCGAGTATCCGACCTGGGAGGAGTATCGCACCGCGCTGAAGTCGGAAAAGTGGGACATGGTCGGGATCAGCTTCTACACCTGGTCCACGCCCGTCGCCCTGGAAATGGCGCGAGAGGCGAGAGAAGCCGGAATCCGGGAGATCTGGGGCGGCAATTACGGCGCCATCACCCCGGGACTGGAGGCCCATTTCACGAATCTCGTCAAAGGGCCGGGCGAGTTCGTCCTTCATCAGTATGTCTATGGCCGTCCGCTGCAGCGCATTCACCATCCGCCGATGTTCGGCGAGACCCGATTCCGCGGCATCACTTCGCCGGTCGGATATCTGTACTCCAAGCGCGGCTGCAATGTCGGCTGTACGTTCTGCTCGACCCCGGTCTTCAATCCCACCGAAGACGCGATCGCCATGGCCGAGCTGCAGGAGGCCCTGGACGCCTATCAGGAGAGAAAGGTCGCTCACGTCGTCATCTACGACGAGAGTTTCCTCCTGCAGAACAACCTCGGCAACCTCGTCATCGACGCTCTGGCGCAGCGCGGCCTCTCCTGGGATTGCCTGACGCGATCCGACCTGATTCACGGGCGCATCGGCGAATTGACGGACAAGGGTATGGACGGGGCGACGATCGGCATCGAGTCGTTCAACGAGAAACACCATACGGATGTGCACAAGCGCGACGACGTCCGGATCATCCGCGAAACGATCGCCGAGATGAATCGGTACGGGCGCCGCGCCATCGGCACCTTCATGATCGGCTATGAGGACGACACCATCGAAGAGATGCAGGCGGACGTGCGGCGTCTTGCGGAGGAAGGCGTTTTCGTCTGCTCTCTGACTCTGCTGACGCCCTTCCACCGCACGAGGCTCTGGCGGGAGATGGAGCATCTCATCGACGACTCCGATCTGAGCCAGTTCGATCTCTACCATCTGGTCTGGAAGCATCCGAAGATGTCGCCGTCGGAAGCGCGCGACGTCCTGGCCTGGGCCCAGAGGACGGTCAACGATCCCGATCGCATGGGGGTCCGGACGAAGAAAGACCTCAAAGCGGCGCTCAAGAGACGGCTGGAGGCCCGAGGGAGAACGCTGCCCGATGCGGTGCCCCTGCAGCCGGGTGCCTCAGCCAATCTGCCGGACATGTGACGATGGCTGCCCGATCATTTGCCACTGTCGTTCGAGCCTTCGACGACAGTCTCGCGAAGCACCCCGACCGGACGGCGATCCACGTCCTGGAGCGGCCGGCAGGGACGTTTGCGCTCTCCTACGCCGACCTCCATCGGGCCGGACGCCGCGCCGCCAACGGCTTCCGCGCGCGGCACCTCGGCGCCGGCGACCGTGTGATCGTCGCCATCCCCACGTCGCGCGACTTTTTCGCGGTCTATTTCGGCGCCCTGTTCTCCGGCGTCATCCCGATCATGGTGCCGGCGCCGCGGGCGAGCCGGCCGATGGATTCCCATGCCGCGCAACTGGACGTCATCGCCGGGGCCACCGGCGCGACGTCCGTCGTCGCAACCGCGGAAGCAGGCCAGCAACTGTCCACCCTCTCCCCCCTGACGATCGTCACGCCGGAGGAGCTGTGCGGCGACGGCGAGATCGCGAGTCTCGACTTCACCGCGAAGGACACGGACGTTGCGCATCTGCAGGCCACGTCCGGCACCACGGGCACACCCAAGTTCGCCGTGATCCGCCATCGCAACATCACGGCGAACGTCGAGGGAATCGGTCTGGCGATCCGGCACCGCGACGGAGACTCGCTGGTGACGTGGCTGCCTCTGTTCCACGACATGGGGCTGATCGGTATTTCTTATGCGCTGTTCTGGCAATGTCCGCTCATCGCTACCGACGCGGCGAACTTCGTCCACAATCCCATCACCTGGCTGCAGATGATCTCCCGCTTCCGCGGCACTCTGTCCCCGGCGCCCAATTCCGCGTATCAGGCGTGCGCCCGTCTGGCGAAGCGACGGACATTCGAGGATCTGGATCTTTCTTCGTGGCGTGTGGCGCTCTGCGGCGCCGAGCCTGTCCATGAGGAGACCATTCGCCAGTTCAGCGAGGCGTTTGCGGGCTACGGTTTTCCGGCCACGACGATGCTGCCGGTCTATGGTCTCGCCGAGGCCACGCTGGCCGCGACGATTCCGGACGTCGACGCATTGCCGCACGTCGAGCGCGTGGACGCGGAGCTGATGGAGTCCGCGGGCCGCTGCCTGCCCGCGCCGGATGCGAAGCGCGGAGCGAGCCTGGTCTCCGTCGGCCCGGCGATCCCGGGGCATCGGATCCGGATCACCGACAGCCAGGGATTGCCCCTCCGCGAGCGCGAGATCGGCGAGGTGGAATTCGCCGGTCCCAGCGTGATCGACGGCTATTGGAGCGACCCGCGGGATTCCGAGGCTCTGAAGCGCGCCGACGGCTTCCTCCGCACCGGCGACCTCGGATATCTGGCCGAGGGGCAGCTGTACGTCACGGGCCGCCAGAAGGACATCATCATCATCAACGGGCGCAATCTCGTTCCCGCGCAGATCGAAGCGGCGATGGAGAGCGTCATCGACAGCGACGTCGCGCATGGCCTCGTCGCGTGCGGAATGCAGGACGCGAGCTCCAAAACCGAGTCTCTGCATCTTCTCGTCGAGTCGCGGGTCGTGCCGCATCCCGATCAGGCGGCCGCCGAGGACAAATTGCGGAGCGCGCTGGAGTCGGCATTCGGCATCGGCGGCGTGAGGATCCACTGGGTGAAACGAGGCGAGATCCCGAAAACCAGCAGCGGCAAGATCCAGCGCCATCGCTGCCGTGAATTGATCCGGCAGCTCGGCGCGGGAGCTCTTCCGGCCGTACAGGCAACCCCGCAGCATCAACAAAGGAGCACGTCATGGATACCGCCCACAACCTGACCGTCATGAGCTCGAAGCCCAACAAGCGCGTCCTGCTGACCACGCCGACGTGGGACGGGGTCATCCCCTTCTTCCAGAACCGGCGGCGGCACAAGGTGAACATCTCGGAGCTCACCAATAAACGGGAGCTGCTCGAGCTGTGCATGAACGCCGAGGTGCAGATGGACTTCGAGTGGCCGTTCGGCGGGATCCACATCCTCAAGGAGAACATCCCCTCCATCGACATCATGGATTATCCGACGATGGAGGAGTACGAGGCGCGTCTCCGGGACGGGCACTACGACGTCGTGGCGATGAGCTTCTACCGCTTCAACGTTCCGCAGGTCCTGAAGATGGTGGAGATGGCGCGCAACTACGGCGTGAAGGAGCTGTGGGCGGGGAATTACGGCGCCAACTCTCCCGGCCTGGAAAGAGTCTTCGACCGGATCATCGACAGCGACGGCGTCGCCCAGATGAAATTACTCGTCGAGGGAGAGCCCGTGGAAGTCCGGCGCCATCCGATCCTCATGGGCACGATGATGAGAGGCGTACGGGTTGGCTATCTCTACACCGGCGTCGGCTGCCGCTATCTGTGCAAGTTCTGCCCGACGACGACGTTCATGCCCGATCCCTTCTATACGCCCATCGAGGAGATCCGCCGGGTGCTGGACGTGTACGTGAAGAACGGGATCCAGTCCGTGACGATCCTGGACGAGACGTTCCTGCAGGACCGCGAGCATTCCGCGCAGGTCATCGAGGAGCTGCACAAGCGGGGCTTGATCTGGCATTGCACCAGCCGCGTCACGCTGTTCCGCGGGCGCGTCAAAGAGCTGCACAGCAAGGGGCTGCGCAGCATCTACACCGGGGTCGAGACACTGGCCAACCATACGCTCACGAGCTACACCAAAGGCCAGACCGTCCAGAGCATCCTCGGTCTGTTCAAGGAGCTGAACGACCTGGGCATCACCACGACCATCACGTACATCTTCGGTTTCGAGTTCGACACGGCCGAATCTCTCCTGGAGGCGATCGACATCATCAAGAACGACATCCGGCCGTTCTGTCTGTCGCTGCTCGTGCTGACGCCGCATACGAATTCGCAGATGAAGCACATCGAGGACCTGACCTTCGACTACGATCCGGTCCATTACGACTCGCAGTACATGGTCTGGAAGCATCCGCATCTGACGCCGGACGAGATCTACGAGCTCGTCAAGATCGCTCACGTCGAGACGACGCATCCGACGAACCTCATCAAGAAGCGGATCATCAACCGGATCAAGGCCCTCGAGTCCGCCGGGCCGCTGTTTTCCGAAAAGATCGACGGCCTGTACACGGAGCACAGGAATCCGCCGGGCGGCTCGGGGGCCGTTGCCCTGCACTGAGGCGTCGCAGCCATGACGAAGCCGGCGGTCCTCCTGATTCACAGCGGCGGGTTCTCTTCGCGCCAGTGGCGGAAGCTCGCGGATCTGCTCGCACCGGACTTCCGCGTCGTCGCGCCGGACCTCTTCGCGCCTCGCGAAACGAGCTGGAAAGAGGACGATGGGCCGTTTCACTTCAGCCTGGACGTCGATTTCGTGGAGTCGCTCCTGGACGAGCCGACGCACCTGGTCGGACACTCCTACGGCGGTCTGATGGCGCTGCAGCTCGCGCTGCGGCGTCCCGAGCTCGTGCGCTCGATCGCCGTGTACGACCCGGTGGCGTTCGGCGTGCTCGATGAAGTCGAAGACGCGGACGCGCGGGCGGGCCTCAGCGCCGGCTTGAAGCAGACGTGGGAGCCGGATGCGAGCGGCGTGGACGAGTCGTGGCTCCGCGCCTACGTCGACTGGTGGAGCGGCCCCGGCGCATGGGAGCAGGCCGGCGACCAGACGCGGGCCGGCTTCCGGGCCATGCGCATCCAGATGTTCTACGGCGTGATGAGCCTCGCCGCCGACCGCACGAGCCGCGCCAGCTACGCCACCATCGAGGCCCCCACGCTCATCATGGGCGGCGCGCTCTCCCCGATGCCCGAGCGCCGCGTGGTCCAACGCCTCGCCGAGGCCCTCCCGAACGCACGCATGCACTGCTTCGAAGGCCTCGGCCACATGGGCCCGATCTCGCACCCGGCCCTGGTGAACGAGCCCATCGTGCAGCACCTGCGGCAACAGTGAGCAGATCGAGCCGTTCGGCATCGGATCGATCCGCTTGCCGATCGATGGCCACGCCGACGGTGGCTCCCGAGGACGTGGAGCCGGCGCCCGCGGCGCCGCTGGGACCGGCGGCGTCCCCGCCGGCTGCCGTGCGGGCGTCTCGCCCGCATGAGCGCCAGCGGCACACTCCCCCACCCCACCGTGGCGGCGGGACGCCGCCACGGCAGCCACCGGGACGGTGGCGGTCCGGGTCCCCGCGCGCGACGGCGCGATCGGCGATGCGCCGCAACTCCTGGTCGGCTCTCTCACGTCAGCGCGCGGCCGTTCGCGCGATCCCGATTCCCAGCGCTCCGCAGGCGAGGCATCCGATCAGAGTCATTGCCGCGTACGCGAGCGCCACTCGCCATGATTGCTCTCGGAGCAGCGCGAGCATTTCGTAGTTGAACGCCGAGTAGGTGGTAAAGCCGCCGAGAATCCCCGTACCGATGATGAGCCGCATGTCGGCGCTCACCACCTGGCTCGAGAGCGAGAGCTGCATCAACAGTCCGAGCGCGAAGGAACCGCTCAGATTGACGAGCAGCGTTCCGTATGGGAGACCCGTGCCGGCCACCCGCGCCATCCAGACCGCGATCAGGTAGCGCGCGCCGGTTCCGATCGCACCCCCGAGACAAATCAGAAGGAATCGAGCCAAGCGAACGCCTCACGTCGCAGGAGCCATTGGCCGACGAAGAACGTCAGCGGTCATCGGCGGACTCCACCGCCATCGAGCTGCATTCTATGCGAGCCGGCACCCTGACCTGCAGCCCCTTCGCCCATCACTGACAAGCGCGGCCGGGACGCGGTGTGGCCAGCCCGTGACGCTCTCAGCGCTTCGACCCGCGCTGCGCCGCGATCGACGGAACCGCCGCTGTGCCGCGGTGAAAGTGCTCGGTGGTCTGGGCGATCACCAGGCCGAATTTCTTGATGACCACGCGATTGATCATCGTCGTACCGTCGGCCTGCAGGTACATCCGGTGATGCATCCGGACGCGGGTGAAACGGTTGCGCGGATTCACGGCCAGCGTGTACTCCCAGTGAAACGTGTTGCCGTACGCCTCTCCCGGGGCGAGGCCGATCACGTCCGGGGCAGTCGCTTCGTAGCGATGCTCGTCGACGCGTCGAATCCGCCAGACGCGCTGCTGCGTGCGGCCGTCCTCGAAGGAGAAGTCCTGCGTGACGACGGTGACGTCCCCTTCGCGCCGGCCGAACATTTCGGTACGGAAGCGGCTGCGGGGATTCCCGCGGCGATCCTCCATCACGCCCCACGAGCGCACCGGTCCCTCGAAGTAGCGGTCCGGCTCGAAGCGTGGTTGCGACGCAGCGAAATGCGCCGGCGGAAGGCTGCCGCATCCGGCCAGAAGGAGCAGGAGAGCGAGGAAGGGCCGCCACCGCGGCGGCCCCTCGACGCGTCTCACATTCCGCCGCACTTGCTCATCATCATTCGCGACATCTGTGAGTTTTTCGCCAGCCGGTCCATGTGCATCCGGTACTCGGCGTCGGTCATCGCGCGGGACGACGTGCCGTCGCTGTTCATGACCATCATCTTCGTGCCGGACGACATGCCCGACATGCCCGACGAGCCGGACGTCGAGGAGCTCGACATGTCCGAGCTGCTGGCCATCGTTCCCGTCGATTTGCAGCGTTCCATCATCATGGCCGAGTAGCGGGGGTCGCTGCTCATCATGGCCATGTGATCGCTCATCTCCTGCTCGGTCATCGGCCGCGACGTGCCGTCGCTGTTCCTCATGCTCATGGTGCCGTCGCTCGCCATCATCGAGCGGTCGCTCATCATCATCGAGTGGGACGACGACATACAGCCGGCGGCGAGCAGCGCCGTCAGCATGGCCATCACGGCCAGTGATTTCTTCATGGGTTTCTCCTTGCTCAACTGCTGTGGCGGGGAAGGGAGGGCCGCTGGCAAGGTGGACTGGTACCGCCGCAACTGTACTCGGCGCTGCGGGAGGTACGGCAACGGAGATCGGCACGTCGCATCGGCGTGACTCACCAGCAAGAGCCGATCCGCAAATCGAGGGTTTCCCACAAGATTTTACCTACCTTGCCGCTGCCCGCCGGTCGCTTTCGTCAGCGCTGCCGTCCCCGACAGGCAGACCAGCCGCTCGCCTGCAGCAGTGTTGACGACCTCGCCGGGGACACGGCCCGCCCGGACTGGCAGCGCGGACAGGCGCTCCTCCTCGGGCACTGGGTCGGCGACGTCCGGCGCGCTCTGACGCGCCCCCTCCGCACGGGCGCTCGCGGGAGGCGCTCACGGGTACTGTGAGTTCGAGCAGGACGTGGTCAGGTCGACGAAGGAGAGGGATCCCGCCAGATCGGTGGGGAACGGCTTGTCCAGTTGCAATCTCCGCGGAACGCCGCCGGCGTTCGCCAGAAAATGCAACACGAAATCGAACTTCTTGTCGCTGTCGTCACTCGTGCCGTTGTGTACGACGATGGAGCCCGGGACGCCGTGTGCGAGTGTCTCCCCCGGTCCCGTCGGCGGGATCGGGATCACCAGCTCCTCCTGCTTTCCGCGCACCGTCCGCGTGAATTGCAGCTTCGTCTCGTCGCCTTCGGTCTCGACGTACCACGTCGTATAGATCGCACCTCGGCTGAGCTTTCCCGCGGTCACGCTTCCGCCGTCGATGTCGATGAAGCACGCTGCCCACTTCGGGACCTTCGCGCCGCCGATGCCGCGCTTCAGGACCATGCCGGGGAGGAAGTCCTTCATCGCCGGAACCGCGGCCAGGTCGAAGTCCACCTTTCCCTTCCTGGCATTCAGGACGCGAATGTGCCAGCCGAAGCCGTTCATCTGGATGTACCCGCGGTCGTCGACCTTCATGCCGGCGTCCCTGAGCCGGTCGCGCACGTCCGGCGCGCACTCGAGGAAGCAGAAGTGCGGCGGAACGTCGCCCCAATCGCCGTCCGCGCCGCGGAACCCTGCCGTGGCATTGACCGGCACGACGCGATCCTGAACGTCCTTCGTCCGCAGCAGCGATTCCTTCCTCACGTGCATGGTGATTCCGCGAAACGACATGATGAGCTGGCCCATGAAACCTCCTTCAGTCCGTGGTGCGATGGATGGTGGAAGTGAGCAGCGCCACGTGGCGCCACGCCTGGCCGCGATGGAGTCGTGCGAGCTGCACGTGCCGCAGCGCGTCCGGCGCCGCGACGCCGCGCGCGAGCTGTTCGTGGAACGCGAAGAAGAGCTCCCGCGCATCGCGATCGCCGATCGGCGCGAGCGTGCCGGCGACGTCCCGGGCGCCCGCCGCAACGAACGCGCCGGCGAGGCTGAGCGCACGCCGGTTCGGGTCCTCGGGGCGCCGCAGGGTGTTGCACGCGGACAGCACCACGACCGGCGCCATGCCGCGCATCGCAGTGATCGTGCGCCAGGAGATCGCGCCCGCTCCCGCCGCCAGCGCTTCGCCGCCTGACGGCGCATCCGTTTCCGTGTGACCCGCGATGTGCAGCACGTCGGCACCGGCGCCCTCCTCTTCGATCACCCGCCCGGTGATGCCGTCCGGCCGCACGCGCCGGACCTCGCGATACAGGCGGCCGATTCCGGCCAGCTCGAGCTTGAGCTCCGGCAGCGCAGCCGTGCGGGCAGCGATGCCGGAAGGCAGCTCGATCGCCGCGAGGGTCTCCCGGCGCATCGCGGCCGGCGCCGCCCGCAAGGAGGTCGTGCTCGCCGCGATCGCCACGGACATCCGTTCGACGAGCGGCCGGCCGGTGGCCGCATCCGCCAGCGCGGCGTACGGAACGGCCTCGAGCAACGGATCGGGAACGACGATCAACGCGCGCGCGCCCGCCACCGCCGCGGCGGCGGGGCGGATCAGCAGATCGTAGAGGGCCGCATCGCTGCCGTGCGCCGCCAGCGCGATCACTGCATCGCGTTCGACCGAATGGCGCGACGCCGACGCCCCGCGCTCCGTCGCCGCGAGCACGACGAGCTCCCGCGGAAGAACGATCGTGACCACGACGGCCGTGCCGCTCCCTGCCAGCCGCGCGCGCAGCTCGCGGAGCGCGTCCGCTTCCGCGGGCACACCCCGGCTCCGTTCCGCATGCCCGAGCGCGGACGCGACGTCGCCGCGGTCGAGATCCAGCCGGATCGCTTCCTCGAACAGCGCGCGCCCGGCGTCGAGCACACCCGTTCCGATGGTCGTACCGCCGACGCTCACGGGATGCTGCTCGACGGCGGCGATCCCGGCGGCGAGATCGCGCGCCGCGGCCTCGCGATCGCCGAGGCGTACCGAAGCGCGCGCGCGAACGAGACACGGCTCGGCGATCAGCGCCGTCATCGCGTTGGCCGTGTACGTGTCGAGTGCCCGCGACGCAAACTCGCGGGCGCGGGACGCATCGGAGTCGAGAAGCGCCACGGCCATGGCCAGGTCGGCGTCCGCGACATGACGCGCGCGGAGGGCGGGATCGGGAATCCGCAGCGCGACGGTGGCGGCATCCGCCGCCGCGCGGGCCGCGGATTCCGGATCGCTTGTGCTGTCGAGGAGCGACTTGCGCACGAGCATGTCCGCCAGCAGGAGATCGTTCGACACCTCACGTGCCAGCGTCTCGCCGATGCCGGCCAGCGCCCGTGCCGCCTCCGGCTTGCCGACCCGCAGAGCTTCCGCCGCCGCCGCGCCGACGGCAGACTGAAGCTGTTCGAATTTCCCCGCCTCGGCCAGTGTCGCGAAGGCGCGCGTGCGCGCGCTCCATGCTTCGTCCGGACGTCCGGCCGCCGTTCGCGCCGCGGCCAGCATCACGGTGATCATGGCCTGGTTGAACGTCTCCCCGGCGCGGCCGAACAGCGATTCCGCCTCGCCGAGGATTCGCGCGGCGGCGCTCCAGTCCGCGTCGAACATCAGGCACCGCGCGAGCTCCCACCGCACCTGGCCGGCGAGGGAAAGATATCCGCGCCCGGCGTCTGCCTCGACGAGCAGCGCCGACAGCTCGCGCCGCGCCTCCAGGACGTCGTTCCGTGCGAGACGCGCACTGGCGGCGTAGGACCGCGCGGCGAGCGCCATCGGATCGCCCGCCGCCGCGAACCGCGCCGCGGCCTCCCGCAGGTCGCGCTCGCCCGCATCGAGATCGCGGCGGCTGAAGGCGACGCGGCCGCGGCGATAGACGAGATGCGCGTCCGCGATCCGCTGCTGCCGCTGAGGATCCGCCGCGTCGATGGCCTGCACCGCATCGCGCAGCAGCGACTCGCCGGAGGCGCGCGCGAGCGCGAGCCCGATGTTGCGCGAGACCGTCAGCCAGCGCGCCGCTTCCGCGGCGTCATTCTTCTGCAGCCCCTCGGCCCACCGGCCGAGATACTCCACCTCGGCGTACGCACGCGCGCGTTCGGCGTGAACGCCGACGAGCGACGCCACGAGCGCGGCGTCGCCTGCAGCCGCCGCCTGCTCGAGCCGCGGCCGGTCGGCGTCGTAGGACGGCGGACCGCTGCGCGCCGAGAGCCGGGCCAGATGCTCGCGCGCCTCGCCGGCCCACGGCGACGACGCGTCGTTGTCCAGATACGTCTGCCATGCCCTGCGCGCGAGGTCGCCCAGGCCGAGTTGTTCGAGGATCAGGGCCCGATTGAACAGCGCCTCGGCGAGATGCGGGTCGAGGCGCAACGCACGCTCGGCGGACGCGAGGGCCTCCGGATACAGCGACGTCCGGCCGGACCGTGCCGCGGCATATTGCGCGGCAGCGAGGTCGCTCCATGCGCCGGCGTCCCGAGGGGAGCGCTTCGTCTCCGCCGTGAGCCGCGCGATCCCTTCTTCGGACCGTTCGATGAGCACCAGCGCCACGGCCGCCGCCCGCTGCGCGTCCGCGGACGGATCGCGCTCCGCGCGGTCGAGCGCTTCCGCCGCCGCTCCGATCAGCTTCATCTGCTCCCGATCGGCAGCGGTGGCCGTCGCCCGCATCGAGCCGCGGTACGGCGCCCAGGCGAAGCCGCCCGTGAGACGCGCTTCGACCGGCCGTCCCGATCGCGGCGCGAGCGCGACGAGCTCCTCCACCGCACGGTCGCTCCGCGAGCGGAAGACGAGATACGCCGGAACGAGCAGCAGGAGCGCCGCCGCCGCGAGGAACCATCGCGGCCATGTTCGCGGCGCCGCTGGGGCGGCAGCGTCCGTTTCCGCATGGAACGTCTCATTCGCGGCGTCGAGCAGCGGGATGCATTTCTCGCAGCCGCTCGCGTGTGCGACCAGTGCAGGGATCTCGGACTTGGCGAGGCGTCCTTCGACCCAGGCCGCGAGCGTGCCGTCATCAGGACATGCGGACATCGACGGATGGGTCATGGCGACTGCTCCTCGGCGCGGTAGCTCCCGCTCTTTTTCCATATCGGACCGAGATCGATCTCCGCGCGCTCCGCGGCGCCGAGGAGATCGCCGACGGTCCCGGAGTCGATTCCTGCCGCCTGGAGGACTTCACGCAACCGGCCGAGCAGCAGCTCCATCCGGCGATACAGCGGCCGTTGCGGCACGGCCATCAGGCGTGCGATGTCGGCGACCGAGAGCGACGACTCGAACCGCAGCCGCAGCAGCAGCCGATCGTCCTCGGGCCAGGCGGCCATGGTTTCCCGCATCAGCGCGCCCGCGCGCCGGGAGACATCGCGCAGCTCGCTGTCCAGCGCCGCGGTGTCGGCGCGGTCTCCTGCCGCGAGCGGCACCGTTTCCTCCGGCGGCAAGGCCACCTCGCGGGGACGGGCCGCTCGTGCGGGGAGACGGTCCGCGATGGCCACGACCTCGGCGTGCGTGATCGCGGGATCGGCCGCGCGGACGAACGGCAGCGCTTCCTCGATCGACCTCCGCTGCCGTCGGACCACATCCTCGATGACGACGGCGCGCCCGCCGAGGCGCTGCGCTTCCGGTGAGGGCCGCCACCGCCCGTGCACCCGCTCCCGCTGGTCGGCGAGGGTCCGCTGCACGACGATGGCGAGATACGTGGCGAGCGACGAACGGCCTTCGTACCGGCGCAGGATGGCGTAGTCGTTTTCGACGAGCGCCAGTTTGAGCATCGATCCGACGTCGTCGACCTGATCCGCGGCGATGCCGACGCGGAAACAGGCGCGCCTGACGACACGGTCGATCAGCTCGAGGTTCTGCTCGAGAAGCTGGCGCGGATCCATGGGATTTTCAGGGAAAGATGGATCATATCTCTCTGGTGAGCGCCGCGCAACGCCAGTCATCGCCGATGAGGAAGAATTCATTCGTGGAGTCATCGAATCCCACCTTTGCGGTCGGGCTCGCGCCGCTGAGCGTCAGCGGCAGACCGCCGGCTTCCACGGGCATCATCGTGCCGTCGGTGCCGATGTTGGTCAAAGCAATCGTGATGGCACCCGGATCGAGGATGAAGTCCACCGCCTCGTTGAGAAGCGTGGACTGGATGTTCATCGGACGATGCGGACGCGGGACACCGTTGAGAAAAGCCTCCCCGATGAGGCCGAAGCAGAAGAAGTCCCTCTGCGCGTTCACCGCGCGGTACGCGGACGGGTCCGGCCCGACGCCGGCCGTCCTGAACGCTCCGTCACACAGCGTCGACGAGAGCCCCGGAGTCAGGCCGTGAGTGCGCGCTGGGAAGGGGAAGGCGATGACGCCGCCGGGCGCCGGAGCCGCGGCGGCGGCATACAGGTTGGCGGCATCGGTCCAGATGAGGACGTTCGCCGTCGCCAGTGGCTGGAAGGCGAGCCACGCCACGGGAAAGGTCGCTTCGGCGTATCGGGCTGCCGCTGTGCCGACGGGAAAGGTCGCTTCGGCGTATCGGGCTGCCGCTGTGCCGACGACGGCCGTGACGCTGCGAAACACCGTCACGAACTGCCCCTGGCCAGCGATCTTGGCGAGACCGGCAACGTCGAATTCGAGGTCGACTTGGAATTGCATCTCTGCCTCCGCGCCGGAGCCCGGCGCCCGAAACCTCGGACGCCGGGCCGCATTCGAGGGGTTCTAGCGCGCCGCCGCCGCCGCGAGCGGTTGCGGACGCCTGCCGCTGCCCGGCCGCCGGGCGAGGTCGGCGTGGGTGACCGTAGAGCCCGACCCGCTGATGAAGAACGCGTTCGTCTTGTCGTCGAAACCGAGCGATGCACTCGGATTCTGACTGTCCAGGGTGACGACCAGCGCGTTGCCGGCCACGCGGCTGATGACCACGCCGTTGTTCTCGAGCGACGTGAGGTAGACGGAGACGGTTTCGATCGGAATGAACGAGGCGCCCTCGTCCATGTTGACCTCGACGGCGTTGAGCGGCGCCAGCGTCCCCGCGCCATTGATCGTCGCGAGCTGCGCGAGACCGAAGGAGATGCCGTTGCCCTGCTGGTTCTGCACGTCGTACGACCCCGGGGTGCCGCCCGGCGCTCCGGAGAACTGTCCGTCGCCGAACGTGTAGAGCAGACCTTCCTGGGCCGGCCCGGCAGTCTGGGACGTCATCACGATGGCGGCGCCCGCCTGGACGGAGGCGACCGTGCCGTAGATCAGGTAGTTCTCGGTCCACGTGACGGTGTTCGACCCGAACGGCTCGAATGAGATCCAGGCGACGTTCGAGGGGGAGGAGCCGACGCTCTTCACGAGCGTCACGCGCTGATTGGAGTTGTAAATGGCGCTTAGGCCGGCTGGATCGATGTCGATGTTGAGGCTGTAGGTGGTCATGGTTTCATCTCCTCTTTCTTTCATGCTGCGGTGGATGGAAGGGCGAAAGGTCTGTGGCACGGAGCCGCTCGTTCGTCGGATTGCTGCAGAGGTAATCTCCTTTCTCTCGCTGTTGCGCCACTAGTCCGGCGGCAGCCGCGGTTTTTCCGCGTCGTCACGAAAGAAAGTCGAGATTTTTCCGGAGAGGCGGGAACAGACCTGCCGCAGGGACGGGCGAGATCACGGCGCGAAGCAATACGCGCAGCTCGAACCTCTACCGGCCCGCGGCAGCCCGCATCAGGATCTGGTGGCTTTCCCGGGGCGCGGGCTCCGTGCCCGCGTGCCTAACGCCGGACCGCCGGCGGCGAGGTGCGCCCGGCAACGCCGGTCGCTTTCGTCAGCGCTGCTGGCCCCGACAGGCAGACCAGCCGCTCGCCTTCATCAGTGTCGACGCCCTCACCCGGCAGACTTGCCGCTCGCCTGCAGCAGTGTTGACGGCCCCGCCCGACAGACTTGCCGCTCGCCTGCAGCAGTCTTGACGACCCCGCCCGACAGACTTGCCGCTCGCCTGCAGCAGTGTTGCCGGCCCCGCCGGGCAGACTTGCCGCTCGCCCGCAGCGGTGTTGACCGCCTCGCCCGGCAGACTCGCCCCTCGCCTGCAGCAGTGTTGACGATCCCGCCCGGCAGACTTGCCGCTCGCCTGCAGCAGTGTTGACGATCCCGCCCGGCAGACTTGCCGCTCGCCTGCAGCAGTCTTGACGACCCCGCCCGGCAGACTTGCCGCTCGCCTGCAGCAGTGTTGACGATCCCGCCCGGCAGACTTGCCGCTCGCCTGCAGCAGTGTTGACGGCCTCGCCCGGCAGATTTGCCGCTCGCCTGCAGCAGTGTTGACGGCCTCGCCCGGCAGATTTGCCGCTCGCCTGCAGCAGTGTTGACGACCCGCCGGGCAGATTTGCCGCTCGCCTGCAGCAGTGTTGACAACCCACCGGGCAACACGCGACGGACGTCATCATCAGTGTTGACGCGGCTGCGCCTGGAAGCGGAGACGAAACATAGGCGCAGGAGCTCGCCGATCTCCACGGGCGAGATCACGGCGCGAAGCAATACGCGCAGCTCGAACCTCTACCGGCCCGCGGCAGCCCGCATCAGGATCTGGTGGCTTTCCCGGGGCGCGGGCTCCGTGCCCGCGTGCCTAACGCCGGACCGCCCGGCGCCGAGGTGCGCCCGGCAACTCTGCCCGCCAGACGCCGCGGCCGTGGGTAAAGGCGTACAGCGACCTCCCCTCGGGGGCGTCCGCGATCACCAGCCATTCCGTGACTGCCCTGGGCATCCCGTCCACTTCCGTCATCCAGTGAGCACCGCCGTCGATCGACACCATCACACCGAGGTCCGTGCCGATGAAAAGGCGTTCCGGACGGTACGGATCGACGACGAGTGAGTGCACAGGAATGTCGGGAATCTGACCGTCCCCTTCTCCGTCGCGCGGCGTCCACGAAACACCACCGTCCGTGCTCTTCCAGACATGTTGTCCGCCGAACCCGGCAAACGTCGCATAAACGACGTCCGCATCGAGAGGATGGTGCGTGATCGACGAGACGAACCCTTCGCGCGGTTGCACGCCGGGCCAGGTGGTCGCCGGAGTCGCCGAGCGCGCGTCGTCGTTCCGGTAGATGAAGCCGTTCGACGTTCCGGCAAGAGCCCGCGACCCCGATACTGCGATCGCACTCACTTTCCCCGCGCCCAGCGTGGTGCTTGCCGCAGTCCAGCTGGCGCCCGCGTTGTCCGTCCGCCACAGCTTCCGGCCACCGGTCCAGAGGACCTGCGGCGCTCCGAGATCCATCATCAGCGGAGTGATGAAAAGGAACTCATCGGCCAGGCCCGTCGTTGCTTGCTTGAACGTCGCTCCGCCGTCCTCGGTCTTCAGGATGTTGGCGACCTGAGACGAAACGTAGAAGGTGCTCGGTTTGGTGGGATCGATCGCGAGATAGCTGCCGTCGCCGCCTGCGACCGGGGTCCAGCCGTTCGCACCGAGATCGTCACGTCCCAGCAACGTACCGTTGTCCTGCGCGCCGGCCATGTACTCGCGGCCGTTCGGAAACACGGCGCCGTGATAGAACTGCGTGATTCCGAGGTTCCCGCTGACGTGCTGCCATGCGATCTTGCCGTTCGCAGGATTGCAGAGCGCCGCGATCCCGCGGGGCACCTCGTCGGAAGCCTCCTCGGTTTTGTAGATCCCACCGTCATTCGCGGCGAAGAGCGTGTCGTTCGTGCTCCCGTCGAAATGCGGGTGAAAAACGATCGCGTGCTGATCGGCATGAACGAAGGAGGGTGCAGCGCGATTGGCCCACCAATACGATGCAACTCCCCAGGTGGCACCCCCGTCGTCCGAACGGAACAGATCCACGCCGGCTGCCCAGACCCGATCGGGATTGGTCGGATCGACGGCGATCGCGTTGCAGTACCAGCCCATCGTGACGAACTTGTTCTGATTGCTGAACTTGCATTCGACTTCTGCAGCGGGAACGGGATTCGTGAGAAGGAGCGTCGATAGCCGGTCGGCCGCCGTGTTCCGCACGGCCGCCTGCCACGTTCCCGCAGCTCCCGCTTCGTTCGAGCGGAAGACGGCCAGCAGCCCCTGATTGAAGCCGCCCGGCGCGGAAACGTTGCTCGCCGACAACGCATACACGACATCCGGATTCGACGGCGCCACGGCAAGCGAAGTGCGCCCCATGTTGGGCTCCGAGAGCACGGCGCTCCATGCGCCGTCCGCTGCCGCATCCATGTTGCGATAGACGGTCGCCTGCTCGAGGGTCCCGCACGATACGTAGAGATAGTCGGACGCGGCACCGGGCCGCGCGACGAGATCGAGACAGCCGCCTGCGGCACTGACAGAGAGGATACGCGTCCACGACTGTCCTCCGTCGGACGACCGGAAGACGCCCGTCCTCGTCGCCGCGTAAATGCGGCTGGTGTCGGCGGAGCTCACGAAGAGATCGTTCACGAAGTGGAAATCGCTGTTGCGCGTGCTCTCGAGAATCGACCAGCTCTCTCCGGCATCCGTCGAGACGAAGATCCCGCCGCCTCGAAGCGGCAGTGCGGTGCCCCGGACGGTTTCGCGAAAGTAACCCTCTCCTGTCCCCGCATAGAGTCTGGTGTTGTCGCGAGGGTCCATCACCAGCGAGTTGATCGCGATGTTCGCGAGCGTGTCGCCGGTCGGACGCCACGCGGCGCCGCCATCGGTCGTCTTCCAGACGCCTCCCGACACGCCGCCCGTGTACATCGTCTCCGGCTGCTGCGGATCGATGACCAGCGTACGCGTGCGGCCGCCGATGTTTCCCGGCCCGAGCCAGCTCCATCGCGCCAGAGCTCCGTCCGCTGCGGCCGCCCGCACGAAGGCGCGCTCCGCGAGCGACGGCCGTTCCCGATCGAGCGTCACGGACCAGGCGCGCATCGACCGCAGCGCATCCTGGGCCCGCTCGTACAACTGCGGCGGATTCAAGTCGGTTCGCTCACCGAGCCTCTTGAGGCGTGCGTACTCGTCGGCCATGTCGGGTGCGTCGTAAGGGGTGCGCTCCTCCTCGTACGAAGGACGCTTTGGAGAAGAAGTCACGGTGCATGCGAGCATCGCGGGGAGCAGAAGGACCAGGAGTGCGGGAACGCGGGTCATGCGCCAACCCTAGCATGGCGCTGCGACCCGCCCGCCACGGATCTGTGACACGGGATGAAGAGCCGTGACGGTGTGGCGAAGGGGCGGTGTGGCGTGACGAACGGGCGGTGTGGCGATGTGGGACCGCCAGCGGGGAGAGGGGGACTGGAGACGGCCCGAACCCCAAAACAGCCCCCTCGTCCCGCGGGTGGGGATGGTCCGGTTTGGAGTGCGGAGGCAATCGCCTCCGCTTTCGGATTCGGTGGCCTCAGCGCGCGAACGTGCGAATACGAAAGCGGAGGCGACGGCCTCCGCACTCCAAAACGGGACACAGCTGCGGCACCACCAGCGGGCGGGGCGGGGGCTGACGCGGCCATCCACGCGAAGCCGGCGCCCGCACGGGCGCTCGGCACACGCCCCACACGCCCTCACTCAGGACTTCCGCTAGGGCAGCTCGAGCACGGACGGGTCGGTGAAGATCTGCCACACGTCCGTCGGGACGTGGGCAAACGCCTGCCGATACCGCTCGCTGGTTGCCGGCTCGTCGGTCACGTCGCGGATGTAGACCTTCGCCACCTGTGCGGGAAACCGGCGGGCAATGAGGCCATACACTTCAGGATCGTGCTCGCCCGAGTCGCCCACCAGCACGAATCGCCGCTGGGGGTACGCGGCCAGCAGGGATTCGATCAGCGGAGGCTTGGTCGTCAGCGGATCGGCGAAGAGCTTCAGGAAACTCGAATCCTTCAGGCGAAACCGTTTGAGGTGGTAGGTGGCTGGCGGAAAGCCCGCCTCGCGTGCGAACTCATCGAGGGCCTCGTAGAGCTGCCAGGGGCTGGAGGAGACGAAATGGAATTCGGCCCCCGCGGCGGACCAGCGTCGATACGCCTCGCTCATCCCGGGGACGGCTTGAAACTCCCGCAGGAAGGTGTTCTGCATCAACTTGTGGTGGTCTCGCACCTCGCTGATCTTGATCGTGTCGTCGATGTCGCTGATCACGGAGATGCCCTCTCGCGGGATCAGGACCACGCTTCCGGCAAAGACCCGGCGGTCTCCGCGACCGGTCAGGGCCTGCGGCACCAGCCGATTGCCCGTGGCGAAACGCGCGACGTCCGAGGAAGCCATGCGGATCTCCCCGGAGAAATGCCCGCCCTCATCGGAAGGCGGCAGTGAGTGCTCTTTTCCGGCAATGCGGATGCGAATGTCTTTCCCTCGTTCGTTGTCGGCGAGAAACTGCCGGCAGCGTTCTGCCAGAATCCTGGCTTCCTCCAGATCCGGATTCCCACCGATCTGCTGCACCAGCGATCGGACGGCCCCGTCGTGCAGGGGGTTGTCTTCCTTCGGCTCGTGAATCCAGCCGTGAATCGTCGCGATCCAGTGCTGGCCGTCGTCGCTTTGGCGCGCCGCCGTGGGAAAGAACACGACGCGCTCATCCATCCGGATCTGGGAAAACGCCGTAGCCGGACTGACGAACAGACCGAGCAGGAGGAACAGCCCCCATGCGCGTGGCGAAACCTGACGAGTCATCTGAGGTGCTCCTCTCGAGCTTGCGTTGTGCACAATCATCTACCACAGGACGCCGCCACGGCAGCCACCGGGACGGTGGCAGTCCGGGTCCGGGGAGCGGGACGGGGTCACTCCCCCACCCGCACGAACTCAGGACTTCCCGAGAGCGCCCTCACCGTAACCCCAATGGCGTTAACTTCAGGAGCGCGGGCCCGAGAAAAACGCCGGGATGCGGAGCGCCGGCTTTCAGCCGGCCGCTACGCCGGCTTCTAGCCGGCACGGCGCTCGCGGGGAACCATGCCGGCTGGAAGCCGGCGTAGCGGCCGGCTGGGAAGCCGGCGCTCCGCAT
>DASUSN010000126.1:0-15705 GCA_036375075.1 Thermoanaerobaculia bacterium | reverse complement strand
GCTGGCTCTGATGATCTATTACACCCTCAAGTACCAACGTCCCTACGTCGATCCGGGTCCCGATCGTTACGCTCAACAGCACAAGGAACGGCTTCTCAAAGCCATGCAGAAACGTGCTGCTCAATTCGGGTATCAGCTGGTAAAAGCCGCATGACGATGACGCGAGTTTCTTGGAAGCGTCGAGCGAGGGACCTGGGCGGGCGGGGCGCGAAGCCCATGCCTGCCGCTCCACCCGCCCAGATCCCTCGCTACGCTCGGGATGACAGGGAGGGCAATCCGAGGAGTACGACGTCCACCTCCGCGCCCTCCTCCCCCCGCCCGCCCTCCGGGATCACCGCGAGCCCGTTCGCCATGAGCATCGACGTCAGCGCGCCCGAACTCTGGGAGGTGAGCGGCGTCGCGAACAGCGCGCCGTCGCGCGCCGAGACCTGCACGCGCGCGTACACGCGCCGCTCCGGCGCGCCCTTCACGGCGGCGGTGAGCCGCGCGCGCATCGTCGGCGGGAAGAGCTGCGTCTCCTGACCCATCGCCTTCCGGAGCGCCGGCGCGACGAAGAGGTGGAAAGACACGAAGCACGACACGGGGTTCCCCGGCAGTCCGAACACGAGGCGGTCGCGCAGGCGCGACAGCACCACCGGCTTGCCCGGCTTCATCGCCACCCGCCAGAACTTCTCCTCGGCGCCGAGGGCGTCGAGAGCTTCCTTCACGAAGTCGAAGGCCCCGACCGACACGCCGCCCGACGAGAGGACGAAGTCGCTCCCGATTGCCTCCTCGAACGCCGCAATGGTCGCGTCGCGCGTGTCTTTCACGATCCCCAGCGGCCGCGCGATCGCGCCGGCCTCGCGGACGAGCGCGGCGAGCAGCGAGCCGTTGGTGTTCACGATCTTTCCCGGCGCCGGCGTTTCGCCGACTTCGACCAGCTCGTCGCCCGTGGACAGGATGGCCACGGTCGGACGCCGGCCCACCTGGACGCGCGCTTTCCCGGCCGCGGCCAGGATGGAGATCTCGGCGGGACCGATGCGCAAGCCGCCGCGCAGCACGATGTCGCCGGCGCGCATGTCCTCGGCGCGGCGGCGGATGCTCGCCCCGCGCGGAACGGCCCTGGCGATGGCCACGCGCTCCGTGCCGCCGTCCGTCAGCTCGACTTGCACCACCGCGTCGGCACCCGCCGGGACGAACGCGCCGGTCATGATGCGCATGGCCGTGCCCGGCTGGAGCCGCAGGTCCGTCGGATGGCCGGCGGGGATGTCGGCGATCACGGGCAGCGTCACCGGGGCGCCGGCGATGTCCTCGGCCCGCACCGCGTACCCGTCCATGGCGCTGTTGTCCGCGCCCGGGAGATCGTATGTGGCGACGACGTCCTCGCGGAGCACGCGGCCGAGGGCATCGTCGAGCGCAACGGCCTCGGCAGGGCCGGCGGCGACCTCCGCCATCACCCGTTCCCGGGCTTCTTCGACCTGCAGCATGCGGCGGAGATGATATGCGGGAGGAGTTCCTCGGGTTCCTCGGAGTTCCTCGGAGTTCCTCGGGGTGGAGCCGCCTCCCTTCCCTCCGAGGAACCCGAGGAACTCCGAGGAACCCGAGGAACCGCGAAGCGCCGCGCTCCGCGGATAGAATCGCTTTTGCAAGGGAGCCCAGCCGATGACTGCAATTCTTCCCGTCGCCACCGAGCTCAACGCCGCCCGCACCGACCGCATCCCCGTCGCCATCCTCGGCGCCACGGGCTCGGTGGGCCAGCGTTTCATCCAACTCCTCGCGGACCATCCCTGGTTCCGCGTCCACGAGGTGGTCGCCTCGGACCGCAGCGCGGGCAAACCGTACGGCGCGGCGGCGGACTGGCGCCTGGAGACGCTCGTGCCGGACGACGTGGCGAGCCTCACGGTGAAGAACCTCGGCGGCGAGCTCGAGTCGCGGCTGCTCTTCTCCGGCCTCGACTCCTCGGTGGCGGGCGAAGCGGAAGACGACTACGCGAGCCGCGGCTGCGCGGTGATCTCGAACTCGCGCAACCACCGCATGGACGCCGACGTCCCGCTGCTGATCCCGGAGGTCAACGCCGAGCACCTCGGGGCCATCGAGGTGCAGCGGCAGCGGCGCGCGGGCTACATCGTCACGAACCCGAACTGCTCGGTGGTGGGACTGGCCATGGCGCTCGCACCGCTCGAGCGCGCCTTCGGGCTGGAAGCCGTACACGTGACGACGATGCAGGCCATCAGCGGGGCGGGCTACGCGGGGGTGGCCTCGTACGCAATCCTCGACAATGTCATCCCCTACATCGGCGGCGGCGAGGAGGAGAAGATCGAGGCCGAGCCGCGCAAGATCCTCGGCGCGTGGAAGGACGATCGCTTCGCCGACGCGTCGATGAAGATCTCGGCGCAGGTGAACCGCGTCCCGACGATCGACGGGCACCTGATGACCGTCTCCGCGAAGCTCCGCAACTCCGCCGAGCTCCGCGACGTGCGCGAGGCGATCGAATCTTTCGCCGGCGAGCCGCAGCGCCTCGGACTGCCGACGGCGCCGAAGCGTCCCATCCATGTCCTCGACGGCGCCGACCGCCCGCAGCCTCGCCTCGACCGCGACCGCGACCGCGGCATGGCCGTCTCGGTGGGACGCCTGCGCCCCTGCCCGATCCTCGACATCCGCTTCGTGGCCCTCGTGCACAACACCATCCGCGGCGCCGCCGGCGCGGCGATCCTGAACGCGGAGCTGCTGAAGGCGAAGGGGCTGCTGTGAGCGAGGGTGGGCGGCGGCCATGATCGTCATCAAGTTCGGCGGCACTTCCGTGGGCGACGCGGACCGCGTTGCAAATGCCATCGACATCGTCGCGGAGCGGCAGCATCTGCATCCGGTGATCGTCGTCTCCGCGCTGTCCGGGGTGACGAACGATCTGGTCGCCGCGAGCGAGGCGGCGTGCGCGCAGAAGCCGCGGGACGTCGCGGAGATCATGCGCCGGGTGCGCGCGCGTCACGAGGACGTCGCGCTGCGGCTCGTGCAGCAGAAGTCGGACTTCTTCGAGACGTTCATCAAGCAGCTCTCGAAGCAGATCGACGAGATCGACACGATCCTCCGCGGCATCGCCCTCCTCGGCGAGATCACGCCGCGCGCGAAGGACAAGGTGGTCTCGATCGGCGAGAAGCTCTCGTCGGTCCTGTTCACGTACACGATGATGATGCGCTCGCTCCCCGCCGAGCACGTGCATTCCGAGGAAGTGGTCTGGACGGACGACAAATTCGGCGGCGCGACGCCGGACATGGAGCTGACGACGCAGCACGCGCGGCGCGTGCTCGTGCCGCTGCTGGAGCGGAACCGCATCCCGGTGATGGGCGGCTTCATCGGACGTACCGAAGCCGGCGCGACGACCACCCTCGGCCGCAACGGCTCCGACTACAGCGCGGCCGTGGTCGGCGCGGCGATCGGCGCGGACGAAGTGCAGATCTGGACGGACGTCGACGGCCTGCTCACGTGCGACCCGCGCCTGGTCCCCGGCGCGCGCGTAATCGACCTCCTTTCGTTCGAGGAAGCGGCGGAGCTCGCGCAGTTCGGCGCGAAGCTGCACCCGCGCACGCTCGAGCCGGCGCGCGAGGCGAACATCCCCGTGCGCGTCTTGAACACGCACAACCCCGCGTCCGCCGGCACGCTCATCACGCGCGCGGGCGCCGAGGCGGCGATGGGGCCACGCTCCATCGCCCGCAAGCGCGGCGTGACGATGGTGCACGTGACGTCGAACAAGATGCTCGGCACGCACGGCTTCCTGGCGCAGTTCTTCGGCGTGTTCGCGGAGCTGGGCATCTCCGTCGATCTCATCGCCACGTCCGAGGTTTCGGTGACGGTGACGGTGGACGAGAAGCACGACGTCGACGAGTTGGTGAAGCGTCTGCAGAAGCTCGCGGACGTGGAGCTGTACGACTCGCAGTGCATCATGGCCGTCGTGGGCCAGAACGTGATGTCCGACGCCCGCGTCGGCGCCCGCGTCCTCGAGGCCCTCGGCAACATGCCGGTGAAGATGATGTCCCTCGGCCGCTCGGGCCTGAACCTGAGCATCGTCGTGGACGACGCGAACGCGGACGCCGCGGTCAAGGCCGTACACGCGGCGCTGTTCGAGGCGGTGCCGGCGTGAAGATCGCGCTGCACGGCTACGGGAAGATGGGCAGGACCATCGAGCGCGTCGCGAAGGAGGCGGGGCACGAGGTCGTGTGCGTGCTCGACGTCGACCGCAACGATCCGATCGCGGGCGCCGAGGTGCTGATCGACTTCTCGCATGCGAGCGCGCTGGAGCACGCCCTCGGCGTCGCCTGCGACCACAAGCTCGACCTGGTCATCGGCACGACCGGGTGGAACGAGCGTCTCGACGATGTACGGCAGCGCGTCGACGGCGCCGGCATCGGATGCGTGTACGCGTCGAACTTCTCGCCCGGCGCGAACGTGATGTTCGCCCTGGCGCGGCGCGCGGGCGAGTTGTTCGCGAAGTTCCCGCAGTACGCCGCCGGGATGGAAGAGCGCCATCACTCGCAGAAGAAAGACGCGCCCAGCGGCACCGCGCTGAAGATCGCGGCCGAGGTGAAGGACGGGAGCGGCGGGAAACTCGACCCGGCGATCGCCGCGTCGAGGGTCGGCGCGGAGTTCGGCCTGCACACGCTCTTCTTCGACTCCGCGGACGACCTCGTCGAGATCTCGCACCGGGCGCGCGGCCGGGAGGGCTTCGCCCGCGGCGCGGTGTTCGCGGCGGAGCGCGTGAAGGGACGCAAAGGACTGGTGAGATTCGATGAGCTCTTTTAGAGGCGTAGGCACGGCACTCATCACCCCGTTCCGGGACGACGGCGCACTGGACGAGCAGGCGCTCGAGAAATTCGTCGATTGGCAGATCGCCGAGGGGGTGAGCTTCCTCGTGCCGTGCGGGACGACGGGCGAGAACCCGACCCTCAGCGCGGACGAGCACCGCCGGGTGGTGGAGCTCACGGTCCGGACGGCGAACGGGCGCGTGCCGGTGCTCGCGGGCGCGGGCTCGAACGCCACGCCGCGCGCCGTTGAGCTCGCGCTGCAGGCCGTCGACCTCGGCGCCGACGGCATCCTCACCATCACGCCGTACTACAACAAGCCCACGCCCGACGGCCTGCGGCGGCACTTCGGCGCGCAGGCCGAGGCGGTGGAGAAGAAGAAGCCCGGCTTCCCGATGATCATGTACAACGTGCCCGGCCGCACGGGCCTGAACATGACCGCGGAGACGACCCTGCGCATGGCGCGCGAGATCCCGAACGTCATCGGCGTGAAGGAAGCCTCCGGCAACCTCGAACAGATCCTGACCATCCTGCGCGACCGTCCGAAAGGCTTCCTCGTCCTCAGCGGCGACGACGCCTGGACGCTGCCGCTGATGGCCGTCGGCGCGGAGGGCGTGATCTCCGTCGCCAGCAACGAGGTCCCGCGGCTGATGCGGCAACTGGTCGACACGCGCGACGCCGCCATCCACGAGCGCCTGCTGCCGCTCCTCCTCGGCAACTTCATCGAGGCCAACCCGGGCCCGGCGAAGGCGGCGCTGAAGATGATGGGCGTGCTCGCGTCGGATACCGTGCGCGCGCCGCTCGCGCCGATGACGGAGGGGAACCGGGAGAAACTGCGGGCGATCCTGAAGGAGTGCAAGCTGCTGTGATCACCATCGAAGACCGCATCAAGGGCCTCGCGACCGCCGACCGCACCGAGGCCGTCAAGACCATCGGGTTGTTCCTCACGGAGCTCGAAAAGGGCTCGATCCGCGCGGCCACGCGCGATGCCGACGGGCTGTGGACGGCCGAGGCGTGGGTGAAGGAGGGGATCCTCGCGGCGTTCCGCTTCGGCGTGCTCGCCGAGTACGCCTCCGGCTCGCTCTCGTTCGTCGACAAGGACACCATCCCTCCGCGGCGCTTCAAGGTGGCCGACGGCGTGCGCGTCGTCCCGGGCGGCTCGTCCATCCGGCGCGGGTCGTACATCGCCAAGGGCGTGGTGATGATGCCGCCGGCGTTCGTGAACGTCGGCGCGTACGTCGACGAAGGGACGATGATCGACTCGCACGCGCTCGTCGGCTCGTGCGCGCAGATCGGCAAGCGCGTCCATCTCTCGGCCGCCGCCCAGATCGGCGGCGTGCTGGAGCCGGTCGGCAACGTGCCGGTGGTGATCGAGGACGACGTGGTCGTCGGCGGCAACTGCGGGATCTACGAAGGCGTGGTCGTGCGCGGGCGCGCCGTGATCGGCGCGGGGGTCGTGATCACCGCCTCGACGCCGATCTACGACGTCGTGCGCGGGCAGGTCTATCGCCGCGAGGTTCCGTACGGCGCGGTGGTCGTGCCGGGGACGCGCCCGATGAAAGGCGCGTTCGCCGAACAGCACAGCCTGGCCATCGCCGCGCCGTTGATCGTGAAGTATCGAGACGAGAAGACGGATTCGGCGACGGCGCTGGAAGAGGCGCTGCGGTGATTCCGGCAGACCGCCTCGCCGACATCGAGCTCTCTCTCATCCGCCAGATCAACGCGCTGGCGACGCCGTACTCCGTGAACCTCGGCATCGGGGAGCCGAACGTCGCGCCGGACGCGCGGCTGCGCGAGATGGCGCAGCGCGCGGCGTCGGCGCCGTGGCAGTACTCGCCGAACGCGGGGCATCTGTCGCTGCGCAAGAAGCTCGGGGAGGGCGCCGCGTACGATCCGAAGTCCGAGGTGTGCGTGACGGCGGGGACGCAGGAGGGGCTGTTCGCCATCTTCACGGCCTACGTGAACCCCGGCGACGAGGTGCTCGTCCCCGATCCCGGGTTCCTGTCCTACGCCACGCTGGCGAAGATCTGCGGCGCGAGCGCCGTCCCGTACAAGCTGGAGCCGCCCGACTGGACGATCGACGTGGACGCGCTGGAGAAGCTCGTCACGCCGAAGACGAAGATCATCATCGTCAACACGCCGTCGAACCCGCTGGGCAGCGTGGCGGATCGGGCGACCCTCGAGCGCATCGCCGCCCTGGGGCCGCTGGCCGTCAGCGACGAGGTCTACCGGGAGATCTGGTACGACGCGCCGCCGGCGTCGATGACCGGCCTGGGCGACAACGTGATCGTGCTGAATGGCCTCTCGAAGAGCCACGCCATGACCGGCCTCCGCCTCGGCTGGATCCTGGCGAGGGAACCGGTGATGAAGCCGATCCTGACGGCGCACCAGTACATCGCCACGTGCGCGTCGGTGTTCTCGCAGGCGCTCGCGGAGCTGATCTTCGACGACCGGGAATGGAACGCGGCGTGGCTGGAGTCGCTGCGGGAGACGTTCCGCGAACAGCGCGACGCCGCGATCTACGCCATCCATCACGAGCTCGAGATCGCGATCCCGCCGCCCGCCGGGGCGTTCTACGCGTTCGCCCCTGTCCCGTCGTGCGACACGATCTCCTTCGCGAAGACGCTGGCCACGGACGCCGCGGTGCTGGTGATCCCCGGGCTGGCGTTCGGCTCGCAGGGGCAGGGCTTCGTCCGCATCTCCTACGCCGCTCCGCTGGAGCAGATCACCTCAGGGATCGAGCGCATCGGGCGGTACCTGCGGGCGCAGGGGCGGTGATAGTCGGAACCCGTCTTGCAGATTCGCTAAGATTCGCGATGGTGGCGAAAGCGCAGAAACACGAAGAACGCATGCCTGTCCAGCCGCAGCGCGACTCCGTCGCCTCGGCCGAGGTGTCGCTGTACCGGAACGTGCTGAAGATCAAACAGGAGCACGCGCTGGCAGATCTCGGCATCTCTTTCTACGACGCCGAGACGACGATCCAGTGGTCGTACAACGCCGACACGTACTTTCACGCGGCGTCCACGATGAAGCTGGCAGTGCTCCTCGGCGTCTTCCGGCAGATCGACCGCGGGGAGCTGCAACTGGACGCGCCGGTGCACGTGAGGAACCGCTTCACGAGCATCGTCAACCAGGAGCCGTTCATGCTGGACCTCGGCCGCGACGCCGATCCGGACGTGTACGGCCACCTCGGCAAGACGCTCACGGTGCGGGAGCTGGCGTACTGGATGATCGTGCGGTCCAGCAATCTCGCCACGAACCTGCTCGTGGACGTGGTCGGCATCCCGACGATCCAGCTCGCCCTGGACGAGCTCGAGATCGACGGCGTGAGGGTGCTCCGCGGCGTCGAGGACTCCCGCGCCTTCTCGGCGGGGCTGAACAACGAAGTGACCGCGAACGGCCTGCTGAAACTGCTGAAGCTCATCGCCGATCACCGGGCCTACTCGGAGAAAGCGTGCGCGGAGATGCTGGAGATCCTGCTCGACCAGCAGTATCGCAGCGGCATCCCCGCGGGACTCCCCAAGGCGGCGCGCGTGGCGCACAAGACCGGCAACATCTCGACGGTGCACCACGACGCCGGTATCGTGTATCTCGACGGGCGGAAGCCGTACGTGCTCGTGATCCTCACGTCGTTCCCGGCGGAGCAGGGTCGCGGCACGGCGGTCGCGGAGGTTTCCCGCGACATCTTCAACACGCTCGCCGGAAGTGTTTATGAGTAGTAGCGTGGAGGCAGTCCAGGGGTTGAAAGTCGTCGACGCGTACGACCTCGACGACGAGCTGCGCGCCATTCTCAAGCCGGGCGAGATGGTGCGGGACGCCGAGGGGCGGCGGCACCGGCTGCCGCGGTACTTCTACGAGGTCCCGTCGCACGACGTGGCGATGTCCACCCGGCTCACGCCGCACTTCGGGCTGAACGAGTTCATCCTCGCCGACCTGAAGGAAGCATCGCGGCTGCACGGCTATCCCCGCTACGTGCCGTGCGCGATCCGGATGCTGGCGTTCTACCTCGAGCAGTTCCGCGAGAAATGCGGCGCCTCGGTGCACATCGCCGTGAACGGCGGGTACCGGTCGCCGTCGCACAAGCTGTCGCTCAACGCCTCCCCGCACATGTGGGGCACGGCCGCGGACGTCTTCCGGATCGGGACGATGATCCTGAAGACCGAGGAGACGATCAACAAATACAACGAGATCGCCGAGGACCTGAGCGACGAGGTGAAGGTCCTGCCCTACGGCCACGTCACGGGGAAGAATGCCGACGATCACGTCCATATCGACCTCGGCTATATGACCCTGATCCCTCGCGAGATCAGCGAGGACCGGATGGAACAGCCTCAGGAGAACCGCCCCCGGTTCGCCTTCGAGGAGCGCCGCCGCAAGGAACGCCGCGGAACGCCGGAGCCCGAGGAGAGTTAAGTAGGGTCAGAGCCGGAAACTTACTTAAGCGGGGGAGCGGCAGGGGCGGCTTAAGTTAAGTTTCCGGCTCTGACCCTACTTAACTCTCGGCCCGCCGTTTGCTTCTGTTGAAACCGCTGTCGTAGTCCATCTTTCCTGGAGTGCCCTTGCCGATCGACCTCAAATCCGAGCTGGACAGTGAAATAGCCCGTGCCCGCCGAACGTGGCTGGAAATGCCCGTCATCGGGATGGAATCGGAGTTCAACGTGTGGCTCGATGAGGAGGAGATCAACCCCGAGCCGTATTGGAAACACCCCAGCGCGTTCATCGACCGCCCGCTGCTCAAACGCGAGAAATCGTCGCTCCAGCTCCCCACCGGGGGAGCGGTGTACTTCGACCGCGGCGTCATCGAGGTGGTCACGCCCGTGATCGAGCTCGCGCCGTCCAGTACGGCGCGCATGGTGCGGAACCTCTGGGAGCAGATCGGGTTCATCCGGGACCAGCTCACGAACTGGGGCAAGAAGAACGGCCATACCGTCCGCCTGAAGGCGTACAGCACGCACTACAACATTTCCTACGAGATCCCGAAGTCGAAGCAGACGGCCAAGCGGAACATCAAGGCGCTGGCGCTGCTGCTCGCCTACATCCTGCCGCCGCCGGTGATGCTCGCCGGCGCGAACCGCCGCTCGACGGGGGTCGGGGTGCGGCCGCGCGGCAACCGGATCGAGATCACGGTGGATTTCACGCCCGATCCCGGGCTGATGATCGCCACCGCGACCCTCATCGTCGGCATCGTGCGCGAGATCATGTGGTGGCCTTCGTACGACCTCTCGCTGCTGGAGAAGCTGCCGATCCCGATCATCGCGGGCGTCACTCCCGGCAAGCACACCACCCGCAAGGGCTGGCTGACGAAGGACTTCCACTACGAGCAGAGCCCCTACACCTCGGACGTCAACGCCCCGATCTGGACGACCCAGTTCGGGGACAAGCGCTCGCTCCGCCAGATCGGGAAGGACGTGGCCTGGTTCTTCCGCAAGTCGATCCGGCGGTTCTCCGACCCGTTCAGCTTCCGGCTGCTCTTCGCGATCCTGGACGGACGCGCGCCGTCGATGCTGGAGCTGGTCGACCGCCCGAGCGCGTACGAGGACGTCGGCCGCCTCTGCCGCTGGGGCATGGTCATTCACGAGCTGAAGAACTACGAGTCCGAGATGCGGATGCTCGCGCCGTGGCGCGAGTGGAACCTGCAGTCCATCGACCAGTTCGTGCTCGAGCGGGAGCAGGCGCGCCAGAAGCACCAGACCGAGATGTCCAACGTCAGCGCGGCCGAGCCGCGGGCGCGCACGCGCTCGATCCGGGCGAAGGACCCGAAGTCGCCGCAGGCCATGGCGCTCGACGAGCTCCAGGCCCGTCCGATCGGCACCGTGTCGCGGCCGAAATCGCTGCTCTCGCGGCGCAGGACGGACCGTCCCGGCAAGCTGGTGCCGAAACGCCCGTCGCAGTACGTCGATCGCCGCAGCATCTCCCTGCTGTCGAACAACGGCGCGGATCGCCGCCGCGGCGTCGAGCGCCGCAAGAACGCGTACGCCACACCCTTCCCCGACCGCCGGCTCACCCGCTCGGCCTACGAGCAGGTGTTCCTCAAGCTCGTCTCCGGCGGCCGCCTGAAGATGGGATCGGACGTGTACACGCCGGTGGGGATGAAGGGGTGGTACCACGCCATCTTCCGCCGTGAGTCCGATGGGGCGGAGCGGCTGCTCTCGATCGACCAGTTGCTCAAGAAGATGAACGACTGGACGTAGGCGCCAAATAGGACGAATAGGACCGATAGGACGAATAGGACAAGCGCACTCCACCCACCCGTCCTATTGGTCCTATTCGTCCTATTTGGTCATTCCTGACTCCGCCGATCCCAATCCTCGCGAATGGCCTTCCCCGGAGAACGCCCCTGCAGCCGTGGCCTCTCCAGGATCGTCGCCAGCAGGTCGGCCACGCCCCAGGAGAGGAACGTCACCGCGGCGATGGTGAAGAGCTGCGACCAGGAGTGCAGGCCGAGGAGAAAAAAAAGCGTGATCGGGATGGCGATGCCCATCACGATCACGCCGATCAGCAGTCGCAGGCCGCTCACGCGCGGCGTATCTTAGCGCGCTTCCGCGACCACATCCGCCTCGGTCAGGTCCGCGACGCGGTTCTCGACGCGGTTCTTGAAGTCCGCCTCGTAGTTCCGCACCTTCTTGACGTAGTTGCGCGTCTCCTTGAACGGCGGCACGCCGCCGAAGCGCTTCACGTTGCCTTCGCCCGCGTTGTACGCCGCGATGATCTTGGTCTCGTTCCCGTCGAAGCGCTCGGAGAGGTACTTCAGGTACTTGGCGCCCGCGGCCACGTTCTGCTGCGGGTTCGTCAGGTCGCGCGCGCCCATCCACCGCCCCGTGCGCGGCACGAGCTGCATCAGGCCCACCGCGCCCGCGCCCGAGCGCGCCGTCGGCTTGAAGCGCGACTCGGCCTGCACCACCGCCGCGACGAGCTCCGGCCGCACGTTGTTCTTCTTGGCTTCCTTGTAGATGATCGAGCCGAAGGGCACTTCCTTGTGGAAGAACTCCTCCCGCACCTTCTCCGTCACGACGGTCAACTGCTTCGGCGCGTCGGCCACCGCCTTCAGCGGATCGCTCGTCGCCTTCTCCACGCCCTGGACGGCCGCCTCGACGCCTCCGGCGACCTCGCTGGCGATCGACTTCGCTGCGCGGATGTCCCCGGCCAGCGCACTGTCGAGCGTGTTCAACGGCGTGGTGGCCGCCTTGTGGGCTGCCCCCGGGCCAGCCGTGCCCGGTCCGGTCTGCTGCACCATCTTCAGAGGCACACCGATCCCGCCCAGCGCCAGGGAGGCACCGAGGGCCCAGGTCGCATACTTCTTGCGCAGCCCCTGCAGGCGTTTGCTCGGTTTGACCGCCTCTACCTCCCTGCGGAGTTGGGCGCGGTCGTAATTGTCGAGGAACCTCTCCTGGTACGGCCGCTTCGTCTTCAGCTCCGGCATCGGTCGTGTCCTTTCGGTGTCGTTGTCGAATCCATTATTTGCAATACAGAAGCCACGTTAAACGGCTGAGCTGTCGCAAGTTACTGCCGACTTTGACCCTACGGTTTGGCTCGCTGCGTGAAATGTGCTCCAATGCGAGCCATGAAAGCCGCGGTGTTTCTCGCTTTCGCAGCTTTCGCGCAGCCCGACCCTGCGCTGACCGTCCCGCAGCCCCTCACCGGCTGTTACGAGCTCAGCGCCACGGGCGCGCAGAAACCGGACCCGCTCCTCCAGCGGATGCTTCGCTATGCCGAGGTGGCGGTGAAGCACCGTATCGCGGGGCTGGCGAGCTATTACTCGGGATTTTTTGACGGACGCAAAACGGCCAACGGGGAGATCTTCCGCAACGCGAAATACTCCGCGGCCCACCTGACGCTGCCCCTCGGCACCTGGATCGAGGTGAAGTCCCGCGCGACCGGACGCAAGCTGCGGATGCGCGTCAACGACCGCGGCCCGTACGCGAAGAAATTCTGCCTGGACCTCTCCCAGGCCGCCGCGCGCTATCTCGGCGTCGATCGCAATCCCGACCGCCACGTCGAGATCCGGATCCTCGCGCTGCCGGGGGAGGAGCCGCTGCCGGAGGAAGTCGCCGAGTTGTCGAGTCTTCCAGTCGTCGAGCAGACGGCTGCGAAGTAGCGGCTCTCCTCGAAGACTTGACGACTCGAAGACTCGTCGACTCGCCCCCTACCCTGGCAAAGTGAAACAGAACGTGCTGCCGACGTCCGGCGTCGACTCCACGGTCAGCTCGCCGCCGTGAGTCTCGATGAGCCGCTTCGCCATATAGAGGCCGTACCCCGGGCCGCCGCCGCGCGCCTTGTCCAGTTTGGACATCCCTCCGAGCTCGAACACCTGGTTCACGTAGCGGGGATCGATGCCGATGCCGTTGTCGCGAACGCAGAAGCGCACGCCCGCACCGTCGCTGTTGACGTCGATGGCGATCTGGCGGTCGCCCTTCTCGCGGTCGGAGAAGAACAACGCATTCGCGACGATCGCGCCGATGGCCTCGCGGATCTTCTCCGGATCCACGTTGACGACCGGCAGGTCGGTGGGCAGGTCGACGCGCACGCCGCCTTCCTCGATCTGGAAGTTGTACTTGAGGATCACTTCCTCGATCACTTCGCGGAGAGGAGTCGGCTTCCGCGCGTTCGGACGCGCCAGGAGCTTGACCATGTGCGACATCTCGTCCAGCACGCGCTTCATGTACTGCGCGCTCGAGCGGATGCGGCGCAGGAAGTCCTGGCCTTCTTCGTCCAGCTTGGCCTCGTAATCCGTCAGCAGAAGATCGCTGAACCCGTCGACGGCGAAAATCGGCGACTTCAGGTCATGCGACAACACGCTGAAAAATCGGACCAGCTCCTCGTGCGTTACGGGCCGTTGAGCCGCGGGGGACTGCTCCAATGCTTCGATGCGGCACCTCCAGAACGGCGCATCGGTGCAACGCTCACACCAGCGTGATTCAGGGCGCCCTATTTCTTCCGGAACGCGGCGATCTGGCCGTCGCCAGCGATCTCGCCCGCGCCTTCCGAATCCACGAAAATGGCCGTTTTCGGCGGGATTCCGAGGCCCAGCTCGACGTCCGGCAGCGACATCAGGCGCCGCAGGTTGACGTCGTTTTGCGGATCGAATCCCGTATCGATCACGGTATTCGGCAGCCAGCCGAGCGCGGGGAGCGCGCTCCCGCCGCGCATGTCGCGCGCGTGCGTGCCGAAACACGACGCGGCCGCGCCGATCGCCGCGATCACCGCGCCGTTCGCGGCCGCATCGCGCAGAGCCAGCTCCGCCGGCGTCTCGCGGATCGTCTCCAGCAGATTGTTCGTGACGCCGCCGCCGAGGTAGACCATGCCCGCGGCGAGGATCGCGCTGAGACTCTTCTGCCGCCGCGCGTCCCGCCCGCGGTAGATCGGGACGTTCACCACCTCGACGCCCGGGTCCAGCTCGCGGAAGTACTTCCCGAGGTGCGCCGCGTACTCCGCCGACCCCGACGCCGTGGGGATGAACGCGATCGTGCGCCGGTCCGCCGGCATCTTCGCCAGCAGCGCCGCGTCGATCTCCCGGGTCTCGCCGAACGAGAACTCGCCCCCGCCGATGAGGGCCAGCGTTTTCAGTTGTGTCGCGAGCGGCAGCGCGAGCTTCATGCCGCGCATCCTACAATGCACGGATGAGCGTCGCGATCGTCACCGGTGGAACGAGCGGTCTCGGCGCCGCGATCGTGGCCAGGCTGCGCGAGCGCGGCACGCACGTGGTCACGGTCTCCCGTCGCGAGGAAGCGGACGTCCAGGGCGACGCCTCTCACGAAGACACCGTCGCCCGCGCCGTCGCCGCCGCCGAGGCCCTCGGCGACATCACCCTGCTCGTGAACTGCGCCGGCGTCGGGATCTTCGGCGCGGCGGGGTCGTACGACGAGCACGACGTGCGCCGCATCATCGACGCCAACCTCGTCGCCATGATCCTCTTCTGCGACGAGCTCTTTCCCCGCTTCACCCGCGACGGAGGCACCATCGTGAACGTCCTCTCCACCGCGGCCCTCGCGTCGCGGCCCGGCGAGAGCGTCTACAGCGCCGCCAAGTGGGGCGCGCGCGGCTACACCGACGTGCTGAAGGCCGAGGCGCGGGGGACGAAGGCACGGGTGATCTCCGTGGCGCCCGGCGGGATGCAGACCCCGTTCTGGAGCCACGAGCGCGAAGGGTTCATGGACGCGAAGGAGATCGCAGCCGTGATCGTGAGCGCGCTGGACGCGCCGGTCAACGTGAGCTCGATCGTGATCGAACGAACGTAGTCTAAAGTAGAGGCGTCATGCGACGCGCACTCTTCGCCGTTCTCGCACTCGCCATCGCTCTGCCTGCAGTTGCGCAGGAGACCATCACCCCCGACCAGCTCTGGTCCGCGCTGGTGACGGGCAACAAGCAGTACCAGGGCGGCAAGATCGTCTACGACAACCTGAAGGCCGAGCGCGAGCAGTTCAAGAACGCCCAGGCCCCGCCGATCACCGTGCTCGCGTGCTCGGACAGCCGCGTTCCGCCGGAGCTCGCGTTCAACCAGTCGCTGGGCGGACTGCTCGTCGTGCGCACCATGGGCAACGTCGCCGACGAAGCCGGCCTCGCGTCGATCGAATTCGGGCTGTCCCGCGGGTGGACGAAGCTGATCGTCGTCCTGGCCCACGAAAAGTGCGGCGCGGTGGAAGCGTCGCTGGGCGGCGCCGATCCGGCGTCGCCGCCGCTGAGCGCGCTCGCGAAGCGCATCCGCTCGTCGTTCGTGAACATCCCCTACGACGCGCTCGACCAGGCCAACGTGCGCAAGGCCACCGAGGCCAACGCGCGAGCCGCCGCGGCGCAGCTCCTGGCAGGCAGCACGATGATCCGCGACGCCGTGCTCACGAACCGCGTCAAGGTCGTGCCGGCGTACTACGAGCTGGTCTCGGGCGAAGTGAAGAAGATCGAGTGATGAAATGTAGGGCGCGGCTTCAGCCCGCCCCTC
>DASUSN010000125.1:0-26993 GCA_036375075.1 Thermoanaerobaculia bacterium | reverse complement strand
GTTCCCGCTGCACGTAGCGGTGGCGTCGCTGTTGAGCAGCTGTCATCCCGAGCGTAGCGAGGGACCTGTGTGGGCGGGGCGGCAGGTACACTCATCGCGCCCCGCCCGCCCAGGTCCCTCGCTCGACGCTCGGGATGACAGGGTGTTCTACGCGCGCAAGGTCACACGGTCCCCGAAACGCGCCGCCACCGCTCCCATCATCGCTTCCGTGGCCGCGTTGATGGTCTCGCCGGTCAGGGCCTCCTCGGAGAGGTACTCGATCTCGAACGTCACCGCCCGCGCATCCGGCAGCTCGAACAGGTCGACCATGCGGATCTCGCGGAGGAACGGCGGTGCGGCGGACGCGAGGGTGTCGCGGACCTCGGCCGCCGTGATCCCGCGGGGGATCGCGTAGGCGACGTTGCGCACGATCGGCTGGCGTGCCGGCGGCTCGGTGTAGACGCGCGGCAGCGGCGGCGCGACGAGGGCGTCGACCTCGATCTCGAAGTACACCGGACGCTGGCGCTTGATGTCGAAGCGCGCCACGAGCGTCGGGTGCAGCTCGCCGAGGATGCCGACGAGGCGGTCGCCGAGGCGGATGCCCGCTCGGCGGCCGGGATGGAAGAAGCCTTCCAGCGGATGGGACGGGCTGAAGCCGCGTCCTACATCGCCCACGCGCAGGTCGACGCGCAGCGCGAGCCGCAACTGCTCGAGGATGCCCTTCAGATAGATCGCGTCCGCGGGACGTCCCTTGTCGCCCCAGAAAGGACCGCGGTCGCGGCCGTTCGCGAGCGCCCACAGCGTGGCCTGCTCGCTCATGTCCGGGCGGTACACGCGCGCCCACTCGAACATCTTCACGTTCGCCAGCCTGTTGTTGACGTTCGTGGCCAACGCGTCGAGAGCCTGGGCGATGGTGTTGTTGCGCATGAGCGAGTAATTGCGCTCGATGGAGTTCTGCATCTCCACGTGCGCCCACAACGGGTCGCCCTCGGCGAGGCCGAGGCGCTCGCGCTGCTGGCGGCCGTAGAAGCTGTCGGTGAAGATCTCGTAGAAGCCTTCGGCGACGAGCACCTCGTTCACGCGCTCGGCGACGTTCTCCGCGTGCGAGGGCAGCGCGCCCATCTCGACGGCCGGCAGGGTGATGGGCGTGTTGTTGTAGCCGACCGACTTCAGCACCTCCTCGGCCAGATCGGCCTCGAAGTGCACGTCCCACAGGCGGTGCGGCGGGACGGTGACGGTCAACTTGTCGGATTCCGGCTCCACCGTGAAGCCGTAGCGCGTCAGCCGCTCCGCCATCTCCAGCGCCGGCATGTCCGGAACGCTGATGAACCGCGCGGTCTTCTTCACGTCCACTTCGATCTTGCGGATCGGATCCTTCCAATCGCCCGCGGTGTAGGCATTGCCGACGCGGTAGCCGGCGTGCTTCTCCAGCAGGTACGCCACGCGCGCCGCGCCGACCAGCGGCGACGTCGGGTCGCCGCCGCGCATGAACCTCGCCGCCGCGTCGGTGGCCTGGTTGAGCTGCCGCGAGGAGATGCGCACGGCCACCGGATCGAAGCACGCGGACTCGAGGAGGATGCGCGTGGTCTTCTCCGTGATCCCCGACTCCACGCAGCCGATCACGCCGGCGATGCCGAGGATCTTCGAGTCGTCGGCGATGACCAGCGTCCCCTCCGGGATCTCCACCGCCTCGGGCGTGAACAGCATCCACGCCTTCTCGCCCTTGCGCGACGTGCGGATGGTGATCGGCCCGTCGATCGTGTCCGCGTCGAACGCGTGCGTCGGCTGCCCGATGTCCAAGTTCGCGAGGTTCGACGCGTCGACCGGCGCGCTGATCGAGTGTACGTCCGCGGCGATCAGCGGCGCGAGGACTTCCGTCGGCAGCACGCCCTTGTCGTCCCCGCGGAACAGCTCCGTGACCGTGTACACGAGGCACAGCGGCGACTCGATGCGCACCCGCGTGTCATCCGCCGGCAGCACGTTCAGCTTGTGCAGGGGAGGGAAGCGCAGCGCGCCGCCCGTGCGTCCCCGCACTTCCCGTGCGACGCCGTGATAGCAGTAATGGTCCCCGCGGTTCGCGAGGAGCTCGCAGTTGACGACCGTGCCGAGGGTCGTGGTATCGAGCGACTTCACCTCGATCCCCACCTCGTCGAGCAGCTCCCGCGCCTCGGCCGAGTGCTTCGGGAGGTCGGTGTGCGTATTCAGATGTTCGAGGAGGAACTTCACATCCCACCTCGGTGAATGGTCTTGTGTACCCGCAGGTCCTGTTCGTACAGCGGCTTGACGGCCGTGATCCCCGCCGCCTGCGCGGCGATGCGCGTCGTGCCGATGCCGAAGGCGATGCCGCTCAGCTTCGTGTGGTCGTAGCCGAACTCGATGAAGACCTTCGGGTGGATCATCCCCGAGCCGAGGATCGTGATCCAGCCCGCGCCGCGGCAGGCGGGGCAGTCCGGGTCCTTCGCCAGGCACACCGTGCACTGCATGTCCATCCCCACCGACGGCTCCGTGTACGGGTAGTACTTCGGCTTGAAGCGGAACACGTGCCCCTCGCCGTAGATCGACTTCGCGATCTCCGTCAGCGTCCCTTTCAGGTCGCCGTAGGTCAGCCCTTCCTCCACCCAGATCCCCTCGAACTGATGGAACATCGCCAGGTGCGTGGCGTCGACCGCCTCGTTGCGGTAGACCCGTCCCGCCGCGACGACCTTGATCGGCAGCGGGGGATGCTTCTCCAGCACGCGCGCCTGAACGGTTGTCGTATGCGAGCGCAGCAGGCGATTGTCCGGCAGCCAGAACGTGTCCTGCATGTCGCGCGCGGGATGGTTCTCCGGGATGTTGAGCGCGTCGAAGTTGTAATAGGGGAGCTCGATGTCCGTCCCCTCCTCCAGGTGGAAGCCGAGCCGGCGCATGACGTCCATGGCCTTCTTGTGTACCTGCGTGAGCGGGTGCGTCGCGCCGCGCTCCTGCGTGATGCCGGGCAGCGTCAGGTCCTGCCACTCCGCCTCGATCTGCTTCGCGACCGCGGCCTCGGCGACACGGGCGGTGGCCTCGTCGAGCGCGCGCTCGACTTCCTGCGTCGCGTCGTTGACCTGCTTGGCGAACTTCGGGCGCTCCTCCGCGGGCATGCCGCCGAGGGACTTCAGTGCCGTTTTCAGCTCGCTCTTCTTGCCGAGATAGCGGACGCGGAGCTCCTGGATGGCGTCGGGAGTCCCGGCGCGCTCGAGGTCGGAGCGGAAATTTTGTAAGAGATCGTCGATGGCCATTTCTTAAAGGGTGCGCATTATACGCAGCGGAACTCTTGCTTTCCTTTTTCAGTGGCCCTACCATCTAGCGTCCTTCAGCAATTACGGCCCCCTGCAAAGGTGCATGTGCGCACTTGTGGGGACTCCCATTCACGTTGTGCCAACACCGGAGGCTCATCCGTTGAATCGAGATCGTCGCTTTGTCCTTGCTGTGCTGTTCTGTTTTGCGGCCGTCATGCCGTTGAGCGCGTGGGAGCGCCGTCCCGCGCAGGTCTACAGCTCCGATGACCGCGGTGCGCTGACGATGCCGTCGACCGCTTCTCCGGACGTCGCCGTCTCGCAGTTCCTCACCTCGCGCGGCCACGACGCCGCCACCGCCCGCTCCGCCGCGGCCGGCACCGAGTCGCGTGGCCGCATCGCCACCGCGGCCGCGGGCCGTGTTGCCGATCCCGCGACGGGCCTCATTCACGTGCGCGCCGACCAGCGCGTCAACGGCCTCGTGGTGTACGGCTCGTACATCAAGGCCGCGCTCAATGAGCAGGGACAGATCGTCCACCTGATCGAGAACCTCGCGCCGGTGACGGACGTCGTTCCGGCCGCGATCGACGAAGAGAGCGCGCTGGGCGTCGCCATCGGCCGCCTGCACCCGCACGCTGCCGCGCCGCGCCTGATGGACCGCGAAGGCTCGAAGGTGCGCTTCGAGCGCGCCGACTTCTTCTACGCTCCGCCCACGGTCACGCGTGTGCTCGCGTCCATGGAAGACGGCTCGCTGCACGAGGCCTTCCTCGTCGAGACGTGGACCATGCGCAAGAACCTGCTGCATCACACCCTCGTGAGCGGCAAAGGCGAAGTCCTGAACGTCGAGCTGCGCACGAGCAACGACCAGTACTTCGTCTACCTCGAAGGCCCGGACAAGGAGTCGGCCCAGACGCTGGTCAGCGGCCCGGCCCCGGTCTCGCCGGCGGGAACCACCCCGTCGCCGAACGGCTGGCTCACCGCCGGCGTCACGCAGAAGACCATCAACATCACCGGCAACAACGTCAAGGCGTACCTCGATACGAACGCCAACAACCAGCCGGACACCGGCGGCACGACCATCTCGAACGGCGCGTTCACCACGGTGCACAGCCGCACGACGGCGCCGTCCACGACGGGCAACCGCGCGGTGGCCGTCCAGAACCTGTTCTACCTGAACAACCGCATCCACGACATCCTGTACGCAGCCGGTTTCAATGAGTCGGAGGCGAACTTCCAGGAGAACAACTTCAGCCGCGGCGGCGTGGGCAGCGACTCGGTCAACGCCGAGGCGCAGGACGGCAGCGGGCTGGATAACGCGAACTTCGCGACGCCGGCCGAAGGCCAGAACCCGCGCATGCAGATGTACCTGTGGGCCGGCAAGCCGACCCACCAGGTCGTCCTCGGCTCCACGATCTACGGCGCCTCGGGTGCCGGGTTCGGCCCGGCGCTGACCACGACCGGCCGCACGGGCGCGCTGACCGTGGCCACGCCGGCCGACGGTTGCACGGCCATCTCCACCACCCTCACCGGCCGCATCGCGATCATCGACCGCGGCAACTGCGACTTCGTCGTGAAGGTGAAGAACGCGCAGCTCAAGGGCGCGGTCGGCGTCATCGTCGCCAACCACGCGGCGGGCGGCGACTCGCTCATGACCATGGGCGGCACCGACAACACCATCACCATTCCGTCCGTGTTCGTCGGCCAGACCGCCGGCATCGCCCTCAAGGCGGCCGCCGGCAGCAGCTCCACCATCCGCCTCAGCAACCCGGCGCCGCTGCAGCGCGACGGCGACCTCGACTCCGACATCGTCTACCACGAGTACGGCCACGGCCTCACGTGGCGCATGATCGGCAGCATGAGCGGCCCGCTGTCCGGCGCCATCGGCGAGGGCATGGGCGACGTCCTGGCCATCGTGCTCAACGGCGATGACCGCGTGGGCGAGTACTCGTCCAGCAACCCGACGGGCATCCGCTCGGCGCCCTACACGAACCACCCGCGCACCTACGGCACCGTGACCGGCGCCAACGGCGTGCACTACGACGGCGAGGTCTACGCTGCCATCGGCTGGAAGCTCCGCGAGCTCTACCTCGCCGGCGGCCTGACCGAGACCGACCTCCTGCGCGACCTCGTGCAGGGCATGCGCTTCACCCCCGCCGCGCCGAGCTACCAGCAGATGCGCGACGGCATCCTCGCCGCCACCGCCACCAACGACTGCAAGGTCTGGACGGCGTTCGCGCTGTACGGCGTCGGCCAGGGCGCCACGTCGACGGTCAGCGGCTCCACCGCGACGGTCACCGAGTCGTTCACGGTTCCGGCCGGAGTCTGCCCGTAATTTCGTAAGGCAAAGGGGGCAGGGCAACCTGCCCCCTGGTCCTTGTCTCAAATGTAGGGCGTGGCTTCAGCCCGCCCCCCTCGTGGGCGGTGGCGTTCCCCCTCCCTGTCCGAGAGGCGGGCTGAAGCCACGCCCTACATTGCTCCAAACGCCGCAGTAATATCGGCGCAGTCGTGCGTTCTGTGTTGCGGCCGGTCGTTGTTTCGCCGTTCTGATAGACGCATGGGCACCCATCGCACCAGGCTGCTCGCCCTCAACGATCCGGGGCTGGCGCCCTATCTCGCCGCCGAGGACGAGTGCACGCGGGGACGCCAGTTGGAGCGGATTCTCACGGAGCAGGTGCAGCCGCGCGTCCGCGCCGTGATCCGTGCGTACGTGCGGGCGGACTGGCCGATCGAGCCGCAGGACGCGGACGACATCGTCGGACAGGTGACGCTCCGCCTCCTGCGCAAGCTGCGTGCGGCGACGGTCCTCGAAGAAGAGAGCGTGCAGAGCGTCGAGGCGTACGTCACGACGCTGACGAAGAACGCCATCCGCGACGTCATGCGCCGGCGCTCGCCCGCGCGGGTGCGTCTCAAGGGCCGGTTGCGGTACCTCTTTCAGCACGACCGGCGGCTCGCGCTCTGGAGATACGAGGCCCTGACGTTGTGCGGGCTGGTAGGCTGGCTGAACCGGGGCGATTACGAGACCCGGCAGGCGCTGGTGCGGGACGCCGTCTGGTCGGCGGGAGACTTCACCGCCGCGCCCGCGGAGGTGCTGGCGACGGCGATGGCGCGCATCGCCAAGCCGGTGCGGCTCGCGGATCTCGTGACCGTGCTGGACGCGGGCGAGGGAGGGTCGCACGACCGGGACGCCGAAGTGACGCAGGCCGTGCAGCGCGATGCCTTCGAAGCGCGCCAGTACCTGCAGGTCCTCTGGCGGGAGATCCGCGAGCTTCCGCCGCCGCAGCGCGCGGCCCTGCTGCTGAACCTGCGCGAGCCCGGCAGCGGCAACGCCGCGACGTTGCTCGTGGCGGTCGGCATCGCGACCCTGGACGAGATCGCGGCCGCGGTGGAGATGTCGCGCGCGCAGCTCGGTGCCATCTGGCAGGACCTGCCCCTCGACGACCGGCGCATCGCCGGTCACCTCGGCCTGCGCCGCCAGCAGGTCATCAATCTGCGGAAGTCCGCGCGGGAACGGCTGGCGCGGAGGATGACCGTGCACGGGCGCGGCGGCACCACTAAAGGATCGGGCTCACGCTTATGAAAACGCAGCATCCGGGCATCGATGAGCTGAAGCGCGTCCGCAGCGGTGCGGCGTCCGCGGAAGAAGCCGACGCGGTGGGACGTCACGTCGCGGAGTGCGGCGAGTGCGCGGCCAGCGCCGGCGAGACCTTCGCCATCCGCGAGAGTGTGGCGGCGTTCGAGGCGGCGTTCACGCTCGACGACGTGCCGGAGGAGCGCGAGCCGCGGCCTCTGCGTCCGGTCGCGATCTGGACCTTTGCTGCCGCGGCGGCCGTCGCCGCGGCCGTCTTCCTCGTGCCGTGGGCGTCCGTGACGGAGGCGCCGCCACGCCGCTCCGCGCCGCCGGCTGTCCAGCCCGAACAGCCGGCGTCGCCGCGCATCGCGGTGCCGGCGGTCTCGCGTCCCGCGGAGTGGGACGCGCTCGTGGCGGAGACGCGCCGCACCGGAGCGCTGCCGTTCCCCCCGGACATCCGCGAGCTCGCGACGCCGGACTCCTACCGCGGCCCGGAGAAGGGTGTCACCCGCGACGCGGTGTGGCCCGCCGCGACGGCGATCGCGGAGGAGCGGCCCGAGCTACGGTGGCCGGCAGCGCAAGGCGACCTCTCGGTCGTCACGATCACGGCGGGCGGCGAAGAGATCGCGCGGAGCGAGCCGCTCCCGGGATCGCGATGGCGCGTGCCGGTGCCGCTCGCGCGCGGGCGGATGTACCGCTGGCAGGTGAGCGTCGAGCGCGGGGACGAGTCGTTCGTCCTGCCCGCGCCGCCCGCGCCTCCGGCGATCTTCCGCGTGATCTCCGCGCGCGAGCAGGAAGAGCTCGCGCGCGCGGCCGCACAGGCGGGCGGAGATCGTCTGCTCCTCGGACTCTTGTACGCGCGCGCGGGACTGGTCGAGGAGTCCCGGCGCGAGCTCGGTGCTCATGAACAGGCAACACGGGATCCGCTGGCGCGGCGGCTTCTGCGGCAGCTTCCCTGAGGAGATGACTGAGCAACGATGTCATCCCGAGCGTAGCGAGGGACCTGGGCGGGCGGGGCGGGAGGCATGGGTTTCGCGCCCCGCCCGCCCAGGTCCCTCGCTCGACGCTCGGGATGACATTGGGGGGAGCGCCGGCATCCTTGCCGGCCGCTACGCCGAATCGAAGATTGTTCATTGCTGAGCTGCTGATTGCGGCGCGTGCCTGTACGATGACTGCTCCCATGGTGCCCAGGGTCGTATCGTTTCTCGCCGTTCTGCTCGTGGCGGCCGCCTCATTCGCGAGTGACTCGCCGCTGCCGGCCGCGCAGGACTTCTGGGACGCGTACGCGCGCGGCGACGTCGCCGGCGCCGTGTCGGTGTGGCAGCCCGCGCGCGTGCAGCGATTCGAAGCCGTGTTCCGTCGGGAGACGGAGCTCCGCTGCATGCGCGTGCTGCAGTCCTCGCTGCGGCTCTCCCTCGAGCAGGCGGCGCGGGCGAAAGTCGACGTCGACGCCTTCGTCGAGGTCCGCGGGGTCGTCGAGGAGGAGCACCACCTCATCGACCTGCGGCTCGCGGAGTCGCGGTGGCAGGTCGCCGGCTTCCATCGCCGGGAAGACCTGCTGGCGGACGAGCTGGTGCGGACGCCGGCTGCCGGTCGCGCCGCGCTGCTCGAAGCGAACCGCGCGCTGGCGACGCCGCGTCTGGCGGTCGCGCTCTCGCGTTCGGCCATCCTCCTCGCCAGCCGTCAGCGCGACACGGAGGCGCTGGAGATGCTGGCTATCGCGCGTGACGTGGCCGGCTTCACGGCCAGCGACGTCGCGCTGTCCGCCATCCTCGCCGCCGAGAGCGTGCACCGGCGGAGAAACGCGGCGCCGGGGGACAAGCTCGCCATCGAGATCGGGGAAGAAGCCGAGCGCGTCGCGCTGCGCTCCGGCGATCCCGACGCCGTGGCGCGAGCGCGGATCCGCCTGGCCCGCGCGCTCGATGGGGTCGACACGCCGCGCGCCGAGGCGCTCGTGGCGGGGGTGGTCGACTCCGCGGACACGCTCTTCGACACGGCCACGATCGCCACGGCGGCCACGCAGCTCGCGTGGACGTACGGGAACCGTCTCGACCACTCCGCCAGCTTCCGGTTTGCCCTGCTCGCGTCGCATTACGCGGACCTCAGCGGCGACCTGTCCGCCCGGCTGAACGCGGCCCTCAACGTCGCTGGCGTGTACGACTACGCCGGCGACTTCGAGCTGAGCAGGCTGCACAACCAGCGGGTGGTCGAGCTCGCGCGCGAGTCCGGCGCTGCCATCGCGGAGATCGTCGCGTTGAGCAGGACGGCCGAGATGAGCCCGGACGGAGGGGTCGATCCGGCTGTGATCGCGCGCATCCGCGAGCTGGCCGACTGCACCGGCGATCCCGGTCAGGCGTACGCGTTGACGCTCCGGCTGAACCGTGCCGAGACGGCGGTCCAGCGCAAAGCGCCCGCCGCCGCGCGCGCAAACCTGGCCGGCGTGTACGACCTCCTGACCCGCATCGCCATCGAGCCCGTGATCCACGTCCGCATCCTCGGCGTCGAAGCGGGGCTCCTGATCGAAGAGGGGGAGCCGGTGAAGGCGCTGGAGGTCATCGAAGAAGGGCGGGCCTTCCTCACGACGCTGCCGGAGTGGATCAGCCTCCAGTGGCTGAGCGGGATGGCGGCGAAGGCGCTGCGGATGCTCGGGCGGCGGGACGAGGCCATCGCCGAGCTCCGCCGGGGCATCGAGTACGTGCAGCTCGGGCGCACCACTCTGCCCGGCGAGCCGCGCGCGCGGCAATCGTACTTCCGCCACAGGACGAGCCTGTACGACACGCTGGTCGACGTCCTCGTCGAGGCGGGAGACCCCGCGGAGGCGCTCGCGGTCGCCGACCAGCGGACGGCGCGCACGCTGACGGACTTCGCCCGCGTGCCGGCCCCCGCGGCCGGCGTGCACTCGCCGGAGATCGACCGCGCGGAGCGCGCGGTCGTCGAGCTCAATCGCGCGATCCTCGCGGCGCGTCCGGACGACCCGTCCGTGCTGCGCAATCGCCAGCGGCTCGTCGAGGCGCGCCTGCGGCTCGACGACCTGCGCATCCGCTCCGCCGCGGATCGCGGTCCGATCCCCGAGGACACGGCCGTGGCGGCGATCGACCTGTCGAAGGTCGCGCCGCGGACGGCGATCGTGCGGTACGTGGTGGCGGACGAGCAGACGATCGCGTTCGTCATCACCAATGGCGAGGGCAGACCGGCGGTGACCGCCCACCGCCTGGCGGTCCGCCGGGCCGACCTCGAGAAGCGCGTGCAGGCCCTGCTCGGCCGCATCGTCGCGCGGGACGGCGCGTATCGAAAGCCCGCCCGTGCGCTGCACGCCCTCCTGTTCGCGCCGCTCCTCGGCGATCTGCGCGGCTTCGAGCGCGTGACCGTCGTCCCGGACGGGCCACTCGGCGCGCTGCCGTTCCAGACCCTCATCGACGCCCAGGGGCGGCACGTGCTGACGCGGTTCGAGCTCCACTACGCGCCGTCGCTGGCGTGGTGCCTGCGGGACTCCGGGCCTTCCCCGCGGGCGCGGTCGATCCTGACCGTCGGCGATCCGCAGATCGGCGGCGCGGGGCAGGCGATGTTCCGCTCGCTCGTGCCGGGCAGCGAGCTGGGGCAGCTTCCGGATGCCGCGCGCGAGGCCCGCGAGGTGGCCCGTCTCTATCCGCGCTCGCGCGTGCTCACCGGGAGCGCCGCGGACGAGTCGGTGCTCAAGGAGGAGCTCCCGCGCTACGACGTCGTACACCTCGCCACGCACGCCTTGATCGACGAGAGCCAGCCGCTGTACTCGAGTCTCGTGCTCGCCGCGCGCGGGCCGCGCGAAGACGGGCTGCTCGAGGCGAGGGAGCTCCACTCGCTCGACCTCGCGGCGCGGCTGTTCGTCCTCTCCGCGTGCAGCACGGCGCGGGGACGCAATTACGGCGGGGAAGGCGTGGTCGGCCTGGCGTGGGCGCTGCTCTCGCGGGGCGTTCCGCAGGTCGTGGTCAGCCAGTGGAACGCGGACTCGAAGGCGACCCGGCGGCTGATGGTCCTCTTCCACCGCGCGCTCGTGGCCGGCGAACCGCCTGCCGCCGCGTTGCGCAAAGCACAACTGGAGCTGCGCCGCGACGTCCGCTATGAAGACCCGCTCTACTGGGCGCCGTTCGTCGTGCTCGGGTCCTGATCCGGTTCCTGTTCCTGCTCCTCGTCCGTGGCCGGCTTCATCAGCGGGAACCACACCACGTCCCGCAGGTTCGGCGCCTCGGTCAGCAGGGCCACGAAGCGGTCGATGCCCATGCCCCAGCCGGAGATCGGCGGCATGCCGAACTCCATCGCCGTGAGGTAGTCCTCGTCGAGGGGCATGGCCTCGTCGTCGCCGCCCGTGCGCAGCGCGGCCTGTTCCTCGAAGCGCTGGCGCTGGTCGAGCGGGTCGACGAGCTCGGAGTAGGCGTTGATGACCTCCCACGTGTCCACGACGAGCTGGAAGCGGTCCACCGCCTCGGCGTTCGTATCGTTGCGGCGGGCGAGAGGGGAGAGGTCGACCGGATGGCCGACGATGAACGTCGGCTGGATGAGCGTCGGGCGCGCGGTGCGCTTGTACAGTTGGTCGATCAGCGAGCCGCGGCCGGCGTCCGGGTTATCGAGGTCCACCTTCTTGGCGAAGATCGCGCTGCGCAGCGACGCGGCGTCCTTGTGCTCGTCGATGTCGAGACCGCTGTTCTCCAGGATCACGTCGCGCAGGCGCCGCCGCGGCCACGGCTGCGCGAAGTCGATGGTCTTCCCGCCGCGCTGGATCTGCAGCGTCCCCACCGCTTCCTGGATCGCATGCCGGAGCAGGTTCTCGGTGAAGGTCATGTTGTCTTCGTAGTTCCAGTACGCCGCGTAGAACTCCAGCATCGTGAATTCCTGGAGGTGCGACGCCGCCAGCCCTTCGTTGCGGAAGCAGCGCGCGAACTCGTACACGCGGTCGTACCCGCCGACGATGAGCCGCTTGAGGTACGTCTCCGGCGCGATGCGCAGCACGACTTCCATGTCCAGGGCGTTGTGGTGCGAGTAGAACGGCCGCGCCAGCGCGCCCGACTGCTGCGTGTTGAGGATCGGCGTCTCCACTTCCACGAAGCCGTTCTTGTTGAGGAAGTCCCGCACCGCGGACGTCACCTTCGTGCGGATGCGGAACCGCTCGCGCGTCTCGGGATTCGAGACCAGATCGAGATAGCGCTTGCGCCAGTTCGTCTCGATGTCCTTCACGCCCTGGTACTTGTTCGGCGGCGGCTGGAGGGTCTTGCCGAGGAACTGCCAGTCATGGACCTTGATCGTCAGCTCGCCTTTATCCGTGTGGTACATCTCGCCTTCGACACCGAGAAAGTCCCAGCGGTCCACGCTCTTGGAGAAGAGCTCGTACTTTTTCCGCGAGACCTCCGGGTCCGCATCGAGCTGATCGCGGACCAGCGCGATCTGGATGTGGCCGTCGAAGTCCTCCAGCGTCGCGAACGTCAGCTTGCCGAACTTGCGCAACTGCCCCACCCGCCCGGCCGCGCGCACCTTCGTGCCGTCCGGCAGGGACATGATCTCGCGCAGCGTGTGCGTCCGCTCGAACCGGTCCGGATGGACCTGGATGCCCTCCTTTTCCAGGAGGTTGCGCTTCTCGATGCGGACGTCGCGAAGGGATTGCTCGGCCATGGTGGCGCGGAGTCTAGTCGCCGAGTCTTCGAGTCGTCCAGTCGTCAGCGGACTTGCGGCTCGGCTGCGTAGTCGTCCTCGCGGTCCCGGACCGGTCGAGGCGCCGGCAGCGGCACACCGTCACGGATCCAGGTGATTTGCGCGCGGCGCAGCGGCACTTCCAGGAGAAATGACGAAAGGAACGACGCCGGTTCGACCGCCTCCGGAATCCGCACCGTGAGCTGTCCGGAATCACGACCCCAGTAGACGACGAAGTACTGTCCGGAATCGAGTTGCAGCAGCGCGCCGCGCGAGGGCTCGGCGGCAGCGAGCGGATCGCTGATCTCCTGGAAGCGGAACGGCAGCCACCCCGCCAACTCCTCCTCGGAGATGGTGGCAGTCATGACCGGCAGCGCGCGTTCCGTGAGCTCGTGTGGTTCTGCGGCTCGCATTTCCTACTCCGCGTCCCGTCTCATGGTAATCACAACCGCGATCTCGACCAAACCGTTCCGCTCGAGCACCTGTACGCCCGGGCGCCCTTCACTCCACTCCGGAGACTGTGGCGGTGAACCGGGATCGGGCTCCACATCGGTGTAGAACTCATAGCCGACCACGCCTTCAGGAAGCGGGCCGTTCCATGCCTGCACGCAGGCATAAAGACCGGCGTAGAAGTTTCCGGGTGGCTTTCCTCGAATGACTCCCGACTCGGCCACGAGTGCATTCTCGTGCGGGGCGTGCCTGGTCCGTCGATGGAACGGTCCAAAACGGGCGGGCCGGTTACTCATCTGGCGCGGGATTGTAGCGTCCGGCGCGCCCGCAGTTTGTGAAAGAGCGGCCGCGTCCAGCGATGCGCCCTCCCAACGTTCAGACTAACCCGGGCGGGACTCACCGCGCAGCAACTCGCGAAGCTCACCGGCGACGGCGCGCGGGACCTCGTAGAGGCTGAGAATCAGTTCCAGCGCGGTGGGTGGGGCTCCGCGGAATCCTCACAGGAGATCGACGAATTGTTCCACGGTCAGGCCTGCCTGACGAATGATCGCCCTGAGCGTTCTCTGTCCAGCTCGTGATGATCGGGGACAACGACCTGGGCGAATGGTTCGCTCCGGCGCAGAACGATGTGACTCGACGCCTGTCGACGGACCACGAATCCGACGCGCTCCAACGCGTGGACGCAAGCGCGGCCGGAAACGCTCGGGAGTTTCGTCAAACCGCAACCACGATCGTTTCGAGGCGATCGACCGGGACCGGAAGGTTGTCGTCCTCCAGTGCCGCGACATACTCATGGATCGCGTCTCGAATATTGGCGATCGCTTCCTCTCGCGTTGTCCCCTGCGAGATGCAGCCCGGAAGACTCGGACACTCCGCAACCCAATATCCGTCTTCGCCCGGATAAATCACCACCTGCCGCACGAGTGCCTCCTGCGCTTCATCGCTTCATCGTACGCTCAACTCATGCATCGCATGAATATTGTCGCCGAGTCTTCGAGTCGTCCAGTCGTCAGCGGACCTGCGGCTCGGCTGCGTAGTCGTCCTCTCGGTCGCGGACTAGCCGAGGCGCCGGCAGCGGCACACCGTCACAAATCCACGTGATCTACATCGGTGGCTTGCCGGCGATTCAGACTAAACCGTGCGCGACTCGCCGCGAAGCAACCCCCGAAGGTCGTCCGCGACGGCGCGCGGGATCTCGTAGAGGCTGAGAATCAGTTCCAGCGCGCTGATGAAGTACGCGTCGGGCGATCGAAAGTCGCCGTACGTGCGGCCGTGGAGGAGCGGTGGAAAGGCCGACTCTTCGTCCCCTTCGAGCAGCAACGGCAGGACTGTCTGCTTTCGCGCTTCGGTTCCGATCATGCGCTTCCCAATGATGTCGCCCTCCGCGGCCACGACAAACCCGCGCATGGGCTCTTTGTTGTCGTATTTCCGCCGGTAGAGGGGCGTGCCGATCACGATGACGTAGTCGGCTTTCTGGGCGCGCTCGACGAACCGCGGCACGCTCATACCGATGCGGGCGTTTTCCCACCGGTCGAGGATTACGTTCACGTCTGCTTTCAGCAGGTCGTTCGCGAGCCGTTCGGCCCAGCGCTCGTACTCCTCCTGCCCCCAGGCGTAGCTGATGAAGCATTCCGGCCGCGGGAGGTCGCGGTCGACGACGTAGGTCTTGAGGCGGAAGAGCACCTGCTCGAAGCGCGAGCGCTGATCGGCGCCGCGGCGTTGCTCGTCGACGTCCGCCTGTTGCTGCCGGGTCAACTGAATCGGCTGGTCGGCTTTCGGCAGGGCCAGCTTCTCGCCACAATCGGGACAGAACGCGAACGGCTGGCTCGCCGCCGCCCGCTCGCGCAGGACCGCGCGGTTCAACGGATGCCTCTTCGAGCAGACGACCGGGTCGAACCGGAGCACCTTCAGGTTGGGCCGGTCGAGGAAGCTCTCGAACAGACTCTGAAAAAGCGTCCGGATCGGCGTCCCGACATTCCGGCCGAAGTAGAGGACGAGATCGAGCTCGCTTTCACGTTCGCCTTCGAGGCGGAAGCCACACGCGAGACCGCCGCCCACTTCGTACCGCGCTTGGTTCCGCCATTGATTCGTGCGCGTGAATTTGTCGGTGTAGGAGAACTACCAGCGATGCATAGACGTTCTCGACGGCGCCGCTGACGGTGTACGCCACCCCGTCCTCGGTAGGCTCTTCATCGAGGAGGGGCTTCTTCAGATTGATCAGCTCGGGGAAGACGAGATACGAGCGGCCGTTGAGCGGATCGGTCTCGCGGAAGCAGACATTGTGCTCGAGGAAGAGGGCCGCCGCCGAATCGACGAGGATCTCGCGCTCCCCGCGGGCGAGGCCCTCGATCTCGGGGATCTTGTATTCGCCCGAGAGCAGCGCCTGCTCTTCGAGCGAGCCGAGTCCCTTCGGGTTCGCGCGCGCGGCGATGACCAGCGACGCGGCGACGTTGTTCAGCAGCTCCGGCACGAGCAGGATGCGCATCTCGCCGCGCGAAGTCCGGAGCTGCGCGACATAGCCGTGCCGAGCGAGATGACCGACGGCGGTGATCATCTCGTCGTCGGTGAACTTCCACTTCCGGTCCGACTTCTCGAGCCGCTTCCGCAACTCGGTCGGCGTCAGGATGACCTTCCTGCGCCGCCGGTCTTCCTTCAGTTCGAGGACGTGGTCTTTGATGCGCTTGAACGTAATGGTGGTGACCGTGGCCGGTTTGTCCTCCCAGTCGATCGATTGCATCAGGCGCGCGACGACGTCGTCGATGCCCTCTCCCTTCAACGCGCTCGTCCGCAGCCAGCCCTTCACCCCTCGGCTCCGGCAGAACGCGTCCAGCTCTTCATCCGTGAGCCGTCCCGTCCCTCGATCGACGCGCGCCGCGACCAGAATCGCGACGGGGCTCCTCCCGCCGCCGCCGACCCGCAACTGCTTCAGCCAAAACTCCACTCCCTTCATCGGGTCCTCGGCATGCGCCGGGTCGAACACAACCAGCGCCACGTCCGCGTCATCGACGAACAGGGCGTGGATCATGCGGTAGTCCGGCTGGCCGGCAAGGTCCCATAGGATCGCTTCGCACTCTGTACCGTCATGGCGAGAGATTTTGAGCTGATCGAGGAGCCAGAACTGCTGCCCGTGCGTCGACGGGTGCTCCTTGAAGTGGCCATGCGCGAGACGCCACCCGAGGCCGGTCTTGCCGACGCCGGAGTCGCCCACCAAGACGATCTTGGCGGTTTTGTAGGCGACGGCAGCTTCGGCGGTCAGGAGACCGAAGTCGAACTCCCACATCTCGATCGAGTGGCCGTCTTCGTTAATGCTGGCGAACCGTGGGCGTTGGGGATGAAACGCTAGGCCGAGGGCTGTAGCAGAGGTTTTCCAGAGCGGTTTCCATGTCCGTGCGTCCCACAAACGCACAGTGCTGTCGTTGGCGCCGGACGCGAGCATCCGACCGTCCGCCGAGATCGCTACCCTCCAGACGGAATCCGTGTGCCCCTCGATGACAGCGATCTTTCTGAGATATTTCGCATCAAAGATCTCTATTTCATTGTCCGCGTTCCCTGCTGCAATTTGAGAAGAGTCCGGCCACCAAACAACGTCGTAGTACCCTCTTCGCGCGCTCGTCAACGGAATGCGTCCTGTCGCCATCTCCACGATGCTCACATCCACGCTGGCGATTGCGAGGTGGCGTCCGTCAGGCGACCAGTCGAGGCCTGTGCAGTTGGCCTCGAGCACGTGCATCACTTCGCCGGAGCTGACGTTCCAGATGGTCACGTTGTGGAACGTGTTCACGGCCAATTGACGGCCGTCCGGTGACCACGCCACGGCCTGAATCGTAGGTCGTGGATATCGCAATGTTCGGACGATCTCACCGGTGCGTGCATTTGCGATGGCAACGCCTCGGGTGACTGCGACCGCGAGTAAGTGGCTGTTGGGCTGGAAACTCACAGCCAGCGAAGTGGTGTTGGCCCGCTCCTGTTCCAACTCCATTGCAGAAACCGGCTCGCCGGTTTCTGCATCCCAGGTTCGAATAATCCCATACCATGACGACGAAGCGAGCAGCTTCCCGTCAGAAGACCAAGCAATGCTGAGGATGTCGTACGTATGTCCGGTCAACGTTCGGACTCGCTTCACACCGGGAGGAGTTTTCGCTGCAGCCACAAACCAATACTAGACTGCGCGACGCATGAACGTCGAAGCCATCCGCGCACAGTTCCCCGCTTTACAACGCCAACACAACGGCAAGCCCGTCGCCTACTTCGACGCGCCCGGCGGCACGCAGGTGCCCGTTGCCGTCGCCGACGCGATGCGCGACTACCTGTTCCACCACAACGCGAACACCCACTGGGCCTACCCGACCAGCGAAGAGACCGACGCGATCATCACCGGGGCGCGTGAGGCAATGGCGGACCTGCTGGGCGCGCGGGCGGACGAGATCGCCTTCGGCAACAACATGACCACGCTCACCTTCCACCTCGGCCGCGCCCTCGGCCGCATGTGGAGCGAGGGCGACGAGGTGATCGTCACGGAGCTCGATCACCACGCGAACGTCGCGCCGTGGCGGGCGCTGGAGATCGACCGCGGCATCGTCGTCCGCACCGCGGGGATGGTCTGCGACACGGGCCAGCTCGATTACGACCATCTGGCCAGCCTCGTGAACGACCGGACGAAGCTCATCGCCGTCGGCGGCGCGTCGAACGCGATCGGCACGATCAACGACCTGCAGCGCGTGGTGAAGATCGCGAAGGACGCGGGCGTGCTGACGTTCGTCGACGCCGTGCACCTCACGCCGCACGAGCTCATCGACGTGAAGGCGATCGGCTGCGACTTCCTGGCGTGCTCGTCGTACAAGTTCTACGGCCCGCACGCCGGCATCCTGTATGGCCGCCACGAGCTGCTGGACACGATCCCGTTCCCGAAGCTCGCACCCGCACCCGACCGCGCGCCCGAGCGCGTCGAGACCGGGACCCAGAACCACGAAGGCATCGCCGGCATCGCCGCCACGGTCGACTTCCTCGCCTCGATCGGGGGCCAAGCCGGCTCGCGGCGCGAGCGCCTCACGTGCGCGTACGCGTTCCTCCATCAGGAGGGCCTGAAGCTCACGCGCATGCTCTGGGAAGGGCTGACGTCGATGAAACACGTCCGCGTCTACGGGCCGCCGCCCACCCGCCCCCGCACCCCCACGATCTCGTTCGTCGTCGAGGGTGCGCCCTGCGACGACGTCGCCCGCCAGCTCGCCGGCCACGCGGTCTTCGCCAGCAGCGGCGACTTCTACGCCGCGACCGTCTGCCAGCGCTACGGCCTCGACAGCCTCGTGCGGGTGGGGTGCGGGTGCTATACGACCGAGGAGGAGGTCTCGCGCCTGCTCGAGGCCGTTTCGGGCCTGCGCTGAGGGAACCGGACGAAACGCGGACTTCCGGTGGCGGCGGGCGTGCAGTAGCATCTTCCCCGTAATGGCGAAGACAAGACATCAACCCGAGCCCTCTTCCAACAAACCGGCGATGCTGCTCATGGGCGCCGGCGGCCTGCTCGTCGGCGCACTGGTGGTATGGGCGCTGACCCGCACCGTCGAGCCCGCGTCCGACCCCGTAGCGACCGCGACCACCGCGTCCGCGCCTGTGGCCGCGACCCAGACGGAGCCCAGCGCGATCCCCTCCGGCACGACCGCGACCAGCCCCACGCTCACGGCCACCACGGCCACCGCGCCCGCCCCGCCGCAGGTGCAGGGCGACCGCACCTCCGTGCAGCGCCTCGCCGTCGAAGACCTCCGCGCGAAGATGAACCGCAACGAGGTTACGGTCGTCGACGTCCGCGACGCCGCGTCGTTCCGGACCAAGCACATCGCCGGCGCGATCAACATCCCCTTCGCGAGCATCGAGACCATGCTCGATCAGATCCCGAAGGACAAGCCGGTCGTCACCTACTGTAGTTGACCGGCCGAAGAAACGAGCGCCGGTGCGGCGCTCATCCTGAAAGAAAAAGGCTACTCCGACGTGCAGGCTCTCTACGGCGGCTTCCAGGCCTGGAACAGCCTCGGCTACCCGACCGCCCCGTAACCTCAGGGCGCAGGGGACAGGGCGCAGGGCGCAGGAGAGAGGACGGGTCGCCGTCTCTCCTGTGCCCCCTCTGTCATCCTGAGCCGCGGGCCAATATGGAGTGCGGCGGCAATCTCCTCACCTCATCCCGGACGGCCACCGGCCGAAGCCGTTTCTCCTGTCCCCTGCCCCCTGCGCCCTCGTCTCCGGGCATCGCCCTCGCACCTCCCCGCGCTGGATGTACGAAGTCGCCCAGCACATCGCCGACGTGCGTCTCCTCGTGAGCGCGCCGTCGGTCGAAGACCTCTTCCGCGACGCCGTGCGCGGCATGTACGCCGTCATGCGCGGCGAGCCGGCGCCGGACGCGCGGCCCGTGCAGCGGACCATCACTGTCGAAGACTCCGCCGACCGCACCGCGCTGCTGGTCGACTTCCTCAACGAAGTCCTCCACCGCACGCACGTCGCGCGGGAGCTGTTCGACGGCGTGAGCTTCGCGCGCTTCGAGGAAGTCTCCCTCCAGGCCACGCTCACCGGCGTCGCGCCGGCGGCCTTCGACGAAGACGTGAAGGCGGTGACCTATCACGAGGCCGACGTCGTCGAGCGCGAGAACGTCTGGCACACCACGCTGGTATTCGACATATGAGAAGGATGAAGGCCGAAAGGATGAAGACCGGAAGGTGCTTCGAGGTCCTCGGCCTTCATCCTTCATCCTTCCAATCCTTCATCCTTTCGCCATGCAGAAGAAAGATCTGAACAAGCTCGACGATCACCTCTGGGAGATCCCCAAGCACTACCGGCCCGACATGCGCGTCCCCGCGCGGGTCTACACGTCCGAGAAGATGCTCGACCACATTCTGCAGGACCGCTCGCTGATGCAGCTCCTGAACGTGGCCACGCTTCCCGGCATCCGCAAGTACGCCATCGCCATGCCGGACGTGCACGAGGGCTACGGCTTCCCGATCGGCGGGGTGGCGGCGGTGGACGCGCAGGACGGCGTGATCTCGCCGGGAGGGATCGGCTACGACATCAACTGCGGCGTGCGGCTCCTCCGCGCGAACGTGACCTTCGACGACGTGCAGCCGGTGCTCGAGAAGCTCTCGCGCTCCGTGGCTCGCGAAGTCCCCTCCGGTACCGGCCGCGGCGGTCCGCTCCGCCTCAAGCGTCCCGACCTCGACCTCGTCCTGCGCGAGGGCGCCGGCCGGGCCGTGGAGATGGGCTATGGCGATGCCGAGGACCTGAAGCACATCGAGTCGCAGGGGTGCCTCGACGGCGCCGATCCCGGAGCCGTCTCCGAACAGGCCCGCGAGCGCGGCCACGACCAGCTCGGGACGATCGGCAGCGGCAACCACTTCGTCGAGATCGATCGCATCGACGAGATCTACGACACCGACACGGCGGAGCAATACGGCCTCCAGCGCGGCGGCATCGTCGTCCAGATCCACACCGGCTCCCGCGGCCTCGGCCACCAGGTCGCGACCGACTCCATCCGCGTCATGACCAAGGCCATGCCCCGCTACGGCATCGACCTGCCCGACCGCGAGCTCGCCTGCGCGCCGCTGTCGTCGGGGGAGGGGAGGCAGTACCTCCGCGCCATGAGTGCCGCGGCCAACTTCGCCTTCGCCAACCGCCAGCTCATCACCGCAGCCGTCCGCCGCGCCTGGAAGCACCAGTTCCCGGACGACGCCCTGTCCATCGTCTACGACGTCGCCCACAACGTCGCCAAGGTCGAGCGCTACCCCGACGTCGGCGAAGTGGTCGTCCACCGCAAAGGCGCCACCCGCGCCTTCCCCGGCCAGCCGGTCCTCATCCCCGGCAGCATGGGCACCGCCTCCTACCTCCTCCTCGGCGAAGAGAAGTCCATGACCGACACCTTCGGCTCCTGTTGCCACGGCGCCGGCCGGATGATGTCCCGCACCAAGGCCCGCGCCGAGATCCGCCTCGAAGACCTCCGCGGCCGGCTGCGCAGCCAGGGCATCGTGGCCGAGGCGGGGTCGTCGAAGGGACTGGTGGAGGAGGCGCCCGAGGCCTACAAAGACATCGACGCCGTCGTCGACGTCGTCGCCCGCGCGGGGATCGCCAGAAAGATCGCCCGCTTCCGGCCCATCGGGGTGGTGAAGGGCTGAGCCAGCTTCGCGAAACACAGTGATCCAAAGCTGCCCAGCGGTACCTGCAACCCGGCTCTCAGGACCGGAGGAGCGAGGCGAAAAAACCTCCCAATAGGGCGCCCAGCACCGCGAAGATACACGAGAGAATGATCAGGGCCGGAATCGCAGCGATCACCCACTTCACCATGAAGCCAACCATCGACGAGAACGGCATCTGAAAATCGGTGACCACCACCGGTTGGGTTTGAACGACTCTGCCGGCGTGTCTTGTGAAGACGTACGGCTGTACATTGGTATCCGGGCTCGAGCTCATGACATTCCTCCCTCATCGGAGAATGACACCACTCGATGAATTTTGTGGCGGAATGGTCCTTACGCCGCCTGGGCCTGGACACATCGATGCGCGCAGCGATGTTCGGGGGGGACGCGGCCGTCCCTTCGGATGGACCCTCAGTGAGGGATCCAGGTCCAGTCGCTCTCGCACACACCCTTTTCCGGTGTGGCGTAGATCGGGCCCAGCGGAACGATGCCGTTGGTGAGGCGTCCATAGCGGACGTACGTAGCCGTCGTCGTATAACTGCCGTGAGTGCCGCGCTCCGCGCAGTCCTGCGTCTGTGCCTCGATCCGCGTGTAGGCCGTCCCGCGCAAGGTGCCGCTCGGGATGTGGTAATGATGCGTCACGCCGTTCTCGTCGAATCCGTTTGGCCCACGGTTCCGGGACTGAATCGTGTAGCTGAACGCCGGGTAGTCGTACGTATAGCTCCAGGAGATGAATCTCGTACCGTCTGGTGAGGTCTCCTCCCGTTTGCACGTGCCTCGGATCCACTCTCCATTGAGCTTCTTTCCCATGCTCGAAGGGTCCCATCGCAGGGTCATGGAGTCCGATCCACCTTGATCGGCCGTGAGGCGTCCTTCACAGTACGCGACGGTCCGCCACGTGCTGTCCTGCGTGAACTCACCGCCGAGCGTGTGCCGCTCGATTGCGTTCTCGCAGCTCGGTTTCGGCAGGACGAGCGATACGTCCGCCGGGATCGTCATGGCGGGCGGCGTGACCGTGCCAAAGTCCGGATGCGACGCTGAGATCACGGCCAGCGAGCCGTCGACTGTGCAGTTGCGTGCATAGAAATCGTTGGCGAGGGTCTGATAGACGTCGCACGCGTCGCCGAGGTTGCAGACCGCCGTCCAGGAAACGACGGCGCCCGTGCAGGCGGCGTACAACGCGGGGCCGTACGGTGGAGGCACGGCCAGGAAGCCCTGGCACCCTGCGAGGAGTTGCGCTTCGATATCGAGGTCCGGCGGCACCCACTCGCACACGCGCTCGGCTGCGTCCGGAAGTGAGTCGCAGATCAGGGAGAGCGTGTCGGACGAAGCCGAGTTGACCGGTGGTGCGACGGTGAAGCGTCCGTCCGCGCCCGTCCTCGCAGTGAACGATGGGGAAGGGCAAGTCGTCCCGCCCCGCAGGTAATAACGGCCGAACACCGTTGCGCCCGAGACGGGCATGGGGCGGCCTTCGCACAACCGTGTGACCGTGCCGGACAGGCCAGTTTCTCCTGCAGTCCCTACCGTCCCGGCGGCGGCGCCTTCCGTGATGCGTTCCGGCTGCGCCGGGTCAGCGTCGAGGATGGTCATCTTGCCATTCGAGACCTCATACTCGCGCCCGTCGGCCGCACTGAGCAGCAGGCGCACGGGTTCGGCAGAGAAGTCGAAGCGGACGACGGTGCCGTCCGGCGCCTGAAAGAGGCCCGGTTGTCCGTCAGCGCGCAACGCAAGCTGGCCGGCCGCTGACTCCACGAGCGTCAGTCGTTCGACCGCGCCGCGGGCGTCCTTCACGCCATGCGCGATGACGACCGTCTGGCTACGCGGCTCGACAAACAACACGACGCGGGTGTCGGCGGGGTTGACGAACAGCTCGGCTCGCGGACCTGCGCCCACGGCACGCCGTCGCGCTCTGGACGCAGTGTCCGTACCGGCGAGGTGGGCCGGCTCCTGTGCGTGTGCGAGGATCGATGCAGCCAGCCAAAAAAGGATCGGGACGCAATGGCGCTGTAAGACTCGCATTCGTTGCCTCCGGAAGGAATGGACGTGTGTTCTTCCGGATGTAGGAGGGCCGCGCCGGCGGAGTTCCTGGCGCTCGTCAGTGCGGGCGCGGCTTACTTCGCCGCTCTGCTCTCGGACTCCCGCATGGCCGCCTCGAAGCGCCGCTGCGTCTCTTCGCTGCGACGCACGAGGTCCTCGATCTTGCTCACCAGCTCGGTCGTCTGACCGCTGCGGGTGAGGGTGCTGTCCATCAGCTCCTCGAGGTCCTGCCGCTGGCGGCGGAGCGCCTCGGCAATTGCTTCCAGCTCAGCCATTTGCGACCAAACCAGCTGTGCAAATGTCTCGCCATCACCTAACGGAAAATTGACAGCCGAAACGTGATTCAGATCACACGGCCGTGTCAGCTTTGGCGCAAAGGTTGAGTGGAAGCGCATAACCCGAAGTGAACGCCCCGATCGACCGCAGAAAGCCCCGACCCGACGACGACCCGCAGCCGCTGCGGCTCCTCGTCGTCGATGACGACGCGAGCTCCCGCGCCTGTATCGCCGCGGTCACCCGCCGCATCGGCTTCGCGGTCGACGCGGTCGCCGGCGGCGGCGCCGCGCTCGAGGCGCTCGCCTCCGGCGCCTACGATGCCGTGTTGATCGACCACGAGATGCCGTACATGACCGGCATCGAGGTCGTCGCCCGTCTCCGCGCCGCCGATGCGACCAAAGGCATCTATGCGGTGATGCTCACCGCGCACGAGGACGTCGGTACGAAGGTGGCGGCCCTCGACGCCGGCTTCGACGACTTCGTCTCCAAATCCTGCCCGGACGTGGAGATGGTGGCGAAGCTCTCGGCCGCGCGCCGCGTCGCCGCCCGGCAGCGCACCATGAACGCCACCATCCGCGAGTTGTACGGACTGGCGACCCGGGACGAGCTCACCGGCCTGTTCAATCGCCGTTTCTTCACGGCCGAGGTGGAGCGGCTGCTCGCGCAGGACACCCCCGTGGGCGTGATTCTGTTCGACGTCGACGACTTCAAAGTGGTCAACGACACGCACGGCCATCTCGCGGGCGACCAGGTGCTGCGCGACATCGGCGCGCTGTTCCATCGCAGTACGCGCCCGGAGGACATCGTTGCGCGCCTGGGAGGCGACGAGCTGGTGATGGCCATTCCGATGGCCGACCTCCGCCTCATCGCGGGGATCGCCCGCCGCGTCGCGCGCGACGTGCGCGGCCTGCAATGGATCGCCGGTCAGGCCGCCTTCAGCATCGGAATCTCGACCGGCGTCGCGTCGTCGGCGCTGCTGACGCGGCCGACCCTGTCCGGCCTGCTCGACGCCGCCGACCGCGACCTGTTCAAGAGCAAGTGGCTGCGCAAACACCCGGAAGCGCGGCGCCGCGCCGCACGCGACGACGAGCAGCGCCCGCGCCTCTGAGCCTGGGCGGCGATTGCTTACGTCCAGAAAGAGACAGACAGCGTCCGTACGATCGAGGGATGACCGCCACCGCCGCCCTCCTGCGCTCCCTCGACGCCATCCACGCCGAGACGGTGACCATGCTGGATACCCTCGAGCAGGCGCGCACCCTGATTCCGAGCGACGACTACCGCGAAGCCAAGCGCCGCACGCTGGAGCTGCGCGCGAAGAGCCAGGAGCTCTTCGAATGGATCGCGGAAAGCCGGTTCGAGGCGGCGCCGAACTGAGTCACTTCCGCGCCTGCACGATGTCCCCCGAATTCACGCGGCCCGATTTCACGGTCACGCGCTTGCTGCCGAGGATGCGGTCGAAGTCCTCGAAGAGCGAGGGGAGGCCCTCGGCGTCCGTGCCCGCGGCGGTCTGCAGCTCGTAGTGCAGGTGGGGGAACATCGAGCTGCCGGACGCGCCGATGGCGGCGACGGCGTCGCCGCGGCGGACCTGCTGGCCGGCTTTCACGCGGCTGCTGCCCTGGCGGATGTGGCCGTAGACGCTGAACTCTCCCTGGCCGTGGTCGAGGACGACGTAGTTGCCCCACACCTTCATCGTGCCCCCGCTGACGATGGACGCGGGATCGAACTTGCGGTCGTCGGGATTGGTGTCGACGACCGCGGCCACGGTGCCGTCGGCGACGGCGCGCACGGGCTGCCCGAAGCCGAACCAGCTCTCGTTCTTCTCCTCGGCGCCCGCGAAGCTGTTGCCGCTCTCGTCGACGGGCACGAAGTCGTAGCTGTAGCGCATGAAGTTCGTACGGAACCCGAGCTGCCGCAGGCCGGGGATGGTGTAGTCCCAGCGCCGGTGGTGGGCGAGGAAGTCGTGGCCGTCGTAGACGATCATGCGGCCGGCGATCGGCAGGATGAGCCGCGCCTTGCCGCGGTACACCTCGGGCTTGACCGCGGCGCTGGCGGTGTGCCGGCGGCTGCCGTCCTTGGAGCTGAGCTTCAGGTCGAACCGCACGGTGTGCAGGTCCACCTCGGGCGCGAAGTCGTGGAAGGGGTTGAAGACCAGCGCCGTCGCGCCGGCGGGCACCTCGCGCACGTCCGCGGTGCGGATGCTCGGCCGCGTGCCGTTGCCGTCGATGAACCGCCGCAGGACGAGCTTGTCCGCGCGGTCGTAGACGGACATGTGCACTTCGTCGAGGTCCAGCGGCTCCTGCGTATGGTTCTCGACGAGGAGATCGACGCTCAGCGATTGCCCGCTCGCGTCCGCGCTGACGTACGCTGGCTGGGGTGAGACCGTGACGGTCACCGCCGCCTCCTCGTCGCGGTACTTCAGCCGGTCGGAAAGGCGTCCGCTCGGATTGAACTCCCCCGCGCCGCCGTAGATCACGTCGTCGATGCGCCCGTCCTTGACCACGATCACGTCTTCCCACGTGACGTCCGGCGCGTCGGTGAACCGCACGCGCACGTTCTCCCCTTCGGTACGCAGGACCTTGAACGAGCGCGGACCTTCGAAGACGCTGGTGAAGTGATCGCCGTCGACGAAGGGGGGCTTCTCGTCGGGATGGCGCTTCGTCATCTCGTCGCGGTACTTCAGCGCGTCGACGATCGACGCGTAGAGGCGGTCGCTGAGGAACGGCTTCAGCCGCTCGAGATCCTCCCCGTCCGGAAGCCCCGCGGGCTTTGCGGCGATGTAGGCGGTGTAGAACCGCTCGACGATCTGCTGCGGAGCGTCCGCGGCGTGGAGGCTGGCGGAGAAGAGGACGATCGCAAGGGCAATGCAGGCACGCATCGCGCGATCTTATCCGCCCGTCACGAAACGAGGCGAGCTGCGAACGCTCCTCCATACGCGATCAGGGCCAGCAGAATGCCGCGCAACGGGATCCGGAAGAAGTAGCGCTTCGCGAGGACGAGGTATCCGAGGAGAGTCACGCCGCCGAGGATGGCGAGGAAGGGGGAGCCGAACAGGATGGCCGGGTGGGCGAGGGCGAGGTATCCGTAGATCGCTCCGAAGAGGATGGCGCCGAAGCTGTGGCTGGCGTTGAAGCCGATCCAGGCCCGCCACATGGTGGTCTGGCGGGTGATGACGGGGAAGGTCTGCTCCATGCGCGTCTGCAGCTCGCGGTCGCGCGGGAGGAGCTTGTCGCCATGGAAGGTGTAGACGAGGTGCAGGGTGCCGAGGGTCAGGACGATGGTCGCACTGATGACGATGAGGATGGTCTCGAGCATGGCTTCTCCCCTCGGACGATCGGGTTGCGGGGAGTGTGACACACCGATCAGCGCAACCATGCTGTCATCCCGAGCGTCGAGCGAGGCACCTGGGCGGGCGGGGCGGCAGGCGCGTGCCTCGACGACGCCTCTAATGGCACCTGTCCCGGAGGGACCACAAGAAGGTAGCCGGTGGCAAGCCGCGAAGCGGCGCAGCCACCGGGTAGGATCGCGACAGATTGTGCGCCCCGGAGGGGCGCCAGAGCACCTTCTGCGACCCCTTCGGGGCCGAAAATGGGGCGAACGTGG
>DASUSN010000124.1:0-94891 GCA_036375075.1 Thermoanaerobaculia bacterium | reverse complement strand
AGGGCGCGGCTTCAGCCCGCCCCTCGTGGGCGGCGGCGTCCCCCATCCCGTCCGAGGGGCGGGCTGAAGCCGCGCCCTACACTGAGACGCTCACGCTCGCCGAGAGGATCTCTCGGCGAGCGGAGTGACGCGATGTTTACGGGCCGGCCTGCTGCGGCGCGCGGATGTGGATCTCCACGCGGCGGTTGAGCTGGCGTCCCTCGGCCGTGTCGTTCGAGGACTTCGGATCGGACTCGCCGTAGCCGTAGACGACCACGTTCCGCGACGCGACGCCGCGGTCGATCAGGTAGTCGGCGACGTTGCCGGCGCGCTGCTCGGAGAGCCGCTGGTTGTAGGCGTCGGATCCCGCCGAGTCGGTGTGGCCTTCGACGATGATCTGGTTGTCCGGGTACTGGGCAAAGTTCTGCGCGAGCTCGTTCAGCGTCGTCCGCGACGCGGACCGCAGCGCGGCGGAGTCGTAGTCGAAGAGGATGTCGTTCGTGAGGCGCACCTCGATCTCGCCCTCGGACGGACGAGTCACCTCGACTCCTTCGATCTGACGGAGCTCCTGCTCCTGTTTGTCCATGCGGCGGCCGACCGCCGCGCCGACCGCGGCACCCGCGGCCGCGCCGACGACGGCGCCCGTGCGGTTGTTGCCGCCCTGATTCCCGATCACCGCGCCGGCTACGCCGCCGACGACCGCGCCGATGATCGCGCCGCGCTTGGTCTTGCGGTTCGGATCGTTGCTGCCGCTGGTGGTGCCCGTGTCGTTCGTGGTCGCACACGCGGCGACGAAGACTGCGATGAAGATGAGGATGAAACTCTTTCGAAGCATCTGACCTCCTGAGTCAAACAAAAGACGCCCGTTGCCGGGCGTCTTGATCAATTCAACATCGATACCGCATCACGTTTACGAGTTGGCCCGGACGTAGAGCTCGACACGGCGGTTGCGCTGGCGCCCGCTGGCGGACTCGTTCGACGACTTCGGCTTGGACTCGCCGTAGCCGTACGCATCCAGACGCGAGCCGCTGACGCCGAGGTCTTCCAGATAGTTGGCGACCGAGCTGGCGCGGCGCTCCGAGAGACGCTGGTTGTACGAGTTGGAGCCGACCGAGTCCGTGTGGCCGGCGACCACGATGGTGGTGTCGCCGTAGCGGTCGAACACGTCGGCCATCTCCCGCAGCTCGTCACGCGAGCTGGAGCGCAGGGACGCCGAGTTGAAATCGAACAGGATCTCGTTCCGCATCGTGACCTTCAGCTCGTCTTCATCCGTACGGGTGACGTCGATGCCTTCGATCTGACGGAGCTCGCGCTCCTGCTTGTCCATCATGGCGCCGATGATCGCGCCGGTGGCCGCACCGACCGCGGTGCCGACGACGGCGCCGCGCTTCGCGCTGCCTTTGCCGCCCAGGCGCTTGTTGTTTCCGATGATCGTTCCCGCAATGGCGCCGGCGACGCCGCCGATGACGGCGCCCTTCTTGGTCTTGTCGCGCTCGCTGGCGACGTCCGCGAGGGCCGCCGGCACGATGAGAGCGGCGATGAGCATGGTGGCGATGAACTGTTTCATGTGCTTTCTCCTTGTTTACCTGCAGCCTCTAATCGCAACCGGCCTGCCATGCGGCAAATAACTAAGGCAGAAAAGGGGGCATCCGGCTTCAGCGAGCCCGCCCTCGGGTGTAGGATGCCCACCGTGCCGGGCGAAGCCTCCATGCGCGACGTGCTCCGTAACATGCTGCATTACGGAGACTTATCCTTTCGCGACTTCATGGAGCTGGCGCTCTATCACCCCGAGTTCGGCTACTACGCGCGGTCGCAGAACCCGGTGGGAAAGGGCGCGGATTACGTCACGGCGCCCTTGCTCAGCCCGGTTTTTTCGTTCGCTTTGAGCAACCTCGTCCGCGAATTCGTGAGCCGCTGCGAGGGCGTACTGTGCTCGATTGTGGACATCGGATGCGGCGATGGCGGGCTGATCGAGAGCATCGCACGCGGCGAGTGGCCCGATTCCGTCAGATTTTTTGGTGTGGACCGGTCGCTGGAGCGCGTCGACTGCGGAGAGGCGACGTACGTACGCACGCTCGGCGAGCTCCCGCGGGACGGCGTCCAGCTCTTTCTTTCCAATGAGTTGTATGACGCTTTTCCGTTCGCTCGGCTCGTCCGGCGCGGCGAGCACGTCCATGAGCTGTGGGTGAAGGAGCGGGACGGGGTGCTCGACTGGGCGGAGCACGAGGCGCCTCCGCTGTACGACGACTACTTCGCCGAGCGGGGGATCGAGCTGGCCGAGGGGCAGTTCGCGGACGTCTCGCCGGAGTGGGAGGCGTTCCACGCCGACGTTGCCCGGTTCCTGAGGCGAGGGCTGATCGTCACCATTGATTATGGGTATCCGGCGGACAAGCTCTTCCATCCGCGGGCGCGGCGCTTCGGAACGGCCGCGGCGTACGCGGGTCAGCGCGTATCGCGCGATCTGCTGGCGAATCCGGGCGAGCAGGACCTGACCGCGCACGTCAACTTCAGCGACCTCGAGCGTGCAGGCGCGCGTGAGGGGGCGACGACACTCTTTCTCGATCGCCTGGCGAGGTTCCTGTTGTCTCTCGGCATCACGAATCACGAGCTCTTCCGTCCCGTGCACGAGCTGACGATCGAGAGTCCGGAGCAGGGGATGGCCCTGATGGAGGCGCGGGAGGAAGCGCGGCGGCTCGTGCTGCCGGACGGCATCGGCGAGGAGATGCGTGTCCTGGTGCAGGCGAAGAACGTCGCCCTCGACGGCTGGCCGTTCCAGACGAACCAAATGTAGGGCGCGGCTTCAGCCCGCCCCCCTCGTGGGCGGGGGCGTTCCCCCTCCCCGTCCGGGGGGCGGGCTGAAGCCACGCCCTACATTCACATCGATTTCCTTGAAACGCTTTCCCCGTTCGCTGCACTACTCCTTTGGAGAACGGAAAGCGTCCGCTTCGATGGCTGCCGATCCTCCCGGGCGCGTTCCGTCGCCGTTTTCGCCGCTGTCGCAGGCCGGCGAAGCGGCGATGGACGCGCCGTCTACGTTCCTTTCTTGACTCTTCAGGTTCGCGGGCTAGAATGGCCGCGGTCTCCCGAAGTCCAGTCGAGCGAGCGATCCATGGCCAACTACTCAGTGCTGCTGGTAGCCGTCCTCATCGTGCTCTCCGTGCCGGTTTTGACCCTGTTCATCCTGGCCCCGCTGGTGCGGGCCTCGAGGGCGAACAAGGTCAAGCTCGAGCCGTATGAATGCGGCATTGCTCCGACGTCTCTCGCATTCGACCACCGTTTCTCGGTCCGCTACTTCCTGATCGCGGTCCTGTTCATCGTCTTCGACGTTGAAACGGTCTTCCTCTTCCCCTGGGCGATCCGGTTCAAACAGCTCGGCTGGTTTGGGGCCATCGAGATGGCGATCTTTCTCGCGATCCTCCTGATCGGATACTTCTACGCCTGGAAGAGGAAGGTTCTTTCATGGGTCTGATCGAGGATCGCTTCGAGTCGAACGTTCTCACCTCGACCGTCGACAAGTTTTTCAACTGGGCTCGCAAATCTTCTCTCTGGCCGATGCAGTTCGGCCTGGCCTGCTGCGCCATCGAGATGATGGCCGTGCTCGACCCGCGGCATGACATGGCCCGGTTCGGCGCCGAGGTCTTCCGCGCGACGCCGCGGCAGGCGGACCTGATGATCGTCTCCGGGACGGTCACCGAGAAGATGGCGCCCATCGTCCGCCGCCTGTGGGACCAGATGCCCGATCCGAAGTGGGTCATCGCCATGGGCTCGTGCGCCACGTGCGGCGGTCCGTACGACACCTACGCCGTCACCCAGGGCGTCGACCGCCTCGTGCCGGTCGACGTCTACATCCCCGGCTGCCCTCCGCGCCCCGAGGCCCTGATCTGGGGGCTGATGGAGCTGCAGAAGAAGATCGAGAAGATGCACATCCTGCGGAAGGGCGGCGAGGCGTACGACTTCGCGCGCGCCGCGGTGCGCGACTCGCTCCGGCCCGCGCATGAAGGTCCGGCGCTGCGCGCCGAGCAGGCTGCCCCGCAGCTCCGGCCGGCGCCGGTCTCCGGCGTGAAGCGCGCTCCGGCTGCGCCGGCCGCTCCGAAGGCCGCCCCGGCTGCCGCCGCCTCGGCCACGGCCGTCGCGGATGCCCCGGTCACGGAAGCCGAGATCCAGCAGGCCGCCGCTCCGGAGATCCCGCTCGACCAGGATGCCGAGACCGGCGCTTCTCCCGCCGTCCCGTTCCATCGCGACGACCTCACGCTGCCCGAGCGCATGGCCCTGGCGAACGAGATCGGCGGCAAGTGGGAGACGCGGATGTTCGCGGCGATGGCGCAGACGGACTGCGGCGCGTGCGGCTGGGACTGCGAAGGCTACGCGAACGCCCTTGCCACCGGCGAGACCGACGACATCTCTCTCTGTGTCCCCGGCGAATCCGAGACGCTGGACATGCTGGAGCTGTTGATGAAGGAGCAGGGGAAGAGTTACTCCGGAGTGTAAATGGCCGAAGAGCAAACGCCACCAAGCCCGGCTCCACCGCCACCCGCCGCTCCGCAGGGACGCAGTGTGGACGAGATCAAGCGCGACCCGCTCGTCGCGTCCGCGGTCAGCCGTGTCGACGACGCGGTCCTCGGCGCCAAAGAGCTCGTCGGCGAGATCACGCTCTTCTTCGACCGGGACCGCATCGTCGAAGTGGCCCGCGCCTTCAAGGACGCGGGCTTCGTTTATCTGGTCGACCTCGCGGGCGTCGATTACTCGAAGTACCCGGGCCACACGGGAGCGCGGTTCAGCGTCTCCTACACGCTCTATTCCTTTCAGAAGAACGCGCGCGTGCGCCTGCGCGTGTGGACGGACGAGCAGTCGCCGATCCCCTCGGTGACCTCCGTCTGGCGCACCGCCAACTGGCACGAGCGCGAGACCTACGACATGCTGGGCATCCAGTTCTCCGGCCATCCCAACCTCGAGCGCATCCTCATGTGGGAAGGCTTCAACGGCTACCCGCTGCGCAAGGACTTCCCCGTCCGCGGCATCGACACCGGTGCGCGCATCTATCCCGAGGTGTTCCCCGAGGGCGGAGGCCCGAAGGCGGGATCGACGGGCAAGGACGTGAAGGACGTGAACATCTACAAGGGCGAATGGAAGCGCTACGGACAGTGGCCGGTCGCGCAGATCGGCGGCGGTGCGGCACCCGCCAAGGCCCCGGCGCCGAAGCCCGCAGCGCCGGCACCCAAGCCCGTCGCCGCGGCCGCCGCGCCTGCCGCGACCACCGAGGAGGATGCCGATGTTTGACGTCCATGAGATGGAGGTCAACTTCGGACCGCAGCATCCGTCCACGCACGGCGTGCTCCGCGTGCTGTTGAAGATCGACGGCGAGCGGATCATCGAGGCCAAGCCGGTGATCGGCTACCTCCACCGCGGCACGGAGAAACTGTTCGAGCACATGGCGTATCCGCAGTGCATCCCGCACACGGACCGCATGGACTACGTGGCCTCGGCCACGAACAACCTCGGCTTCGTCGAGACCGTCGAGAAGCTGATGGGGATCACCGCGAACATCCCCAAGCGCGCGCAGCTCATGCGGGTGATGCTCTCGGAGCTGCAGCGGATCTCGTCGCACCTGCTCTGGCTGGCGACGCACGCCATCGACCTCGGCGCGATGACGCCGTTCTTCTACACGTTCCGGGAGCGCGAGCAGATCCTCGACTTCTTCGAGTCGTACTGCGGCGCGCGCCTGACGCTGAACTGCATGCGCATCGGCGGCATGCCGGACGATCTGCCGCGGGGCTGGCTCGAGGACGTCGAGGCGTTCGTCGACAAGTTCGAGGCGTGCATCGACGAATACGAGTCGCTCCTGACCAACAACCGCATCTGGAAGAAGCGGACCATCGGCATCGGCGTGCTCTCGCCCGAAGAGGCGATCGACTGGGGCATCACCGGGCCGCCGCTGCGCGGGTCAGGCGTGGAGTGGGACCTCCGCCGCGCGCAGCCCTACGAGTGCTACCCGGAGCTGGCGTTCGAGATCCCCATCGGCAAGAACGGCGACACGTACGACCGCTACCTCGTCCGGATGGAAGAGATGCGGCAGTCGACCTACATCCTCAAGCAGTGCTTCCCCCTCGTCCGCGCGACGCCGGCGGGCGACATCAAGGCGAAGATCTCGAAGGTCATCCGCCCGCCGGAAGGCGAGGTCTATCACTCCATCGAGTCGCCGAAGGGCGAGCTGGGCTACTACATCGTCAGCGACGGCAAGACCCAGAACGCCTACCGCTGCCACGTGCGCCCGCCGTCGTTCGTGAACCTGCAGGCGCTGCCGGCGATGGCCCGCGGCCATCTGGTCTCCGATCTCGTGGCGCTGATCGGGACGATCGACATCGTCTTAGGGGAGGTCGATCGATGAGAGTCGCAAAGTCTCAAAGTCTCAAAGTCTCAAAGAAGGTGTCGCGGATCGTCTCTTTGAGACTTTGCGACTTCGAGACTTTGCGACTCCGTCCCGGACGCGCGGAGGGCGCAGAGTGAACAAGGCGTTGATGACCTACCTGGTCTGGCCGCTGGTCAAGTTCCTGATCGCGTTCATCATCGTGCAGGTGATCGTCGCGGCCATGAACTGGGTCGAGCGCCGGCTGCTCGGGTTGTTCCAGGCGCGGCTCGGTCCGAACCGCGTGGGGCCGAAGGGGCTGCTGCAGATCATCGCGGATCCGATCAAGTTCCTGCTCAAGGAAGACATCGTCCCGTCGAGCGCGGAAAGGGTCGCGTACTTCCTCGGCCCGGTGCTGCCGCTGATCCCCGCGTTCGTGGTCTTCTGCCTCATTCCGTACGGGCCGCCGCCGACGTTCACGGTGACGCGGGTCAACGTCGGGCTGCTGCTGATCCTCGCGCTGACGTCGACCGCGGTGTACGGCATCATCCTCGGCGGCTGGGCGTCGAACAACAAGTACTCCCTGATGGGCGGCCTGCGCTCCGCGGCGCAGATGGTGTCGTACGAGGTGCCGTTCGGGCTGTCGATCGTCGGCGTGCTGATGATCACCGGCTCGCTCGACCTCGTGACCATCGTCCGCTACCAGGAAGTCAACGCCTGGAACTTCATCCCGCAGATCGTGGCGTGCTTCATCTTCCTCGTGTCGATGAACGCGGAGAACAACCGCACGCCCTTCGACCTCCCCGAGGCGGAGTCGGAGCTGGTGGCCGGCTACCACACCGAGTACTCGGCGATGAAGTTCGCCTTCTTCATGCTGGGCGAGTACTCGATGATGATCGTGAACTCGTGCCTGATCGTGACGCTGTTCTTCGGCGGCTGGACGCTGGGGATGTTCGGCATCGGCCTGACCACGGACGTGCTGAGCGGCATGGGCCTCTTCGGCGGCCTGCTCGGCGCGGCGATCTTCTTCACGAAGGTGATGCTGTTCCTGCTGATGTACGTCTGGTTCCGCGCGACCTTCCCGCGGTTCCGCTTCGACCAGCTCATGGACCTCGGATGGAAGTTCATGATCCCGCTCGCGCTGGCGAACATCTTCGTCACCGGCCTCTTCATCCTGGCCGGGCAGGAGCGGCTGATGTACTGGATCGGCATCGGCACCATCGCGCTCGCCGCGATGTACCTCTTCAATCCGAAACGTGCGAAGCCTGCGCGCACCCCCGCGAAGCCAACGAAGGTGGTCCATGCAAGTTGAGTATCCGAAGCCGAGGTGGTCCGAGAAGTTTCTCGTGCTCGACCTCCTCGAGGGACTGAAGACCACGCTGCGCGAGCTCTTCAAGCCCAAGGTCACGATCCGTTACCCCGAGGAGCGCATGGAGCCGGCGGACCGCTTCCGCGGCATGTTCAAGTTCTCCTATGACCGCTGCATCGCGTGCAAGCTGTGCGCGGTCGCCTGTCCGATCGACATCATCTACATCGACGTCCACGACGAGATGATCGAAGAGGCGGGCAAGAAGAAGAAGGTCAAGGTCCTCGACCGCTACGACATCGACGTGAAGCGCTGCATGTTCTGCGCGCTCTGCGAAGAGGCCTGCCCCACCAAGCCGAAATCGATCTGGCTCACCACCAAGACCTACGAGCTGGCGAGCTACGACCGCAACGACCTGTACTTCAACATGCAGCAGCTCGAGTACTGGGACGACCGTCCGCAGTACACGGGGCTGCCGGAGGAGGACGAGAAGCCGCAGCTCGAAAACGCGAAGCTTCTCAAATAGCCATGGGCGATATCGGGTCGCAGATGCCCCTCCTCGTGTTCCTGGTGATCGGGACGCTCGCCGTGGCGTCGTCGATCCTCGTGGTCGCGATGCGCAACCCCGTGCATTCCGCGCTCTTCCTGCTGCTGACGTTCCTCTGCGTCGCGGTGCTGTTCGTCATGAAGTCCGCGGAGTTCGTCGCGGCCGTGCAGGTGCTGGTCTACGCCGGCGGCATCATGGTGCTGTTCCTCTTCGTGGTCATGCTGATCAACTACCGGCATCTCCCCGAGGAGCGGGTGCTGTCCAAGGTGTGGCTGGGCGGGCTCGGCGTCGGACTGGCGATCTTCGTCCTCTTCTTCGGCCTGGTCCGCAAGGGCGTGTACGCCGACCAGGCGCCGGACGCCGCGAAGAAACTGAGCACGGTCCGGGAGACCTACCTCACCGAGCACCCCAGCGATCCGAACAAGCTGGTCCGCCGCACGCGCGAGCGCGAGAACCGGAACTCCGAGGCGGTGGGCATGGCCCTGTATTACGACTACCTCGTCCCCTTCGAGATCGTCTCGCTGTTCCTGCTCGTGGCCATGATCGGCGCGATCGTCATCGGCAAGCGCGAGCTGTCCGCCGAGGAGGAAGAGTCCACGCCGCAGTTCATCCTCGAGAAGGCGGAAGTGGAGAAGGAAGTGAAGGAGGCCATGAGTGCCTGACCAGCAAATTGAAAATGAAAAATTGAAAATTGAAAATTGCCTCCCCGCGGCGGCACGAGCCGTCTCCTTTTTCAATTTTCAATTTTCAATTTTCAATTCGTCTTCGCGGGAGGGTGCCAGTGCCTGATACGGCTCAATACCTCATGCTCTCGGGCACTCTGTTCGCGGTGGGCCTCATCGGCGTGATCATCCGCCGGAACATGATCACCGTGCTGATGTGCATCGAGCTGATGCTCAATGCGGTGAACATCAACCTCGTGGCCTTCTCCCATCGCCTGGCGGACCTGCAGGGGCAGGTGTTCACGGTATTCATCATCACCATCGCGGCCGGCGAGGCGGCGGTCGGGCTGGCGATCATCATCCAGTTGTACCGGATGCGGTCGACGGTGAACGTCGACGAGGTGAAGACGCTCAATGGATAAAGCGCTCGTACTCGTCGTCCTGCTCCCCGCCCTGGGCGCGCTGATCAACGGCCTGCGCGCGCTCACGAATCCGCACGAGCCGAAGAACCGGGCCATCACCAAGGCCGTGGCGCTGGGCGCGACGCTGCTGTCCGCGCTCGCGGCGACGTTCGGCGTGGTCGTGCCGTTCCTCGGGCATCCGGAGCCGCAGCAGTTCTCGTATTACGAATGGATCCCGGCCGGTATCGGCCAGGTCGGCGGCGCGATCGCGAACTTCTCCGTCGATCTCGCGTTCCGCGTCGACCCCCTCTCCTGCACGATGCTGATGATCGTCACCTGGATCGGTTTCCTGATCCACGTGTACGCCACCGGCTACATGTCGCACGAGAAGGGCTTCACGCGCTTCTTCACCTACCTCAACCTCTTCATGTTCATGATGCTGCTGCTCGTCCTCGGGGCGAACTACATGGTCATGTTCGTGGGGTGGGATGGGGTGGGCCTCTGCTCGTACCTGCTGATCGGCTTCTATTACGACAAGCACTTCGCCGCCGACGCGGGCAAGAAGGCGTTCATCACCAACCGCATCGGCGACTTCGGCTTCATCCTGGGCATCTTCCTGATCTTCAACACGTTCGGGACCTCGGATTACGGCAAGGTGTTCGCGCTGGCCGCGGCCGGCGGCCCGGAGCAGTACGGCTGGATCGCCACGGCGATCTGCCTGCTGCTGTTCGTCGGCGCGTGCGGTAAGTCCGCGCAGGTGCCGCTGTACGTGTGGCTGCCGGACGCGATGGCCGGCCCGACGCCGGTGTCCGCGCTCATCCACGCGGCGACGATGGTCACCGCGGGCGTGTACATGGTCGTGCGGTCCAACGTGCTGTTCCGGATGTCGCCGGAGGCGTCGCTGGTGGTGGCGATCGTGGGGGCGGTGACGGCGATCTTCGCGGCGTCGATCGGCCTGGCGCAGAACGACATCAAGAAAGTCCTCGCGTACTCGACGGTGTCGCAGCTCGGGTACATGTTCCTGGCGGCGGGAGTCGGCGCGTACACGGCGGCGATCTTCCACGTCATGACCCACGCGTTCTTCAAGGCCTGCCTCTTCCTCGGCGCCGGCTCGGTCATCCACGGCTGCGGCGGCGAGCAGGACATGCGCAAGATGGGCGGCCTGCGGAAGTACATGCCCTCGACGCATTGGACCATGGCCATCGCGACGTATGCGATCGCCGGCCTGCCGATCGCGGCGGGCTTCGTGTCGAAGGACGAGATCCTCGCCAACGCGTACGACTATGCGCCGGCGATCTGGGTCATCGGCGCGATCGCCGCCGCGTTCACGGCCTTCTACATGTCGCGCCTGTACTTCATGACCTTCTGGGGCACGTACCGCGGGGCCCACGTCGAAGGGATCGAAGAGTCCGAGCCGGCGCACGGCGGCCATAACCTCATCCCCGACCAGCGTCATCTCGATCAGGGCGACGAGCACTCCGACAAAGCGCACGGCCATCACGTGCACTCGCACGATCCTCACGAGTCGCCGGTCTCGATGACCGGGGTGCTGTGGATCCTGGCGGTGCTGTCGATCGTCGGCGGCTTCATCGGCTGGCCGGCGGCATTGGGCGGCTCGAATCCGACGCCGTTCCAGCGCTGGCTGGCGCCCGTGCTCCTGCCGATCGGCGGGCACGAGTACCACTTCCTCCACGCCTCGCACGCGCTGGAGTGGACGCTGATGGCGATCTCGGTGGGCATCGCGCTGTTCAGCGTGTTCCTCGCGTACCGCCTGTACGTGAAGCGCCAGCCGGTGCCGGACGTGCTCGAGCAGCGCCTCGGCCCCCTGCACACGCTGCTGTCGAACAAGTACTGGGTGGACGAGCTCTATGGCAAGACCGCCATCGCCGGCACGCTCGCGCTCAGCCGCCTCCTGTGGTGGTTCGACGCGTGGGTCGTGGACGGCATCGTCAACGGCGTGCGCCACCTGACGGTCGTGGCGCTCGGCTACGGGTCGAACCTGTTCGACAAGTACGTCGTGGACGGCGCGGTCAACGGCGTGGCCAGCGGCGCGAAGGGCGGCTCGATGATGTTCCGCCGCATGCAGAGCGGCCTCGTACAGAACTACGCGCTGATCATGGGCGCCGGCATCGTCCTGATCGCAATGGTGTACCTATTCATGAAGCCCTGAGCGCCCTCAGGTGGGGAGAGACGAGTTGATGGATCCGATACTGAACATCATTACCTACATCCCGCTGATCGGCGCGCTGGTGATCCTGTTCTTCGTGAACAAGACCGCGACGCGCGCCATCCGCATGGTGGCCACGGCCACGGCGGTCGTGGATTTCATCGTCTCCCTGTACCTGTGGATCAACTTCGACCCGAACAAGCTCTGGCAGTTCGAGTTCAAGGTCTCGTGGATCCCGTCCCTGGGCGTCGACTATCACTTCGGCGTGGACGGCATCGCCGTGCTGCTGATCCTCCTGACGACGTTCATGGGGATCATCGCCATCGTCTCGTCCTACAGCGCGATCCACCACCGCGAAAAAGAGTATTACGTGCTCCTGCTCATGCTGCAGACCGGCATGATCGGCACGTTCTGCGCCCTGGACTTCTTCCTCTTCTACGTCTTCTGGGAAATCATGCTCGTGCCGATGTACTTCATCATCGGCATCTGGGGCGGCGCGCGGAAGCTCTACGCGGCGATCAAGTTCTTCCTGTACACCCTGGCCGGATCGGTGCTGATGCTGCTGTCGATCCTGGCGCTGTTCTTCTTCAACGACGGCGGGATTCCGTTCCTCAACATCGCGGGCCTCGGGAACCCCGGCACGTTCAGCGTGCTGCAGTTCCATGAGGTCGGCCACCTCATTCCGCCGGCGCTGCAGTTCTGGATCTTCCTCGGCTTCTTCTTCGGCTTCGCCATCAAGGTGCCGATGTTCCCGTTCCACACCTGGCTGCCGGACGCCCACGTCGAGGCGCCGACCGCGGGCTCGATCATCCTCGCCGCGGTCCTGCTGAAGATGGGCACCTACGGCTTCGTGCGGTTCGCGCTGCCGATCCTGCCGGACGGGACGAGGCAGCTCCTCGTTCCCATTGCCGTGCTGTCGGTCATCGGCATCATCTACGGCGCGCTGGTGTCGCTGGTCCAGAAGGACATGAAGAAGCTGGTCGCGTACTCGTCGGTCTCGCACCTCGGGTTCGTGATGCTGGGCATGTTCGCCCTCAATCCCGCGGGCATCCAGGGGTCGGTCATCCAGATGATCAACCACGGCATCTCGACCGGCGCGCTCTTCCTGCTGGTGGGCATGGTGTACGAGCGCCGGCACACGAGGATGATCGCGGATTACGGCGGTCTCGCGAAGCAGATGCCGATGTACGCGGCGCTGTTCCTCATCGCGGCGCTGTCGTCGATGGGTCTGCCCGCGCTCAATGGGTTCATCGGTGAGTTCACGATCCTCCTCGGCGCGGCGAATTCGAGCGCGTACGGCACGATCGCCTATGCGGTCTTTGCCGCAATCGGCATCGTCCTCGGCGCGGCCTATCTGCTCTGGCTCTATCAGCGCGTGTTCTGGGGACCGCTCGACAATCCGGCCAACGCCGCCCTGACGGACGTCAACCGTCGCGAGCTGGGGATGATGGTCGCGCTGGTGGTGCTGATGATCTGGATCGGCGTCTATCCGAAGCCGCTGTTCGACTTCATCGACAAGCCGGTCGAATACGTGGTGAAGAAAGTCGATCCGGGCTATTACGACAAGAAGCCGGTGACGTATCCGTCGTCGCCGGCGCCGGCCGCCGGGCACCACGAGGTCGCCGAGAAATGACCTGGAGCGACGTCGTCTATCTTCTGCCGGAGATCGTCATTGCCGCCGGCGCGTGCCTTCTGCTGCTCGCGCCGGTGACGCGGTTCCGCGGACTGGCTTCGGCGAAGTGGACGATGCTCGTGCTGCTGGCCCTTACCGCCGTGGCGGTCGTGGTCTGCTCGAACGTCGTCGAAGACCTGCCGCAGAGCGACGGGTTCGCGTCGATGTTCGCGCTCGACGGCTTCGCCATCTTCTTCAAGCTGCTGTTCATCGTCACCATCGCCATGGTCACGCTGCTGTCGGACGACTACTTCCGCGGCACCCGGTATTCGCCGTGGGAGTACTACTCGCTGCTGGCCTTCGCACTGTGCGGCATGCTGTTCATGACCAGCGGCACGCACCTGGCGTCGATCTACGTCGGCCTGGAGCTGATGTCGCTGTCGAGCTACATCCTCGCGGGGTATTTCAAGAACGAACAGAAGAGCACCGAGGCGGCGATGAAGTACTTCGTCCTCGGGGCGACGAGCTCGGCGATCCTGTTGTACGGGATCTCGCTCATCTATGGCGTGACCGGCAGCCTGAGGCTCGACCATATCGCCCGGGCGATGTCCACCCTGGTCACGAACGACGCGTTGATGTTCGGGATCATGCTGCTCGGCGCGGGACTGTGCTTCAAGATCGCGGCCGCGCCGTTCCACGTGTGGACGCCGGACGTCTATGAAGGCGCGCCGACGCCGATCACCGCGTTCCTGTCGACGGCGTCGAAGGCGGCGGCGTTCGCGATCTTCGCGCGCATCTTCTACACCGGCATGCACCACTTCCGCCTGGACTGGCAGTACGTCCTGGCGGCGATCGCGGCGCTGTCGATGATCATCGGCAACTTCGCGGCCATCACCCAGGACAACGTCAAGCGCATGCTCGCGTACTCGTCGATCGGACATGCGGGCTACGTGCTGCTCGGCATTCTCGCGGTCAGCGAGATGGGGCTGTACGGCGTCCTGGTGTACTCGGTGGTCTACGTCTTCGCCACGCTGGGCATCTGGGCCACGGTGCTCATGCTGGAGCGGCACGAGTACGCCGGCGAGGCCGTGAACGACTTCGACGGCCTGCACAAGCGTGCGCCGTTCTGGGCGTTCGCCATGGTCGTCTTCCTGCTCTCCCTCGGCGGCATCCCGCCGACGGCCGGCTTCATCGGCAAGTACTTCCTCTTCTACGCTGCGGTCGGCGCGGGCTTCGGCTGGCTGGCGATCATCGCCGTGCTGATGTCGGCCGTATCGATGTTCTTCTACTTCCGGCTGGTCATGGCCATGTACCTCAAGGAAGGGAAGGGGGAAGTGGTGGTGACGAACGGCGGGGCGCTGAAGCTGGTGGTGGCGATCGCGCTGATCGTCACGCTGCTCTTCGGCGTCCTTCCGACGCCGCTGATCGACCAGGCGAAGCTCTCGGGCGACGGGGTGGTGAAGTCGATCGCCGACACCGCCCGATGACGTCCCATGGACAATAAAGACCGGCGCGAGTACAAGAAGCTCCTCGAGGCGTCGGCGCTGGCGTGGATGTTCCCGATCTCCATCGGCCTCGGTGCGCTGTGGGGGTGGGGGATGGACAAGCTGTTCGGGACTTGGCCGTGGCTGACGGCGATCTTCGCCATCCTGGGGCTCGCCGCGGCGTTCATTCACCTGTTCCGCATCGGCCTCCGGGGATGACGGAAGAGCCGCAATGGTACGACCGGGAGACGCCGCGGGACGTGCTCCGCAGGATCAAGCGGACGGCACTGGTCGCGGCGGCCGTTTTTGCGGTTTTCTGCGCCATTTCGGGCGGTTTTCCGGGCTTCCTCGGGTTGACTTGCAGTGCTGCCGTCACTATGATCAGCTTCCTTTGGTTGGAGGAGATCGTGGATGTTCTCCTGCAACCGGCGGCACACCTGCACGCTCGGAGGCTGACGTTGCGTACCCTGGCGCGCTTCTTTCTCCTTGGTGTGGCGCTCACGGTCACGATCATCATTGCTCGTTTCAACGCTGTTAGTGTGCTGCTGGGATTCTCGATCATCGTGGTGGGAATCTGCGGCGAAGCTCTGTATTCGGTCTACCGCAGCTTCGCCGGTTGAGAGGTTGCTCGAGGTCAATGGAACACGAACACTCAATCCTGTACGAGCCGGTCAACTCCCTGCTGGAGCGGCTCTTCCATCTTCACGCGCCCGATCACGTGATCATGGCCGCGCTGGTGCTGCTGCTGAGCTGCATCATCTTCCCGCTCGCATCGCGGAAGATCAGCCGCGACAACCCGGGCGGCTTCCAGCACTTCCTCGAGGTCATCGTCTCCGGCCTCAAGGGGCTGCTCGAGGACATCGTCGGCCACGGCGCCTCGCAGAAGTACCTCTACATCATCGGGGGCTTCGCGAGCTTCATCTTCATGTCGAACCTGTTCGGCCTGTTCTTCTTCCTGCAGCCGCCGACGGGCAACCCGAACACGACCTTCGGCCTCGGGCTGACGGCGTTCCTCTATTACAACTACCAGGGCATCAAGACCCAGGGCTTCGTTCACTACCTCAAGCACTTCATGGGGCCGATGCCGTTGCTCGCGCCGCTCATGTTCCCCATCGAGCTGATCGGCCACTTCGCCCGCATCCTCTCGCTGGGCATGCGCTTGTTCGGAAACATCTTCGGTGAGCACACCGCCACCGGGATCTTCATGGGCATGCTGCCGTTCGTGATTCCCTGGCCGATGATGGGCCTGGGCATCTTCGGCGCGTTCCTGCAGACGTTCGTCTTCATCATGTTGACGATGGTGTACATCGGTGGCGCCGTCGCGACGGAAGAGCACTAGCTTTCAGAAAAACCTACGGGTTCGACATTCAAAAGGAGGGAGTTACAAGTGACCAAGAAGCACATCATCCTGTTCGTGCTCCTCGCGCTGACCGCGTTCTCCGCGTTCGGCCAGGATGCACAGACGCAGCAGACGGCCGCCACGTCCGGCGTCCGTTGGGGCGTCATCGGCGCCGCGTTCGTCCTCGGCATCGCCGCCGCGGCGGGCGCCATGGGCCAGTCCCGCGCGATCGTCGCGGCCTGCGACGGCATCGCCCGCAATCCCGGCGCCGCCGGCGCGATCCGTCTGGCCATGATCATCGGTCTCGCGCTCATCGAGTCGCTGGTCATCTACGCGCTGCTGATCGCGTTCTTCGTCTACCAGCTGTAAGACGACCGGATCGCCGCGCCTGGATCGAAGAGCCCGGCTCCGGCCGGGCTCTTTTTGCGTTCGGGCAGCGGATTTGCTGAGTCAGCTCTCCGGAGGTACCGCTGTGAGCTGGTTCAACCTGTCATTCATCGGCTGGCTGATCGTGATCATCGCCCTGGCGCTGGTCGCCTACCGCTATGACGTCCCGGCATTCTGGATCGGAATCGGCGCCCTGCTGCTGGTCGGCGTCGGCATCATCACCTCGGTCAAATACTCGAAACCGCGCATCTAGCGCCCCCGTGGCTGTCTCAAAACGCAGGGCGCGGCTGCAGCCCAATGGGGGTCACTTCAGGCGAGAGCTCACCCCTCATCCGCCTTCGGCACCTTCTCCCCTCGCCGGGGAGAAGGGCTCTCGAAGGACCGATCTCGCGAGAGACGAACTACCTTGACCTTTCTCCCCGCGGTTTTTTGCGGGGAGAGGGAAAGGATGCGACTTTGCCTCGAAGGGGCACGAAGCTCGTGCCTGTCAGCACGCACCAACAAAAAAGCCGGCGCAGCGCGCCGGCTTCGTTCGTTCGATGCGTTGTGAATCAGCGCTCGTGCTCGTGCACCAGGCGGCGCAGGGCCTCGACCGCGGATTCGGCGGAGAGGTGCTCGTCCAGCGTGATCGCGAACGGCTCCGAAACCGACGTCCCGTCGAGCAGCACGTAGCGCAGCTTGCCTTCGCCCACGGCGTACAGCGCGAGGCGGTTGCTGTCGACGTACAGGCCTTCGAGGCGGCTGTTGGCGGTATCCATCTTCGGCGCGCGGAAGCTGCCCTCACGACGGCCGCCCGGGACGCGCAGGCGTCCATCCGCGGCGATCTTGCGCGGGGTGATGCGCACCTGGTTCATCGTGCCGCTTTCGAGGTCGCCGAACACCAGCTCGACGCTGTCCTGCATCGGAGTGGGGAAGAGCAACGGCTGCTTCAGCAGGTCCTTGTTGATCTCGTCGGAGGTTTCTTCCGGCGTGGCCCCATCCTGACGCGGGGACACGAACTCGGCCAGATCGAGGGACACGAAGTCGACGATGTTGCCGCCGCTGATCGAGGCCATCGCGTACTTCGCGGAGCCTTTGCCAGTGGTCGTATTGAGCTCCCACCACACCAGGTGCACGCTCAGGCCGGAGCGGAGGCCTTCGTTTTCATCGCGGAACTTGCGCGTCACCGCGACGCGGAGATTCTTGCGCTGGTCGTAGTAGCCGTCGCCGAAGACGCGCGCCGCGGACCAGGCTCCATCCGCCGTACGTGACGTGAACATGAGCTGGTTGGCGAGCATCCCCTGGTTGTGGATCCAGAAGACGAACAGCATGCCCGAGTGCTCGTCGTACGCGATGGTCGGGCTGTAGTTGCTGCCGCGCTCCAGCGTGGAGGGGATGATCTCGGACGTGACGGTCTCTCCGCGGCGCGCCGTCACCCGGAGGTATGCGGCCGACTCGGTGACGACGTCGGGATGCTCCTCGGCGCGCTCGAACCGCACGGTGTAGAGAGTTCCGTCACGTGTGAGCAATGCGTCCGGCTGCTGCGCCGACGCGAGCAGCGGGACGAAAAGCAGAACAGCGACCGCGATGAGTTTTTTCATAACTTGAGATTCACCATGGACCGCAGATCGATGGCGTACAGCAGGTTCTTGAGATTCCGGAACTGCGGGTAGAACTTCGAGAGCTCGCTGAAATGGAAGTCCGCGCCCTCGACGTCGCCCGACTTGTAGCAGGCCTCGCCGAGGAGGTAGTGCGCGTTGCGCGTCTGGCGCGGGTCTTTGGCGATGTCGAGACCGGCCTGGCCGTAGAACAGGGCCTTCTCGTACTGGCCCTTCTCGATGTAGCCGTAGCAGAGATCGATGTACGCCTCGGCGCGGCCGATCGGGTCGTGCAGGAGCTCGAGCGCCTCATAGATGCGCGTCAGGCCTGCCTCGAGATCGCCCTGCAGCAGCAGGCAGTAGCCGAGGTTCTCCAGAGCGTAGCTGTGGCTCAGCTCTTTTTCCTGCAGGGGAGACTCTTCGGTGATCGCCAGCGACTCGTTGAAGCACTCGATGGCCTGCGCGATCTGCGAGTCGAGCTCGTAGATGTTGCCCAGCTCGAGGAGGACGATGCGGCGCCACGACGGCTCGGTCGCTTCCTCGGCGGTGCGCAGCGCGAGCTGCCCGTAGAACAGCGCGCGCTTGAGATCGTTCTCCAGGCGGTACTTGTACTGGAGCGCGTACGCGGCGAGGTAGACGTGCCGCGGGTTGCGGCGCCGCATGATCACGCGCGGGAGCTCCTGGACCTCGGGGCCCGTGCGCTCGAGCGCGATCATGGCGTCGGCCTTGTTGATGGTGATCAGCTCGCGCGTCTCGTCATCCGTCAGGTCTTCGGCCAGCGCCAGCGCCTCGTCGTACACTTCGAGCGCCTGTTCGTAATCGCCGCGGCGAAGCCGGGCGCGCGCCTCCTGGCGCAGTTCTTCGATTCTGCTTTCCACGCTAAGCATCGGCACCTCCACCCTCCCCCCCGTCGAATCCTTCATCTTCCTGGTTGCGTTTGAACTCGATGAAGCTTTCGACTTCCTTCTGCGCCGCGGGACTGAGCTGACGGTACTTCTCGAGGACCGTGTTCGCACGGCTGGTCTCGTCGAAGAAGTCTCCGATGCTCAGATCGAAACACTGCAGGATCTTCAGAAGCGTATCGAGGCCGACCTTGTATTCGCCCTGCTCCATACGGGAGAGGTCCGACTGATGGATGCCGATCTTCTCGGCGAGCTCCACCTGGGTCAGCTTCCGTTGCCGGCGTAACTGCCGGATCTTGCGTCCTACGAGCTCGAGTTGTGCTGGCCTGTTCATGCTGGTTTCGTTGACTTTTTATGCTATTGAACAATAAAATTCGCCAACTTTCAATATGCGGGCCGACGAGTGGCCCTGTCAACCCCCCGGAAGAGGTTCCTGCCACGTCCGCCACCCTCCACCTGCTTCGCGAGCTGATCAAGCGTGATTTCCAGGCCCGCTTCACCGGCTCCGCCCTCGGCGTCGCCTGGGCTGTCCTGCAGCCCCTCAGTCTCGTCGCCCTCTACTGGTTCGTCTTCACCTTCATGATTCCCGGTGGACGGGCGGGAGGCTCCGGCGGAGAGTATATCTATTATTTAATCTCTGGGCTGATTCCATGGCTCGGGATCAACGAGGGGCTCATCCGTTCCGCGACCGCAATCGTCGAGAACGGTACCATCGTCCGGCGGGTTCCCCTCCGCAGCGAGCTGCTGGTCCTCGTTCCGAACGTCTCCGCCCTCATCTTCCAGTGCATCGGCCTGGCGATCTTTCTGGTCGTGCTCGTCATCCGCGGGATGCCGCTGCGGAATCTCTGGCTGCTGCCGCTGGCGCTCGCCCTGCAGCTCGCGCTGCAGACCGGGATCGGGTTTTTCCTCGCCGCGAGCTACGTCTTCTTCCGCGACCTCACCCAGATCCTCGGCTTCGTGCTGAGCATCGTTTTCTACCTCAGTCCCATCCTCTATCCGGTCGGAGGCCGCTTCGAGGCGGTCTTCTTCTGGAATCCCCTGACCGGGCTGCTCGGTTTGTTTCGCAGCGCCTTGCTGGCGTCACCGTTACCTGACGTCGCCTCGATCGTCTTCTTACTGATCGTCGTGACCATGGTCGTGGGAGCGGGTCTGCTCTTCTTCCGCCGCACGCGGCCGACGCTGGTCGATCTCATTTAACTCATCAGGAGCAATCAAGAAATGTCTGTCCGGAAGGTCCTATTGACGTTCATCGTCGCCGCTCTGGCCGCGTTCGCGGCCATCGCGCAGCAACAGGCGATGCAACCGCAGCAGCAGCAGCCGGAACTGCTCGCGCCGACAGTGCAGCCCGCCGTCGACGAGGAGGAAGTCCCGGAAGGCGGGATGCCGGTCTACATCAAGGAGGAGACTCCGGAGGAGCGGCGCGAGCGCCTCGGGACGCCGGAGGATCCGGGCATGAATCCTTCTCCCGACCGGGTCTTCGTCCGTTTCGGCAAGAAGTACAAGATCCGCCGGTACGAGCGCGAGTTCGCCCGCTACGACCCCGCGAGCCCGAAGACCGTCCGTCCCATGGCGATGGTGAACTTCACCTTCGAGATCTACCAGCAGAACGACAAGTACGTATGGGTGTGGATGGAGGAGCTCCCGCCGCGCCGGTCGCGCGAGGAGCGGAAGAAAGCCGCGGAGATCAAGCCGGTCCCGAAAGAGACGATCGACTACCTCAACCAGATCCGCGACGAGTTCACGCCGCTCGATCCGCCGGCGTCGCCCGTGAAGATCCGCTTCGAAGAGTCGTCGCAGGGACTGCCCGGATCCGGTTCCTGGCGCAACAGCGGCGCCGCCGCGGACATGAACGGCGACGGGAAGCTCGACCTCGTGCTGCCGCCGCAGCGCGCCGGCAACGGCATCCCGGCCATCTTCCTGGGCGACGGCAAAGGCGGCTGGACGCAGTGGCAGACGAACTTCTCGACGCGTCTGAACTACGGCTCCGTCGTCGCGGCCGATTTCAACAAGGACAAGCACATGGACGTGGCGTTCAGCGTCCACCTCACCGGTGTGGCCGTTTTCCTCGGCGACGGCAAGGGCGAGTTCAAGGAAGTGTTCTACGACAAGGCGTTCCCTTCGCGCCGCATCGTGACCGCCGACATCGATCGCGACGGCTGGATGGACGTGGTGGCGATCACCGAAGGCCCGACCGGCCGCAGCGCCGATCCCAAGGCGAAGGAGTACACCGCGGTGCGCGGCTATCTCAATCGCGCCAAGGGCACGAAGTGGGAAGGCTTCAACATCGCCCATCCGAAGGACAACGCCAGCGGCGACTGGCTCGCCGTCGGAAACTTCAACAACGACCGGTTCCCCGACTTCGTGACGTCGACCATCTACTTCAACGGCACGTCCACCGTGCACCTCAGCCAGGGCGAGCCGAAGAAGTACGACTTCTTCTGGGACGGCAAGGGCGCCGTCATTCCGTTCCGCTCGTACTACAGCGCGGTGTCGACGGGCCGCTTCACCAACAAGGACCGCGACGACGCCATCGTGGCGCACTACCGCATCTGGCCGCCGAAGGTCGATCCCGAGCAGATCGCCGACCCGCCGCTCGAGCGCGTCGTGGGCCTCGACCGCATCAGTTTCGCCGCGGACGGCAAGGCGGCGACGCGCACGCCGATCATGCGCTGGGAGCCGGGCCGCTCGCTGCCGGGGATCGCTTCGGCGGACTTCAACCGCGACGGCAAGCTGGATGTGATGTTCACGCGCCACGACCCGCGCGAGGCGGTGCTGCTCGTCGGCGACGGCAAGGGCGGCTTCGCGCGCGCGTCCATCGAAGGGATCACGCTGCGTCCGCAGAGCAACTACGATCTCCTGGTGGCCGACGTGAACGCCGATTCCCTGCCCGACGTGGTGGTGATGTACGAGTCCGAATCCGCGACCTCGCTTTCCGCGCGGAACGGCAGCGTGCACGTGTACCTGAACCGCGGCGCGGCCGCGCAATAGCGCGTTGCTTCGCGCGAAAGTGGGAGCGGGCCTCCCACTTTCGCGCCGGGGCGGCTCGCGGTCATATTGCAGTCAGGGTGCATCGCGAGTATAGTTCGCCGAATCGGTACCCCTGATATGGTGCAACCGCATAAGAAGGGCGATTTCCTATTGACTTCGAGAATAATTCGCCCTACTTTGTAGCAGCTCAGCCGACGGGCAGTCGGTTAGTTCGTCAACGCATTGAGTTAAACCGTTGAAAAAACTGAACGCGGAGGTGATCGTATCGTCTGGATCGGGTGAGCAAACCTTCGTTCGTTTTTCACTTAATCGCTTGAAGTGTAGGAGATAGAAATGAAGAAATTTACCGTTTGGGCCATGTTAGCGATGCTCGTCATTGCTGGCTCGGCGCTCGCGGCTCCGGCGAAGATCGCGGCCAACGCGACCTTCGACGACGGCGGCCCGGCGACGACCAACAACGACGACAGCTGCGACATCAGCGTTGCCCCGGCTGCCACGCTGCTGCTGCCGTACTTCGAGGTCGACATCGACGACCCGGCCGGCGAGACGACGCTGTTCACGATCACGAACACCTCCAACGAGGATCAGATCGCGCACGTCACTCTCTGGACCGACTACTCGTTCCCGGTCATCGACTTCAACATTTACCTGACTGGTTACGACGTTCAGTCGATCAACCTGTACGACATCATCGAGCGCGGCCTGATCGCGCCGGATGCCGGTACGGGCACCGACGTCACCGACCGCGGTGACTACTCGGATGCGAACGGCGACCTGTCGCTGGGCGCTTGCGACCGTCTCCCGGGCCAGCTCGACGATGCGTACATCGTCCGCATGCAGTCGGCCTTCATCGACGGTTCGGTTCCGGACTTCGGAACGCTGGCGGGCTGCAATGACGTCGGCAACCCGCACGACAACGCCGTTGGTTACGTCACGATCGACGTGGCCGACCTCTGCTCCACCTCGCTGCCGACGGATCCGGGCTACTTCACGACGGAAATCCGCTTCGACAACGTCCTGATCGGCGACTACCAGCAGGTCAACTCGGGCGAGGACTTCGCCCAGGGCAACCCGATGGTCCACATCCGTGCGATTCCTGAGGGTGGCGAGCCGGGCGAACCGGCCATCATCAACTTCGACCGCACGTTCTACAGCCGCTACCAGTCGGGTGGCGTTCTCGACCGCCGTCAGCCGCTTCCGTCGATCTTCGCCGCGCGCTGGATCGAGGGTGGTGCTTCGGACTTCGAGACCTTCTTCAAGATCTGGCGTGAAGGCCAGACCGACTTCGCCGACGCGAATGCTTGCGGCGAGTGGGACAACAACGTGACCGTCGCCGCCGAGCTCGTGACGTTCGACGAAGCGGAAAATGCGTGGGGCGATGTGCCTGACTCGCGCGTTTCGCCGCCGCTGACCACCGAGTTCACGCTGCCGGAAACCTCGCTCACGAGCGTCAATGACGCCAGCATCTACCCGCAGCCGGACAACGGCGCTGTCGGTGGTTGGGTGTACTTCAACCTCGACAACGACGATGAAGATGGCGTCGCGTCCCAGAACTGGGTCGTCGTCTCCATGCGCGCTGAGGGCCGTTACTCGGTCGACTTCGACGCCGCGTGGCTGGCCAACGGCTGCACGCCGGAAGAGCCGCTGTCTGAAGTTACCACCGGTGACGAAATCATCGGACCGGGCGTCGCTGAGACCCCGGCCGACCAGTCGCCGAACTTCAACCCGGACGATCCGGATCTGCCGTAATCATCGACAACTTGCAGTGGGAAGGCGGGCTGGAATCCAGCCCGCCTTTTTCTTTTTTACGGCTCGAGCGAAGAGACGCGTCCCCTGCGCCGCTTCGCTCGATCGGTTCAAAAGCCCCGCAAATAAAAAAACATTTGCAATTGAATACGTGCAGCTTACAATAACTGCCGTCGTTGTTCGTCATCGTCCCTCTCTCTCGTTCTCGCACATCTTTCTCGGGGGTGTCATGGTGAAGTTTGTTCGGAATCTCGTCGTCCTGCTGCTCGTCTGCGCCGCGCCTGCCGCGCGCACGTTCGCGCAGTTGCATCCGATGCCGGGCTCGAAAAGCGAGCCTGCAGTCATCTGCGCCGGATGCAAGGGTAATAATTACTTCGGTCAGCCCAATGACGGCCTGAAGACGTATCCGCACAGCAGTCCGATCAAGGATCACGTTGGCCGCTACGTCGATTCGACGAGCACCGCCAGCTTTCAGGCTCCGTTCGGATTCCGCACCGCGCGAGCGCGCCAGATTCTCACGGTTCCCCAGCAGCGCGGCACCGCCCCTCCGCGGGTCTACATCGTGATCGGCAGCGCCATTGCGGCATACCCCCTCGACACGTTCTTCACCCAGCTGCTGCCCGCCGGCATGGTTTCGATCAAGTCCGTCAAAACCGGCATCGCAATCGGGGGATTCGGCCGCACGCCGCCCGAGGACGTGCTGATGTTCGGCGGAATGGTCTATCCCGACTCGACGGCCTCCAAGTGGTTTGTGCCGTTCCAGGACAAGCAGGACAACATCGGCACCGGCTCTCCGATGGACGTCGATGACCGCGGCTACCTTTACGCGGCATACACGTACACGGGATGGGGGATCGTGCGGGATGACGGCCGTAACGACGGGTCGCACTTTCCGTCGATCGTCCAGCTGACCTCCGCCGGTACTTCCCCGATTACGAAGCCTGACACCTCGAACGTAGACCCGGAAAGCATCGTGGCGATGAAGTCCGGGACGAAGTATTACGTCGTCACGGCTTCGAGCAGCAAGGAAGCAGTGTGGGACGTCACGGATCCGGCTACGCCGAAATTCACCTTCCGGCGCGACTCGAGCACGACCGGGATCAAGAGATTCGACCGTAATGACGACGCCAAGCACGTTGCGGTCATCAATCGCAACGGCCATGTCCGCATCTACGAGTACGCCGACTTTGCGACCAGCCCGAGCCCGTCGCCCATCTACGAGAACAGCGCCGGTTTCACCGACCTCGCGTATGACGAGTCGGGGAACCTCTGGGCGGCCGAAAAGGCCAACAGGATCTGGAAGTTCTCGCCTGCCGGGAATTCGTATACCGCAACACCCTACAGTCCGCACTCCGGCAAGTTCGAGCACCTGGCCATGCACGTCGCGGCGGGCCACGTCTTCGTGCAGGGCAAGGACTATGCGAACGGCCTTGCCTATGACGCCCGCCTTCTGAAGATCGAAGCCGGCGGCCTGCGCGACCTCGATATGGATGGCTTCTTCAAGAAGTACTACCACAGCGCGCCGGCCGATCACGCCCAGCCCGCCGGTTACAACAACCCCGAGGTCATGGGGGACGTGCAGATCGTCAAATCGGGCGGCAAGACCTACCTGATGTACAGCACGGTCGGTCTCGGCGACGTCTACGAGATCGAGGGCAACGACTCGATCAGCATCAAGGTCAAGAGCAACAACTACGGCACCACGAACCCGAACTCGAAGGGCGTCGCCGGCCCGTACGTCGGCGACATCGTCACGTTCAGCGCGCCGAGCTCCAATCCGCAAGTCATTTATGACGTGACGTGGGACTTCGGCAACGCGGAGAGCTCCGACAATACGACTCTCAAGAAGTCGAATGTCGAGATCGCGCACCAGTACACGGGGCTGAACACGGCCGCGAAGGTCACGTCTGCGAAGACGGTCCGCGCGATCACCGTGCAGGACTCGCAGATCTCTTCGCAGTACAGCCTCTCGCTGAAGCTCCCGACGCCGCGCGTCGGCATCAACGGCGTGAGCACGCCCATCACCGCCAGCACGAGCAATGTGCAGGTGGTTGACGGCCAGACGTTCAATGACGCCTCGGACGGCTCCATCGAAGGCCATTATGGAAGCTGGACCATCGACGGCACGACCACCAAGGTCGCGCCGAACGGTATCGTTCCGGTCGGAGAGGTCGGAGCGCACACGCTGGAGTTCCAGGGTGCGTACGGCAAGTACGACGGCTCGTTCAACATCTCGCAGCCGTATCTCACGCCGGCGCTGACCATCAACTACACCGTTCTGCCGTTCAAGGCGACCATCGATGCGCCGACCGCGGTCGGTACGAACGTCAAGTTCACCGGCACGCCGCTCGTCGCGGCCTCGCCGACCGTCACCGCCGGCACGTGGAGCGTCACCTGGACGTTCAATCCGGGCGGCACGTCCACTGCTGCAGTCACGACGCAGACCACGCAGTCGCCGATCAATACCATCCCCGACTTCACCATCCCGAAGGCCGACGTCGTCACCGGCAGCACCGTGACGCTGAAGGTGGAAGTGGAGACGGCGGGCCTGTCGACGCCTGCGCAGCGCTACACCTCCTTCACGAGCTCGATGACGCTGTCCGCGCCGGACCCGGTCATCACGAAGAGCGGCTGCGCCAACGTCGGCAGCCCGTGCTCGTTCACGGCCTCGTCCCCGTCCGACCCGTCGATGACCGGCTGGACCCTTCTGTGGACCGTCACCGGCCCGAGCGGCACCAAGACCAGCTCCGCCAATCCGTACTCTCCCACCCTCACGGTTGCGGGTACGCACACCGTGACGCTCAAGGCGACGAAGTCGATCTTCGAGAAGACGGCGAGCACGAACGTCACCGTCGAGCCGTCGCTCTGCCAGCCGCTCCCGCAGCCGCAGAACGTGAGCATCACCAAGGTCGGCTGCAGCTCCGGCTGCGCGCCGGGAACCACCGTCACCTTCTGGCCTTCGATGCAGGGATACAGCGCGCAGGCCTGCGATACGTTCGAATGGAACTTCGGCAGCGGCCAGGGCACCGCGACGGGTGAGGAAGTCACTCATACCTACGCCACCGCGGGCACGTTCACGGTCTCGCTGAAGATCACCAACCCGAACGGCAACCTCACCAAGACGACCACGGTCGTCGTGTCCAACGGCGGCACGGATCCGGGCGGCCCCACCTGCACCGCACCGACGGCCCCGACGGTCTCGTACACGGGCTGCTCGGCCGGCGGCTGCAAGACCAGCGACAACATCACCTTCAACGTGAAGCGTGGCACCGCGTCTCTGCAGAGCTGCGACACCGTGGCCTGGACCTTCAGCGACGGCTCCACCAGCTCCTCGCGCACCCCGGTGAAGAAGTTCTCCACCGCGGGCACCTACACGGCCAGCGTCGTCATCTCGAACTCCAAGGGCACTTCGCCCTCCGGGTCGGCGACCGTCACCGTGACCACCGCACCAAGCACCGGCAACTGCTCCACCGCGCCGGGACCGGGCAACTTCGCCATCCTCTTCCAGGGCGCGACGTGCACGAACAGCAACGGCCAGCCTTGCCAGCCGGCGGAGACGATCAACTTCTCCGCGCAGGACTACTTCTATGCGCCGGGCTCGTGCGACAAGTACGAGTGGGATTTCGGTGATTCGTCCGCCAAGGTCCTGACCCGCGAGGCGACGCACACGTTCGCGACCTCCGGTTCGTTCCCGGTGAAGCTGCGCGTTCATAACAACGCCGGTGAATGGACTTACTCGCGGACCGTCGTGGTCCAGGGCACCACGCCGGGCAAGCCGCAGCCGCAGCTCACTGCCACGACCTTCCCCGCCAACGGCGTCAAGGGCCGCACGATCACGTTCACCGCGACGTCCAACATGGCCACGACCACCGGCTGGACCTGGTCCTTCGGTGACAACAGCGGCAACGACACGTCGCAGGCCTCCCAGACGAAGCAGAGCAGCACCATTACGCACACGTTCACCAGGACCGGCACGTTCACGGTCAGGGCCACCGCGCGCAACTCCGAGGACATCGCCACGGCGCCCGTCGGCGTCGCGCAGGGCACCATCACCATCGCCGACGCGCCGGCCATTCCGGAGTACCGCTTCCTGCTCCCCGACACGGCCCACCTGGCCGGTCAGGGCGGCAGCCAGTGGCGCACGGACGTCCAGATCTACAGCACCGATCCGGCCGTCGGCACGGAAGCCAAGCCTCTGGAGATGGAGGCGCTGTTCAACGGCGTCACGTACCCGCTGCACCAGATCAAGAGCACGCACATCTACGAGGACTTCGTCGGCCAGCTGCTGAACCAGCAGAAGGACGGCCGCGGTCCGATCATCATCACCACCAAGAACGCCAGCACGGCGCCGATGATCTGGACGCGCACGTACAACCAGTCCGTGAACGGCACGTTCGGCCAGTACATCCCGGCCATCCGCATCGACGCCGCCGCCGGCGGCGCCGGTACGGTCGCGGAAGGGAAGTACTACCTGGCCGGACTGCGCCACGACGAGCGCTATCGCACGAACCTCGGCTTCCTCAACCCCAACTCGGCCGCGATCACCGCGACCGTCACGGTGTTCGACGACGATCACTTCGCGATCAATCAGTTCACGCGTACGCTCCAGCCGTTCCAGCTCGACCCGATCACCTCGCTGACGAACCTGGTTCCGAACCTGCCGACGAATCGTCCCTTCAGCCTGGAGATCTCGGTCCCGTCCGGCAACTGGCTCGTGGCCTACGCCTCGTTCATCAACAACAAGACCCAGGATCCGGTGTATCTGCAGGCCGTGCGCGACAACGAAGTGGCGTCGCCGGACTTCACCACCACCGTCATCCCGGGCGTCGGTCACACCGGGCCGTGGCGCAGCGATGTGACGATCTTCAACCCCGACTCCCAAGGGCTCGAGTTCACGCTCCAGTACTACGACGCGAACGGCGTCAAGCTGGCGGAGACGCCGGGCATCCGGATCGATCCGCGCAAGTTCATCCAGTACGGTGACATCATCAAGCAGGGTGTGCTCGGCAACGTCGTCGACGGGCTGGGCACCCTGAAGATCGTGAACACGTCGCTGGGTGCGAGCTCCATGCTGCAGCCGATGTCCTTCGCCAGTACGTACAACGACGACGGCGCCAACGGCACGTTCGGCCAGGGCATCCCGGCGTTCGCCGCCGCGCGCCCCAACGTCAGGCCGAACAAGCCGGCGATGATCGCAGGCGTTCGCAACATCCCCGGCCAGTACTACACGAACATCGGACTGCTGAACCTCGCCGATACGGACGTGACCGCGACGGTCACGCTGCTCGACCCGGTAAGCGGCAATGCCGTGGCGTCGATCCCCTACACGCTGAAGCCGAACCAGACGGTCGTCGGCCGGTTCAACGGATGGGGCGCCATCACCAGCGGCACGTTCAAGATCGAGGCGAACGGCAACGTCTGGGCCTTCTGCTCCGCTGTCGACGATCGCACGAAGGATCCGACGTACATCTCGGCCACGCCGCTCGTGCCGTAAGCACAGTCAACGCTCCACGATGGAAGTGGCGGGCTTCGGCCCGCCACTTCGCTTTTTGGACGACCTCTCGGCCAACTCCGTAGAATGTCCCCGATGGAGACCGCCGTCCGTGCCACCGACGTGTCGAAGCACTACGACATGTACCGCCGGCCGGCCGATCGCCTGATCGAGCTCCTCACCCGCCGGCCGCACCACGTGGTCTTCCCCGCGCTGGAGCGCGTCTCGTTCGAGGTCGAAAAAGGGGAGACCATCGGCATCATCGGCCAGAACGGCGCGGGCAAGAGCACGCTGCTCAAGCTCCTCTGCGGCGTCACCCAGCCGAGCTCCGGCACGCTCGAGACCCGCGGCACGATCGCGTCGATCCTCGAATTGGGCACGGGCTTCCATCCCGAGTTCACCGGCCGCGACAACGCCGCGCTCAACGCCGCCATCCTGGGTCTCACGGCCGCCGAGGTGCGCGAGCGTCTCCCCGCGATCGTCGAGTTCTCCGAGCTCGGCTCCTTCATCGACCGCCCGGTGAAGACCTACTCCTCGGGCATGTACATGCGTCTCGCGTTCTCCGTGGCAGTGAATGTGGATCCCGAGATCCTCGTCATCGACGAAGCCTTGGCCGTCGGCGACGGCCACTTTCAGAAGAAGTGCATCGACCGCATCCGCGAGTTCCAGGACGCGGGGCGGACGATCCTCTTCTGCTCGCACTCGCTCTACTACATCTCCTCGATCTGCCGGCGCACGCTGTGGCTGGACCGCGGGCGGGTGATGCGCTACGGGCCGTCTCTCGACGTCGTGCACGACTACGAGACGTTCCTCCTCGAGCGCGACCGCGAGCATCCCGCGCACGACGCGCCCGCGCCGCAGTCCCAGTCGCCGGTGCGTTTCCGCGAGCTCGTCGTGTGCGACCGCAACGGCGCGCCTCGCGACCGGTTCGCGCGCGGCGAGGACATCCACGTCCGGATGCGCATCGACGCCGACTCGCCCGCGCAGCCGGTCCACGTGATCGTCGGTGTCCATCGGGCCGCGGACGAGATGCAGATCTTCACCGTCGGCACGCACGGCGACGGCATCCCGCCCCTCTCCGGCCGCACCGAGTACGAGATCACCGTGCGGCTGCAGAACGTGCCGCTGCTGCGCGGCGACTATTCGATCATTGCCTTCGTCGGCGACGAGAACGCGCTCACCGCGTTCGATCGCCGCGACGTCCGCCCCGCGTTCTCCATGACCAGCGACCGCTTCGACGTCGGCGTGATCGAGGTCGAGCACCGCTGGGACCTGCCGCAGAGCGAGACGAAACGCATCGCGCCGGTGGCCGTGCTCGACCGCCGATGATCTCGCTGCTCGTGGTCAACTTCCGCTCCGCGGCGCTCGCCGCGAACGCGATCCGCTCCGCGCGCGCGGCGTCGTCGTCGCCGCTCCACGTAGTCGTGGTCGACAACAGCAGCGATGCTCGCGAGGCGGACGCGCTGCAGGGCGTCGCGGACACGCTCGTGGTCGCGGAAACGAATCGCGGCTACGCGGGAGGGATCAACCTCGGCCGGCGCGCGTGCGAGGGGGAAACGATCGTGATCTCGAATCCGGACGTGGTCTTCGCGCCGGGCTCGATCGAGCTCCTGCACGCCGCGCTCGACGATCGCACCGCCGTCGCGGGCCCGGCGCTGTTCTGGGACGACGCTCAGCAGTGGCATCTGCCGCCGGGCGATCTCCTGACCGCCCCGCAGAAGCTCGATCAGATCCTGGCGGGCCGCTCGCGGGAGTGGCGCGCGCAGCGCGACGCGCGCCGCTTCCGCGCGCGCGTCGCGTTCTGGTCGCTCGCGGAGACGACGCACGTGCGCATGCTTTCCGGCGCCGTCATGGCGGTCCGCGCCCGCGACTTCGACGATCTCGGCGGGTTCGACGAGCGCTTCCCGCTGTACTTCGAAGAGACCGATTTCCTCCGCCGCGCCGCCGAGCGCCGGAAGCGCATCGCCTACGTGCCTGCCGCGCGCGTCCGTCACATCTACAACCAGAGCGCCTCCCAGACGGATGTGGCCGCGTCGCGCTACGCCGAGTCCGAGTGGAAGTACCTCGAGAAGTGGAACGGCCCCTGGCTCGCGCGCGTCCTCAAAGCCCTGGAGCGGAACGCAGGCGTCCCGCCGGCTGGCCCGGCGGCGTCCTCGCCGCGAGGCGCGCTGATCACCGAAGCCTCGCCCCTGGCCACCTTCGACACCGCCGCCGGCTTCTTCGGCCACGCGACCGACGTTCCGGCCGAGATCCGTGCCTCTCTCGGCGACAGCGAGCTCTACCTCCGTCACGTCGATCGCAACACGGCCGAAGTCCTTGCCACGTATAAAATCTGTCCATGAGCTCGACCAGCGTGTCGGTCGTGATCCCGTGTTCTCCCGGACTCACGCCGTGCCTCGGCGAGCTCGAACGATTCCTGGAAAGTACGGGCCTGACGTTCGAGGTCCTGATCCCGAAGGACGAAGAGTACGGCGCGGCGCTGCGTACGGGGGTCAGTGACGCCAAAGGCAGCGTGATCGTCATCGCCGACCCCGCGCTGCCTTATCCGGTGCGTGCGATCGGCGACGCTGTCGCGATGGTCGAGAGTGGGGTGACCGACGTCGTGTTCGCGTCCACCTGCGACGACTACCGCGGATCCGGCATCCTGCGCTGGCTGCTCGTGCCGATCCTGCCCGATCCGGCCATCCGCATGGCGGCGTTCTCGAACCCGGCGGCGAAGATCGTCGCCGGCGAATCGAAGCTCGCGGACGGCGGCTGCGACCTCGAGCTCGCGTTCCTCGCGAACAAGTACGGCTTCCGCGTCGAGTACCTCGTCGTCGACGGCGCACGCGCGCGCCGCGGGCGGGAGTACGGCGTCGTGGCGGCGATGAAGATCCGCCTGGCGAATCGGCGCCATGCGTATCGCGCGGCCCGGCGATGTCCGGTGTGCTTCTCTTACGAGGTCTGGACCTGCGCGCAGATCCCCGGCAACACCGTGCGCGCGTGCCGCCGCTGCAAGTGCCGCTACCTGAATCAGTTCGCGGACGACGAGGGAGCGCATCCCGTTCGTCGCGTCCTGCGGGCGCACGTCCCGCCGGCGGTGCCCGCCTACGAATCGCACTCCGCGCCCGCGCGCGAGAAGACCAGCCAGCGCCGGTTCCACTGGGTGCGGCGCCAGCTTCCGTCGCGCGCGCGCATTCTGGAAGTCGGCGTGCGCGACGGCAGCTTCGGCGCTCTCGCGGCGAAGGATTACGAGTATGTCGGCATCGACCCGGCCTCGGCCGCCGCGCGTCATGCCCGGGCGCGCGGGCTGGAGGTCTACTGCGCGTCGCTCTCCTCGTTCGTGAACGTCGGCCCCTCCTTCGACGGCATCACGCTCTTCCACGTCTTCGAGAACATGGCCGACCCGCACGATGCCCTCGCGCGCATCAAGGACATGGTCAAGCCCGGCGGTGTGCTGTTCCTGTCGACGTTCGATACGGAGGGGCTGATCTACCTGTTCAGCGAGCGGAAGCGGATGGCGCAGAACTTCCGCACGCATCTCATCCTGTATTCGCGCTCCGCGCTGATCGAGCTGCTCGAGCACTCGGGGTTCGAGATCATCGACATCGGCCCCGACTTCGAATACCGCGACCAGAAGTTCCTGCGGCACTGGCTCGGAGCGCAGCATCCGTTCCTCGCGCCGTTCGCCCGCGCGTTCCTGACGATGATGCCCGACCCGGCGATCGTCAGCACCGGCTCGATCCGTATCATGGCCCGCCGCAGGTCGGGGCCCTCGCTGAACGTTCGGGCCATCCGCTCCGTGGAACCGACGCATGCCCGTTGAGACGCGCGGTTACGCGCCCGGCGACGAACAGCAGATCCTCGACCTCTTCGCGCGTTCCTTTCCGCACGCACCGCGGCCCATCGACCACTTCCGCTGGAAGTACCGCGAGAGTCCGTTCGGCAACGAGCGCATCAGCCTCACGTTCGTCGACGAGCGCCTGGCCGGCCATTACGCCGGCTACCTCGTGCCCTTCTACGCGTACGGCAAGGAGGTGCTCGCACACCAGATCGGCGACACCATGACCGACGTCGCCATCCGCCACATCGGCCGCGGTCCGACGTCCATCCTCGGCCGCACCGCGCTCGATTTCTACGCGCGCTTCTGCGAAGGCCAGATCGCGTTCAACTATGGCTTCAACGTCGGCAACATCCAGAAGATCTCTCTGCGCTTCCTGCGCAGCGACCGCGTGGAGCCGGTGACGTATCGCGTGGCCCGTCCGCCGAAGCCGATCGGCCGCTACGAGCGCTGGATGCGCGGCTATCAGCTCGAGCTGGTGCAGCAGACCACCCCGGAGTGGGACGCTCTCTTTGCCCGCGTCGCGACCGAGTACCGGTTCCTCGTGCGGCGCGACGCGCGTTACGTGCGCTGGCGCTATCTCGACTGCCCCGACGTCGACTATGCCGTCGTCGCCGTCCGCAAATGGCGCCACCTCGTGGGATGGATCGTCTTCCGCATCCGCGAGAACCGCTTCACCTGGGGCGACGCGCTCTTCGATCCGCGATTCCCCGACGCCGTCGAGGTGGCGCTGCGGCACGTCGTGCCGGCGTATCCCGTCGAGGCGATCGAGGCCTGGTTCCCTCCGCGTCCCCGCTGGTTCGACGAGATCCTCGTCAGCCTCGGCTTCGAGACCCGCCCCGATCCGCAGGACCTGTCGGTGATGTGCGTGCCGTTCACGTGGCCGGACGTCGTACAAAAGATGCGCAGCGATTTTTATTTTGCATGGGGCGACAGCGACCTTTTCTAGGGGCAGGGGACAGGGCGCAGGGGGCAGGAGCCCATGTCATCCCGAGCGTAGCGAGGGACCTGGGTGGGCGGGGCGGCAGGCGTGGGCTTCGCGCCCGCCCGCCCAGGTCCCTCGCTCGACGCTCGGGATGACATGGTGCTTCTTCCGGCCGCCTCGTTGTCCTCTACGCCTAGCCCATACCGGGCGCGACTCCTGCAAGCCGCGCTCATCCGTCGGTAGAATGCGGCGCACATGAACGTCGGCAGCGAACAGAGCGGGACGAAGGACACCCGGGTCAAGGAGGTCGCGAAGAAGCGCGTCCTCGTGATCGACGACGATCTGCCCATCCGCGGCATGCTCGCGGCCGCCTTGCGCCAGCACGGGTTCCAGGTCCTGCTCGCCGGAGACGGTGCGGAAGGCCACCGCGCGCTCACGATCCACAATCCCGACGTGGTGCTGCTCGACCTGGCCATGCCGGACGTCAACGGCTGGGACTTCCTGCAGCGCATCCAGGAGACCGGTCACCTCGGCAAGATCCCGGTCGTGGTCGTCTCCGCGCACGTCACGGTGCAGCCCCAGGCGCTGCTGCAGATGGGCGTCGCCGCGATCCTGCCGAAGCCGTTCAACCTGCCGGACCTCATCGACCTGATCGAGCACCTCACCACGTGAAGGATCTGGCAGTCTCGAACCGGATCGCAGCGCTCTTCGATCGCCGCGCGCTGCAGGGCTACGTGCGTTGGAAGATTCGCACCGACCCCGCGTACTCCGCCGCGCTCGAAGGATTGCGCGGCCGCGACCTTCCTCTCGTGGATCTCGGATGCGGCGTCGGCCTGCTGGCGTTCTATCTGCGCGAGCACGGCTACACCGCACCCGTGATCGGGGTCGACTTCGACCAGCGCAAGATCGACGTCGCGCGCCTCGCGGCGAGGAAGTACCGCGGCGTCGACTTCATCGCCGGCGATGCGCGCGATCCGCTGCCCGAGGGACACAACGTCGTGATCCTCGACATCCTGCATTACTTCGACTCCGCGTCGCAGCAGCGGATCCTCGCCAACGCCGCGCGCGTGGTGCCCCCCGGCGGCGCGGTGATCCTGCGCCAGCCCATCCGCGACGGCTCCTGGCGCTATCGCCTGACGAAACGCGTCGACTCGCTCGCCCGCACCTTCAAGTGGATGAAAGCCGAGTCGCTGAACTACCCGACGCGCGAAGAGGTCACCGGGCCGTTCGCGGGATTCGCGAGCGACATCCGCCCGCTGTGGGGCCGCATGCCGTACAACACGTACTTCTTCGTGTTCACGCGTGCTCCCCTGTCATCCTGAGCCGCGTAGACGGCGAAGGATCCCCTGATTTGCGCGGCACTCGTGCTACCGGCAGGGGGTCCTTCGCCGCGCTTCGCCGGCTCAGGATGACAGCGGGAAGCCGCTCAAGGCAGCAGTTGCTCGTCCTCCGGCACCACGAACGCGTAGCCGCGCTCCTTCAGCGCCACGATCACGTGCTCGAGGACGCGCAGCGAGTGCTCTCGGCCCTGATGCAGGACGATGATCGCTCCGGGGCGGAGGTGGGGGAGGATGCGGCGGACGATCTCGTCCGCGTCCGATTTGATGGCGTCGAATCCGCGCGCGGTCCAGCCGATCAGCCGCATCCCGCGGCGCGCGAGCGCCGGATGCACGGTGAAGTTCTTCATCCCCACCGGCGCGCGGAACCAGCGCGGAGGCTGGCCGGTGACCGACGCGAGCGCGCGGCTGCAGCCGTCGATCTCACTGGCCACGCGTCCCGGCGGCAGGCACCAGAAGCTCGCCTGCGGGTGGGTCTGGCTGTGATTCGCGAGCGTGTGTCCGCGGCGAACGATCTCGCGCGCGAGGTCCGCATGCTCTTCGACGAGCGTGCCTTTCACGAAGAACGTCGCCTTCACGTCGTGCCGGTCGAAGAGGTCCAGCACCGCCGGCGTATCTTCGGACGGCCCGTCGTCGATCGTCAGCCATAGCTCCTGGCGCGCCGTCTCGAACCGCGTGACCACCGGCCCGAGCCACTGCACGTTCGGCCGCAGCGTCGGATAGAGGAGCAGCATGTGCGACAGGGCGAGCACGCCGACGCCCGCCAGCGGCGAGTACGGCCACAGCCCGATCAGCGCCAGCGGCGCGACGACGGCGAACGTGAGGATCAGAGCTCGGATGTGGTCCCTCCCGCGGCGTTCTCCATCTCCGCGATGCTGCCCCGCAGCAGGAACACGACGCCCGCGGCGATCGCGTTCAGAGCGACCACGCCGAGGAACTGCCACGCCGCGAAGCGGATCCACGTCTGTGCACGCGCGAAGTACAGGGCCGCCGCGATCAGCAGCGACATGAGCACGAACGAGTTCAGCGGGATGTTGTTCTCGCGATGCCGCAGCGGCAGGCCGATCGCGACGATGGGGATCTCCAGGCAGGTGATCGCGACCGGGACGCCCGCCAGCAACCCGAGCGCGAGCGGCCACGACGCGAACAGCGTCCCCGACGCGTAGCAGGCCAGCGTCGCAGTCGTCCACGCCGCCAGCACCGCGCTCTCGGTCGGATTCTGATTGCGGTCGATGACCAGCGACACGTCCGCCGGCTCCGGCCTGGCGAGCTTCATCCTCACGAATGCGTACAGGCGGAACAGCGCGTAATTGAATCGCGACGGCAGCCAGCGCGCATCCGCGCGTCCGTGCACGACTCTCACGCCGCCTCCTTCTCCTCGAACGGCGCGAACGTGTACCACTGGAACCACGACTCGCGCACGACCACCTCCAGCTCTCGCGTCCACTCCGTCACCGCGCGCGCGAAGCCGGCCGCGCGGTCGCGCGTCCGCTCGACGTGGAACGGCGCGCCGACGACCAGGCGATAGCTGCGGCGTCCGAGGCGGACGATGAACAGCGGATAGATCGGGACGCGCGCTGCCATCGACAGCGCGAACGGGCCCGCGGGAAGGCTCGTCTTTTTCCCGAACAGCGTCGCCGGCAGCGTCGAGATCCCCGGCGTCACGCGATCGCCCTGGATGGCGATGAGCTCTCCCCGCTGCAGCGCGTGCAGCAGGTCGATCGCGAGCTCGTTCGACCGGGTGCTGAAGTCGATCTTCAGCGCCTCCGCCGTCGTCAGCCGCGATTCCTCGTACTGCCGGGTCTGCGGGTCGATTTCCGGCGCCCGCACCATCACGATCGGCCGCTTCGAGATCCGCGCGAAGAGGTTCGCGCCGAGGTCGTAGCTGCCCATGTGCGCGGTGAGGATGATCGCCCCGCCCGGCTCGTTCTTCATCCGCTCGAAATGCTCGCGGCCGACGAACTCCCAGTCCGGCACCACCTGCAGCTCCTTGAAGCGCACGTTGTCGTCGATCGTCCACGCAAAGTTCCACATCACCCGGTAGGTGCGAAAAAAATTTGCGAGTGCCCACGAGCCCGGAAGGATCGCGCCGAGGTTCGCCATCACGCCGCGCCGGCCGGGACCCCAAAGCATGAACAGCATCGCCCAGAACCCGAGGATCACTGCCTCGCACCAGTACGGCACGTTGACGACGGCCCAGCGGAGGAACTGGCGCCAGAACACCCCATGAGGGCGGAAGCGGCGGAGCCACGTCACGGCGCGATGATCTCCCCCAGCTTCTTCTCTTCCGCAGGCAGCGACGGACGGAGGAGCCGGAACAGCGCGCTCTGCATCATCGCGTCGTCGCCGGGGTAGGTGGGGACGAAGCTCAGAGGGAAGCGCTCGAAGATGTCCCGGTCGCTCCGCTTGCGGCGGCTCTGTACGTCGTGACGCTTCTTCGCCAGCCGCGCGTCGTTGCGGAAGACCCAGTCCAGCGCGCGGAACTGCATCGCCGTGAGCGGGTCGTCGATCGCGGCGAGCGGCGTGCGCGGCCAGCGGCGGCGCTTGCGCGTGGACGGCGCTCCGAACGTGCGCGTGAGCTCGTCCGCGCCCGGATTGCGCGTCGTCGCGTAGTGATGCAGCCGGTGCAGGTACGCGTACAGCACCGACGACGCGCTCTCGGCGATGTTCTCGTAGTTCTTGAACGCCGTCTGCAGCGCGTTGCGCTCGAAGAGCACGCCGCGCTCGAAGTCGCCGAGCCGGTTGCTGGTCGTGCTCGAGGCATGGCGCACCACCGCGCGCGGCTCGAACAGCGCGCGATAGCCGCAGATCCACGCCCGCCAGCCGAAGTCCACGTCCTCGAGATAGGCGAAGAAGTCGTCGTCGAACGCGCCCAGCTCCATCAGCGCGGCGCGGCGCGCGATCATGTTTCCGCCGCAGGCGAAGAGGATCTCGTCGCCGGCCGCGGGCTCAGGGCGCGAGCCGACCGGATAGCGGAAGCCGTTCTGGAACGCGTGCCCGTCGAAGGTCAGCATCCCGCCGATGAAGTCGATCTTCGTGCCCGTTGGGTCAACGATCTTGCCGCCGATCGAGATGACGTCCTCGGGCGCTCCTTCGATCGCTCCGGTCAGCGCGGCCAGCCAGCCCGGCTCCGGGACGGCATCGTTGTTGAGGAAGATCACGTTCGTCGCTGTCGATCCCGCGAGCGCCGCGGCGAGGCCGCCGGTGAAGCCGCGGTTCTCCGTCAACGCGAACAGCTTCACCCCCGGATGCTTCGCGACGACGGCCGTGGCGCTGCCGTCGGTCGAGCCGTTGTCCACGACGGTGATCGAAGCACCAGCGGACTCGGCGAGCTGCGCCTCCACCGCGGCGAGACACTCCAGCGTCTCCGCGCGGTTGTTCCAGTTGACGATGATGATCTCGGTCGTGGTCATGCTTTCAGCCGGCGCTTCAGCCGGTCGAGGATCGATGCGGGCGGGGGGACGGAGATCGACGGCTGCTGCGCGAAGGCCGCTTTCGTGCGCTCGATGCGCGGCTCCCGGACGAACGCGCGCAGCGGCGCGAGCGTGCGGTCCCACTGGTGCTCGGACACGAACTGCTCCGCGCCGCGCGTCATCCGCTCGCGGTCGACGCGGCGGATCGCATCCGCGAACGCCCGGCGCGAGCTCTCGCCCACGACGATGCCGCAGCCGTAGCGCGTGAGGATCTCGTCCGTGCCCGGCGCGGAGCTGCTGACGATCGGCAGGCCGCACCACAGGTAGTCGTAGATGCGGGTGCGCATCGAGAGGTCCGTCTCCAGCGAGCGCGGGAACGTGATCAGCGCCATCGAGAACCGCGCGAAGAACTCCGCGCGCTGCTCGTACGGTGCCCACGGCTCGAACCGCACGTGCCCGTACTTTTTCCGCCGCACGTGCTCCATCGCCTCGGCCAGTTTCCCCTGCGGCGTCAGGTCAGGATTCGGATGATGGGTGAACGTCAGTGTGGCACCCGGCACGAGCGCGACCGCCTCGATCGCCAGGATCGGGTCGTACCAGTCGTAGATGCCCCCGAAGAGGATTCGAGTCTCCGCGTCGTCGAGTCTTCGAGAGGACTCCTCGACGACTTGACTCCTCGTCGACTCGACGACTCTCTGCGCCGGCACACCGAACGGCGCGATCGCCAGCAGCGACTCCAGCTCCGGATCGCGCTCGAACAACTCCGGATTCAACCGCCCGCACGCCAGCAGCGCGCCGAGGTAGAACATCCGCTGGGCTGCGGACGCGCACAGGAAGAAGTCCCCTCGCACGAGCGAGCCCATGAGCGTGGCGTGGTCGTGCTGGAACACCTCCGCGCCGCGCTCCGCGAAGTAGTGCAGGTTCTCGATGATGAACGGGTCGTACAGGTCGACCACCGCCGGGATCGGCTCCGCGTGCTGAAAGTACGCATTTGCGACATGTCCCTGCACCACCGCCACATCGCTGCGACGGCTCGTCTCCAGCAGCGACTCCGCCGTCAGGCCGACGACGTCCGGAGCGAGCATCGTCACCTCGTGCCCGTCCGCGCGCAGCACGCGCGCGATCTCCAGAAAGCGGATGCCTACGCCCGCGGGCTGGCCGTGTCCCAGGGGCTCGGGACAGACGAGCATCACCCGGCTCATCCGCGTCCCCGGATCCTCTCGAGCGTCGTATGCAGCTTCCACGTGCGCGAGCCGTAGATCATGTTCAGCAGGCCGTTGAGCCGCTCGATCTCGACGCGGGTCCGTTGCAGCTCGTCGTGCGTCGCGGCGTTCACCGCGCGGATCTGATCGTTCTCCGCGGCGCGCGCTTCGAGCTCGCGCGTGAGGCGCTCGACCTGCAGGGTCTTGTTCTCATAGTCCGCGGCGATCGCGGCCAGGGCGCTCATCGCGCCCTCCAGCTCGCGCACGCGCAGCGCATATCCGTTGATCGTGTCTGCCGCCTCGGCGTTCTGGGCGATGATCTGCGCCTTCTCGCGCTCCACCCGCGCCATGTCCCTGCGCAGGTCGTCCGCCTCGCCGCGGATGGCGATCGTGTCGGCGTACGTGGTCATCATCCGCCGCTTCTGCTTTTCATAGGCGCGCACAAACGTCGCGGCATCGACGCCGTGTTTCTCCCAGATCCGCAGTTTCGCGGCGCGGAACTCAGGCGAGCCTTCGGGCGCCGCGAGGACGACCGACGTGCCTCCTTCGAAGTGGCGGATCTCGCATGTGATCCGCGGGACGCGAAGGAAGTCGCCGCGCCCGGCCAGGCGCAGGAGGAAGTCCCAATCTTCGAAGAGATCGAACGACGAATCGAAGCCGCCCAGCGCGAGGAAGTGCTCGCGGCGGAAGAGCACCGTGGGCAGCGGGATGTAGTTGTCGACCTGCAGCAGCTCGCGGTCGAAGCTCTGGGCGTAGATGCGCGTCCGCCGGACGGAATCGCCCAGGTACGCGGAGACCGCGTCCGTGTACCACGCGGCATGCGTCGACGATGCCGTCGCGCCCGCGAGCGTGGCGAGATGCTCGGGATAGAACAGGTCGTCGTCGTCGAGGAACACGACGAAGCCGTTCGAGGCCGCGCGCACCCCGGCGTTGCCCGCCTCCGCGCGTCCCTGCGAGGTTTCGTGCTGCACGAGCTTCACGCCGTCGAGGTCGAGCGCCGCGCCGCCGTCGTTGACGACCACGATCTCGCACGGATAGCCCGTCGCACGCACCGAGGCGATCGCCTCGGCGAGCAGCGCCGGACGGTTCTTCGTGCGAATGACCACACTGATCGGCACCGGCTCGCCGGAGACGGCGAGCTCCTTCGGCGCACCGGCGAGTTTCCGCAGCTCGCTGACCGGCGTCGTCCAAAGCGATTTCAGCTCGACGACGTAATACCCCTCGGCGAATTTCGTTTCCGGGGGCAGCGTCATCGCGCGATACGCGTTGAGGCCGCGCGCGTAGGCGACGTAATCGCGTTGCGCGAGCTGCGACCGATGCTCCGCGATGGCCGCGTACTTGGCTTCCGCCACGTCGCTGATGTCGACGATCGCATTCGGCCGCAGCGGCTGCCCGACTTCGTAGAACGCGACGCGCGCGACCGCGAGGTCGGCGAAGAGAGTCTCATCGCGCTGCACGAGCTCGCAGAAGATCCGCGCCAGCGCGGAATGGTCGGGATGGATCTCGATCGGCGCCGGAGCGAGGATCAGGTCGGGACGGAAAGAAAGCAGCTCCTCGCGCAGCTTCGGCGCGAGCGAGTCGTCGAGGCCGCGATCGGGCCAGCCGAGGAACGCGAACATCGCGCTCTTCCCCGTGCCGAAGTCGCCCAGTACACGCAGCGCCTGCCGCGACTCCTCCTGCCGGACCTCGGCGGCGGCTCCCCCCTGCGCTCCGTCCGTGGCCACGACCACACGCACTTCGCGCCCCTCGCGCAGATGCAGCGCGACCAGGCCTCCGCAGCCGATCACTTCGTCGTCTGGATGAGGGGCGAGGACGAGCAGCCGTTCGCCGCGGAGCAGCGCCGGTTCGTACGGAATCGCCTCCGCCTCGATCAACACGAAGGCATTGTATTCGAGGGGACAGGGGGCAGGGCGCAGGGGACAGGAGAGGGGAAATGGGGCGCAGGGCGCAGGGCGCGGGGGACAGGAGCGAGCCTCTGTCATCCCGAGCGTAGCGAGGGACCTGGGCGGGTGGGCAGGAGGCATGTGCTTCGCGCCCCGCCCTCCCAGGTCCCTCGCTCGACGCTCGGGATGACAGGGGGTTGTTCGTGCATCTCCTGTCCCCCGCGCCCTGCGCCCTGCACCCTATAATGCGCTGGGTTCGTAATGTCAGATTCCGGAACGCTGGACGAGCTGGCGCGGCTGCGCGCGGAGCATCGCCAGATCAGCGACCTCCTGGCGCTCATCCAGGAGCTGACCTCCACCGTCGTCCGGAGCGAGTCGGTCGGAGACCTGTTTGCGCGCGCGTACGCCACGCTCTTCAAGTGTGTCCCGTTCGACGTCGCCGCGGCCGTGATGCTCGAGCAGAACCTCGACCTCTACGTCAGCACGCGCGCGGGCGCCGAGGCGCTCGTCGACGAAGCCCTCATCGCCAGGATCCGCCACACCCTCGGGACGCTCATCCCCGTCTCGTTCGCGACGACCGAGGTGGTGGTGAAGGCGGAGACCCACGAGCTGCCGCGGTGCGAGGATCCGCGCGCCGACCACGACGCCTCCGCCCTCCTGCAGCACGACCGCCGCGCCGCGGGCCTGCTGCTGCTCGCGCGCGGCACGCCGTTCTCCGACCGCGAGCAGCAGATCCTCACGATCTTCGCCACCCAGGTGTCGATGCTCCTGGACACCATCCGCGCGCGCGAGCGCATCATCAACCTGGCCGATACCGACGACCTCACCGGCATCTGGAACCGCCGGTACTTCCGGCGCCAGTTGCCGCAGGAGATCGAGCGCGCCCGGACGTTCAACGTGCCGCTCTCGCTGCTGCTCTTCGACATCGACGACTTCAAGCAGATCAACGACAGCTTCGGCCACGTGATCGGCGACGTCGTGCTGTCGGAGCTGTGCGGCTCGGTGCGCGAGATGCTGCGGCCGACGGACATCCTCGCGCGGTACGGCGGCGACGAGTTCGCGGTGATCCTCCCGCATACCGATCTGCACGGCGCCAGGAAAGTCGCGCAGCGCATCCTCGGCCGCATCGCGAGCCTGACCATTCCGACCGACGAGGAGGGTGCGATCCAGTGCGCCGTCTCCATCGGCATCGCGGAGTTCCGGCGCGAGGACACCGCCGCCAATGACCTCGTCCGCCGCGCCGACGAGCGCCTCTATCTTTCCAAACGCCAGGGCAAAAATCGTTACACTGCTTGAGCGATGGCTCGCTACCTGATCGCCAACTGGAAAATGAACCTCCCTCCGGAGGGCATCGAGGGTTACCTGGCCACGCTCAGCGGAGCGGACCCTCGCGACGTCGACATCCTCATCGCGCCGCCGTTCCCGTTCCTGCGCCACGTGGTGAAATGCGGGGAAGGCCTCGGCGTCGCGGGGCAGAACTGCAGCGACCAGGCTTCGGGCGCGTTCACGGGCGAGGTCTCGCCGCGGATGCTCCGCGAGTGCGGCGTCGACGCCGTCATCCTCGGCCATTCGGAGCGCCGGCACCTGTTCCATGAGAACGACGCCCTGATCGCCCGGAAGCTCACCCTGGCCGTCGAGACGGGCCTCATGCCGGTCCTCTGCATCGGCGAGGACCTGCAGGTGCGCGATGCCGGTCACGTGGCCCGGTTCCTGGCGGACCAGATCAAGGTCGCGGCCGTGGCCGCGCTGGAGAACGCGCGGGAGGTCGTGATCGCGTACGAGCCGGTCTGGGCGATCGGGACGGGGCGGAACGCGAGCGGGGAGATGGTGGCGGAGACGCTGAGCGAGATCCGGTCGGCGCTGGAGCGGTTCTGGCCGGCGCGGCAGTATCCGATCCTCTACGGAGGCAGTGTCACCCCGGAGAACGTCGACGACCTCGTCGCCAAAGGCACGATCGACGGTTTCCTGGTCGGCGGAGCGAGCCTGGACTCACGGAAGCTCCTGGCCATCCACGCGGGGATGCGGTAGCGACGGAGCAGTTCCTCGGGTTCCTCGGAGTTCCTCGGGTTCCTCGGGGGAGCCCCCTCCGAGCCCTCCGAGGAGCTCCGAGGAACCGAGGAACTCCGAGGAACTCCCGTCTTGACGCCGCCCCCGTTTCCGGGAACAATCCGCACCCCTGACCGGTTCACAGTCAGGCATTACCCGGAGAGTCCATCTTTCATGATCGTATTGCTCGTCATTCTGCACGTCCTCATCAGCCTGTTCCTGATCCTCGTCGTCCTCGTCCAGCAGGGCAAGGGTGCGGATCTCGCGGGCGCGTTCGGGGGCGGCGGCTCGCAGACGGCGTTCGGCGCGCGCGGCGCGACCACGCTCCTGCACAAGCTGACGACGGGCTTCTTCGTCGCGTTCGTCATTACCTCGATGGCGCTCGCGGTGCTGCAGGCGCGTCCGCGCACCTCGGTCATGTCCGGTGACACGGCGGCTCCGACCGCCCCGGCCAAGCCGGCTCCGGCCAAGAAGTAGTTCTTTGATTCGCCTGCCCAAGTGGCGGAATTGGTAGACGCGCACGTTTGAGGGGCGTGTGGAGAAATCCGTGCCGGTTCGAGTCCGGCCTTGGGCACCATTACTGGCGAATCCCTTCCCAGCCTTTCGTGATCCGTTGTAGCCCCTTGCCGTCCGGCTCGATCACGAACACCTCATCGGTTCCGCGGTCCTTCGCTGAAAACAGGATGCGTGTGCCATCCGGCGACCAGCCTGGCTGCGACCACACGTCCATCCCAGTCGTGAGTCTGCGCACGGCGCCGTTCGACACATCCAGCGCGTAGAGGTCGCGCGACCCGTCGCGCGTCGACGTGAACGCCACGAAGCGCCCGTCGCGCGAGAACGCCGGCGCCTGATCGTCGCCGCTGCTGGTGGTGAGCGGTGTGACCTGTCCGGACGCCAGGTCCATGACGAAGAGCTGATCGCGCCCGGCCGGGTTGGCGTAGAACACGAGCCGCTTCCCGTCCGGACTCCAGGTTGGCACCTGGCTGGACCACGCGTTGGCCGTGACGGCGCGCTCGTCGACGTACAGCTCCCAGTGAAACCCGTTCTCGGTGCGCGTGCCGCGCTGCCACGCGATCCTGGTCCCGTCCGGCGACGGCACCGGCACGCCGTCGAAGCCCGGCAGGGTGCGGACCCGCTTCGGCTCCGTACCGTCGGCGTTCATCGTGTAGAGATCCACCTCGGTCGCAGTCTCGGAATCCCGCGGCGACTGGAACACGATGCGCTTGCCGTCCGGCGTGAACACGGGATGTGCGTCGCGTCCCGCGCTGTGCGTGAGCCGTCGCGCGTCCGTGCCGTCCGCGGCCATCGTGTAGATCTCCCAGTCGACGTCGCGCGTGGAGCCGAACACGATGCGTTTGCCGTCGGGCGACCACTGCGGCCACGCGTTCGCGTACGCGGCGTTGGTGAGCTGGCGCGGCGGAGCGTCGCCGTCCACGTCGCGCACGAACAGCTCGAACCGTCCCGGCGTGTCGGTGTAATACGCGATCTGCTTCCCGTCCGGCGACCACGCCATCTCGTAGTTCGTCGCGGCGTCCCGGGTGAGGTTGCGCGCGTTCGCCCCGTCGCGATCCATCACGTACAGCTCCGTGTTGCCGTCGCGCTCACTGAAGAACGCGATCCGCTTCCCATCCGGCGAGACCTTCGCCCCCCCGTCCATCTTCGGGGCGTCGGTGAGCCGCCGCTGTCCGCTGCCGTCCGCGTTCATGATCCAGACGTCCGCGTTCCCGCCGCGAGTCGCGCCGAAGACGATCGATCCGTCCGGTGCCCACGACGCGTGTCCATCGCGGCCGGCGCTGTTCGTCAGCCGCTGCACGTTCCCGCCGCCCGCGTCCATCACGTACACCTCTTCGTCGCCGTCGCGGTTGGAGTCGAAGACGATGCGCCGGCCGTCGGGCGACCACGACGGATGCCGCGCGAACATCGCCGCCGCCGATGCGCCGCGGTGCGTGAGCCGCTTCTCGTCCGTCCCGTCGGGCCGGATGCGGTAGAGGTTCCAGGTGCCGTCGCGATTCGAGTCGAACACGATCCATTGCCCGTCCGGCGACCACGCGGGATGCGTGTCGTCGCCCGCGGTCCGCGTCAGCCGCCGCTCGCCCGTGCCGTCGGCGCGGATGACGTAGAGCTGCGTGCGACCGCCGTGGCGATCGCTCTGGAAGACGAGCTGCCGCCCGTCCGGCGACCACGAAGGATTGATGTTCAGGAACGAGGCGGTCTGCGCCGACGCGGACGCGCAGAGGAGCAGGAGCAGAAAAACGCGCATCCCGCTACGTTGGAGTGCGTTCCGCGCGAATGCAACGTTTGTTGCACCGCGTGTCCGGTTTGTTACCGGTCGGAGATACGCCGGTCGTACTCGGCAGCGCGATCGAGAAAGCTCTCGATCGACCGCCCCAGCGACAGCTTCTCGGTCAACTCGGCCGACTTGTCGAAATCCGCGCGCAGCCGCTCCGCCTCGGCCAGGTAATAGTCGCGCAGTCCCGTCTCGATCTTGAACTCCGGGTATTTCTCCGCGAGCGTGCGCATCCACTCCTCGACCTGGCGGCGGCGGTCCTTGTCGCCCGTGCCGGCTTTGAGGTCGGAGAGGAGGGTCGTCACCACCCCCGACAGGATCTGCATGCGCTGCTGGTGCAAGGCCTCGTTCGTCATGGGGCGGATTGTATGGGAGTTGAGCGGGGTCAGACCCGAGTTTCCGGATCTGCCCCTACTCAACTCTCATACAATCCGCCCCATGAAAGTCCTCATTGCGAACCGCGGGGAGATCGCGGTGCGCATCATCCGCGCGTGCCGTGAGATGGGCTATCCGACCGTGGCCGTCTACTCCGAGCCGGACCGCAACGCCATGCACGTGGTGTACGCCGATCAGGCCATGCCCATCGGGCCTGCGCCGTCGCGAGAGAGCTACCTGCGCATCGACCGCATCCTCGACGCCGCGAAGAAAAGCGGTGCGGAGGCGATTCATCCCGGCTACGGCTTTCTCGCCGAGAACGCCGACTTCGCCCGCGCCTGCCGCGACGCGGGACTGATCTTCATCGGCCCCTCGCCCGAATCGATCGACGCGATGGGCTCGAAGACCGAGGCTCGGGCGCGGATGCAGGCGGCGGGCGTGCCGGTCGTTCCCGGTCTCGTCGATCCGGTGAAGTCGTTCGACGAGATCGCCGCCTTTGCGAAAGAGGCCGGCTTTCCGATCATGATCAAAGCCGCGGCCGGCGGCGGCGGCAAGGGCATGCGCCGCATCGACCGCGAGGAAGACCTCTTCCCCTCCTTCGAGCGCGTCACGAGCGAGGCCGAGTCGTTCTTCGGCGACGGCTCGGTGTACGCCGAGAAGTTCGTCGAATCGCCGCGGCACATCGAGGTGCAGGTCGTCGGCGACCGGCACGGCAACATCGTCCACGTCGGCGAGCGCGAATGCACGCTGCAGCGCCGGCATCAGAAGGTCGTCGAGGAGTGCCCGTCCCCCGTCGTCGACGACGAGCTCCGCGAGCGCCTCGGCGCCATGGCCGTCAAGGCCGCGGCCGCCGTCAACTACTACTCCACCGGCACCATCGAGTGCCTGATGGGGCCGGACAAGCAGTTCTACTTCCTCGAGATGAACACCCGCCTCCAGGTCGAGCATCCGGTGACGGAGATGGTCTGGGGCGTCGACCTGGTGAAAGAGCAGCTCCGCATCGCCCAGGGCGAGAAGCTCTCGTTCACCCAGCAGGACCTCCGCCGCCTCGGCCACGCCATCGAGTGCCGCATCTACGCCGAGGATCCGGCGCGGAAATTCGCGCCTTCGCCGGGACTGATCCGGTACATCAACCTCCCGCAGGGCCCGGGCGTCCGCAACGATCAGGGCGTGTACGCCGGCTATACCGTGCCGGTGTTCTACGACCCCATGCTCTCGAAGCTCATCGTGCACGGCGAGAACCGCGCGGAAGCCATCGCGCGCATGCGCCGCGCGCTCGCGGAGTACCGCGTCGAGGGGATCATGACCACGATCCCGTTCTTCACATTCATCATGAACGATCCCGACTTTCAGGCCGGAAAGTTCGATACCGGCTTCATCGACCGCCTCCTCCCGGAGATCGACCTGACCCACCGTCCGGCGGACGAGCGCCACGCCGACGTCGCCATCGCCGCCGCCGCGATCATGGCCTTCGAGGAGTCGCAGAACGTACGGTTGCCGGCCGAGACCGCGGACTCCGGCTGGCGCAACGCCGCGCGCATGGAAGCGGTACGGGGGCGCATGTGAGGTTCATCGCGCGCGAAGGGGAGATCGAGAAGGAAGTCGAAGTCCTCCGCCACGGCACCGGCTACCGCGTGCGCATCGGCGACCGCTGGATGGACGTGGATTACGCCCAGGTCGGGAACTACATCCGCTCGCTGCGCCTGGAGGACGGGACGCAGTTCTCCGTCGTCCACCACCGCGACGGCACGCGGCACGAGATCTCCCTCGGCGGCGGAAGCCTGCACGTCGAGATCATCGACCCCTCCGCGGCGAAGCGCCGCCGGAACGACGATCCCCTGGGCGCCAGCGGCGTCGTGAAGGCGCTCATGCCGGGCCGCGTCGTGCGCGTGCTGGTGTCGCAGGGCGATACCGTGCGCAAGGGCGAGGGCCTGCTGATCCTCGAGGCGATGAAGATGGAGAACGAGATCCAGGCTCCCGCGGCGGGCACGGTGGACGAGCTGTTCGTGACCGCCGGCCAGACGGTGGAGGCGGGCGCGGACCTGGCTCACATCGGCTGATCAGGGCGCAGGGCGCGATGAACATGCCTGGCCGCCCCGCCCACCCAGGTCCCTCGCTACGCTCGGGATGACATTCGTTCTGCTGTCCTTCGTTCTCCTGCCCCCTGCGCCCTGCCCCCCGCGCCCTATAATCGGCGGACCATGTCCTCCAATCAGCCCCTCGGTCCCTACGCCATCGGCGAGCGGGTCGGCTCCGCGGTGTGGCTCGCGGAAGATACGCGCAGCGGCAAGAAGATCGCGGTCAAGCTGCTCACCCGGCAGCTCCCGAAGGAGACGGCGAAGCGCGAGGCCCTGATCCGCGACGTGCGCGTCTCGGCGGCGCTGTACCACACCTTCCTCGTTCCCATCGTCGAGATCGTGCCGCAGGGCGACAACCTGCTGATGGTCATGGAGGTCGTCGACGCGCAGCCCATCGCCCGCAAGCTCCAGGGCGCGCCCGTCGACCGCATGGAGTTCTTCCGGACGGCCTACCAGCTCGCGTCGGTCGTGAAGTACCTCCACATGAAGAACATCCTGCACGGCAACATCGCCGGCGACTCGGTGCTCGTCACGTCCGAGGGGCAGGTCAGGCTCGGTGGGCTGAACATCGGCAACCTGCTGCGGCGCGAGAGCTCGTCGAACGCGTACCAGCAGAAGGGGAGCGATCCTCGCGCGGTGGCGTACCTCGCGCCCGAACAGATCGCCAGCTCGACGCTCGAGGAGCGCACCGACATCTTCTCCATGGGCGTGGTCTTCTACGAGATGGCCACGGGCAAGCTGCCGTTCCAGGGGGCGACCGCGGCAGACATCGCGCGCGCGATCGTCGAAGGCAACCCGATGTCGCCGCGCACGGCGAACCCGAACATCGACAACGCCGTGATGAGCGTCCTGGGCTCGTGCCTCTTCAAGGACCCGTTCAAGCGCGTGAAGGACGTGCGACTGCTCGTCGAGGCGCTGGAGAAGCTCGAGCCCGAGGCGATCACATTCGCGCAGCAACTGGAGAAGAAAGTCGCGATGCCCGCGCCGTCGCAGGTGCAGACGCGGCGCTCCATCCTCTTCGTCGCGGACGTCGCGGACGGTGACGCCAGTGCCGCCGCGCGCATGCAGCAGATCCTCGGCGAGGCCGTGTATCTCTTCGACGGCCAGGTGGTCGATCCCTTCGGACCGCGCATGGTCGCGGAGCTCCCGAACGTCGAGGCCGCGCTGGAAGCGGGGCGCAAAGCGGAGTTCGATCTCTCCTCCGGCCAGGAAGAGCCGCTCGACGTGCGCATGCTCCTGCATGCCGGCGAGCTGCAGATGCGCGACGGCACGCCCGCCGGTCCGGCGGTCGAGAAGGCGCTTGCAACGCTCGAGCACCTTGCGCCGAACACGCTGTTCATCTCCGAGGAGTTCGTCAAAGAGGGACGGGGGAACGTCCGGCTCCGCGACGCCGGAGCGAAAGCGGGCGTGAAGCTCTACACGATCGTGGCTCCCGAGCCGTCGGCGGCGACCGCCGTCGAAGCCACGCCGTCGACCGCGGACCTCCAGGCGGAGGCAGAAGCGGAGGCCGAGGCGCTCGCCGTCATCGCCGCCGCCAAGAAGCGCTCGCGCCTGTTCGCCGCAGCGGCAGCCGTCGTGCTGCTCATCGTCCTCGCCGCGCTGGGGGCGATGTGGCTACGCCGCGGCTCCGGCGAGGCCGCGCCGGTCGCCCTGAAGACTGCGCCGCCGAAGCCCGAGGGCGCGACCGCGGAGAACCCGAAGAACGTCTACGTCGCGCCGTTCATCGTGGACGGCAACGATCCCGCGCTGACCGCGCGCGCGAACGCCGTCCGCCTCGGCGCGATCGAGATCCTCCGCAGCTTCCCCGAGCTGCGCGTCGTCGACAACGTTACGCCCGACACCGCGACCATCGCCGCGACGGTGCGCCCCTCGGCGGCCGGCGCGGAGCTGGTCACGACCGCGGCGGGGACGCCGTCCGCGCCCGTGGCGCTGCTCGATACGGCGAGCGGCATTCGGGCGGTGGTGGACCAGACCATGGCCGCGGCGAAGGCCAAGCCGCGCAGCTTCGCGGCGGCGGACGCGCTGAACTCGTTCGCGGACGCGGTCGTCGCCAAGTCTGCGAACGACTCCGCCCGGACCGATACGGCCCTGCGCGCGGCCATCGCCTCCGATCCCAACTTCCTCCCCGCGCAGCTCATGGCCATGCAGTTCTACACGGATACCGGCAAGAGCGCCGAGGCCATGGCCGCCGCGAAGCAGGTGGCGCTCCTCGATCCCGCCAACCTCGACGCCGCGCGCCGCGTTGCGAAGGCGAGCCTCGCCAGCGGCGACCTGCAGCAGGCCTTCGCGTTCTACGACCTCGTCCTCGACCGCGACCCGAACGACGCCGAGTCGCTGAACCTCGTCGCGCGCTACGCCCTCTCCGCCAACGATCAGGCGAGATTCAACGCCACTCTGGCCCGGCTCCAGCGCGTGCCGCCGCTGCAGGTCGTGGTGCACGAGCCCGACCTCATCGCCTCCGCCGGCCGCATCAGCGTCGCCGCCGACCGCTATTACGACGTCCAGTACAACGGCAAGGGCAGCCCCGCGCTGTCGCTGAAGATCGGGCGGATGTACGTGCTGCGCCACAGCCTGACGCTGCCCGAGGAAGAGCTGAAGAAGCTCCAGCAGTCCGACCCGCTGTACGGCTACCACATGCTCAAGGCCTATATGGCCGCGGAGAAGCGCAACGCCGACGAGGCCAGGTCCGAGCTCCAGACCGCGCTCACCGCGGCCAGCCCGGGCGACGACTCGTGGACGTGCGCGGCCGAGGTGTACGCGATCCTCGCCGATACGGGAAACGTCTTCACGTCGCTGGAGAAAGCCGTGCAGCGGAAGGAGCCGACCGCGGCGTACGTGCTCGCCAATCCACTGTTCCGCTATCTGGCGAACGATGCGCGCTTCGCGAAGATCCGCGCGGACCTCCTCGCCCAGCAGGACGAAGAGCGCCGCGCCCTGGCGGCGGTCAGCTGACCGCCATCACCCGCAGCGAGTCGTGGTAGTCCACGATCGCGAGTTTTTTCGCCTCGCGGAACATCGGTACGCGGAAGCGTCCGCTGAGCACGCGTCGGTGGGCGCCTTCGATCCGTGTGGTCGAGATCGTCAGGACCTCGTCGTCCTGCCGCAGGTAGACGAAGCCGTTCGGCACCTGCGCCTCCAGGGCCCTGCAGACGTGCTCGGGCAGGATGAACACGCCGTTGCGGCAGACGATGTAGTGCGACTCGTTTGCATCCATAATTGCGCGAATGATCGTGACGGCTCGATTGACCTTCTCGGCAGCCCATCGTCTGCACAATCCGAACCGGGACGCCGCCTGGAACCGGGAAACGTACGACAAGTGCGACAATCCGAAGGGCCACGGCCACAATTACGCCCTCGAAGTGAGCGTGAAAGGGCACATCGACCCGGAGACCGGGATGGTGATCGACCTGAAGCGCCTCAAGGACATCATGCGCGAGCGCGTCGTCGACCGCGTCGACCACACGAACCTCAACGAGGACGTCGACTTCCTCCGCGGCATCATCCCCACCGCCGAAAACCTCGCCCGCTGCTTCTGGCAGCAGCTCGCCCCGGCCATTCCGAACGGCGAGCTGCACGAGGTCGTCCTGCAGGAAACGGAGCGCAACTCGGTCCGCTACATGGGGGAAGACGAATGAACTACGACCTCGCACTCATGGCCCTCGAAGGCATGACCCGCGCGCCGCTGCGCGTGACTGCCGCGGACGGCGAGGTCGTGATCGAAGGCAGCAGCGCGACGTTCAAGGAGCTGGCGCGATTGTGCCTGTTGCTGGGCGGCACGCAGACGGCCGACGACGCGTTCGAGCTGGCCCCGGGAACGCACGTGAGCGAGGACTCGCCGCGGCTGCATTTGCGTCTAGCGACGGAGTGAGGTGTCATCCTGAGCCGCGTAGACGGCGAAGGACCCCCTGATTCGTGCGCGACGCGTGCTACCGGCAGGGGGTCCTTCGCCGCGCTACGCCGGCTCAGGATGACAAGGGCTCGTAGCCGTCAGCTCTCGTAGTCCGGCGAGTACGTCACCAGCTCGCCGAGGAACGTTGCCTTCGCCCTTTGCGCGGCGTCGTCCACCTCGAGCAGGTCGCGGATGGAGATCATCCCCACCAGCTTCCCGTTCGCGACCACCGGCAGATGCCGCGATCCGATCGAATGCATCTTCTGCAGCGCCGCGTCCACGTTCTCGTTCGGCTCCGCGATGACGATCTCCCGCGTCATCACCGTATCCACCGGCGTGTCGTCCGGGTTCAGGCCCTTCGCCACCACCCGCGACATGATGTCGCGCTCCGAGAACACGCCCGCCAGCGTGCCGTGATCCACCACCGCCACCGCGCCGATGTTCCGCTCGGTCATCCGCTGCGCGGCGGTCCGCACCGTCCAGCCGGGCTCGATCACCGTCAGCACCTGTCCTTCGATGAGCTCCGCGATCTGCTTCATGTCCGCCTCTCAGAAACGAAGAAGTGAATGCAGTGGAATGTGCGATCCGAGGTTGCGACGTCCGTTCAGAAACTCCAGCTCGACCACCGTGCCGGCGCCCACCAGCGTCGCGTCGAATCCCCGGACGAGCTGCGTCGCTGCCGAAAGCGTGCCGCCCGTGGCCAGCACGTCGTCGATCACCAGCACCCGGTCGTCCGGCGTCAGCGCGTCGTCGTGGATCTCCAGCGTCCCGCTGCCGTACTCGAGCACGTACTCGTGCTTCCGCGTCGTCCACGGCAGCTTCCCCGGTTTGCGGATCGGGACGAAGCCCGCGCCGAGATTGAGCGCGACGATGCTGCCGAAGATGAATCCTCGGGACTCGATGCCCGCCACCGCCGTGACGCGCTCGTTGGCGAACGGCTCCGCCAGCAGCTCGCACGCGGTCCGGAGCGCTTCCGGAGAGCGGAGCAGGGGGGTGATGTCTTTGAAGAGGATCCCCGGCTTGGGAAAGTCCGGAACGTCGCGGAGGAAGTCGCGAAGCTGTTGGACGTCCATCAGAATTTCACGTCGAAGTCGGGCAGCTTGCCCGAGAACTCCTTCGATTCCTGATCGATCTTCGTCACCTCGGCGTAGCGCGGGCCTTCGCGGATCTCCTCGATCCACTCGTCGATCGACTTCTTCTCGCCCTCGACGAGCGCCTCGACCGATCCGTCGCGATTGTTCTGGATCCAACCCTTCAGACCCATCCGCCGCGCGACCCGGGTCGCGTAGAAGCGGTAGCCGACTCCCTGGACCTTGCCGTGGATACGCAGGTGCCGCTGTTCCTTCATGTCGCGGGATTCTACGTCAGCGCCGCCGCCGCTTCGTCGTGGTTTTCTTCTTGGGCGGCGTTTTCTTCTTCGGCGTGACCTTCGCCGGCGGCGGTTTCGGCGCGGGGGCCTGCACCGTCACCACCTGCGGCGGCCGGTTGCCGATGGTGGTCACGTTCTTCTGCAGATCGGCGATGAGGCGCGACTGCTGCTCGTTCTGCACGCGGAGCTGCGCGATCGCGCGCGCCAGGTCGTCGCGCTCCTTCTTCTCCAGCGACGAGAGCGCGACCGTCGCCGCGGCGGCGGCGTCCGTGCGCGGGTACTGCTGCACGACCCTGGCGAGCGACTCGCGCGCCTTCTGGTGGTTCCCGTTGGTGATCTCCTGCCGCGCCGTCTTCATCAGCGCGTCCGCGCGCAGGTCGTTCGGCACGGAGAGAACCAGATAGACGACCGTCGCGCCGAGGATGGCCGAGACGATGGCCGTGAGATACAGGAGCGGACGCACCTTCATGGCGCGATCACTCCTTCCAGCCGAATTTCCCCACCAGCGGGACGAACTCGGCGGTGCCGCAGTCCTCGATCTTGATCCCCGTCCCTACGCGGATCACCCGCGCCAGCCGCTGATTGCCGGCCGGCCCGATGGGCATCACCAGACGGCCGGTCCGCGCGAGCTGCTGCACCAGCGGCTCCGGCACCTCCGGCCCCGCCGCGGCCACGATGATGCGGTCGAACGGCGCCTGATCGGACCAGCCGTACGTCCCGTCGAAAACCTTCACCGAGGCGTTGTGGACCTTCAGGTCGCGGAACAGCTCCGACGCCCGCAGCGCCAGCTCGTTCACTCTCTCGATCGTAAAGACTCTTGCACACAGCTTCGCCAGTACCGTGGCCTGATATCCCGTTCCCGTGCCAATCTCCAGCACCTTCTCGTTTCCGCGCAGCTCGAGCAGCTCGATCATGCGGGCCACGATGTACGGCTGCGAGATGGTCTGCTTCGCGCCGATGGGCAGCGCGCCGGGGCCGTAGGCCTTCGACGCCACCACCTGCGGCACGAAGCGGTGCCGCGGCACCTCGCGCATGGCCTGCAGCACGCGCTCGTCGCGGATGCCGCGCGCGGCCACGTGGCGGTCGACCATCAGCGCCCGCTGGTGGGCGAGATCGCGCTCCTGCTCATCTCTTCGCGGCGAAGTGGCCAAGCGTCTCCTCGAGCGGCTTCAGGCGGGGGATGGACTGGTGATGGGTGAGGTCGAGATGCAGCGGGGTGATGGAGATGTAGCCGCTCTGGATGGCCTCGAAGTCGGTGCCGTCGCCGGGATGCCACACCGGCGGCTCGCCGCCGATCCAGAAGTAGCTCCGTCCCCGCGGGTCTTTCCGCTCGATGACGCCCTCGCTGTAGATGCGTTTGCCGAGGGCGGTGATCCGGACGCCTTCGAATTCGATGGGGAAGTTCACGTTGAGGATCACCGCCGGGTCGCGATGCTCTTCGAGCGCGATGCGCACCAGCTCGCCCGCGAACGCCGCGCAGCGGTCGAACGAGAAATGCTCGCCGACGAGCGCGGAGAAGGCGATCGACGGGATGTTCAGCAGCGCGCCTTCGAAGGCGGCCGAGATCGTGCCGGAGTACGTCACGTCGTCGCCGAGGTTGGGCCCGAAGTTGATGCCGGAGACGATGAGATCGGGACGCGCGTCCTTGAAGAGCTTCAGCACCGCGAGGTTGACGCAGTCGGACGGCGTGCCGTCGACGATCCACTCGTGCTCCTGGATCTGCAGGAGGCGCAGAGGCCGGTTCAGGGTGAGGGCGTGGGAAGCCGCGCTCTGCTCGCGATCCGGCGCCACGATCGTGACGTGCCCGTACGCCTTGCAGGCCTCGGCCAGCTTGCGGAGTCCCTCGCTGTAGATGCCGTCATCGTTGGTGACGAGAATGTGGGGCATGGACGGTTGTGCATCATAGCGTCAGAGAGGGCACAGGGCGCAGATAGGACGAATAGGACGAATAGGACCTATAGGACGACCGAAGCTCTCCCCAGTCCTATTCGTCCTATAGGTCCTATTCGTCCTATCTGCCCCCGATTTCAGGCTTCTCCGTTGCAATAACTAAGTGCGCAGAGGGGCTCAAATTTGCTCGACAGAATTGGAGGTTTTCCGCTCGTCTCGGCCAGCGACGCTGCCCCCCGCGGGGACCGCCTCCGCGGGCTTGCGGATGAGCTGGACGCACCGCTGGTCATCGTCGCGAATCGCGAGCCGTACGTGCACGAGTTCACCGATGCGGGCATCGTCGTGCAGCGGCCGCCGAGCGGCCTCGTGACGGGCATCGAGCCGCTCCTGCGCGCCTGCGGAGGCACGTGGGTGGCGCACGGCTCCGGAACCGCAGATTTCGAGACCGCGGGCGCGAACGGCGTCATCGCCGTGCCGCCGGAGAGTCCGGCGTACGACCTGCGGCGCGTGTTCCTGTCGCAGGAGGAAGTGGCCGGTTACTACAACGGCTTCGCCAACGAGGCGCTCTGGCCGCTCTGCCACCGCGCCTGGACGCAGCCGGTCTTCCGTCACGACGACTGGGAGGCCTACCGCCGTGTGAACCGCCGCTTCGCGCGCGCTGCCGCGGAGGCGGGCGGGAAGCTGGTGCTGGTGCAGGACTATCACTTCGCGCTCGTGCCGCGCTTCCTGCGGGAGCTTTCGCGTGAGGCGGCGGTGGGCGTGTTCTGGCACATCCCGTGGCCCGACGCGGGTACATTCGCGATCTGTCCCTGGGCCGCGGAGATCCTGGACGGCCTCCTCGGCGCCGACGTCATCGGCTTCCACACCGGCGAGTACTGCGCGCACTTCATCGAGTGCGTCGATCGCATGGTCCGCCGCGCGCGCGTGAATCGCGGCGACATGAGCGTGGAGATCGACGGAAGGCGCGTGATGGTGCGCGCGTATCCGATCAGCATCGAGTGGCCGTATCCGGCGGCGTCGGAGGACGACGGCGCGAAGCTGCGTGAGGAGCTGGGCATCGCTCCCGACGTACATGTGAGCGTCGGCGTCGACCGCTGCGATTACACGAAGGGACTGCTCGAGCGCGTGGCGGCGATCGAGCTGCTGTTCGAGGAGCATCCCGAGCTGCGCGGCCGCTACGTGCACGTGCAGGTGGCGGCGCCGACGCGGATGCAGATCGGCCGCTACCAGGACCTGAACGTGGAAGTGGCCAACGCGGTGGCGCGGGTGAACCAGCGGTTCGGCGCGGAGGCGATCGTGCTGAAGCTGGAGTCCTTCCCGCCGGAGGTCGTGCGCCGCTATTACGCGATGGGCGACAGCGCCATCGTCACGCCGGTGCACGACGGGATGAACCTCGTGGCGAAGGAGTACGTCGCATCCTGCTACGACACGACCAGCGGCAGGCGGGGAGCCCTGGTCCTGAGCCGTTTCACCGGCGCCGCGTCGGAGCTGAACGGCGCGCTGCTCGTGAACCCGTATGATCTGCGCGAGGTCGCGGACGCGATCGTGCGCGCGGTGCGGATGCCCGCGGTCGAGCGCGCTTCGCGCCTGCGTCTGATGCGCCGCGCGCTGGAGCGGAACACCATCAGTGACTGGGCGGTGAATCAGCTCGCGGCGCTCGCGCGCGTGCAGACGGGACGCCGCGTCCAGCGGCCTGCGGAGAACGATGGGCGCGAGCGTGCTGCTGGCCACCGATTTTGACGGAACGATCGCGCCGATCGTGCAGGACCCGTCCGCGGCGGAGATGCATCCCGCTGCCCGTGCGTTTCTGTCGGAGGTGAAGGTGCCGGTGGCCATCCTCAGCGGGCGCGATGGGGAGGACGTCCGCCCGCGGCTTCACGGTCTGCGCGCGATCGTGGCCGGCGCGCACGGGCTGGAATGCGAGGACGCGGACGGACGCGCGCTGTGGACGTGCTCGCGTCCCTTCCCCGAGCCGCCGCCGGACCTGCTGGCCGCGCTGCAGCGGTTCCGCATCGAGCGGAAGAAGTACTCCATGGCCGTGCACTACCGCGGCATGGAGCCGGACGGGGTCGAGTCCTTCGCCGCGTGGGGACGCGACGAGGGGTTGACGGTGATCCCCGGCCGCATGGTCGTGGAAGCGCGCGTCCCCGGCGGAGGCAAAGGCGCCGCGCTGCAGCGCATCGCGGAGCACGTCGGCGCGCAGCGCGTGCTGTACGCCGGCGACGACACCACCGACTTCCACGCGCTGGCCTACGCCGCGGCGCACGGCCGCGCGGCGTTCATGGTCAGCGCGGAGCGGGTGCCTCCCGACGTGCCCGGCCTGGTACACGTTTCCAGCGTGGAGGAGCTCTGCGCCTTCTTCGCCAGCGAAATGTAGGGCGCGGCTTCAGCGGCGGATCTCGCCGAAGTGTCCGCTCTCGTAGTCCAGCATCGCCTGCCGGATCTCTCCGATCGTGTTCATGACGAACGGCCCATACCGCGCCACCGGCTCGCCGAGAGGCTCGCCGCCGATCAGCAGCAGCTCGGCGCCCGTCTCCGTGGCGATCGTCACCTCGTCCCCGTCCCGCTCGAACAGCACCGTGTCGTTCTCCCGCGCCTCGCGGTCTCCGAACGCCGCCTGCCCCGCGAACACGAACGCGAACGCGTTGTACGACTCCGGCACCGCCTGAGTGAACCGTGCGCCCGGCGCGAGCCGCACGTGCAGATAGAGGATCGGCGTGCGCGTGTCGATCGACGCCGTCGTGCCCAGCGATTCGCCCGCCAGTACCGTCACCCGGACCTTACCGTCCGCGCTCGTGGCCGACGGCAGCTCTGCCGCGCGCAGCTCCTGGTAGCGCGGATTCATCATCTTGTCCCGCCGCGGCAGGTTCACCCACAGCTGGAAGCCATGCACATACCCGCCGTTCCGGCGGATGTCCTCCGACGGCATCTCGGAGTGGATCACCCCCGAGCCGGCCGTCATCCACTGCACGTCCCCTGCGCCGATGCGCCCACGGTTCCCCTGCGAGTCCTCGTGCTCGATCGCGCCCTCGAGGACGTACGTCACCGTCTCGAACCCGCGATGCGGATGATCCGGCGCCCCCTTCGCCTCGCCTGGGGCATGTGCCACCGGGCCCAGACGGTCCAGCAGCAGAAAGGGGTCGACCTGATCGAGCTGCGCCGTCGGAAACGGCCGCGTGACGAGCATTCCCTCGCCCTCGAGCTGTGGCGTGGCGCGAACGAGCTGCGTGATGGTGCGTGTGGTCATTTGCCCTCTACAACAGAATCCTATTCCTCGCGGCGAAGCTCACCGCGGGGACGGCGCCGCGTTCTCCTGCTGCTGCCGCTGCATCTTCCGCAGGGTGCTGTGCATCTGCGCGAACACGAGCGCGAACATCAGCAGCAGCAACAGCCCCACGATGCGCACCGTCCACTTGTTCATCGCGCGTGCTCCGCGGCATAGCGGATGGCGTACTTCATCGGGCCGGCGTCGGCGATACCGCGTCCCGCGATGTCGAAGGCCGTGCCGTGGTCGACGGACACGCGGAGGTAGGGGAGGCCGAGGGTGACGTTGACGGATTCGTGGAAGGCGAGGGTCTTCACGGGAATGAGCCCCTGGTCGTGGTACATCGCCATGACCACATCGTACTTCCCGTTCGTCGCGGCGAGGAAGACGGTGTCGGGCGGATGGGGACCGCTTACCGCCAGCCCGTCCTTCTGCGCCAGCGCCACGCCCCGCGCGATCTCGTTCTCCTCGTCGCCGAACCGCCCGCCTTCGCCGGCGTGGGGATTCACGCCCGCCACCGCGATGCGCGGTGCCGCGCCGTGGAGCTTCGCGTATTCACGCGAGGTGAGCCGCGCCAGCGCGGCGATGTCCTCGGCGTTCACGGACTCCAGCGCGGCGCGCAGCGGCACGTGCACGGTCAGGAGCACGGTCCGCAGCCGCGGCGAGTCGAAGTACATCGCGTAGTCGTGCGCGTACCGGTGCAGCCCCGCGCGCGCGGCCAGCAGCTCCGTGTGTCCGGGAAACGTCGAACCGGCCAGGGCGATGGCCTGTTTGTGGATCGGCGCGGTGACGAGCGCGGAGCACTCTCCGCGCTCGATGGCACTGATGGCGTCGTCGATGGCGTCGAGCGCGACGCGGCCATACTCCGCCGCGATCTCGCCGTGCCGGACGCCCGCGGGTACCGCGCCGAACACGCGCGCCGGCACGCTCAGCTCCGCGAGCGCTTTCTCGACGATCTCCGGGCCGATGCCGGCGGGGTCGCCGATGGTGATCGCCAGGGGCTTCACATCGCGAATGGTAAGCGGCGCCGGCCTCGCCGGCCTACTCGACCAGCTCTTCCTGCTTGAACAGGTACTTGATGCAGTGCTTCTGGATGAGCAGGTTCGGCGCGCCTTCGCGGTTCACCTTCAGGCAGCTCTTGTCGTACCACTCGATCCAGCCGCGGATCTCTTCGCCGTCGGTCATGACGATGACCATCGGCGTCCTGGAGTTCATCTGCTTGAGGTAGTAGAAGTTCTCGGCGTTGGTCTGCTCGGGTGGGGCGGACTTGGTGCTGCCGTTTCGGCTGTAGCCGTTTCCGTTGTGCGGGCTCTTGGCCCGTTTCATGTCCGTGAAAGCGCGAAACGGCCTGCGCCCGTTCGTATTGCCATCCACTTCCTGCGGCCTCACCATCGACATCGCCGTCCCTCCGTCTCTCCTGCCTTGTCAGGGGATACCCTTATCCTTCGCGGGGGCGTTGCGATTTGCGTGCCTCACTCATATAGAATGCGCGCCCGGCCAGCCTGGCCGGCCGCCCGGCCGCAGCCCGGCAGAACCCTTTGGAGGCTTCCGCTTGAACTCCGTCGTCTGCATCTCCCACGTTCCCGATACCGAGTCCCGCATCAAGGTCTCAGGCAGCAAAATCGACGAGACCGGTCTCAAGTTCATCGTCTCGCCGTATGACGAATTCGCGCTCGAAGAGGCCATCCGCCTCAAGGAGAAATCGCCCGGCGACGTCACCGTCATCACCTTCGGCCCCGAGCGCGCGCAGCAGGGTCTGCGCGAGGCGCTCGCGCGCGGCGCGACGAAGGCCTTGCACGTGAAGGGCGAGTCGAGCGACGCCGACTCCCTCGGCATCGCCAAGGTCCTCGCGGCGGCGATCAAGTCCGTCCCGCACGATGTGGTCTTCCTCGGCAAGCAGGGCGTCGGCACGGACAACGCGCTGGTCGGACCGATGGTCGCGGAGCTCCTCGGCTATCCGCAGGTCAATGTCGTGACGCACCTCGAAGTCGGCGAGGGCAAGCTCACCGCGCACCGCGAGATCGAAGGGGCGGAGGAAGTGCTCGAAGCGCCGACGCCGGCGGTGGTCACCGCGCAGAAGGGGCTCAATGAGCCGCGCTACGCGTCGCTGAAGGGCATCATGGCCGCGAAGAAGATCCCCATCGACGTGAAGTCCGTGGCCGACCTCGGCCTCGACGAAGGCGACGTGTTCAAGCAGCGCGTGGTGGTCGTGTCCATGGAGCTGCCGGCCGAGAAGAGCGGCGGCCGCAAGATCGACGGCGCCGATCCCGCCGCCGCCGCCGCCGAGATCCTCAAGTACATCAAAGACGAAGTGAAGGCGCTGTAGGGCGCGGCTTCAGCCCGCCCACAAGGAGACCTCATGGCTGGTGTTCTGGTATTCACCGAGAGCAAAGACGGGAAGCTGAAGAAGGCTTCACGGGAAGCACTGTCGATCGGCCGCAAGCTGGCCGAGGCCGCGGGCGGCGACCTGGTCGCGTTCGCGAGCGAAGCCGCGGCCGCGGAAGAAGCGGGCCGCTACGGCGCGAAGAAGGTCTATGTCGCGGCCAGTTCCGCGTACACGACCGAGGCGTACACCGCCGCGGTGGCGCAGGTGGTGAAGGACGTGCAGCCGTCCGTGCTGCTGTTCGCGGGGACATCCAACGGCCGCGATCTCGCGCCGCGCGTCGCCGCCCGTGTCAACGCCGGCGTGGCCTCGGACGTCGATCGCCTCGAATGGACCGACGGCAAGCTGCGCGCGCGCCGCCCGGTGTACTCCGGAAAGGTGTTCGCCACCGTCGACGTCACGAGCACTCCCGCCATCGCCACCACGCGTCCGAACGCCTTCCCGGCCGAGGAAGCCGGCGGCGCCGCGGCGGAAGTCGTCAACGTCAGCGCGGATGCGAACGATCGCGTCAAGGTCGTGGAGACGAAAGTGCCCGAGGCGGGCGAGATCTCGATCGCCGAGGCGGACATCATCGTGTCCGGTGGCCGCGGCCTGAAGGAAGCGGACAACTTCAAATACATCCGCGACCTCGCGCACGCCATCGGCGGCGCCGTCGGCGCCTCGCGCGCGACCGTGGACGCGGGCTGGATCGACCACCAGCACCAGGTCGGCCAGACCGGCCGCGTCGTCAGCCCGAACCTCTACATCGCCGCCGGCGTCTCCGGGGCCATTCAGCACCTGGCCGGGATGTCGTCGTCGAAGCACATCGTGGCCATCAACAAGGACCCCGAGGCGCCGATCTTCCGCGTCGCCGACCTCGGCGTCGTGGGCGACCTGTTCCAGATCCTCCCGGCGCTGACCGAGGAAGTGAAGAAGGCCAAGGCGCACTAACGGCCGGTGTGCCGTCTGTCATCCTGAGCCGCGTAGACGGCGAAGGACCCCCTGCGAGTGGCAAGGCCGCGCAAGTCGGAAGGGGGACCCTCGCCGTCTACGCGGCTCGGGATGACACCTGCCTCCGCCTCCCCCTTACTTACTGCCCGTTGGTCGTCGTCGTCACCGGCCGGTCCGGGGAGATCTGCGGCGGGTTGCCGGGGGTGATGTCGCCCATGAGCAGGCCGGCGCCGAGAGAGGACGGGATGGCCTGGGCGTCGTCGCCGCAGTTCATGGTCAGGCGGATCAGGTGGCGGGCCGACGCGCTCTGGCAGTCGGTGGACACGCGCGAGCGGTAGATGCGCGGGCTGCGGCCGACGATGCGCACGCCGTCGATGAGGATGAAGAAGTACTCGACCTCGTCGCCGGCCTCGAACCGCGGCAGCACCACCCGCGACAGCGGGCCCTCATTCGTGCCTTCCACCGAGCACCAGTCGGTGGTGTTGATCCGGCGGAAGTAGCCGCGCAGCTCGCCCTTCCCGCTGGTCGACACCTGCAGCAGCGGCAGCTCGCCGGCGCGGAAGCAGGCTGGGGGGGCGTGATCGACGCCGGTTTTGAGCTGAGCCGACGCCGTCAGGGCGGCGCAGGCAAGGACAACGGCTGCAATCAGGCGGCTTTTCATGATGGACCTCGGCGTTCGATTGTACGAGCTAACGTCCGAAAAACGAGCGCAGGCGCGTGAAAAATCCGCCCTCGGCCTCGGGGATGGGGTCCGGATCCCACTCCAAAGCCCTATTTTCGACGACGGCGCGCGGATTTCGCACCAGGAGCGCCTCCGTGACCTCGCTTCCGACGAGCTCTTCCAGGACGGCCTTCGCCGCTCGTACCCGTGGCGTCCGCTTGGTCATGTTGTGCGCGTCGGTGGCGACGAAATGGATGAGGTTGCGCCGCAGGAACGTCTCCGACGCCTGCCGCGCCTGCGGCCCGAACTCGCCGGTCAGGCTTCCGGCCGTGAGCTGCGTCTTCACGCCGTGGTCGAGCAGCTCGGCGAGCAGATCGGGCTTCGCCTGAAAGACCAGATTGCGCTCGGGATGGGCCAGGACCGGCACCCACCCCTCGAGCTGCATCCGGTACAGCGGCTGCTCGATGAGCGGCGGGACGCTGTTCGCCGCCAGCTCGACGAGGACGTACCGGCTGCCCGCCAGCGGCACGATCGCGTTCCCGGCGCCGAGCACCTCGACGACGTCGTGCGCGAAGAAGTACTCCGAGCCGAGAAGAAGGCGGGGGGATTCGCCGACCTGTCTGCGGAGCTCCGCGATGCGCGACTCCAGCTCCGGGATGCTGAACGTCTTCCACCGCCCCCGCAGCACGTGCGGCGTGGCGACGATGGTCTCGATGCCCTCCTCGGCCGCCGCGCGGCAAAGGGCCACGGCCTCGTCCCACTCGCGCGGTCCGTCGTCGACGCCGGGCAGGCAGTGGTGGTGGATGTCGATCATTCAGTCGACAGTATGCAGTTGACAGGCGACAGGAGCGAAGCCGTCCAAGGTGCTGTCAACTGCGAGCTGTCAACTAGACCGTCTTGCGCTTCTGCTCGTCGTCCGCGCTTTCGTAGTAGTCGTAGTAGCTCTTCCGGTACGTGTACCCGTACTGGTGCAGATCCAGGTTGTTCAGGATCGCGCCGAGGACGGGGATGTTCGACTGGCGGAGTCGTTCGGCGGAGCGCTGCACGAGCTCGCGCGGGGTCTTGCCGCCGTGCACGCAGAGCACGACGCCGTCGGCGCCCGCGGCGAGGACGATCGCGTCGGTGACCGCGAGAACGGGCGGGGAGTCGAAGATCACGTACGCGAACTTGCTGCGCACTTCCTCGATGAGGTGCTTCATGCGGTCGGACGCGAGGAGCTCCGACGGGTTCGGCGGGATGGGGCCGGACAGCACGACCGACAGGTTCGGCACCTCGGTCGGCTGGATGATGTCGTCGAGCGGGATGTTCGCGGCGAGGTAGTTCACCAGGCCGAGGTTCATCTTGCCCTGGAAGACCTTCTGCAGACGCGGGCGGCGGAGGTCGGCGTCGAGCAGCAGCACGGGCTTGCCCATCTGCGCGAGCACCGTGGCCAGGTTCACGGAAGTCGTGGTCTTCCCTTCGCGGGCGAAGGACGACGTGATGACGATGACCTTCGGCGAGCTCGCCGACGCCAGCAGCAGCGACGTGCGCAGCGCACGATAGGCCTCGGAGATCGGGGAGCGGGCGTCGGTGTGCGGGATGAGCTCCACGCCCTGCTCTTTCTCGCCGCTGTCGACGGCGCGCAGGCGAGGCGTCGTGCGGCCGTAGCCGTTGCTGTAGCCGTATTGGCGGGAGAGCGTCCCGGCCGCGGGGATGACGCCCAGCGGGGCGAAGCGCGTCACGCGCTCGAGGTCCTCGGGGGTCTTCACCGAGCGGTCCATGTACTCCATGAAGAAGATCGCGGCGAGGCCGAGGATCAGGCCCAGCGGGAAGGCCCGCTGGAGGTTCTTCTTCATGGTGAGGTTGTGGCGTCCGCCCGGAAGCTGGGCGCGGTCGATGACGTGGATGTTCGACGAGGCGTTGCCGCTCAGGCGGGCCGCGACCTGGGTCTCGTTGAGCTGCTTCTCCAGCGCGCCGAGCATGGTCTGCTTGTTCTCGACGGACATGCGCAGGTCCATGTACTTCGCGGCGTCGACGTTGACGCGCTGCACTTCGCCGCGCTGGCGGTCGTAGGCTTCGCGCAGCGAGGAGACCCGCGCGGACGCGGCGGCGACTTCGCCGCGGGCGGTCTCCAGCGCCTTGTTGTAGGCGGCCTGGATGGCCGCGGCGCGCTCGGAGCGGGTCTTCTGGATCTGCTCCGAGAGGGCCTTCATCTGCGGATGCCCTTCGCGGTACGTGGCGAGCTGCTGGCTGTACTCGCGCTGCTGGCGCGAGAGGTCGTCCGTGAGGCGCAGGACCAGCGGGTCCGTCGAGGCGACGGCTTCCCCCGCGGTGCGCTGCAGCGAGTTGTAGCGCCCCTGCCGCTCGTACAGCGCGTTCTGCGCGTCCTGCAGGTCGGAGTTGATCTGCGTGAGCGTCGACATCACGACGTTCTCGCCTTCGTCGCCCTGGTCCACGGAGACGATGCCGTGGCTGCGGCTGTAGTCCGTCAGCTCCCTGCGGGTCATGTCGAGATCGGCTCTCACCGTCGCGATCTGCGAGGTGAGGAACTCGCTCGCCTGCTGCACCGACTCCAGCTTCTTGGCGATGTTCATCCGGACGTACGAGTCGCCCCATGCGTCCGCGATCTTCTGCGCCAGTCGCGGCGACGTGCCGATGTAAAAGATATCGACGAGCGCCGTGCCGCGCACGGGCGTGACCTCGATGCCTCCGAGCAGCCCTCCGGCGATGCCTTCCTTGATCTGCGTGACCTCGGCGGGCGTCTTGCCGGCGATGCCGGGCGGATAGAGCTCTGCGTCGTTGTAGAGCTTGTGATCCTCGACGACGCGCAGCGCCAGCCCGCGGCTGCGGAGGAGCACGTACTGCGTCTGCAGGAACTCCTGGTCCGAGGCGGCGATGCCGAAGAGGTCCTCGATGGTCGGGGCACTCGACTCGCGGTCGATCTGGATGCGGATGCCCGAGCGGTACAGCGGCTTCGAGAACCAGCTCGCGAGGAACGTCCCCAGCATCACCACGATCAGGATCGCGGCGGCAATCTTCCACCGCTTCCGGATGACGTTCCAGTAGTGGGAGAGATGGACTTCCTGCTGAGTATTGAGATCCATGGCGTACCGGTCAGGGGACAGGGCACAGGGGGCAGGGCGCAGGAGAAACGACCGCGTCGCTCTCCTGCCCCCTGTCCCCTGCGCTCTGCGCCCTCTCTAGAATATGGCTTCTTCGAGGTAGACGGTATCGTTGTCGCGCAGGATCTCGTCGTTCCGCTTCCCGCTGAGGATGTCGCGGTAGTTGATCTTGATGGTCTGCTCTTTCCCGTTGACCATGCGCTTCAGCACCACCCGGCGGGACGCACGGTCGGTCGGACCGCCTGCGGCCGCGATCGCCTGAAGGAGCGTCGGGGTCTGCGAGCTGCGGAAGTCCACCTTGCCCGGGCGCATGACCTCGCCCATGACGTAGATTGCGATCGGCGTGTCGAGCGGCACGTTGACCAGGTCGTTCGGGGCCAGGGGGATGTTCAGCTCCGGCCGGCCCTGCACCATGAGCTGGTCGATGTCGATTGCTACCTGCTCGGAGAGTCCGTTGCGTCCGGTGCGGAGCACGTAGAGCTCACGGCCGTGCCCGGCAGCGAGACCGCCCGCCTGGGTAATGGCCTGGATGAGGGTAGTGTTGCCCGTCGCGCCGATGCGTCCGGGACGGACGACCGCGCCGACGACCGAGATCGGCTTGCTGGCGAACTCGACCACCTGAACCGACACCGTCGCCCGGGTGAGGATGTCCGCCTCGAGCAATGCCTTGAGCTTGGCCTCGATCTGCGTCGACGTCAGGCCGGCGACCTGAACCTTGCCCACGACGTTCAGAGGGATGAAGCCGTCGTCGTTCACCGTCACGCGGCCGCTGATGTTCGCGTCCTCGAGGACCTTGATCTCCATCACGTCCCGAGGACCGACGGGAGCGTCCGCGGACAGGATCGGCAGCTCCTGCGCAAAGGCGCCGGCCGCGATCATGAGCAGGACTGTGACCAGGACTCCCTGAAACTTCATCCGTTTCTCCAATGGCAATACCGCACCGACCGCTGACGGAACGGGACGCTCCCTCTCGACTCTTGGACCGATGAGCGACCTTACCGTCCCGTATGTGACGCGCCCGTTGCCACGCACGTCACGCGCGCGTGAAACCTGACGCGCTACAGGAAGTTAACACTCAAAATAACCAACCAATTACGGGATGAAGGACAACCTCAGGACGTATCGTATTCCTGAGGCTTCGTCCCCGAACGCCGTCGTATCCCGCTCGTACCAGCCCACGTCCGCCCCCACGCGGAGGCGGCGGAGTGCATAAGTAAATCCGACGGACGAATACGACACGTCGTCCGTGCGGAGCCGCCCTTCGACCGGGGTCTCGAATTCATCCTGCTCGTAGGCGCTGCGTGCGTGCAGCGTCAGACGGCGGTTCGCCTGGTAGTCCGCGCCGACCTGCGCGGAGGTCGCCACGTAGTACGCGTTGTCGAGGAAGATGCTGAAGCCGATGTCGCGGTCGGCGCCGAACTGATACGTCCAGCGGCCGTTCGACCGCACCGTGCGAAGCCGCGCCGTGAAGCCGTCGTAGTCCTGCCTGGAGGAGTCCTTGAAGTCGAGCTTCATCGGACCGCCCTCGAGGCGCACGGTCGTCCGCCCGGCGTCGTACTGCAGGCCGGCGCCGACGTAGGTGCGGCGGCTCTCGTACGCCGCCACCCTCTTGAAGTCGTAGTCGCTCCCCTCGGCCGCGACGAAGAGCGACGTGCGGGGGAAGGTCTTGTGCAGCATGGAGAGGCGCGCGTTCTTCTCGCGGCGGTCGAGCACCTGCACCGCGATGTGGTTGCCCTCCGGATCGGGCTGGAAGCGGTTCTCCGGATATTCGGTGTCGCGCAGGCGTACGGTGAAGAGGCCGCTCGTGCGGCTGGAGTACTTCACTTCGCCGGCGACGCCGTACTCGTCTTCCTGCGCGGTGGCGAAACGGTTGATGTCCGCGACGTGCGCGCGGAGCTGGTCGGCGCGGAGCGCGTAGAGGTCGAGGTAGAGGTGATTGAACAGATACTGCGCGTCGCCGCGCACGAGGTAGTCGAACTGGCCGTTGCGGGCGCCTTCCTGGAAGAAGTTGTAGGCCGGCACGAACTCGACGCTGTAGACGGTCTTCTTGCGGGGAACGAAGTAGAGCCGCTGGGGAGCCTCGACCTTGAGCGTGAGCCCGCCCTCGCTGTCTCCGGTCGGGACGACAGAGCCCTCGGAGAAGCCGGCATCGGCGATGCGGAAACGCGACAGCAGATACCACACGCCGCTGTGGAAGTTCGCCTGCTGCAGATCGGCGGCGACCTTCTTCACGGCGTCGAGGTCCGGATCGCGGTCTCTCAGCGTCTGGTTCTGCTGAGCGAACGCAGCGGCCGATACGCCGGTCGTGAAGACGATTATGGATAAAAGGCGCTTAATCACGCACACACCACCTCTAACGAAAGCGCTGGACCGGCGGCAGTGTAGCACGCACGGTTTTATAGGGTCTCGCCCTTACAATGAGATTACACGAATGCCCCAGGCCAGCCGCACGGTCCGCCTCGCAGAGCGCGGATGCCTGACGATTTTCTTCGCATGGCTCCTCTGGCTTCCGATGCCGTACGGATCGGTGGTCGAGGGCGCGCGCCTGCCGCTGATCGCGGTGCCGCTGGCGTTGTGCGTTCTTGCGTGTCTGCTGCGTCTGTACGCCACGCGGGACCGCACGAACACCGCGCAGCCGACGCGCGCCTGGCAGATCTGGGGAATCGGCGCGCTGTTGTTTCTCCTCGTCTGTGCGGGCCAGCTCGTCCCCCTCGCGCCAGGGATGCTGCGCGCGCTGTCGGCGGAGTCACACGCCATCTGGAGCGCGGCCTCCCGGGTCGCGGCGCTCGCGGGTGTGACGCCGCGCGGCGCGTGGACGATTTCGGTCGACCCGCGCGCGTCGCTGGCGGAGTGGCTGCGCCTGGTCGCTCTGTTCGCGACGTTCACGATCTCGGCCCTGCTGGTGCGCTCGCAGCCGCGCCGGCAGGCGCTGGCGATGTCGCTGTTGCTCGCGGCGGTGTTCGAGTCGTTGTACGGATTGCGCGAGGCTGCGCTGCAGCGCTACGAGATCTGGGGCTGGGTGAACCGCCTGGTGTTCGACCGTGTGACGGGCACGTTCGTGAACCCGAACCACTTCGCGCACTACCTCGCCATCGTCCTGCCGATGGCGCTGTTTCTCGGCGCGTCGCTGTGGCGCGAGACGGGGCGGGGGGAGGAGAAGCTGGCCCGCCGGATCGTGATGCTGCTGGAGCGGCACGCGCTGGCGGCGGGCTTCGCCGCGCTGGCGGTGCTGACCTGTCTGGCCGGGCTGCTGCTCTCGCAGTCGCGCGGCGCGCTGGCCGCCCTCGGCGCCGCGAGTCTCGTGGTCGCGGCGATGCTGCCGGGCCGGCGGGTGGTGCGCATCGCGGCGGCGGCGGTCGCCGGGGGCGTCCTCGTCCTCGTCCTGGCGTTGTTCCTGGGATCGGAGCGCACCCTCACGCGCTTCGCGCCGTCGGACCTCGGCCGGCAGTCGGTGAGCCGCGGCCAGGCGGTGGTCACGGCGGGCCAGATCTGGCGGCGTTTCTCCGTCTTCGGCAGCGGCGCCGGCACGTTCGTCCGGGTCGTGTCGATGGAGCAGGACCACGACGTGGACCGTATCTATCACCACGCGCACAACGACTACGCGGAGCTGGCCGCGACGACGGGGACGCTGGGATTCGTGACCGCGATGGTGACGCTCGTGGGCGGCTACGTGTGGCTCGTTCGGCAGACGTTCGGCGAAGGCGCGCAGGAGATCACGTTCGTGCGGCGCGCCTATCAGACCTGCGCGCTGCTGAGCCTCACGATCGCCATGCTGCACGCGCTGTTCGACTTCAACTTCTACATTCCCTCGAATCCCGCGACGCTCGCGGCGATCGTGGGCGCGGCGGTGGCCTCGGTGGATCACGACCGGCGGGCGAGGAAGTTTGCGCACCTCGAGAAGCACATGTAGTAGGACGAATAGGACCTATAGGACGAATAGGACAGATAGGACGAATAGGACCTATAACCCCACCCGCCGCCCGGTGCCGTTGCGCGTGAGCACATTCACCAACCGCAGCTCCACCCGATGCACCCCCCGCCCGACCGGTACCTCGAACACGCGCGCCTCCTTCACCGCGCCCTCGGCGCGCAGCGCGTCATCCACATACACTTCCACATACGGCGGCGTCTCGTCGCTCTGCGTCATCGTCAGCTCCAGACGCAGGGTGTCGCCGGCCACGTACTCATGGCGCCACGCGGTGCCGCAGAGCTCCGCGCCGCAGAGGCCCGACCACGGCCCCTTTGCATGCGTTTCCATCTGCCGGCGGTAGTCGGCGGCGGCTTTCTGCTTGCCCAGGAGCGCGGCGACCTGCTCGCCGGCGGCGAGGAGTGGAAGACTCAGCGATGGTGTGTGGCCCGCGGCGCGCACGAGGTACGCCTCCGCGGCCTTCGCGTCGCGGCGGCGCGCTTCGAAGACCGCGCGGTCGAGGAAGTACGCCTCCCATTCCGGCCTGCCCGCCACCGTGCTGGTGATCTCGATGCGGGACGCGGCGTTCGCGTTGTGGAGATCGAGCGCGGCGCGCGCGCGGGTCACGTCGCGCAGCGGGCTGGGGGTCTCCAGCAGCGGCAGGATGCCGGTCAGCGGCTGGATGTCGTGCCGCACGGCGTAGTCGACGAGGACCTCCGCGGCGGATCCGACCTGTTCGGGATTGAACGGCTTGCGGTCGAGCTCCTCCAGGATCCCGCGCACCAGCGGCTCGTCCGCGGCGGTGAGGTGCGTGGGCACGAGCCCGAGGAGCGTTGCGGGATTGGCGGTGCCGCGCTCCGCGGCGAGCTGCTGCAGGCGCCGCGCGCGGATGTCCTCGCGCAGCACGCGATACTCGCCGAAGAGGCCGCGCGCGATGGCGAGATCGCGCAATGAGGTTCGCGCCTCGACTCCGTCCGGCGCGTTCGCGTGCAGCCACGCGAAGTCGCGCGTGAGCTGCCAGAGCGGCGCCAGCATGCGCGAAAAGAACGACGGGTCGCGCAGCAGCGGCTCGGCGGCGTCGAGCACGCGTGCGCGGTCCGCGCGTCCGAGCTCGTACCAGTGAAACAGCCCACCGCGCACGAACGCGGCGTCCGCGTTGGGCCGGTACGGCGCGAGCCGTTTTGCGTGTGCGTAGGCCTCGCGCCACAGCTCCACGCGCCGCGGCGTGTTGCTGTCCAGAGCTCCGTCCGAGACGGCGCTCGCCGCGAGCACGTCCGCCGGATGCTCGGCCAGCCACGCGGCCGCGCCGTCGAACGACGGGGGCGTCTGCGCGTCGCGCAGCAGGTCGCGGTTCAGGAGCACGATGGCGAGGCAGACCGCGCACAGCGACGCGACCAGACCGAGCATGAACCGCCGCGCGCCGCGGCTCATGCGGCGGCGTCTCCCAGGATGCGCTCCCAGGCGGCGAAGGCATGGCGCGGCGCGAAGCGGTGCAGGTACAGCTCCCGCCCGCGCAGACCCATCTGCGCGGCCGCGTCGCGGTCGCGCGCGAGCGTCTCGATCGCGCGGACCAGTCCTTCCACGTCTCCCGGCTCGATCACCATGCCGCAGCCATACGCCTCGATCAGCCTCGCCAGCTCGCCGTCGCGCGCGCCGATGAAGAGCACGGGACGGGCCACGGCGAGGATGCCATAGAACTTGCTCGGCACGATCAGCCCTTCCAGCGCCGGCTTGAGCGAGACCAGATGCGCGTCGGACGCGGACAGGCTCCCGCTGAGCTGCTCGCGCGCCACGTACGGGCGGAACTCCGCGTTCGCGGGCGCCGCGTTTTTCACCGGCTCGAGCTGCGCGCCACCGCCGGTGAAGGCGAACCGCACGTCCGGCAGGCGCTTCATCGCGCCCAGGATCGTGTCGAACTCGTGGGCTCGCCCGAGGTTGCCGGAGTAGCCCACGGTGAACGGGCCGCGCGGCTTCTCGACCGGAGCCAACGCGGCGTCCGCCCAGTTGTGGATCACCACGGCCTTCGGCACGCGCGCGGCCATCAGGTCGCCGAGGACGACGTTGACCCGGGCGCGGCGCAGCGACCAGTCGCGCAGCCGTCTGACCAGCGGCAGGCGGATCTTGAGCGCCTCCGCCACCTCGGGGAAGAGGTCCTGCACCCAGTTCACCACGCGGTTCGAGGCCAGCGCGGCGATCACCGACAGCAGCGGCGGGTCGGTCATCGCAACGACGATCGCGCGCCGCTCCCGGCGGATGGCGAAGAACGCGCTGAGGTAGAACGTCAGGTAGTCCATCGCGCGGCCGGGAAGGCCCGCGCGGCCGAAGCGCGTCGACCAGATGCGGACGATGTGCACGCCATTCGCAACCTCCCGCCGCGGCAGCCGCGCGCGGCGGTCGTCATACCGCTGGCGGCTGGTGATGGCCACGACCTCGTGGCCGCGCGAGGCGAGGTGGAAAGCCAGGTCGCTGGCGATCTGGCTGGTCGCCGCATGATCCGGGTGGAAATAGCGATTGACGAAGGCCACGCGCACGACGATAGAGTCTCATGGGGAGTCGGGAAGTCTCAAAGTCTCAAAGTCTCAAAGTCGTCGAGTCGTCGAGTCGTCGAGTCGTCGAGTCGTCAAGTCGTCGAGTGGCAAAGTCTCCCGACCACTCCTTTGCGACTTTGAGACTCTGAGACTTTGAGACTCGACGACTCGACGACTCGAAGACTTCCGGCTCATCGAGCGAGGACGAAGAACAAACGATGATCATTCTAGGTCTGAACGCCCACCACGCCGACGCCTCCGCCTGCATCGTCGTCGACGGAAAGCTCGTCGCGGCCGCCGAGGAGGAGCGTTTCCGCCGCGTGAAGCACTGGGCGGGCTTTCCGAGCGCGGCGGTCAAGTACTGCCTCGACGAAGCCGGGGTCTCGCTCAACGAGGTCGATCACATCGCCGTCAACCGCGACCCGAATGCGCGGCTGATGCAGCGGATGAAGTTCATCCTCGCCAAGCGCCCCTCGGTCGCCGCGATCCGGCGGCGGCTGGAGAACCGCTCGAAGATCAAGGACCTGCGCACGGAGATCGTGGAGACGTTCAAGCTCGACCGCCTCGAGCCGAAGCTGCATCACGTCGAGCACCACCGCGCGCACCTCGCTTCGGCGTTCTTCGTGGCGCCGTTCGAAGAAGCGGCGGTGCTGTCGATCGACGGCTTCGGCGACTTCGTGAGCTCGATGTGGGGCGTGGCCCGCGGCAATCACATCGAGGTCCTCGGCGAAGTCGGCTTCCCGCACTCCCTCGGCATCTTCTACACGGCCATGACGCAGTACCTCGGCTTCCCGCACTATGGCGACGAGTACAAGGTCATGGGCCTCGCGCCGTACGGCAGGCCGCTGTTCATGGATGCGATGCGCGACATCGTTCTCGTGAAGAACGGGCGGTTCGAGCTGAACCTCGACTACTTCACGCATCACACCGTCGGGCTGGACATGGTGTGGCAGGGGGGCTCGCCGGCGATCGGGCCGGTGTTCTCCGAGAAGCTCGTCGAGAAGCTCGGCCCCGTGCGCGCGCCGAGCGATCCGATGGAGCAGCGGCACAAGGACCTCGCCGCGTCCATGCAGGCGATGTTCGAGGAGGCGTACTTCGCGCTCGCGAACTCGCTCTACGAGAAGACGAAGATCCCGAACTTCTGCCTCGCCGGCGGCTGCGGCTACAACAGCGTCGCCAACGGGCTGGTGTTCGACCGCTCGCCGTATCGCGAGCAGTACATCCAGGCCGCGGCGGGCGACGCGGGCGGCGCGATCGGCGCGGCGTACTGGGTATGGAACGAGGAGCTGAAGAGCCCGCGCTCGTTCGTGATGGACCACGCCTACTGGGGCCCGGCCTACGGCGACGCGGCCATCGATCACGCGGTGGAGCTGCGGAAGCAGGACCTGGAGACGGGCGAATTCGTGATGCGGCGCGAGGGCGACGAGCGCCAGCTCTGCGCGCGCACGGCCGAGCAGATCGCGAAGGGCAACGTGGTCGGCTGGTTCCAGGGCAGGATGGAGTGGGGCCCACGCGCCCTGGGGAACCGGTCCATCGTCTGCGACCCGCGCCGCGCGGACATGAAGGACATCCTCAACCACAAGATCAAGCGCCGCGAGTCGTTCCGCCCGTTCGCGCCGTCGGTCCTCCGCGAAGCCGTGGGCGAGTGGTTCGAGACCGACTACGACGTCCCGTTCATGCTGCAGGTCTACCAGATCCGCGAAGAGAAACGCCCGCAGATCCCCGCCGTCACGCACGTCAACGGCTCCGGGCGGCTGCAGTCCGTGACCGAGGCCCAGAACGCGCGCTACTACCACCTCATCGAAGCCTTCCGCGACCTCACCGGCGTCCCGCTCGTGCTCAACACGTCGTTCAACGAGAACGAGCCCGTGGTGAACACGCCGTCCGAGGCGCTGGACTGCTTCCTCCGGACGAAGATGGACCTGCTGGTGATGGGCGATCTGATGATCCAGCGGGGGTGAAGGACGGAGTTCCTCGGAGTTCCTCGGGTTCCTCGGAGTTCCTCGGAGGGGGTGAGCCGTCCTCCCTCCCTCCCCCCGAGGAGCTCCGAGGAACCGAGGAACCCGAGGAACCCGGTCAGCCGCCCCCGGCCCGTACGCGTCCGGTCTCGGTCCAGTGCGCCGCTTCGTGGGGGCGTCCGAAGTGAAATCCCTGCACGAGGTCGACCCCGTGCGCCGCGGCCGCCCGAGCCGTCGACGCGGCCTCGATGCCTTCGAGGATCGTGCGACAGCCGAAGTCGTGCGCCAGCGCGACGATGTGCCGTACGACCCGTGTACGCATCGGGTCTTCGTCGAAGGCCGTACCGAACGTGTGGCTGATCTTCACGAACGAGGGGCGGATGCGGTCGATCAGGGAGAGGTGCGAGTACGCCGACCCGTGGTCGTCGAGCGCGAACCGGACCCCCGCGGCGCTCAGACTCTCGAACGCCCGCACGGCGGCGGCGTCGTCGGCGAAGGCGCTGCGCTCGGTGATCTCCAGCACGATGCGCGACAGCGGCACCCGATGCTCCGCCGCGGCGCCGCGCAGGACGTCCACGACCGCGCCGCTGCCGAACGCCGCGGGATCGACATTGAGGAACAGCGCGGTCCTGTCGGGGAGCTCGCGCGCGCGGCTCACCGCGGAGCCGAGCGCGGCGAGGTTCAGCTCCTCCAGCCGTTGCCGCTTCTCCGCGTACTCGAACAGCTCCGCGACGCCCCCGGCGACCCACGTCCCGTCGACGCGCGTCAGGGCCTCGAACCCGAAGATCTCCTGCCCCAGCGTCACGATGGGCTGGAAGACCGTGGTCAGCGCGCCGCCCTGCAGCAGCTCGTCGAGCGGCGCGACGCGCAGCACTTCGAAGCCGCCCGCCCCGCTCCCCTGGAGCTGGAGTGCGCTCTCGAGCTCGGCCAGGCCGAACGGTTTCGTCAGCACGGCCGCGGCGCCGAACGTGCGGGCCATGCTGTACAGCGCTTCGTTCACCAGCCCGGTCATCAGCACCATCCGGCAGGCGGGCCAGTGGGAGCGGCTGAAGGTCAGGAACTGCAGTCCCTCGTAGCCGAACGGTCCGGAGAACTGGATGTCGCTGAGCACGTGAGTCACCGGCCGGCGCGCCAGCACCAGACCGGCCGACTCGACGTCCGGGCAGAGGACGATGGTCAGGCCGTCGCGCTCGAGGAGCATCGCCAGGATCTCGCAGATGCCGGAGTCGTCGTCGATGATGACGATGGTCTCGCGCTCGCTCATGGCCGTAGTCCCCCGGAGATCTCCGCCAGCGCCGCGAGGGCGCGTCCGAGCTCGCTTTCGATGGCTTCGAGCTGGCGGCGCCGCGGGATGCTGCGTGGAAAGGCCAGCGCATCCTCGGCGGTGCGGCAGGCGCTGGCGACGCCGGCGGCGCCGACGCCCAGGCTGGCGCCGCGAAGAGCGTGGAGACGGCGGCAGAACGCCGTCCCGTCGGCGGCGGCGAGCGCGCCGCGCAGGAGCTCGAGCTGCTCGCGGGCGTACCCGCTGTACGTCTGGAACAGCTCCTTCAGAAACGCGTCGCCGAGGGGCCGCAGCGATTCGAGGATCGCTGCGTCGATCGTGCCGTTGAGGATCGCGGCGTCGATCGTGCCGTTCATGAAGCCACCGCCGCCGGCCGCAGCGCCAGCATCTCCGCGACGACCGTACGGAGGGTCTCCGCCGACACCGGCTTCTCCAGGAAGCGGTCCGCGTGGTAGTTGCGCAGCGTCTCCAGCCGGTAGCGCACGCCTTTGTAGAGCGCCGTCATGACCACGATCGGCACGTGCGCCGTGCGCGGGTCTCCCTTCAGCGTGCGCGAGAGGTCGCGGCCGTCGAGCAGCGGCAGCAGCGCGTCGGTGAGGACCAGCTCCGGCACGACGCGCTGCGCGGTCTCGAGCCCGGTCCGGCCGTCGTGCGCGTGCAGCAGCGTGCCGGTGAGGCCGGACGACTCCAGCACGCGGCCGGCGATGGCGTGGACGATGGGGTCGTCGTCGATGAGGAGGATGACCGGCCTGTCGGGCAGGCCGGCGGCCGCTTTCGGCGACGCGGCGGGATTGCGGTGGTCGCGCCGCCGCGCGGCCGCATCCGCCGTCGCCAGACGCCAGAAGTCCAGCCGCCACGCCTTCGGCGCGGCGCAGAAGCACCTGCCACAGGCGCGGCAGACGGGGGTGTTCTCGCCGCCGGTGCACAGGCACCACTCGTTGCGGGCGGCGTCGTTCAGGTGGACGCAGTGATAGCAGCGGTACAGGTTGGAGTCGCCTTCGATCGTGTTCATGTGGGTTCCTTTTGTTCCTCGGGGTCAGGGACGGGGCAGCCACCGCGCGAGGACGCCCGCGAGCTCCGCCTCGTGCACCGGCTTCAGGAGGAAGTCGTCCATCCCCACGGCCAGGCACGTGCGGCGGTCCCTCTCTCCGTCGCTGGCGGTCAGCGCGATGACGGGCACGCGCTTCCCGCCGTTCTTTTCCTGCAGGCGGAGGTGCGCCGTGGTCTGGTAGCCGTCCATCTCCGGCATTTGGCAGTCCATCAGCACCAGGTCGTAGGGGATGCGGTGCATCGCCTCCAGCACCTCGATGCCGCTGCCGGCGGCGTCGGCGGCGAATCCCAGGCGCTGCAGCTGCCGCAGCACCAGCTTGCGGTTCACCGCGTTGTCGTCCGCCACCAGCACGCGCGGCGCGGCTCCCTGCGGCGCCGGACGAACGTGCGCGGGCGGAGCGAACACCGCGGAGTACAGGAACGCCGGCTTGACCGGCTTGCGCAGGCACATCCGCACGTCCAGTCCCGACAGCGTGGCCACGTCGAGCTGCTGCGGGCTCGCCGTCATGAGCACGAACCGCGACATGCCGAAGTCCTTGCGGTTCGCGACGGCCAGCCGGACCAGCGTCGTCCCGTCGATGCCGGGGAGCTTCTGGTCCGCGAGGACGACGTCGTAGGGCCGCCCTTCCACCGCCCGAGCGCGCATCATGGCCAGCGCGCTCACCCCGTCGTCCGACGTGTCGCAGTTCACCCTCCAGGCGGCGAGCTGCAGGGCGATGGTGTGCCGGCTGGCGAGGCTGTCTTCCACCACCAGTACGTGCGGCGCGTCGGCCGCGCCACGCGCCGCCAGGTCGCTCCCGGCGTCCGCGGGCCGGAAGCCCAGACGCGCCGTGAACCAGAACGTCGAGCCGCATCCCTCCTCGCTCTCGACCCCGATCTCGCCCTCCATGAGCTGCACGAGCTGCTTCGCGATCGTCAGACCGCGGGCCGTGCCCCCGGCGCGCCCGAACAGCGACTCCCGCGCCGTCGCCGTCAGCCCGATGCCCGTGTCGGTGACCCGGAACTGCAGCAGGACCGTCTCCCGCGTCCGCTCCACCTCGTCGACCTGCAGCAGTACGCCGCCCTCGTCCGTGAACTTCAGGGCGTTGCTCAGGAGGTTCAGCAGCACCTGCCGCAGGCGCGCGGGGTCGCCGTGCAGCACCGGCGGGATGACCGGGTCGAGGACGTAGCCGATCTCCAGCGACTTCCGCTGCGCCGCGTCCTGGAGCAGGTCGGCGGTCGATTCGCAGAGGGTGCGCAGGTCGAAGGCCAGCGGCTCGATGTTCGGCTCTCCCTCCTCGGCCTTCGAGAAACCGAGGATGTCGTTGAGGATCGTCAGCAGGGTCTCGGCACTGCTCCGCGCCGTCTCCGCATTCAGGAAGGCCACGGCGGGCGCCGCGCTCACCACGGTATCCGCGCTCATGACGCCATCCTCGGGTGCTCCAGGGCGCGCCGGAGCTTCGACTTCGCGCGGAGGTACGACGGGCCGACCGATCCGAGCGGCATGGCCAGCGCGGCACTCGCTTCGTCGTACGAGTACTCCTCGAGACCGATCAGCGTGCAGAGGCGGCGCGAGCGGTCGTCGAGGCCGGCCAGCGCCTGCTGGATGCTGATGACGCTCTCCGTCGCCGAGGCACGGCCGCTTTCGACCATCTCCGCGGAGCGCGCGCGGTCTCGCACGCGGGCCTCGATCTGCTGGCGGCAGAGGTTGGCCAGCGTTCCGGAAAGCCACGTCTTCGGCGTCCGGATCGCGGCGCGCTTCTCGAGGAACAGCAGCCACGTCTCCTGCACCAGGTCCTCGGCGTCTCCACGATCGAAGCCGAAGCGTCCCTGCGAGATCGCATGCAGCCGGCCGACCGTGGCGGCGTACAGCTCGTCATCGCTGGCGCAGGCTTCCTCCACCGTTTCGACGGCGGCGAGCATCTCTCGCAGCGCGGCGATGAGCACGTCCTCGCCGATGGGCTTGTGCAGGATGGTCCGGACTCCGCGCTCCCGGAGCCGTTGCTCGGTCGCGGCGTCGGCGAACCCGGTCATGGACGCGACGCGGGAACGGGGGCTGAGCCGGCGCACCGCCTCCAGCAGCCGCAGGCCGTCTTCCTCGGTGCGCAGCCGCAGATCGGCCAGGATGATCGGAAAAAACTCGTCCGCGATGCGCGCCTCGGCTGTCGCCGCATCCAGGGCGCCGACCGCGGGCAGGCCGTTGAGCTCGAGCAGAGCTTCGATGCCCGCGACGATGGACGGATCGTCGTCAACAATCAGAATTGTCATAAGGACCTCTTTCTCTGCCCGCGAAGGAGATCAACGACCGCGCCACGCGTAAGTGCTTGAGCGGTAAGGACCGGTGCGAAAAGCGGGTGTTCGGAATCCGCGATCCGTCCGATTTCCGGACGCCCGCCCGCGGCGGTCGCGGTGAGGACGCGTCAGCTCCCGCTGCGCCGGATGACGGCGTCGATCCCCGCGCGCGTCAGGCGGCCCGCGACGTGAGTGGCGGCGGCGTGGGACTCGACGCCGTGCGTGTGGACGAAGGTGAGCGCGCCGATGGACTCGACGACGACGTCGATGCCCGCGGCGCGTGCCCGCGCGGCGGCGGCGGCGGCGTTGGACGCCACGCGGTACGCTCCGATCTGGACGACGTAGGCCGCGGCGACCACCGTGGGCGCGGCCACGCAGTCGACGGTCAGGGCGGCGGGGCCTCGCGGGACGTCGATGAGCCGCTCGTCTTTTCCGCAGGCGAGCGTCAACGGCCCGGCGGGCAGGGAGCGGAACAGGAACCGGCCTTCCGCGTCGGCGCGGACGCGGCGGCCGAGGGGACGGAGCTCGACCTGCGCCTGGGGCGCGGTGCGTCCGCTGACCGTCCGCAGCGCGGGCAGGACCTGCTCGAACCGCAGCACTTGGGCACGCTCGAGCATGACCCTGCGCGCCGCGGAGCGCGCGGCTTCGTAGCCGGGGGGCACCGAGTCGGGGACGAGCGACAGCTCCCACTCCCCGGGCGCCGCGGCGATGGCGATCTCGCCGTTGCTCTGCGAGGTGGCGGCGATCCGCTGGGATCCGCGTGCGAGCAGCACGCGCACGCCGGCGATCCCGTCGCCGGCGTCGTCGACGACGCGGCCGAGGACGCGGGCGGGGGTGAAGGCGACCCCGAAGGAGAGCCGGTCGCCGGGCTCCGCCTCCACGCGGGACGGCGTCGTGAAATACGCGGTGCTCTGCAGCACGCGCACGGCGACGCGGTGCGCGCCGCGCGATACACCGGAGAAGGTGAACGTCCCGTCCGGGCGCGTCCGCTGGGTGCGCAGGCCGTCCAGCTCGACTTCCGCGGCGACGCCCGTGCCGTCGCTGCGGCCGTCCAGATCTTCGTCGCCGAAGACCATTCCGCTGATCGTGCCCGTGCCTCCGCCGAGCGCGCCGTCGAAGCGCTGCCGCACGCCGGCCTCCACGAAAGGCTGTACGCGTGCCTCGCCTCCCGCCGCCTCCGCGCGCCAGTACGTCCAGGACGCGAACACGTCCGTCGCGCCTGTGAGGGCGCGCGAGTAGGACATCGAGACGATGGTGGTGATCGTACGCGCGGAGACGCTCTCGCTCACGTTGCGCAGCAGGCGCGCGCGGAGCTGCTGCCGCGACGTCGCACCTCCCAGCCAGGACAGTTCCAGCCCGAGCTGGGTGCGCGCCGGCGAGAGCTCCAGCGTCACGCCGTCGATGAAGCCGAGCTCCGCGAGGATGGCGTGGTTCCGCAGCGCGCGGGCGATGTCGGCGGGCGACGTCGCCTCGATGCCCAGCTCCGCCAGGGCCACGGCGAGGTCCGGCCTCTCGGACAGGATCACGTCCAGCGTCGGTGCGTTCTGCTGATGGTCGCCGTAGGCGCTCGCGTGGAACCGCCCCCGGCTCACGCGCCCGAAAAGGCGGATCCCGCGTCCCCCCTCGTTCGTCTGCGACTGCGTGTGGCGGTACAGCGCGCCGAAGCTGCCGCGCGTGAAGTCGAACCGCACACCGGCGGGAGCCACGATCGAGCGCGCGTCGCCGAACTGCGCCCACGTCGCGCCGCCGGTCAGCGCGACGCGCGGGTCGAGGCGATGGTCGACGTCCACGCCGGCGCTGAGGACGCGCAGGCCCGCGGTGCGGGTGGCGGTCGAGGAGACCGACCAGGTCGATCCGCGGCCGTAGTCGTGCGTCCAGGACGCGTCGCCGAAGAATCCGCGCGGCGTCGCGCTCCCGGCCACCGCGAAGCCGTCCGGCCGGTACCGTACGTCCGCCAGCACCCGGTCGACGTCGCCGTCGTACGCCAGCTCCGCCGCGGCGCCCAGGCCTTTGCTGAAGCCGATCTCGCCGCGCGCGAAGAGCCGGTCCGCGTCGCGGTAGTCGTACATGAGCGACGCCACGGTCCCCTGGCCGCGATATGCGAACAGCGACGGGGTGATCGTCGAACGCGCGCTCGCGCGGAACGCATATCCGCCGCCGGCGACGAACTGCCGCTCCACCGGTATCACGAACGACCGGTAGGTCGCATACGCCGTCATGCCCGCGTGCAGGCGCCAGTGCGGGTCGGCGTAATGCACGCCGCGCAGGGGCGTCGCCGACAGCGTGAGCGGCGAGTGGTCGACGTCGCGGTCGAACAGGGTCAGCTCGCGGCTGCGGCGGAAGAGCCGCACGGACGCGGAGGCGACGCTGGTCTGCGCGCGGTCGGCCTGCCGCGCGCCCGTCTGATGGATCGTCCGCACCTCGACCTCCGTCCGTCCGCGCGGGTCCTCGCGACGGAGCGCGACGCTGTTCTGCACCTCGCGCATCGCGCTCGAATACCGCACCTCGGCCGTTCCCCCGTTCGTGCGCGGCCGCGGGACGCCGGCGCCCGATGGCACGCGCGGGGAGACCGTCACGTCGTACAGGTGCTGCCCGGTCACGCTGATCACGATGACTTTGGTCGCGCCCGGAGCGCGTGCGGACAGCACCACGCCGTCGTGTTGGGCGGCGGCCTCCACGATCGTGGCGTCGATCGCCCAGGCCGCGGTCACGCCCAGCATCGGCACCGTCTGGGTCTCGCTGACGAGGAGCGACAGTGCGCGAGGGTCGTCCGCGCGCGCCAGCAGCGCAACCAGCAGCGCAACCAGCAGCGACAGGACCGTCGCGGCGGCTCTCACCGGATCTCCACGTCGGCCGTGTGGCTGGCCGTGCGTCCTTCGAACTCGTAAGTGACGAAGACCCGGTACCTGCCCGGATCGAGCTCGCCCGGATATTCGGCGCCGAGCATTGCCGACTCGCCGGGGATCAGGCGCTGCGGCGCGAGCGCCGACTTGCCGACCAGCGTTCCCTTTGCGTCGAGCACCGCCATCACGCCCCGGGCCACCAGCGGCTCGCTGCCCGCGTTCGTGCACGACTGCGTGAAGCCGAGGTTCGTCGCCGCCGTCTGCGGCCGCACCACCACCGGCGCCGTGGCGAGCCGGACGTCGTCCGAGACCGTGAACGTCAGCAGCGTGCCGAGCGACGCGGTCATCGGCACGTTCCCGCTCATCACCTTGTTCGTGCCGCGGAACATCGCCACGAGGGCCCGCTGCGGCGTTCCCGGCGGCAGCGTCACGGTCATCTGCACGGCGGCCGTGCCGCCCGGGGCGACGTCGACGTGCCTGTTGGAGAAGACCGCCGTCGCCGCGATGCTGCCCGGCAGCGTGCCCGCGTCGACGAAGGTCCGTTTCCCGTCGCGGACCACGACATCCTGCGCGACCAGGTCGAACGAGAACGCCCGCGACGTGCCGTTCACGAACGTCAGGGTCTGCGAGGCGCTCTGGCCGTAGTCGCCGCGCAGAAGGACCACCGCGGGACTGAGCGAGAGCGTGCCGTCTTCGGCCGCGAGCGCCGCGGCGGATCCCAGGAGCAGGCTGCAGAGCAGGAGCGTGCGCATGATGTTCATTCCGAGGAGACCTCCCAGCCGATGGACGCCAGCAGCGGCCCGTCGGCGGCGTGAACCGGGACTTCGATCTCGATGCGATGCGGGACCGCGAGGCCGACCGGCGCGTGCCGCTGGATGACGCGCGGCACGCTGGTCAGCACGACACCGTCGACGCGCACCGTGCAGCGCGCGTCGGCCGTCTCGAGGAAAGCCCGCACCGTCGCCGTCCCGCGCGGCTCCGGCGCCGGCTGCCCGATCCGCAGCCGCACCGTGCGCGTGGTGACCGTGGCCTTGCGCGAACCGCCCCTCCACTGGATCGTGCCCGCGTCCACGACCCCGTCCGGTGCGCTCACGAACGTGAGCTCCAGGCCGGAGGATGGGGCGGAGACCGCCAGCACGCGGCGGCGGTCTCCTCCGAAGGCGGGATCGGGACGGAGGAAGCCGGAGAGGAGCAGGGCCGCTCCGGCGGCGATGACGGTACGGATGCGCATCGAGGCCTCGTCCTGGCGGGGCGGATGTCAGTTGGAAGTCGCGGTGAAGTCGATGGCGTTGTCGATGGCCGCGGCGGCGGCGCTATCGGCCACGACGACGTCCCACGAGTAGGAGCCGGTCGAGCCGTAGGTGCCGGTGGACGTCAGAGTGGTGGCCGAGGCGTCGCTGAGGGTGGAGCCGTTCAGCTTCCAGGTGATGCCGCTGGCCGGCGCGGACCCGAGCTGCGCCGTGAGGGTGTAGTCCGTGCTGGTGAGGTTCGCCTTGTCCACCTTGACGCCGATGGTGGAGGAGAGCGTCCAGTTGGACGCGCCGCGCGCGAGGGTGAAGCCGGCCGGGGCCGAGCCGTACTTGCTGATGCTGCCGAGGGCCGAGGTGACCGAGGCCGTGCCGGTGCCGCTGGTCGTGCCGCCGGCCGATTCGATGGTGAGGTTGATCGAGCTCGCCACCGTGCCGGTGACCGTGAGCGTCCCCGAGCTCGTATCCGCGGCCGCCGCGGTGGTGACCATGAGGAATGCTGCTACTGCCAGAACGACGATTCTCTTCATGACCTTCTCTCCTTCATTCCGAGCTCATTCATGAGCTTCGTGAAGGGAGTCCGCGACAGCGGCGGAAAAATACATGCGGCCCGAAATCCGGGCCGCGTCTGTCGCCGTGAGCGATGCGGCTCCCCGCACGAGGGAGCCACGCTCTATGCTGGTCTCAAAGGAGGACGCCGCTCCACGGGAGCGGCTCCGGTTGTGGCATCGACGACGTCACGCGGCGTGCTCGCCGCCGCGTGCCATCAGGTCGTCGCGCAGGACGCGGAAGGCTTTCGCGTCCGCTTCCGCCGTGGCGGGATCGAGGAAGTAGGCGACGTCCTTGCGGAAGCTCTCGCCGGTGGGATTCTCTCCGTTCCACTCCAGCACGGCCCACTGGACCTGGGGCCGGAAGATGTTGTGGTCCCACTCGAACGCCGCGTGGCGGTTGCTGTACGCCGCGGCGGTGCCGAGGTCCGAGGCGTTGGCGGCTCCTTCCTCGAGCGTGGTCTTGTACGCGGCGAAGGCTTTCGCGTCGCGCTCCGCCGTGTCGGGCTCGACGAAGTAGGCCACGTCGTGCCGCGGCGGCAGCGCCTGCGGGCCGCCGAATTTCTGGCCGACGCTGGCGCACTTCACCACGAGCCACTGCATGAACGGACGTCCGATCCGATGGTCCCATTCCAAAGCTACGTACGGCATCTCTCTCCTCCTGACCCAAGGCCCCGGAATGCGAGCCCGCGTGGTCAGAAACCTCTATGTTCCATCCAGCATTCCAGAAGGACTGAGCGAACTCCATCAGAAACTGTGCGATAATGCGAACCGGTCCAGAGGTACCACAACATGAATATGAGCTCTTCCCGGCCGCTCGGGCCGGGCGATCGCCATGCGCGACTGCTGGACGCGCTTCCCGCGATCGCCTGGTCCGCCGACGCCCATACGTTCCGGTTCAAGTACATCAATCCGGCCGCCGAGAAGATCCTCGGATATCCGGCGAGCCGGTGGATCGACGAGCCCCATTTCTGGAGCCAGCATCTCCATCCGGAAGACCGGCACATCGTCCGGCTCTGCCACAACGAGACGCTGGCCTGCCGGAACCACGAGCTCGTGTACCGGATGATCGCGGCCGACGGCCGCACCGTCTGGATCCGCGACTACATCAACGTCTACAGCGTCGAGGGAGCGCCGATCGAGCTGTTCGGCGTGATGATCGACATCACCCGCGAGCGCGAGGCCGAGGCCGCGTGGAAGGAAAGCCGCGAGAACTTCCGGCGCATGGTCGCGCTCTCGCCGGACTGCATCGGGGTCCACGCCGGCGGTGAGTTCGTCTACGTGAACAAGGCCTTCGTCGAGCTGCTGGGCGCGCGGAACGAGCGGCAGATCGTCGGCCGCGCGGTGCGGTCGATCGTCGATCCGGCGTATCACCCCGTGGTGGAGGAGCGGCTGGCCCGTCTCAGCGCCGGGGAGAGCGTCCCGTATGTGCGCATGAAGTACCGGCGGATGGACGGCTCGCTGGTGGACGTGGAGGTGGCGGCGCTGCCGCTCCGCTACGACAACCGCGACGCGGTGCAGGTCATCGCCCGGGACATCACGGACCGCGTGCGCGCGGAAGAGGAGTTGCAGGTACGCGAGGCACGCCTGCAGCTGCTCGCGTCGGGCACGCACGAGGCGATCTGGGAATGGGTCCCCTCGCGGAACGAGCTCTGGACGAACCACGTGTGCAAGGAGCTGATCGGCCCGGCCACGGATCCGGACGAGTTCTTCGAGACCTGGCTGTGGCGCATTCATCCCGAGGACCGGCACAAGGCCTGGGAGGTGATCGAAGACCTCTCCCACGAAGACCTGCCGATCTGGTGGCTCGAATACCGCCTGCAGCAGGACGACGGCTCGTACCGGATCATCCTCGACCGCGGCCACACGGCGAAGGCGCGGGACGGGGAGCAGCGCGTGATCGGCGCGATGCTGGATGTGACGTCGCTGCGGAACGCGGAGCGCCAGCGGGCGGCCATCGAGGCGAGCGCGCAGCAGGCGCTGGAAGCCTCGGAGCGGCGCTACCGCGAGCTCGTCGAAGGGGTCAGCGAGATCCTCTACACGCTGGACGCCGAGGGACGGATCCTGTCGCTGAGCCGCAGTTTCGAGCGCAGCACGGGCTACCGCGTCGAGGAGTGGATCGGACGCCCGTTCGCGGAGCTGTTCCGCACGCCGTCTTCGCCTCGCGCGGCCGGGGACGGCGAGGGGGGACCGATCCGCGAGTACGAGCTGCCCGCGCGCTCGGGCGCGGTCGTGACGCTGGAAGTGTCCTCCCAGCCCCGCTACATCGACGGCCTCCCGGCGGGCACCATGGGCATGGCTCGCGACGTGACGGAGAGCCGCAGCATCGCCCGCAAGCTCGAGGAAGCGAAGCGGATGAGCAGCCTCGGGCAGGTGGCCGCGTCGCTGGCTCACGAATTCAACAACGTGCTCATGGGCATCCAGCCGTTCGTGGAGGTCATCGGACGGAACCCGTCCGGTCCTCGCGTCCCGGAGTCGCTCAGCCACATCACCCGCGCCATCGGGCGCGGCAAGCGCGCGGCGCAGGAGATCCTCCGATTCGCCAATCCGCAGGCGCCGCAGCTCTCGACGATCCACGTGCGCACGTGGCTGCCGACGTTTCTCGACGACCTCGCGGCGTCGCTCCCGGCGTCGATCGCGCTCGACAGCGCCATCGAGACAGGAGTGGCCCTCGTCCGCGGCGACTGCCAGCATCTGGAGCAGGTGGTCACCAACCTCGTGTTCAACGCACGCGACGCGATCGGCGTGAAGGGCGCCATCCAGGTGAACGTGTCGTGTGCCGAAGGGGGGATGGTGCGGATCTCGGTGTACGACGACGGGCCGGGCATCAGCGCCGGGATGCTCGATCGCATTTTCGAGCCGCTCTTCACGACGAAGCGCAACGGCACGGGCCTGGGCCTGGCGATCGCGCGCCGGCTCATGGAGAGGCAGGGCGGCGCGCTGACGGCGGAGAACCTGCCGGCGGGCGGGTCGGCGTTCCACGCCTACGTGCCGGCGGTGCTCGAGGACGCGCCGGAGGAGGAGCCCGCGGCGGCGGCGGTGAATCCGCCGGTGCGGCACATCCTGCTCGTGGAAGACGACCTGTCCGCCGGCGCCGGTCTGACGGAGCTGTTGCGGTCGGAGGGATACGAGACGACGTGGGTGCGGCTGGCGGGCGACGCGCGGGAGGCCGCGAGGCGCGTCCGGCCGCAGGTGGCGATCATCGACGTGAACCTGCCGGATGGCAGCGGCGTGGACCTGGTCCCGCTGCTGCGGGCCGACCAGAGGGACCTGCCGGTGGTCCTGTCCACGGGGCACGTCGAGATCGGCCACTCGGATCAGCCGGACGGCATCGTCTCGCTGATGAAGCCCTACGCGCTCGAGGTGCTGCTGGAGGCGATCTCGAAAGCCACCGCCGTGGCGTGACCCGCCGCCCAGGGGAATCGGGGCCGGTCCCCGATTCCCCGCTCGCAGGCGCAGGCCCAGCAGGTGGGGCAGATCCCCGGCTGGAGGCAGACGTCGCATTCGCAGTGCTCGATGTACTCCTCGTCGTATCCGGCGGCGCAACGGGGACAGATCAGCAGCGGGCGGGCGGCGCTCATGCGGTCATCTCCACCGACACCCGGCCGGTCACGAGGTTCTGGGCTTCGAGATAGAAACGGACGTCGTGGACGGTGAGCGAGTAGACGACGCGGTCTCCGCCGCGGCCGGTCGCGCTCAGCACGCCCCCGCCGTCGTCGCGGATGAACAGCACGTCGCCGATGTACTCCGCGGGCAGCTCGGCGAGCAGGTCGAGGAATTCGTCCGCGGTGCCGGCGCGGTCGACGATCAGCCGGCCGATGTCGAATCCCATCTCCGTCCCCGCGCTCACGGCGAAGCGGAGCGCGGCGGTGGACTGCGTGAAGGCGACCAGCGCGCTCCGGTCGGCGGACCGGTAGTTCCAGTCCATGTCCGGCTTGTGGTTGTCGCGGGCGACCAGCGTCAAACGGTGCTCCTGCATGGCCATCACCCCACCTGCACCAGTCCGGCAGCGACGCCGATGGCGAACGCGGGAACATTCAGGACGACGAGCACCCTCCAACTGGTGCGCCCCGCGCGGAGATCCTGGACGGTTCGGACGACGAGCTCACTCATTTTCGATTCCTCCTTCGACCGGCGACGCCGGCAATGTGATCCAGCGGAAGCTGAAGCCGTCGAGGGCGCTGACGCCGTCGTCGAGCGGGAGCTTCCTTCCGTCTACGGTGTAGTGCTTGACGCGCGGGAGAGAGATGACCTCGATGAACCCCTCGCGCGGGATGGTGAAGGTCTCGCCGGCATAGCCGAACTTCTGGCCAGGCCTTCCGGCGATGTGATACCCGATGACTTTGATCCCACAGGTGACCTGGGGATCGCGGGGCTTCTGCTGCCGCCGGAACAGCGCGGCGATATCGATCTCGATACTCACACTCAAGGTGAGGACTGCAGCGGCTACCAGCATTGGGTTTCTCCGTTTTGGACTTGCTCTGCCCTAGTCCAAAGACGGGACCACTGTCCGGAATTGAGTTAACCGCTGGAAGTAAATACAGTTAGCGCGTGCGGTCGAATGGAGTGATGTGTCCGGATATCGAACACGTGTACGATCGCCGGCAATATGACTCCCGTTCGCAACCGCATCCTGATCGTCGATGACGACCCGGCGATCGTCGCCGGCCTCGGCGCGCTGCTGGAGGACGACTGGGACGTCCGCTCCGCCGCGGCCGGCCGGACGGCGATCACCACCTTCGCGGAGTTCTCTCCCGACGTCGTCCTGCTCGACGTGCATCTGCCCGACACCACCGGCATCGAGCTGCTGCATCAGCTGAAGATGTACTCCGAGGCGGCGGCGGTGATCATGATGTCCGGGCAGGGGACCCACGAGGCGGTGATCGAGTCGATGAAGCTCGGCGCGGAGACGTTCCTGCAGAAACCGTTCGACTACGGCACGCTCTCCGCGACCCTGGAGCAGGTGCGGCGGATGCTGGCCACGCGGCGGGAAGTGGTCGCCCTGCGCCGCGCGGAGGGCAACATGGAGCGCCTGCCCGGGATCTCTCCCGCGGTGACGCACCTGAACGAGATTCTCGGCCGCGTCGCCCAGGCGCCGTCACCGGTGCTGATCGAAGGGGAATCGGGCACGGGCAAGGGCGTGCTGGCCCGTCTGATCCACCATCGTTCGTCGCGCTCCCGTGCGCCCTTCGTCGATCTGAACTGCGCCGGCCTGTCGAAGGAGCTGCTGGAGTCGGAGCTCTTCGGCCACGAGCGCGGCGCGTTCACGAACGCGACCAACACCAAGCCGGGCCTGTTCGAGATCGCCGGCGAGGGAACGTTGTTTCTCGATGAGATCGGGGAGATGGAGCCGACGGTCCAGGCCCGGCTGCTGAAGGCGTTGGAGGAGAAACGGTTCCGGCGCGTGGGCGGGATCCGCGACCTGCGCGCGGACTTCCGGCTTCTCGCCGCGACGAACCGGGACCTCGGCGCCGAGGTCACCGCGGGCCGCTTCCGCGCGGACCTGTATTACCGGCTGAACGTGGTGCGCCTGCGCATGCCGCCGCTGCGCGAGCGGATGGAGGACCTGCCGATCCTCGTCCAGGAGATCGTCCGTCCCCTGGCCAAAGACATGGGGCGGCCCCTGCCGAACGTCAGCCCGACGGCGCTGAAGAAGCTGGCCGCCTATCCCTGGCCGGGCAACGTGCGCGAGCTGCGCAACGTCCTCGAGCGCGCGATGATCACCATGCGCGGCGACGAGATCTTCAGCGAGGACCTGGTGATCGAGCGAGCGCCCGCGGCTCTTCCGTCCGCGAGCGCCGGCGAACCGTCGGCCGAATGGGAGATCCGGCCGCTCGACGACGTCGTCGAGTCGTACATCACCGCCGCGGTGAAGGCGACGGACGGCAACGTGCGCAAGGCCGCGCGTCTGCTGCGGATCAGCCCCTCGACGCTGTACTCGAAACTGAAGACCCGGTAACGGCCGCAGCGCAGATTCGGTTCCTCGGTTCCTCGGGTTCCTCGGAGTTCCTCGGAGGGGTTCAGCAACGCTTCCCTCCCCTCCCTCCGAGGAACTCCGAGGAACCGAGGAACCGAGGAACTCCGAGGAACCGAGGAACTCCGAGGAACTCCGATCACCGCCGCCGCATCAGCTCCCGCGAAAGGATCAGCTCCGCCACGAAGCGCTCCCACGCGTAGCGCAGGCCGGGGAGGCCGTCGAGGATGAGGCCCTTCACGAAGAGCGCGTGTACGACGACCGCGGGCGGCGCGACGAAGATCAGTTTGCGGACGCGCCCGGCCAGGCCGAGGGAGAGCGGGTCGCGCAGGCGGAGCTTCTCGGCCTCCGCGGCCATGTACCGCTTCTGGCGCGCGACGAAGGAGCGGAAGTCCTTGCGGTCGTCGTGGACGATCGGCTCGCGGAGCTCGCCGACGTCGCCGTCGACGCTGATGCGCTGGGTGTGGCCGTCCTGCCAGAACGTCGCGTGCGCCTTCACGGCGAGGACGATGCGCGGCGGATAGAGCGACGCGCGCAGCGGCTTGCCGCCCACGGCATAGCGGAACGACGCCCGATAGCCGCGGACGCTGCCCGGATCGAGCGACGCCAGCTCGTTCGCGAACGCGGCGGGCACGAAGTAGTCGGCGTCCAGGGCGAGGAACCAGGGCGTGCGCACCTGCTGCTGCCCGAACGTCCACTGGGTCGCGTGATCGTCGAAGGCGCGCTGGAACAGACGCACGTTCGGGAAGCTCTGCGCGATCTCCGGTGTCCGATCCGTCGAGAAGCTGTCGACGACCACCACGTCACGCGCCCACGCGAGCTGCCCGAGGGTGCGGGCGAGGTTCGGCTCCTCGTCGCGGGTGAGGATCACCGGCGTGACTTGATCGAGCAATACGCCTCCTCCATCCGTTCCGCGACGATCGGCCAGGCGAAGCGCGATTCCACGAGCGCGCGGCCGCGGCGCCCCATTTCTGCACGCGCGGCCGCGTCTTCGAGCAGCGCAGGCACGGCGTCCAGACCGACGACGCCCGCACCCGCGCGAACCACTTCCTCCGCCAGACCCACGCCGGATGAAAGCACAGCCGGCGTCTCCATCGCCAGCGCCTCGAGCACGGCGTTGCCGAAGTTCTCCGAGTCCGACATCAGCACGAACAGCGTCGCGCGGGCGAGGAGCTCGTCCTTCGCCGGGCCGTACACGGGGCCGGGGAACTCCACGTCGGCGCCGACGGATTCGGCGAGCTCGCGCAGCCGCGGCGTGAGATCCTCCTCGTCGTTCCCCGCGACGATCAGCCGTGCGCCCAGCGAGGGCAGCGCGGAGATGACCCGCTCCAGCCCCTTCTTCCAGTTCACGCGTCCGAGGAAGAGGAGGGTGCGGTCGGCGCGGGGCACGTCGGGGCGCGGAGGGATGTCCACCCCGTTCGGGATCACGAGAGGCGACGGCAGCGGAATCCCGACCCGCTTCGCGTCCTCCCATTCGAGCTGCGACGTGAAGTGAATCGCCGACGCGCGGGCGAATCCGCGCCGCTCCAGGAGCTGCAGCCAGAGCGTCTTCATGGCCCGGCTCTTCTGCCGGATCAGCTCCGGCACGAGCATCCCGCGGGGCGAGATCACGTATGGGATCCCCGCCGCGCGCGCGGCGCGGGCGGCAGCCACGCCGGGCCACAGATACACGGCATGGATGTGGACGACGTCGTACTCGCGCACGTCGCGCAACGCATGCCGCATCTCCGGCGACCAGTAGAGGCGCGGAAACGGCGACGGAAAATAGCGGACGGCAACGCCGTCCACATCCACCGCGCGACCCACCGGGACGTCGAGCGTCGCATCGCCGTCGACGTTCGTCGTGAAGACGTGGACTTCGTGCCCGCGTGCGACGAGCGCTTTACACAGGCCGTGGACGGCCACGATCGGTCCGCCGTATCGCCGCGCCGGGAAGTAGGTCGGAACGACGTGGAGGATCTTCACGCGCGTTGCGGTGCGAGCGTGGCGGGTGCGGCGGAAGTTTCCGCGGCAGGCAATCGCTCATCCAGCGCCGCCGTGGCGAACAGGCAGCCGACGAGGAACGCCGTCATCAGCGTCAGCACGGGATCCGAATACGCCTGCGCGGACGTGAGGAAGTTCCCGATGTTCGCCACGACGAGGGCGAACAGCCCCACGCGGACGACCTGCGACGTCCCCGGGATGTCTCCGACCGCGGTGATGCGCATCATCATCCGCAACATCGCCCACGCGAGCAGCGCGGCCACGATCAGGCCGGGGAGCCCGAGCTCCGCCGCGAGCTTGCCCAGCCCGCCTTCCTGCCAGCCGAAGTCCGACTCGCGGCCGGAGACGTGGCGGATGCCCTGCGTTGCGGAGCCGAGTCCCGATCCGAGCAGGGAGTTCTGCTCCAGCGTGTCGATCACGCCTCCCTCGAGACGTTTCAGCACTTCTTCCGTGGTCGTCGCCGCGCCCTGCGCGTAGACCTGCGACTCCTCGCGCGAGGAGATCTGGTTCACCACGAAGCCGAGCGCCAGGCCGACGGTGAGGACCAGCGCGATCTGCGTGGTCGTCAGGCGCCGCGCGTACCGCCAGATGAAGGCCAGGCCGAACACCGCCACCATGTACACGGCCTTGCGGCGTCCGCTGATCATGCAGTTCAGAAAGCCCCACGCCGCGACGAGCACCCACGGCCAGGCGCGGGCGAACACGCGGGCGCGGACCGCCAGGATGATCGCGACCGACGTGAGGGTCGCCGCGTGCCAGCCCATGATGTCGGGCGCGCGGTAGATGCCGGACAGCACGCGGATCTGGATGCCCGGCAGGTGCCGCACGTAGCCGCCCGGCATCGCCACCACGCCCAGCGCGGCGGACTCGAACCGCAGGTACTCGAGCACCGTGCCGGCCATCGCGATCGAGGTGATGATCGCGAAGAAGACGAAGAAGCGGACGAGCTGATCCTCGCGCTGCAGCCATGCGTAGCCGAGGAGAATGGCCGGGATCGGCAGCATGTAGATGAAGAGGCTCAGCGCCGGCACCTGCCACGCTTCGAGGCCGAACGTCGCCAGGCCGTTGAACGCGGCGAACACGAGCATCACCAGGAACAACGTGACGGTCGAGTAGAGGTTCGGGAAGCGCTTCGAGAAGTCGACGCGGTTCCGCTGCAGCGACGCGATCGCGGCGAAGAGGATCACCGCGTACACGGCCACGACGCTCATGGTCAGCGCGGCCGGCGTGCCCGGCGTCAGCTTGCGCACCGGGTCCTGCAGGATCCCGCAGATCACGGCGGCGATCCAGCCGTGCCGCCAGTTGGTGAAGGCGACGGCCATGGAGATGAGCAGGACGGCTCCGAAGAGCAGGAGGATCATGATGGTGCTCCCGGCGCAACAACGCCCGGAGCGCGTCCCTTCCGGTGCAGCCGGAGCGCGAGGAGCAGGCCGCGCGTCTCGCCGATGAGCTTGGCGGGAATGGTCCACGGATGCGTGAGGTGGAACCGCGTGACCACGTTCCGGCGCAGGCGCTGGAGGACGTAGCGGCCGAACCGCGGCGCGTGCCGGCGCGCGAAGTAGTAGTCCCCGACCGAATGCGCGGGCGACGCGCTCGTGCGGTGGTCCCCGTACGCCCGGACGCCGCCCGTCGGAATCTTGAGATGGCGCGCCGACGCGGCGGGCTGGAAGCGCACGCGCCCGCCGGCCCCCACGACCCGCAGCGCGAAGTCGGTCTCGAAGCGGTAGGCCACGGCGACGTAGTTCTCGTCGAAGCCGCCGATCGACAGCGCCAGGCTGCGGATGACAGACAGGTTGCAGGCGATCACGTTCTGCACGTCGCACGCGGTGTCGTGGTTGAACCGGAATTCGAGGTCGCGCAGCATTCCTCGGCGGAGCACCGCCTCCTCGAAGTGCTCAGGCTCTTCGCCCGGCTGCAGCACCTGTCCGACCACGGCCCACACGCCCGGCTCCTCGAGCGTCCGCCCGTGCGCCTCGATCCCCTCGGGCGTCGGGGCGGAGTCGTCGTCGAGGAACAGCAGGCGCTCGTGCCGCGCCTCGTCCAGGGCGACGTTCATCGCGTGCGGGATCGACGGCACGCCCAGCCGCACCACCCGCACCTTGCCTGCCGCCTCCCATTCCCGCAGCCGCGCCTCGACGGCCGGCGGGTGCTCGCGAGTCTGGTCGACGACGAGGATCTCGTCCACGCTCGTACGCATCGACAGGAGCGACTCCAGTGTGCGGACGAGGATCGCCCCGCGGTTGTACGTCGGAATGGCGATGGTCATCATCCCAGCGCCTCCTTCACCCCTTCCACGCCTCGGGCGTAATCCCACGTGGCGATGATCTCCCGCGAGCGTTGCCCCATGCGCGCGCGCAGATCGTCGTCCATGAGCCGGTCCAGGTGCGCGGCCAGCGCGCCGTCATCGCCCGCCGGATAGACGAGCGCGTTGTCGTTCTCCTGCACGATGTCGCCCAGCGAGCCGCAGCGGTCCGTCACCACCACCGGCAGTCCGCAGGCCATGGCCTCGTTGATCACCGCGCCGCGGGGCTCGTACGTCGACGGCAGCACGAAGACGTCGCCCATCGCGTAATGCTTCGGCAGGTCGGCCTGATTGACGAAGCCGGCGAACTGGACGTGCAGGCGATGCTCGCGCGCGAACGCCTCCAACTGCTCCCGCAGCTCGCCGTGTCCCAGGAAGACCACCACGGCTCGATCGCGATGCGCCATCCGCGCCACCGCGCGCAGCAGCGTCATCGGGTCCTTGCGCGCGACGAGCTTCGCGGAGAACACGAACGCCACCTGTTCCGGCGCGATCCCGAACCGCGCGCGCATCGCGTCGCGCTCTCCGGGTGCGAACCGGGCGGCGCCGGCGAAGCGCTCGTTGTCGATGGCCCACGGCAGGAGAAAGAACCGCCGCGGATCGCCGCCGTAGTGCCGGTAATACTCGGCGTTCAGCGTTCCCGAGACCATGAAGCCGCTCGCCAGCGCGAACACGCCGCGGATGAACCCCGCCCGCACTTTCGCGCGCCACGAATCCTCGGCCGGCGGGAAGCTGCTGTCGCCGTAGAGGAAAAACGGCGTGCCGCTGATGCGGCACGCGGCGATGCCGAGAAGAGACGTGATCGTGCCCCAGCCGAGGAAGAAGAGGACCGCGTCGAAGTTGCCGCGGACGATGGCCGGAATCACGCCGGGGTTGATCAGCCGCGTGTAGCCGTCGCCGCGCCCGAAATTGCGCAGGAACACGTGCCGGTACCCCTGCAGCAGCTCGATGTCCCACCGCAGCGACGTCTGCATGTCCGCGTCGTGGTACACCTCCGCCCCCGCCCGCGAGCAATAGAACACCGTGAGGTCGATCCCCGGCTCGGCAGCAAGCCGGCGGAAGAACGGATCCTGATACTGGATCACGTGCGAAGCGACGACGGCAAGGCGGCGGATCACCGGCGAGCATCTTATCGTTGGGCTGGTCGGAGGGAAGGCTGTCATCCCGAGCGTCGAGCGAGGGACCTGGGCGGGCGGGGCGCGAAACACATGCC